>NZ_JAYXBK010000012.1:0-180116 GCF_036016995.1 Paraburkholderia sp. MPAMCS5
ACCGTTGAAGCCGAGTTCCGCAAGGTTCAGTTCGTCGGCGAAGGCATCTATCACCCTCACTGGGTTGTCCTGCCCGATGTAGTCGTCGACGCATTCGGGAAGGAGTGCGATCTGTTTGCGGTCATCGCCTTCAACGAATCGCTTCATGAGTCACCCGGTCTCAATGTGTTGATTCAGTTTAGGCGATAAATGCGTTTTCACACGCCCTCGGCCGCTTTATTGATTATTAAAATCGATGTGCTTCACGAAAACGATTTTGCCGCTATCGTTCTTCACAATGTTGTAGCCGTGCAAACCGTCGCCGTTTTTGTCGAACGAATAACCGCCTTCAACGCCCTTATAGCCCTTGATCTCGTGCAGCGCCTTCGCGATATCGTCGGGCTTCGTGCTGTTCGCATTCTTGATGGCGAGCGCCAGCAGCTTCACGGAGTCGTACGCCCACGCGGAATAGAAATCGGGCTCGACCTTATAGGCCGCGCGATACTTTTGCGCATAGGCCTGCGCTTCCGGGCTCGAATCGGGCGAGAAGTCGGCGATCGAATAGGAACCGTACAGAGCGTCGCTGCCGAGCTTCATCGCGGTTGCCGTCGATACGGACGGCGAGCCGATCCACGCCGCTTTCACGCCGAGCTGACGCAACTGCTTGCCGAAGATCGCGACATCGGTCGAATTCGCGATGTACGTCGCGACGATGTCCGCGCCCGAGTTCTTCACGGCCAGCACGATCGGCGTAAAGTCCTGCGAATTGCTCGTGAAGCCTTGCACGATCACGGGTGTGATGCCCGCCGCTTTGAGCGCTTCAGTCAGATTGTTCTTGCCGCCGTTGCCGAACGCATCGGTCGAATACACGACAGCCCATTTCTTCAGCTTCATCGTGTTCACGCCGTAGTCGGCGATCACTTTTGCCGAATAGCCGTCGTTCGGACGTGCGCGGAAAATCCACGGATTGTTCGCGTGCGTGAGGCCGACGTCGGTGCCGCCCACGAGGATCGGCAGGCGCGCGCGCATCACGGTCGGAGAGATCGCCTGAATCTGCGTGCTGCGAACCGTCGCGATCAGCGCAGACAGATTGCCCGCGCTCGTCAGCTTCGACATCGCGAGGACGGAGCCCGGATTCGTGCTCTGATTGTCCTCGTCACGCAGTTCGAGCTGATGGCCGAGCACGCCGCCCGCCTTGTTGATTTCGTCGAGTGCGAGCTTTGCGCCGTTCGCCTGATAGATGCCCGCTTCGGAGCTTGGCCCGGTACTCTCGGTCATCATGCCGAATGTGATGGGAGCCGCGGCCAGCGCGGGCGACGACGCCAGCGCGAGCGCAGCAGTGGAAGCGGTGGTAGCCATGAGGGCCGCAAACCATGATGAATTTTTTTTCATAACGTGTCTCCAGACGTAGAAGGCCCGGCGCCCGATGCAGCGGTCAAGCCGCGCCGGGTTCCAGGTTGCGCAACATTATTCGTTCGGTGCCGATCGCTTATGCGCGACGAGGTTCATCAGACGCTGATCGCGCCATGCTCCGCGCGCGGGGCGCTGCTCAGCCGGCAATTCGGCAAGACGTTCCTGCTCCAGCTTGCCGATCAGCGCATCGGTCCATGCACGCGGCGTCGCCTGTTTTGCAACGTCGTGGTACAGCGGACCGTAACGCGCGCAGTAATCGCGAATGCCGCCCGGCGCATTCAGGTCGATCGTTTCCATCGGCCCCATGAACGACCAGCGCAGGCCCAGACCGTCCTTCACAGCCTTGTCGATATCGCCGCCGCTCACGTAGCCGTCCTCGACGAGACGAAATGCTTCGGCAAGCAGCGCGCCTTGCAGACGGTTCACGATAAAGCCCTGAATCTCGCGATTGACGACGATCGGCACCTGCCCGGCGCGCGCATAGATCGCTCGCGCCCGTTCAATGACGGCCGGGTCGGTCCACGGCGCGGGCACCAGTTCGACTAGCGGCACGACCGACGGCGGATTGATAGGATGACCAACGAAGCAGCGCTGCCGGCATGCGATCTCCTCAGTGAAGGCCGACGCCGGGATGCCCGACGTCGAACTGGCCAGCAGCGTGCCGGGACCGATCAGCTTGTCGAGCTTCGCGTAGATTTCTTTCTTCGCGTCGACTGTCTCGCGAACGTTTTCCTGCACGAAGTCCGCGCCGCTCACGGCGTCTTCCAGTGAATTGGTCGCGCTCACGCGGGACAGCACGACTTCCGGATCTTCGCCGATCAGCCCCACGGCGTGCTGCTTGACGAGGCTGGCCTTTACCGTGGCGCGCGCGTTCGCCACGGCGTTCGCGTCGATGTCGTACAGCGCCACCGTATGCCCGGCGCGGGCGAAAACCGAGGCCCAGGCGCAACCGATGAGTCCCGCGCCGATGATTGCTATTCTTTCCATCCTTGACTCCCTAATGTTCTCTCACCAGAAATGGGCGAACGTATGTTGAAAAACGGCGCGCGGCCACGGTGTTATCCGGTGGTGGCGGGCGCCTTGCCGCCCAGATAGGCGGCACGCACTTCTTCATTGCCGAGCAGGCTTGCGGGCGTGCCTTCCACGATCACTCGCCCCGTCGAGAGCACGTAGCCGCGATCGGCCACCGACAAGGCCATATTCGCGTTCTGTTCGACGAGCAGCACCGTCGTGCCGCGCTCGCGAATCGAGCGGATCGTTGCGAAGAGTTGCTGCACGATGATCGGCGCGAGGCCGAGCGACGGCTCGTCGAGCATCAGCAGCTTCGGCTTCGACATGAGCCCGCGCGCCACGGCCAGCATTTGCTGCTGACCGCCCGAGAGGCTCCATCCCAGCGCATCGGAGAGGCGTCGCAGATCGGGAAAGATCGCGTACATCTCTTCGACATCGGCTTCGAGCACGCGCCGGCTCACGTGGCCGCGCGGCGACGAGCCGATCATGATGTTTTCCCTGACCGTCAGCCCCGGAAAGATCCGCCGCCCTTCGGGAACATGCGCGATCCCCATGCGTACGATCTTCTCCGCCGACATCCGCTCGATCGCTTTGCCGTTGAAGCGGATCTGTCCACGCGTCGGCGCGACGAGCCCTGACACGTTGCGCAGCGCAGTGCTTTTGCCGGCGCCGTTCGCGCCGAGCAGCGCGACGATCTCGCCCTGTTCGACATGCAACGAAATGCCGTGGAGCGCCTGCACGCGGCCGTAGTGACTTTCGATATGACTCAGCTCAAGCATCGGCATGTGCGTTCTCCCCAAGATAGGCGGCGACCACTTCAGGATGAGACATCACGTCGCCGGGATTGCCTTCGGCGATCTTCTTGCCGAAGTTCAGCACGGTGATCGTGTCGGACACCTGTTCGATCAGACTGATGTCGTGCTCGATGAGGAAGATGGTCATGCCGTGACCCTTCAGGCGCTTGAGCAGTTCGCCGAGATTTTTCTTTTCTGTCAGGTTCAGGCCGGCCGCCGGTTCGTCGAGCAGAAGAAAGCTCGGGTGTCCCGCGAGCGCCCGCGCAATTTCGATAAGCCGCTGATGCCCGTAAGGCAGGTTCTTGACGGTCAAATGCATCTGCTCCGCCATGCCGACAAATTTCAGCGCCGACAACGCGCGTTCGTGCAGTGCGGCACGCGTGTTCGCGATCGGGTTGTTGGCGCGCTGCGCGCCGACCATCACGTTCTCGACCACCGACATCGACGCGAACAGGCGAATGTTCTGGAAGGTGCGGCCGATGCCGAGCCCCGCGCGCTGATGCGGCGACATGTCGGTGATGTCGATGCCGTCGAAGGTCATCCCGCCGCTCGTCGGCTTGTAAATGCCGTTCAGTACGTTCAGCGTGGTGGTCTTGCCCGAGCCGTTCGGTCCGATCAACGTATGCACGGTCCCGCGCGCGACTTCCAGTGAAATGCCGTCCACCGCCTTCACCCCGCCGAAGTGCTTGGCGATGTTCTCGACTTTGAGGATCGGCGCGCAATTGTTGAGCGGGACATCGAGCGCGAGCGGCGCAATGCTGTCGACGTCGATCGACGCGCTCTTCGCTGCGCGCCCGAACCGTCCGCGCACGAGACCCCAGATGCCCGCGGGCAGAAATACCATGATCAGAATCACGGCGAGACCGTACACGGCGAGATAGATGTCTTTCAAGAACCGCAGCCACTCGGGCAGCACGATCAGCAGGCCCGTGCCGAACACGCCGCCGAAAGCGGAATCCGCGCCGCCCAGCAACGTCATCGTGAGAAATTCGATCGAGCGCGCGAAGTTGAAGTTATCCGGGCTGATGTAGGCGAAGCCCGCTGCGTAGAAGGCGCCGCCAATGCCCGCGAGCGCGGCGCTCAGCGTGAACGCCGTCACTTTCACGCGCAGCGTATGGACGCCCATCACCTCGGCCGCAAGCTCGTTCTCGCGCACCGCGCGCATCGCGCGGCCGATGCGCGTGTGCGGCAGCCACCAGACGAAGGCGACGGCAGCGTAGAGAAATACGAGGCACAGCACCAGGTACATCCGGTCGTCGGAGAACTGCAAGCCGAAGATGGACGGACGGCCGATGCCCGCGACGCCGTCCGGACCTTGCGTGACGCCCGACCAGTTGACCATCACGAGATCGAAGATCTGCTGGAAGCTGATCGTGATCATCGCGAGGTAGTGGCCACCGAGCCTCAGCGTCGTCAGGCCGAGCACGAAGCCCGCGACCGTCGCGAGGCCGATGCCGAGCAACAGCGTGACCCAGAAGTTCAGGCCGAGCACCACGGTGCCGAGGCCGACCGCATACGCGCCGAGCCCGAAAAAGGACGCTTGCGCGAGGTTGATCTGCCCGGTGTAGCCGAGCACGACGGTCATGCCGAGCACGGCGATCGCGTATGTCGCCGCCTGCATGAAAATGTTCAGCACGTAAGGCGTAAGCGGGACCACGAAGGGCACGAGCGCGACCGCAAGCGCCACGAAGACCAGCACGGCGGCGCCGGAGCTGAAGCGGCTGCCGCGCGCGACGGGAGCCGGCCGGGTGGAGGCGGATACCTGATTCATGCCTTCTCCGAAATCTTTTCGCCGAAGATGCCTTGCGGGCGCATCAGCAGGAAGAGGAATAGCAACAGGAATGCGAACGCATCCTTGTAGGCGACCGAGATGTATTGCGCGCCGAAGCTCTCGACCACGCCGAGCAGCAGCCCGCCGATGATCGCGCCCGTGATGTCGCCGAAGCCGCCGATGATCGCGGCGGCGAACGCCTTGAGCGCGATGATGGAACCCATGCCGATCGACACGAAAAGGATCGGCGACACGAGCGCGCCCGCGAGACCGCCGAGCACCGCGCTATAGAAAAACGTGAAGGCGATCATGCCCGCGACCGGAATGCCGACGAGCCGCGCCATGTCCTTGTCCTGCGACGTGGCCTGCAACTTCTTGCCGAGCATCGTGCGTTCGAACAGCACATATTGGAACGTGACGGCGAGCGCGGTGAAGCCGAGTATCGCCAGATACTGCGTGTCCATGAAGACGCCGCCCACCTCGATGCCCGGTTTGGCAAAGAGACGGTCCATCGCGCGCGGCTGGGGGCCGAAGATGTACTGCGCGGCGTTCTGCATGAAGATCGACGCGCCCAGCGTGCTGATGATCACAGGCAGAAACGAGCGATGGCGCAGCGGGTAGTAGACCCCGAGCGCGAAAATCACGCCGAACACACCCAGCGCGAGGAGCGCGAGCACGAACGCGAGCCAGTAAGGCAGGCCGCTGCTGAGAAAAGCGACCATCGCGAAGCCGCCGACCATCGCGAAGTCGCCTTGCGCGAAATTGACGACGTTCGTCGCTCTGACAATCAGCACGAAACCGAGTGCGACCAGGGCATAGATCGAACCCAGCGCAAGTCCGGCGAACAACACCTGGACGTTATTGACCACGAGGCTCATCGCACGTCTCCTCCTGTCTTGTTGCCGCCTCTTAAGCAACAACATGTTTAAAAGTTGTTCGGAAATGATATTAACCTGTTCTTAAGCTGTCAACAGAAAAAGAATTGCGTACAATGACTGCACGGTTAACGCATTTGAAAGGGGATGACTGATGACCTCCGCGACCCTTGGCGCCGTGGCGGAAACGGACGGCGAGACCACTGGCACGTTTGACGCCGGCACGCTCGGCGAGCGTGTCGCAGAGAAGCTGCTGGCGAAGATTCGCAACGAAGGGCTCGCGCCCGGCACACGTTTGCCGTCGGAGCATGCGATGGCGCAGCACTTCAGCGTGAGCCGCACGGTGATCCGCGAAGCCATTGCGCTTCTGAAGGCCGACGGACTTCTGATCACGCGTAAAGGCAGCGGCGCATTTGTTTGCCAGACGGCGCTTTCACGCGCGGCAACGGGCGACCCCTTGACTGAACAGTCCGTGCAGTCGCTCCTGAACCTGACAGAAGTCCGGCGCGGTCTTGAAGCGGAAATCGCCGCGCTCGCCGCCGTGCGCCGCACACCGGGGCAACTGGCGGCCATCGAGCATGCACTGCGCGCCGTTGAAGATGCGATGCGCAAGGGCGGCGACGGCGTCGAAGAAGACGTGCGTTTTCACCTGTGCATTGCCGAGGCGACGGGGAATCCTTACTGGGTACGATTCGTCGAGATGTTCACGCAGCAGATCCGACTCGCGGTGAAAGTCACACGCGCCAACGAGGCACGCCGGCTGGACTTCATGAGCCAGGTTAGTGAGGAACACGAAGGAATTGTCGCGGCGATCGCGGCGGGCGATCCAGATCGCGCGCGCGTAGCGGCCGGCGATCATATGCTGTGCGTGGCCGAACGCGTCCGTCTTGCGGATCGCGATTTCTGGTCCGGAAGCGGCGGCGAGCTTGCGAGAGATCTGGTGAGCAGTTTCGGTCGCTGATTGCAGCCGCGGGGTCCGTCACAGAAGCAGTCTCCGCGTTCGCTACATCGAACAGCACAGTCAGGAGGCGATTCATGAAGTGTTCCAACACGCTGTGTTTCAACCAGTTTGAAACACCCGCCAATTCGTTGGGCGAGTGCGCCGCCTGTCACCAGAAGCATGTCGATGCCATTCATTGCGGACAGAACGCCTTTGTGAATTCCATGGTTGCGTGGATGACTGAACTGGAGTCCCGCCACGGCAAGACCATCTTCTATTCCGACGAGTTCAAGGTCGCGGATCGTCGTCCATTCACGATGGGCACGGATCAGCTTGAACAATCGTTTGCCTCGGCGCCCTATCAGAAGGTCACCGATCAGACCCGGCGTGACGTGACGGTGCTCAAGGAGCACCTCAACAGGATGCCCGTGTCGGACGGTTACAACGTCACCTCTTTGCCTAAGGAATTGATCACGCTGCTGAGCTGGAACGGCATGGCCGATGGCTTCGTCGGGGCGAGCAAGAATTTCCATCTGATGGCGTCCGCGAGGCCGTGCGATTCCATACGCAATTTCATACGCGGACGGCTGACGGTTTGTGAGTGCGAAGCGGCAGCACTTGTCGTTTTTCTGAACTCGATTTGCGATCTCGTTGGTGATGCCGTATTCAACGTTATTTTCCGGGACTTGAAGATCATCGGGACTGATCCATCGAGACACAATCAACCCTATATCCGGAAAACCTTGAGGCCCGACGAATCGACTATCCAGGCGGGCGATTGGGTCTACTTTGTTCACTCCCAGGACAGTATGCAAAAGTTTCAGGACACCGCGCAGCGAGCAAAAAAGGGAGGCGCCGCCTCCGGTTGGAACCTCGTGTGCATCGAGTCAGGTGGCGGGGGCGGAAACAAATACCTGGGTTTCGGGATGTCAGACGGCGCCCAGGGCGTTCCGCAAGGCAAGACCCTGAGGGCCATCAGAAACTCGATGATTCTGGATTGCGGCGGAGACCCGGCCGACAAACGTTGGGACATCTATCTGCACTTCACGATCCGGCCAAATTACCCAGGCCTCCAACGAATCATGAAGCAGGAATTGAAGGCTTGAACGATCTGTTCAACTTGCCTTGGCGGTTTCGCGAACCGAAACAGTCCCGTCGGGCGAATTTCCGATTGCGGAGCGTTGCGCCGATAGACTATTTTGCTAGAAGCATGAGCCTGGACATTTTTTGTCTCTTCCGCGCTAGGACCGACGATGTGGACTTGCACCACGTTGAGCCGCCCAATTGGGAAAACCCTTCTCTACGCTGCACTGGCGCTGCTTTGTCCCAATGCCGTGCAGGCGCAGGAAACGCAGTGGATGCAGCCGGCCCAGCCGGCAGACGTCTGGCCGGCATCGCAGCGCGTCCGTCTTGTGATGCAGGAGACCGGCGCCCGCATCGAGCGCGTTGATTTCGTTCTCGATCAGGCGTCCCAACCGCGCACTGACGAGGCACAGAAAAAGCGCAAGGCAGAGCAACGCGCTGCTGCAGCGAGGGCAAAGCGCAACGCGAAGGCTGCTTCCGAAGCCGCGAGTCCGGCGTCTGGCTCGTCACGGCAAGCGGCTCGGGCGCCCACGACAGCGTCGGCGGTGCCGGCCGCTGCTCTCCCAGCAACACCCGCTGCGTCCACGCCCGCCGCGGCCAGGGCGGCAACGGCGCCTGCGCCGTCGGCAGACACGCCGCGCAATCCATCGGTGCCGCAGCAGACACAAGCCAACGCCAGTGCGCAGGTGCACGGCCCTATTGCGGGTGCAAATGCGGCTTCACGCGCGGCTTCAGGCGCGGCTCCAGGCGCGGCTTCAAATGCGGCTCCAGGCGATCAGCGCGCGGCAGGCACGGGACGTCCGCCGAGGCTCACGCGGGATCAATTGCTGGCGCTGGTGCCGGGCTCGACGATGTTGCGAACCAACACGTCGGGCGCGCTCAGACAATGGGTCAATAAACCGGACGGCACGCTGACCGTCTATTGGGGTGGCGGAGGTGTCCGCAACGGCGCGCACAGCGCGAGCGGCAACTGGAACGTCACCGACGAAGGCCGTCTATGCCTGCACATAGACTGGGAGAGTGTTCCCGAAAACTGGTGCCGCTTCATCGAGCGGACAGCCAATGGCGACTACCAGCCCATCGCCGATATCGCCGATGCGAACTGGACACCTCCCGCCGACCAGACCTATTGGCGCCCGTTGACCATTCGTCACTAGCGGAACCGGCGACGCGCCGGGCTTCGGGGAGCGAACAACGTTATCGGGCGTCGTCGACGCATGGCGCCGGATCGCTGACCAGACACGGACATTGCGCGAGCGTTTATCCCGCCGGTTTGATGGCGTCGATGGTGAAGCGCGTGGCGCCGAACGCATCGGGGCAGGCGGATGCGTCCGCTGCACAGCGTGGCTTGCCCGCGAACGGCGAATAGCGAGATGTGCGCCGCGCCGCGGCCTCGCGCTGGGCATTCTCCGTGAAGGTGGCGAACACGGCTCCGGGCTTCAGTCCGGCGTCGGAGAAATCGCGCGGCACCGGCGACACGAGTACCAGAAAACGGTTGGGGCCGGGCGGTTCGCCGGCGAGCATCGGCCAACTTGCGCGCGGCAGCGAGAGCGTCTGCCCGGCTGCGATCGTATTGTTGCTGTCCAGTCCGTTCGGAAACAGCATGAGGTACTGGTTGGCCGGATCGACCATGAACACGTAGACGTAGCCGGCGCGGTTGCTGCTCAGCTTGAACTGCAAATGGTCCTTGCCGATGCGGGCCGTCGTGCTGCGCAGCGTTCCGGTGACGTGGATAGCGGAATCGGCCAGCGTCGCAATGCGGTCGAATTCGCCTCCGGGCGTGAAGGCCGCAAGCGTAGCGGGAAGCGGCGTGACGGGTGCCGGGGGCGCCACGGGTGCCACGGATGGCGATGGGTTCTCGGATGGCGCGACCGCAGCCACCTGGCCCGAGCGCGTCGGCGACTCGGCACCCGAAGGCGATGACTTCGACGCAGATGGCGACGCAGATGGCGACGCAGATGGCGACGTAGTCGCGGCCGGCGAAGACGAACGCGTTGCGACCCAGGCGCCACCGCCCGCAAGCGCGACGATGCAAACGGCGGCGCCGGCGATCAACCCCGTTTTGTTGCGCTCCTTGCCCTCAGCCACCGCGGCCACCGCGGCCACCGCGGCCACCGCGGCCACCGCGCGTGGTGGACGGCGCTCCGTGCTGCCACTTCCGCGCGTGGCCTTGTCGCCGGCGCGAGACGGGTTCTGCCAGGTCGTACCCGACGATGAGCCGCGCGGCCGGCCCGCGCCGGCTGCATCGCCGCCGCTCGCGATGTCCGCGGGATCGGACGTCTCCATCGCAATGCCCAGCTCGCTTGCGAGGGCATGCACGCTCTGCGGCCGGTCTTCCGGACGCACGGCGAGCGCGTGGTCGATCGCGCGCAGAAATTGCGCCGAATAGCGGCCAGCCGCCGCATCGGCGAGCGGCACATAGGTGTCGCTCATCATGCGGCCGACCGAAGGCGGCGGCGTCTTGCCGAGGATGGCGAAATACACCACGGCGGCGAGTGCATAGACGTCGGTCCATGGCCCCTGTTTCAGGGCGGCGACTTCGGCGTATTGCTCGATCGGCGCATAGCCTGGCTTCAGGATGACCGTCAGCGCCTGCGTCATGTCGCCGATCACGCGCCGCGCCG
This sequence comes from Paraburkholderia sp. MPAMCS5, assembly GCF_036016995.1. NCBI lineage: Bacteria > Pseudomonadati > Pseudomonadota > Betaproteobacteria > Burkholderiales > Burkholderiaceae > Paraburkholderia > Paraburkholderia sp. MPAMCS5. Next base: position 10,491 of record NZ_JAYXBK010000012.1, read on the forward strand.
CGCCGAAGTCGAGCAGAAGCGGACGGCCGCCGCCCTTCAGCAACATGATGTTGTCCGGCGCGATATCGCGGTGATAGCACTGCGCTGCATGCAGCGCGGCGAGCGCGTCGATCAACGGCGCGAGCAGGCCGAGCAGCCAGGCTTCGTCGGGCGGCGAGGGCATCAGGCGCAAACCGTCGCGCAGCGTCATCCCCTCGTAGTACGGCATCACCATGTAGGCCGTGCCGTTCGCTTCCCAGAACCGGTACACCTTAACGAGCGAATGATGATCGAAACGCGCGAGCAGGCGCGCTTCGTTGATGAAGCTCTTCAGTCCCGCTCGGAAAGTGTCCTCATGACGCTCCGACTTGACCGACACCTCGGCCGTGCCGACCCGAGACGCCAGCGCGGCCGGAATGTACTCCTTGATCGCGACGTTCCGGCCGAGTTGCGTGTCGTAGGCGAGGTACACGATGCCGAAGCCGCCTTCGCCGATCAGGCTCACAATCTCGAACTCGCCGAGCCGCGTGCCGGCGGGCAGTGCGTGTTGTGCGTGCTGTGCGTTGCCGGCGGGCGTGGCTGGCCGCGTGACGACGGTGCGGTCCGGGTCCACAGCATCGGCGCCGCCTTGCTGAACCTCTGGCGCGGGCTGCCGTTTCACGATCACCGTTTTGTCGTCGGGGCTGCTCATCGGCTTCGGCTCCCTGGAGTATTCGATGACGCCGCACCGCGCACGCAAGCGTCACCGCCACGCGTGAGACGCGTGCATCCTTAAGACGATCAGCGGGTCGATTTTTTAAAAGACGGCACGCGAGCGGGTCGATTTCAATCGGCGCGCCCGCCTGGACATTTAAAATCCGCGTGGCCAGATCGTTTACAGCGATGTAGTCGAACTTCGCACGCAGCCTGCAGGCCGTGTGCGCATTCTGTCCGCCAGCCGTTTTCCATTACCGTCTTGCAGGATGTTCGACGTGAACGAGCGCAAAGGTCTGCTGAGCGGGATGAGGCGTATTGCGCGCCACGCGCTGTGCCATTGCGCGGCGTTCAGCCGGCCTATCGGCGCGACGTCGCGGGCGATGGCGTTTATCGCCGGTTCGGTCATGCTGCTTGCGGCCGGCGCGGCACTTGCGGCGCAGGCGTCCGCTCCCGTGGCGAAGCCAGCCGGCGGCGCTGCGCTCGCGCCCGAATCTCCCGCTTTCCGCCAGGCCGCCGAACGCGAACGGGACGCCGAAACACTCAATACGCTGACTGCGGAAGGACGGCTTCTGCTGTCGCGCGATCGCGTCAAACTGCCTGCCTACGACTATTGCAGCATGGCGGTCGCGGCTGCCGAGCGCGGTGACTTCCGCGATAGCGTCAACGCCGCGGCGCGCGCGCTGGTGGTCGCTGGGCAGACCCATAACGCCGACCTCGCGGCATTGTCCAAGCGCGATCTCGCGATCGCCTACAGCTATGCGGGCGATTTCGATAACGCCGTGCGTTATGCACGAGACGCGCTCGCCTCGACGCCCAACGCGCCCGAACAGGTCTACGCGCCCGCCAGCAAGGTGCTGGGCGACGTCGCCTTGCGCCGCGGCAATCCGCGAGAGGCGCTCGCCGCGTACAACGACGCGCTCACCACCGCGTCGCCGCGCTACAAGCCGCTGATTCTGCTTTCGATGACCAACGCCCAGATCGCGGCAAGCGACACCGCCGCCGCGCGCAAGACTTTTGACGCCGCCGGGCCGCCCGCAACCGCGGATTTAGTGCCGGCGTATCGGCGAATCGAGGGTAATCTTCTGCTCGCCGAAGGCAGGCCCGATGACGCGAAACGCGCCTTTCAGGCGCTGCTCGCGCAAAACGGCGCTTCGAGCGACGCGAGCTACGACGCCTTATGGGCCGACGAAGGAATCGGCCGCGCCAATCTCGCGCTCGGCAACCGGCCGGCGGCGCGCGAGGCGTATCTCGCGGCGGTCGGCGAAGCGGAAAAAATCCGCGCGCGCTTTCATAGCGATGAGTTCAAGACAGGCCTCTTCGGCGACACGCAGACGGTGTTTGAACAGGCTATCGCGTTGACGCTCGAAACCGGCGATTACGAAAGCGCCTGGAATCTGTCCGAACGCAGCCGCGCGCGCGCGTTGCTCGACGTGGTGCGCAATCGCGTCGATGCGGGCGTCGACGACCAGCAATTGAACGGGCAGGTGCCGAGTCTCGCCGCGACGCGCAGGGCGCTCAATCCGGACGAGGCGATCGTCGAGTTTCACAGCCTCGACAAATCGCTGGTTGTCTGGGTCGTGCGCCGCGACGGGCTGATCGGACACACGCTGCCGATCTCGCGCGCGGACATGGACGCCGCCGTCACCGACATGCGCAATGCCATCGTGCGCCGAAGCCCCGCCGCGCTGACCGACGGCGACAAGCTCGACGCAATGCTGATCGCGCCGCTCGGCCTGCGCCCGAACGAGCGGCTCATCATCGTGCCGCATGAGGCGCTGCACTATCTGCCGTTTCAGGCGCTTCACGATGGCGACGGCTTTCTGATCGAACGTCATGCCATCGCGCTCGAACCGTCGGCGAGTGTCGCGGTGCAGCTCGCGCAACGGCAGCAGCGGATCGCGAGCAACCTGGTCGCGTTCGGCAACCCCACGATCACGCCCGCGTTCGCCTTGCCCGGCGCCGAAGCCGAAGTGCAGGGCATTGCGCCGCTCTTCGCGCGCAACGAGGTGTTCCTGCACAGCGCGGCGACGCGCGTGAGCTTTCGCGACAACGCGCCCGCTGGCCGCGTGCTGCACGTCGCGACGCACGCCGAGGCGGACACGCTCGACCCATTGCATTCGAGCATTCTGCTTGCGCCGCCGGGGCAGCCCGCCGATGGCCCGGACATGCTGCTCGCGCGCGACATCTACAACCTGAAGCTCAACGACGTCGCGCTCGTGACCTTGTCCGCGTGCGAAACCGGGCTTGGCCGGATCGCGCGCGGCGACGAAATACTCGGCTTCACGCGCGCGTTTTTCTATGCGGGCGCCACCAGCCTGATCGTGTCGATGTGGCCAGTCGCGGACGAATCGAGCGCGCTGACCATGCGCATGTTCTATGCGCAACTGACCGAAGGGCGCGAAGCCATCGACGCAATGCGGACCGCGCAACTGGCCGTGCTGAAAAATCCGCGTTTCTCGCATCCGTTTTTCTGGGCGCCGTTCGATCTGATGGGGGGCTGGCGCGTGACGGTTTCGCGCTGAATCACGATGACCCGAATCCGACTGATGGCCGCCGCCGTGTCATGCAGCAGCGCCCTGGCGTGGGGGCAAACCTTGCCCAACGCGGGCAGCCTGCTCAACGAGACCCAGCCGCGCGAGACGCGTCCCGTTCCGCCCGGCGGCGCAGCCGCGCTGCCGGCCGTGCCGCCGCCCGCGCCGGCCGGCGTGACGGCGTCCGGGCCGGCCTTCGTGCTCAGGAGCATTTCACTCCAGGGCAACGATACGATTCCTGCCGATCAGTTGCTCGCGCCCGTGCGCGATCAGATCGGCAAGACAATCGGTTTCGCGGACATCGAGACGATCGCCGCGCGGATCACGCGAATCTATCGCGAACGCGGCTATGTGCTCGCGCAGGTGGTGATTCCCCCACAGGACGTCAGCGACGGCAATCTCCAGCTGAGCGTGCTCGAAGGGCGCGTCGGGCGCGTCAACCTGAATGTGGCGGCCGGCACGCCGGTGCGCGAGGCGCTGTTGCGCGAGCGCGTGGCCGCGATTCCTGTCGGCGCACCGCTTCAGCAGCACGACCTCGAGCGCACCATGCTGCTGCTGTCGGATTTGCCGGGCATTGTGGTGTCGTCGGCGATCGAGGCCGGCAGCGAGGTCGGCACAGTCGACCTGTCGATCAACGTTGCGCCCGCCGCACGCTGGAGCTTCGCCGCCACGATGGACAACTACGGCACGCCGTCGAGCGGCACCTGGCGGCTCGGCGCGCTGGCGAGGCTGAATTCGCCGTTCATGATCGGCGACAACCTGGACTTGCGCCTGCTCGGCAGCGAGCGGCTCGACACGGCCTACGGACGCGTCGGTTACGAGGCGCCCGTCGATCCGTACGGCACACGGGTCGGCGTTGCGGTGGCGCGGCTGAACTATGCGCTCGGCAAGGAGTTTTCGACGCTCGACGCGCAAGGCGAAGCCACGGTCGTCGATCTGACCGTGACGCATCCGCTCGTGCGCGCGCGCAACGTCAATCTGCTGGGACGCGCCAATCTGGAGTATCGCGACCTGATCGACAACATTGGCCTCGTTTCGCAGCACACCCATAAGTCGATGATCGAAGGCAGTGTCGGTCTCAGTTTCGAGAGCCGCGACGGCCTGCTCGGCGGCGGATTCAATAGTGCCGACGTGGCCTTGCTGGTCGGCTCGCTCGACTTCAAGTCGGAGGCGGACCGAGCGCTCGACGAATCGTCCTCTGGACGCAATACCGCAGGCACGGAAATGCGCGTGACGTTTTTTGCGAACCGGCTCAATGCATTGACCGACAAGGCGAGCGTTTTCCTGGGCCTATCCGGTCAGTACGCCGCGACGACGCTCGATAACTCGTCGCGTTTCCTGCTGGGCGGGCCGCATGCGGTGCGCGCGTATTCGCCTTCCGAGGCCCTCGTCGACGAAGGCTTCGTCGCGACTTTGGAGGGGCGTTATGCGGTGAGCTCGCGGCTGACTCTGCTCGGTTTTTTCGACTTCGGCGCGGGCCGCTATAACGCGAACTCGCGGCCGGGCGAGGGCGCTAACAGCATCACACGCAGTGGCGTGGGCATCGGCGGTTTCTGGGCCGCTGCGGCGGGATTTTCGCTGCAAGGCACGATTGCCTGGCGCACGACCGGACCCGACACGACCAATAACGATCGCGTGCCACGGTTTTATGTGCAGTTGTCAAAGGCGTTTTGAGCTCGGGACACACAATCGGACTTTCTGTCTTCGGTGCGGCGCGGCTGCCGGACAGGAACGGGCAACAGGAACGGGCAACAGGAACGGGCAACAGGAACGGGCAACAGGAACGGGCAACAGGAACAGGCAACAGGAACAGGCAACAGGAACAGGAACGAGGTCGTTGAATCGTGTGTCGAGCCGGGGTATGTCCGGCGCGGAGGTTCGCCATGAAGAAGCCACGCAGTATGCGATCGATGCGTGCCCTGACCACCGCGATCGCGGTGGCGCTGCTGTTCGCCGCGTCGGGCCCGCCATCGCTGTTTGCGAATCCGACCGGCGCGACGGTGGTGTCCGGTACGGTGAGCGTCAACTCGCCGGCTGCGGGGCAAATGAACATCGGGCAGAAGACGCCCAATGCGATCGTCAACTGGAATTCGTTCTCTATCGGCTCGGGCGAAGCCGTCGTGATCTCGCAGCCGACGGCGAGTTCGGCGCTGCTCAACCGTGTGACCGGCAACGACCCGAGCGTCATCGCCGGGAGGTTGCAGGCGAACGGCAAGGTGTTTCTGGTGAATCCCTCAGGCGTGATATTCGCGCAGGGATCGGTGGTCAATGTGGGGTCGATGATCGCCTCGACACTCAATATCGGCGACGCCGATTTTCTTGCTGGCCATTTCCATTTTGTCGGCGCGTCGCCAGGCCCCGTTGTCAACCAGGGCTCGCTCAGCGCGCAGGACGGCGGCACCATCGCGTTGCTCGGCGGCACGGTCACCAACGCCGGCACCGTGGCCGCGCGGCTCGGCACCGTTACGCTCGGCGCGGGCAGCGATATCACCCTCGATTTTGCCGGCGACGGCTTGACTACGCTCAAGATCAATCAGGGCGTGGCGAACGCGCTGCTCGGCAACACCGGCACGCTGTCGGCGGACGGCGGCGCGGTGGTGATGAGCGCGCAATCGGCCGACGCCCTCGCGGGGACGGTGATCAACCAGCAAGGCATCGTCCGTGCACGGAGTCTGAGCGAGCGCAACGGCCACATCCTGCTGGATGGCGGCGCGAGCGGCGTGACCCAGTTGAGCGGCACGCTCGATGCAACCGGCGGCGCGGGCATGACGGGCGGCCGCGTCGATGCCACGGGCTACAACGTCGCGCTCCTCGACGGCGCGCATGTCGATGCGAGCGGCGCGGCGGGCGGCGGCAAGATTCGTTTGGGCGGTGGCGCGGGCGGCGCGGAGCTGGACATTCGCAATGCGAACGCCGTGTGGATGGCGCCGACGGCCGAGCTTCGCGCGGATGCGCTGGCCAACGGCAACGGCGGCAATGTGATCGCGTACAGCAATACGGTCAGCCGCGTCTATGGCACGCTGTCGGCGAGCGGCGGCGCCCAGGGCGGCGATGGCGGAATGATCGAGACCTCCGGACACTATCTGGACACCACTGGAGTGAAGATCGTCGCCTCAGCGCCCAAAGGCAAGGGCGGCTCGTGGCTGCTCGACCCGCAGAACATCGATATTGTCCAGGCCGCGTCGGGCACCTTGGCCACCGAGACACCCGGCAACAGTACGACGCCCACGATGTTCGCGCCCGCGGGCACGGATAGCCAGCTGGTCAGCTCGCTCATCACCACCGAGCTGAACGCCGGAACTTCCGTCACGATTTCGACGGCCGGCTCAGCGGGCGTCGGCACGCAAGCCGGCGACATTGTCATCATGACGCCCATCACCAAGACGGCGACTGCCGCGAACATCCGCACGACACCCACGCTCACGCTCAGCGCGCTGGGGTCGATTACGGATACCGGGCAAAACATCACCTCGTTTTCAGGCCCGCTCAATGTGGTGCTCCAGGCGAATGTGAACGGGTCCACGGTCGGCGCGGGCACGGTCAATCTCACCAACGTGAGTGTGACCACGGTTGGGGGAAGCTTCTCGATCGCCAACAACGGTCCGGTCGTTCTGAATAACAGCAGCATCGCAACGTTGAACGGGGCTGTTTCGATTTCAGGCGCATCGAACCAGGGAACCGCCGCGCTGATTGACGGCTCCTCGATCACGACGACGAGCGGCAACGTCGCCGTCTCGGGAACGTCGAGCAATGCCGGCACCAATAGCGGTGTGTTCCTCGGTCTGGGCGCCACCGGAAAAACCTCGACCATTGCCACGGGAACGGGCAGCGTGTCGCTCACCGGAAGCGCGACGGGCGGCGTCGCGACCGGCGTCACGATAAGCGACGGTTTCATCACCACTCAGGCGGCCACGTCGTCAAACGGCGAAGGCGGCGTAAGCATCGTGGGAGACGCCACGATAGCGGCGAGTACCCTCACCAGCGCGACCGGCGTGGCCATCAGCAATGGGGCGAAGATCACGACGAACAGCAGCCCGGTATCGGTCCTCGGACGTGCTTCGAATCAGGGCAATGTGGGCGTTTCGATGTCAACCGGCGGTTCCATCGCCACCACGAGCGGCGGCATCAGCCTCAACGGCACGGCGGATGGCGCGAGTTCCATTGGCGTGCATCTGGACGCGGCTTCGCTTTCGACCCAGTCGACCACTGCATCGAGCGGGGCTGTGAATATCGTGGCGTCCAGTTCCGGAACGAACGGTGTCGGCTTTTCGCTATCCGGCGGTTCGTCGATCAGCACCAGCGCGGGCGACGTCGGCATATCGGGCACCGCGTTGACCAATGGCCTGTTCGGCATTGAAATGCTGGGTTCGAGAACAGCCACGCCGACGATTGGAACCACCACCGGCAATGTGAACCTCGTCGGCCGCGCGAGCGGTGCGGAGTCGCTCGGTGCCGGCCTTCTGGACGTGCTGATCGCCACGCGGTCTTCGAATGCCGCGAACGGGGCGATCAACATCCAGGGCAGCACGGCCGGCGATTTCGGTCAGGGGGTCGCGCTGTCCGGCGCCGCGCTTCGCACCGATGCCGGCGCGGTGAATATGGGGGGAAGCGCCGCCGGACAATCCGCCCTTGGCGCTGTGCTGCAAAACGATGCCTCCATTGTCACGGGCAATGGCAACGTTGCCGTGAACGGCTCCGTGTCATCTCAATCTAACGGCGGCGCCGGCGTCGATGTCGACCAGTCGTCGATCACGACGGCGGGCGGCAACATTGCCTTGACGGGAACCAGCACAGGAGCGGTGTCGTCCATCGCTTCAGTGGGTGGTGTCCGTTTTGACAACAGCAGCGGCTCGGAGGGACAGCCTTCGAAGATCACCACGAACACGGGTTTGATATCCGTGTTCGGCAGCGCGACGGGGCCGGCCGCATACGGGATTTTGCTGGCCGACGGCTCCTCCATTCAGTCTGTGAACGGCAATCGCATTGAATTGCGTGGCGCGGTGGCGGGCCCCTCGGGAACCGGAAGCACGACGAATCAGTTCTTCGACTATGGGGTGCTGATCGCGAGCGGCAGCGTTCAGGCGCAAGGCTCCGGTAGCGCCGTCTCGATCACGGGATCGACCAATACCGCCGACGCGGGCCTGGGAATCGGCGCCGTGCCGCTGTCGGCAAACGCCAATCCTGGGCCGGGCGCGGTCAACATCACGGCGGGCAATCAGGGTTCCGTGATTTTGCGTGCGTCCAACGACGGCAGCACCAGCAGCCTGGTCAGCCGGTTTTCGGGCACCAACGGAGCTGCGTCCACCATCAACGCGCCCAACGGCACCCTGGCGCTGGCACCTGCTTCGGTCGACGCATCGAACAATTTCGCCGTTACCCCGCTTGACGCGACCACGATCACCTTATTCGGCACGGGCGGCGGCTTCAATATCGATCCAGCGACATTCCAGACGTTCGCGACGGCCTTCCAGACAATCGTTCTAGGGTCCAGCTCGCACAAGGGCCTCATCACGGTGAACGAGCAATGCCCGACTGGCAGCACGGGCTGCACGCCGGTGCGCCCCAGTTTCGTGACCAGCCTGACGCTGGCGAATCCGGGCGCAGGCAGCCAGGGCATCAGGTTGCCGTTTGGTGTGTCGTTGCCCGGCAAGACGTTGACGCTGGCGTCGGCGGGGCCGGTTACCGATCCGGGCGGCATTCAGGCAGCCGGTCTGCTGCTCGCGGGCCCCGGAACCTTTACGCTGACCGATCCGCAAAACCAGGTCGGTGTGCTGTCGATGGTCGGCGCGGGCAATGTGAACTTCCTGAATTCAGGGAGTTTTGTGATTGGCCCGATCGTCAGCCACACTTTTGATTCCGCAAACAGCATAGTGACGACGATCGACGGCACGAACTCCACGCTGACGGGCAGTCTCGTCGCGCAGTCGGCCACGGGCAACATTGGGCTCGGCGGCGGCGCGGCGTCGCCCGGCGGACCGACCGGCGGAGCCAACACGAATCTGAGCGCCGGCGGATCGATCGACCTCGTCATGGAACAGGGCGTCTTCACCAATGAGGGAAGCGGCACGCTGAGCGCGGGCAACGCATGGCGAACGTGGGCGTTGACGTGGAACGGCGAGACGCGCGGCAACGTAGAGCCCAACACCGCGCAACCCAATTTCTATGGATGCAGGTTCGGCGCCGGTTGCAGCTGGAGCGGCACGGTGCCCGCGACAGGCAACCATTTCGTGTATGTGGACCGGCCCACGGTGACAGTCACCGCGGATGGCAAAACGCGGCCGATCGGCGCGCCCAATCCACCCTTGACCTACACCGTAAGCGGCCTGATCAATCAGGACAGCGCCGCCGCCACGCTCAGCGGCAACGTGAGTTCGGCCGCGACACCGGCTTCGCCCGCCGGACGGTATTCAATCAATCCGGATTTTGTGTCGGGCGTGGGTTATGTGGTGAACAACGTGGCGGGCACGCTGACCGTCGAGCAAGTGGCGCCGGTCGCCCAGAGCGGGTTGCAGACGCTTCTCGGCAACGACGAACGAACCTTTGTCTATGAAAACAACCTGCAAGGCACCAACATCTGCATCGGCTCGAATCAACCGCTCTTCACAACGGCGCCATCGGGCGATGCGCAGGATCTGCTCGCGGTCGAATGGAAGCGCGTGCGCTCGCAGCCGAATCTGAACAGTTGCATGGTGTTGAATGGCCAGCATGGTTGCGGAGATTTTTAGGCGCGTGGACCCCGGCACGTTTAGACCTGCGCCGAAACCGGGGTCGGCTTGAACACCGTCGTTTCGGGATCGCCGCGCACCCATACCGCGACCGCCGTGTAATTGTCGTGATTAACCCTGGCTGTTGCCCGCACCTGGGCGGCCAGTGCGTCAAGCCAGGCAGCGGGCGTGTCGGCGGATGCAAGCGCATCGGCAATGAAATCTTCTTCGGCATATTCCCAGAGGCCATCGGTGCAGACCAGAAAGGCATCGCCATCGAGCACCGGGAACGTGCCGTCCAAACCCGCAATGTCCAGTTGATCCCGGGTGCCTAGCGCGGCATACAGCACGTTACGGCGCGGATGATGACGCATCTCCTGCGCGAGGAGCAACTGCGCGTCCACCATCTCCTGAACCATGCTGTGATCGCGAGTCTGCGCGTGAATCCCGCCTTGGCGAAAACAGTACAGCCGCGTGTCGCCGCAGTGCGCCCATGCGGCGGTCCGGCATTCGCGGTCGATCGCCAGCAGGACAGCGGTCGAGCGCATGTCTTTCTCGTGGCCGCTGCTGCGCGACTGTTCTTCGAGGATGTTCTCGTTGGCATGCACGAGTGCGCTGACAAGCCGCTCGCCCGTCGGCGGCAATTCGGCGACGGTCAGATAGCGCAAATCCGCCAGCACCGAGTCGACGACGATGCGCGAGGCCGTATCGCCGCCGCCGTGTCCGCCGGCGCCGTCCGCGACGACGCAATAGTAGAGCCGCTCGCTTGACCAGTCGCCGAACGAATCTTCATTGCGCGAGCGGCCGCCAGGGTCCGTCAGGCTTGCGGTGACAAGTTGCACCGTTGACCTCTCATGTGCTCTCGGGTTGTCGTCGACTTATTCCCGCGCTTGCGACTGTGCGGACAGAATGCCCAGCACGAGCAGGATCGCAATGCGATTGCCGGGTGTGATGTCGATGCCGAGACGATCCACGATCCATTGGCCGATTTCAGTGCGAGCGAAATCGGCCGGTATGGAGTTCTTTTTCAGCGTGACGCCCAGCTTGCGCGCCCGGTAGTGATACGACGCAATGCCATAACGCGCCGCTACCTGCGACAAGCCGCCTTTCTGGTTCGACAGCCAGCCGAGACTGCCGGCGAGCAGCATGCGGTCCGCGTCGTCGAGCGACTCGATGAAGTGCGACGCGGATTCCCGCACCTCGGCTTCGTGCAAACCGTATTGCATCAGGACTGAGCCGATCGGATCGTGATGGAAGGCGGCTTTCCGGTCGATCTCCAGCATCACCTCGTTTTCATCCAGCGACACGTTGCGTTGATGGCTCGCGCTGCGCAGACAGTCGATGAGATAGCGGCGGAAATACGCGCACACGGCTTGACTGCTCGACGGCGCGCTGTGTAGCGGGAAGCGGGTTGTCGTCTGCGCGGACTCCAGACGAAAAACCTTGAGATAGAGGAACTGCGAGATGAGTTCTTCCTTGTCTTCGCCGAGCGCCTGCAATTCCGACGGATGATAGGCCGTCAACGCCCGGTGCACGATGGTATAGATCGACGCCATTTCGTCGTGGCTCAGACATGTGCGCCGTTGCCACAGATCGGGCAAAGCGCCTTCCATGACGTGGTCGACCGTCGCTGCCGTTCTTTGGACATGTTCCACTTGCCACCCCGCAGTGGTGAGCGCCGCTGGTGCGACGCATTGGCGCTCGCGCCACCGGAAAAATGTGCAATACCGGATATGCATCGCCCGGACGTCAGCGGCGTTAGAACCATTGTCAGTTTATTGAGCCGTTTTATTTAATACAAGATAAAACTGGGTCTCGTAAATGCTAATTGGTGAGTGGTGAGCGGAATCGAGTCGTATTTGCAATGAATTTTATATGAGTTGTTACGTGCTTTTTCGGCCCGACGATTTTTTAAAATTGAAGCGCTTGCTTCGTTTACCAAGGTGTCACGAGATTCGATGCAGACCCCGTCAGACAAGGGTGATGCGGCTGTCCGATAGTAGCTAATATCGTCGTACGTATTGAAATTGTCAGACAATAATGGATGTTGGCGTTTTAACTGGTTAAGGAAAAAAGGGTCTGCAAAGCAGGGATTTTTGTTTTAATTGAATGGCTTGGCTTTTACGCTGCGCGGCTTTAATTTTTCAGGCTGCGTGCTATTCTCATATCGGATTGGTCGGTGAGAAAGTCCGAAGGGCGGTATTGCGCAGGATTACGCATGCGCAAGCAATCGAATTAGAGCGGCATGCATTTTGAAAAGCGCTGATTTGTTGCAGTCGAGGTGACCCGTACCGCACGTTCGCGGTACGCGCGGTACGTAGAGACGACTCATCCAGGACCGATCCGAGCCATGGCCACGCTTGCTGCGGGCGTAATGCTTGCCGAAATTTCGACCGACAATCCTTGCGGGGACGACCTCGAGTACGACCCTGACTTCCTTGAACTGGAACAGGTCGTGCGCGGCAAGCCGGATGTGCAGTACGGCGAAACGTTGGTCGCCGCCACGCCGCCAGACTGGAAAATCGCGGAGGCCTTAGCGCTTGCGTTGCTCGCGAAAAGCCGCGACCTGCGCGTCGCCGCGCACCTGTCTCGCGCGCTGCTGAACCGCAAGGGCTTCAGCGGATTCGCGGAGGGGCTCGCGCTCATCGAAGGCCTGCTGGAACAACGTTGGGATCACGTCTATCCGCAACTCGATGCCGACGACGACAACGACCCGACCGCCCGCGTCAATGCCCTGACGGCCCTCGCCGAACAGTCCGGCTTGCTGCTCGACGTTCGCGACACGCCGCTCGCGTCGTCGCGTGCGAGCGGTGTGGTCACGTTGCGCGGTATCGAATATGCAACCGGCGAAATTCCCCTTCCGGATGATGCAGAACCCCAGTCGCTCAGTTCGATCGACGCGGTGATCGCCGATGCGCACGACGACGCGAGCGCAACGCATACGGCGTTGCGCGACGCGCTGCATAGCGCCATGCGCATCGAAACCGTGTTGACCGAGCGCGTCGGCGCGGCCCGTTCAATCGACCTGTCGCCGCTCGTGCGAATGCTGCGGCGCGCGGCCGATTTCCTCGCCGAGCGCATCGGCAATCTCGACGGCGCGGCGGCATCCACGGATGGGCAGGCGGGTGAGGCAAGCGCCGCGCAAAGCAAGGGCGCGAGTGTGGCCGCCACGCCGATCACCGGCGACATATCCGATCGCCAGGACGTGGTGCGCATGATCGACAGGATCTGTGCTTATTACCAGCGCCACGAACCGTCCAGTCCGGTGCCGATGCTGCTGATGCGCGCGCGCCGTCTGGTCGATAAAAGTTTCATGGAGATCCTGCAGGACCTCGCGCCCGAAGGGATGGGCCAGGCGCGGCAGGTCGGCGGTATCGACAACGAGAACGAGTAAGCAGGCGGGGATGAGCTTTTATCGCGTTTAGCAACGCCGGTTACGCGCCACCGACTCGCGGCCCGTGCGGCGTCAACCAGGGGAATGGACGTGGCCAAGGAAAGCAGCCAGAAGTTCATCGCGCGCAATCGGGCGCCGCGCGTGCAGATCGAGTATGACGTCGAGGTCTATGGTTCGGAGAAGAAGGTCAACCTGCCTTTCGTGATGGGCGTGCTGGCCGATCTTTCCGGGCAGCCGGCCGAGCCCGCGCTGCCGGTTGCGGATCGCAAGTTTCTCGAAATCGACGTCGACAATTTCGACGAACGTCTGAAGTCGATGAAGCCGCGCATCGCCGTGCAGGTGCCGAATGTGTTGGGAGGCGGCGGCAATCTGCCCGTGGACATCACCTTCGAGAGCATGGACGACTTCTCGCCGGCGGCCGTCGCCGGCAAGGTGGAGGCGCTCGCCCAACTGCTCAAGGCCCGCGGCCAGTTGCAGAACCTGCTGACCTACATGGACGGCAAGACCGGCGCGGAAGATCTGATCGCAAAACTGCTGAACGACCCGGCGCTGCTGCAGGCGCTGGCATCCGCACCGAAGCCGCAGGAATGAGCGTGAACCAAAGGGGAGTCTGACCATGGCTGAACCTGGCACCGAAGGACAAGCGCAGCGCGACGAAGCGGCGCTTGGAGAAAGCGATTTTGCGGCCCTGTTGAAACAGGAATTCAAACCGAAGAGCGAGAAGGCCCAGGAAGCCGTCGAGACAGCGGTGCGCACGCTTGCACAGCAGGCGCTCGGCAGCACCCGACTAATTCCGGACGACGTGCTGGCGAGCATCGAGTCGATGATCAAGGCGATCGACGAGACACTCACCCAACAGATCAATGTGATCATTCACACGGAAGAGTTCCAGAAAGTCGAGAGCGCATGGCGCGGCTTGCACTATCTGGTGAACAACACCGAGACGGACGAAACGCTGAAGATCCGCGTGATGAACGTATCGAAGGGCGATCTGTACAGGACGCTCAAGAAATACAAAGGCGTCGCCTGGGATCAGAGTCCGTTCTTCAAGAAGCTCTATGAAGAAGAGTATGGCCAGTTCGGCGGCGAACCGTATGGTGCGCTGGTGGCCGATTATTACTTCGACAACAGCGGGCCGGACGTCGATCTGTTGACGCAGATCGCCAAGATCTCCGCCGCGGCGCACGCGCCGTTTATTGCGGCGGCCGATCCGGCGGTGATGCTGATGGAGTCGTGGCAGGAGCTCGCCAATCCGCGCGATCTCACCAAGATCTTTCAGACGCCCGAGCATGCCGCATGGCGGTCGCTGCGCGAGTCCGAGGATTCGCGCTACGTCGGACTCGCGATGCCGCGCTTCCTCGCGCGCGCGCCGTACGGCGCCAAAACGAATCCCGTCGACGAATTCGATTTCGAGGAAGACACGGCCGGCGCGGACAGCAGCAAGTACACGTGGGCCAACGCCGCGTACGCCATGGCGACGAACATCAACCGGTCCTTCAAGCGGTATGGCTGGTGTTCGCGGATTCGCGGCATCGAGTCAGGCGGCGCCGTCGAGGATCTGCCGGTGCATTCGTTTCCGACCGACGACGGCGGCGTGGACATGAAATGCCCGACCGAAATCGCCATCAGCGACCGCCGCGAAGCCGAGCTGGCGAAGAACGGATTCATGCCGCTCGTGCACAAGAAAAACTCCGATTTCGCCGCCTTCATTGGTGCGCAATCGCTGCACAAGCCGGCGGAATACGAAGATCCGGATGCGACCGCGAATGCGAATCTGGCTGCCCGTCTGCCGTATCTGTTCGCCTGCAGCCGCTTTGCGCATTACCTCAAGTGCATCGTGCGCGACAAGGTCGGCAGCTTCAAGGAGAAGGACGACATGCAGCGCTGGCTGCAAAACTGGATTCTCAATTACGTCGACGGCGATCCGGCGCACTCGTCGGAAGAGGTCAAGGCGCGGCGCCCGCTCGCGGCCGCTGAAGTGGTAATCGAAGAAGTCGAGGGCAATCCGGGCTATTACACGTCGAAGTTTTTCCTGCGCCCGCATTACCAGTTGGAAGGCTTGACCGTCTCGTTGCGGCTCGTGTCGAAGCTTCCGTCCGCGAAGGCGGCATGACGGAAATTCCCGCGCATTGGCACATCACACTGAATGGAGAAGAAAATGGCTGTCGATATTTTTATGAAGCTGGGCGACATCAAGGGCGAGTCGATCGACAAGACGCACGCGGATTGCATCGATGTGCTGTCCTGGAGCTGGGGTGCGAGCCAGTCGGGAACCATGCATCTGGGCACGGGCGGCGGCGCGGGCAAGGTGTCGATCCAGGACATGTCATTCACCAAGTTCACCGACAAGGCGACGGCGCCGATCATCGCTGCCTGCTGCCAGGGCACGCACATCGACAAGGCGCTCATGACCGTGCGAAAGGCCGGTGGCGATAATCCGCTGGAGTACTACAAGATCACCATGGAAGAAGTGATCGTCAGTTCCTATTCGACCGGCGGTTCGGGCGGCGATGACCGTTTCACGGAACATGTGACCTTGAACTTCGGAAAGTTCCACGTCGAATATCAGCCGCAGAACGCGAAGGGCGCGAAGGAGGGCGGCGTGATCGAGCACAAGTGGCACATCGCGAAGAACGCCACCAGCTAGCACACGCACCGCGCCGGGGCCATGGCGCGCCGCTCCCGGCATGACGCGGCGATATCGACTGGACTTGACGGGGCGAACCGGCATGACAGCAGAACAGAGTTTGCGCGAAGGCCACCTTGAAGAAAGCCTGCGGCAGTTGCAGCTTCGGGTTCGCGAGCTGGCCAATGCGGATGCCCATCTCGAAGAGGGCGGCAACGCCGTGCCGCGCCATGGTTGAACTGACTTCCCGCGACCGCCTGCAACCTTCGCTGCTCGACCGGCTCACCGATCTGGAGCCGGAAGCGAAACAGGAGCCGCGCGAGCGGCGCGTCCTGACGATGCGCGCGCTGCGCCAGAGTGTGCAGCGCGATCTCGGCTGGCTGCTGAATGCAAACGGTCTCGCGTCTGTGCACGATCTGTCGGGCTATCCGTATGTGGCGACATCGGTGATCAATTTCGGCTTGCCCGACATCGCCGGAAAAACCGCTTCCGGAGTCGATGCGCTGCAACTCGAACGGCTGGTGCGCGACGCGATCTGGGCGTTCGAGCCGCGCATCCTGCGGGACACCGTGCGGGTCAGTTCCATGCAGGTCGAAGAGACGACCGGGCGGCACAATACCGTGTCGTTTCTGGTGGAAGGCGATTTGTGGGCGCAACCCTATCCGGAGCGGCTTTACTTCAGGACCGAACTGGATCTGGAAGCCGGCGAAATCAGAGTGATCGACCAGGGCGGACCGCGCTGACGTCATGAATCCAGACCTGATCAAATACTACAGTCAGGAACTCCAGCATCTGCGGGAAATGGGCGGCGAGTTCGCGCGCGAGTTTCCGAAGATCGCAGGACGGCTCGGGCTGGAAAACCTGGAGTGCGCGGACCCTTATGTCGAACGTCTGCTCGAGGGGTTCAGTTTTCTTGCGGCGCGCGTGCAACTGAAAATCGACGCGGAATTTCCGCGCTTCACCCAACACCTCGCTGAGCTGGTGTATCCGCATTATCTTGCGCCGACGCCGTCGATGGCCGTCGTGCAAATTCAGCCCGATCTCAACAGTTCCAATCTCGCCGAGGGCGTGCGGATTCCACGTGGCAGCGCGCTGCGCAGCGTGCTCGACAAGGACGGCTCGACTCGCTTCGGCTTTCGGAGCGCGCATGAACTGACGCTCTGGCCGCTCGAAATCGCCGAGGCCAGGTTCTTCACGCATGCCGGCTCGCTCGGCGGTGTGGATGGCGCGCTGCCGCCGGGCATGGCGGGCGCAGAGGCGATCAAGGCCGGCCTCAGGCTGCGCTTGCGCGCGACGGGCGGCCTGAAAATCAACCAGTTGAAACTCGACCAGCTAACGCTGCACCTGCGCGGCGCCGAGGGCTTGCCTACGCGCATTCATGAACGTCTGCTCGGTTCGGCGAGCGGCGTCGTCGTCATGCCGGTCAAACGTCCGCTGGCGTGGCATGTGCAATTGCCGGCCACCGCACTGCGGCCGGTGGGTTTTGCCGAACACGAAGCATTGCTGCCCGTCAGCCGGCAGTCGTTCCAGGGCTACCGCTTATTGCAGGAGTATTTCGCCTTTCCGCAGCGCTTCATGTTCGTGGCGATCGACGGCCTTCAGCCGGCGTTCCGGCGATGCGCCGATACGGAAATAGAAGTCGTCGTGTTGCTCAGTCGCGGCGACCCGCTTCTTGAGCAATCGCTCGACGCCGGCAATTTCGCGCTTCACTGCACGCCCGCGATCAATCTGTTCTCCCGGCGCACCGACCGCATTACGTTGTCGGACGAGCAGTTCGAATATCACGTGATCGCCGATCGCACGCGGCCGATGGACTTCGAGATCTATCAAATAGAGAGCGCGACGGGATATAGCGCGGGCGCAGGCGGCGAGCAGCAGTTCGAGCCGTTCTACCACGCGCGCGATCTCGGCTCGACATATCGTGCCGGCGCCTACTACCAGGTGCGTCGCGAAAAGCGTCTGCCGTCGGCGCGTCAGAACGAGCGCGGAACACGGACCGGTTACCTCGGCAGTGAGATGTTCATCGCATTGGTCGACGCCGCAAATGCGCCGTTTCGCGGCGATCTGCGCCAACTCGGCTTGCAGGTGCTGTGCACCAACCGCGATTTGCCGCTGACCATGCCGATCGGCGTCGGTCCCGCCGATTTCACGCTCGATGTCGAAGCGCCCGTCAGGAGCGTGCGCTGCGTGAGCGGTCCAAGCCGGCCATTGCCTTCCTACGCGCAAGGCGAAGTGGCATGGCGGCTGATCAGTCACCTGTCGCTGAACTATGCGTCTTTGCTCGATAGCGACGCACAGCAAGGCGCGCGCGCCATGCGCGATCTGCTCGGCCTCTACGCTCCCGCCGAGGACATCGCGAGCCAGCGTCTGATCGAAGGCGTGCGCTCGATCGACTCGCGTTCGGTGACGCGGCGTCTGCCGTGCACCGGTCCTATCGTGTTTGGCCGCGGTCTGGAGGTCACGCTGACGCTCGACGATGCCGCGTTCGAAGGTGCCGGCGCGTTCCTGCTCGGCGCTGTGCTCGCGCGTTATTTCACGCAATATGTGTCGATCAACTCGTTCACCGAGACGGTCGTGAAGACGCTGTCGCGCGGCGAAATCATGCGCTGGCCAGCGAGGGTCGGTCAATGCCAGACGCTCTGACACTGCTGCGCCGGTTTCAGGACGAAGTCTATCGCTTCGACTTCTTCCAGGCTGTCCGGCTGCTGGAGAATGCATATCCGGACAAGCCGCGCATGGGCGAATCGCTGCAACCGCGCGACGACGCAATCCGCTTTGTGCAGGAACCCGAACTCGTGTTCCATCCGACCACGCTCGGCGCGTTCACGCCCGCCGGCGAACTGCACGCCGCGCGCCTCGCGGTCAAATTCTTCGGTCTGCTCGGGCCGCATGGGCCGCTGCCCACGCATATCACGGAGTACGTGCGCGACCGCGCGCGCAACGCGAACGATCCCACCTTCGCGCGCTTTCTGGATGTGTTCCATCACCGCATGGTGTCGCTGTTCTACCGCGCGTGGGCCGACGCGCAACCGGCTGTCAATCTCGACCGGCCGAAGCACGATCGCTTTTCCGTGTATGTCGGGAGCCTGTTCGGTATCGGCGAAGCCGCGCTGCGCGAGCGCGACGCGGTGCCCGATTTCGCCAAACTGCATTTCGCCGGTTTGCTGGCCGCGCCGACGCGTCCGGCGGTGGGTCTGAAGCTCGTGCTGGCGCGCTTTTTCAATCTGCCGGTCGAGATCGAACAGTGGGTCGGCCACTGGATGGCGCTGCCCGCGGGTTCGCTGTCGCGCCTCGGCGCACCGGACGGCTCGGCGGCGCTCGGCGTCTCGACGCTGCTTGGCGCGCGCGTGTGGGATTGCCAGCACAAGTTCCGCATTGTCATCGGCCCGCTGAGCCGCGCCGACTATGAGCGCTTCCTGCCGGGTGGCGAAAGCCTCAGCCGTCTCGTCGACTGGGTGCGCAATTACGCGCGCGACGGCATGGACTGGGATATCCGGCTGGTGCTCAGGCAGCAGGACGTGCCGAGGCTTGCGCTCGGGCGTGACGCGCGGCTTGGCTACACGACGTGGACGCTGGGCGGCGCGGCGAGCGGCGATCAGCGTCAATTGGTCCTGCACCCGACCGATACCGCCGGTCGCGCGCGGAGCGCCACACCGAGGGACAGGAAAAATGGCTGAGATCAAACGCGCGGCCTTGTTCGGCAAGCTGAACAAGCTCGGATTCCGCGCGATAGAGAGCGCGAACGTCTTTTGCAAGCTGCGTGGCAATCCTTATATCGAGCTGGCGCACTGGTTTCATCAGATCCTGCAATTGCAGGACTCGGACCTGCACCGCATCGTCAGGCATTACGGGCTCGAACCTTCCGCGCTGGCGCGCGATCTCACCGAGGCGCTCGACCGCTTGCCGCGCGGCGCCACGTCGGTGACCGATATTTCCTCGCAGGTGGAAGAAGCGGTTGAGCGAGGCTGGGTATTCGGCTCGCTGCTGTTTGGCGAAGCACAGGTGCGCACGGGCCATCTGGTGGTCGGCCTGCTGAAGACGCCGTCGTTGCGCAACGGCTTGTACGGCATCTCGCGCCAGTTCGAGCGCGTCAAGCTCGATTCGCTCGTCGACGATTTCGACAGTTTGCTTGGCGCGTCGCCCGAAGCGGCCATGAGCGCGAGCGACGGTTTCCGTACGGCCGGCGCGTCGCCGCAAAACGGTGACGCCGGCGGCCCCGTGCCGCCCGCCGCGATGGGCAACCAGGAAGCCCTGCGGCGCTTCACCACCGACCTCACCGAGCAGGCGCGCAACGGCAAGCTCGATCCGATCGTCGGGCGCGACGAGGAAATTCGCCAGGTGGTCGATATCCTGATGCGCCGCCGCCAGAACAATCCGATCCTGACCGGCGAGGCCGGAGTCGGCAAGACCGCGGTTGTCGAGGGCTTCGCGCAGCGCATCGTGGCGGGCGACGTGCCGCCGTCGCTGCGCGACGTGCAGTTGCGCACGCTCGACGTCGGTTTGCTGCAGGCGGGCGCAAGCATGAAGGGCGAATTCGAGAACCGTTTGCGTCAGGTGATCGAGGAGGTGCAGGCCTCGGAGAAGCCGATCATCCTGTTTATCGACGAGGCGCATACGCTCGTGGGAGCGGGCGGCGCGGCCGGCACCGGCGACGCCGCGAATCTGCTGAAACCGGCCCTCGCGCGCGGCGCATTGCGCACGGTGGCCGCCACCACGTGGGCCGAATACAAGAAGCACATCGAGAAAGACCCGGCGCTCACGCGGCGCTTCCAGGTGGTGCAGGTGCCCGAGCCCGACGAGACGAAAGCGATCCTCATGATGCGCGGCGTCACATCGACGATGGAACGCCATCACAAGGTGCAGGTGCTCGACGAGGCGCTCGAAGCCGCCGTGCGGCTCTCGCATCGCTACATACCGGCGCGCCAGTTGCCGGACAAGGCGGTCAGTCTGCTCGACACGGCCTGCGCGCGCGTGGCGGTCAGCCAGCATGCGACGCCCGCTTCCGTCGACGATTCGCGCAAACGCATCATGGCGCTCGAAACGGAACTGGCGATCATCGGCCGCGAAACGGCGGTCGGCGTCAACACGCGGGAACGTCAGGCGGCGGCGTCGGAGAAGCTTGCCGCCGAACAGACGCGCCTCGCCGAGCTGGAGACGCGCTGGCAGGCGGAAAAGGAACTGGTCACGCGCATTCTCGATCTGCGCGCGCAACTGCGAGGCGAAACCGGCAAGGTCGAAGGCGCCCGCGAGGCGGAGGCGGAGGCGGTTGGCGCGAAGGCGGCGCAAAGCGACACGGCCGCGCCCGAGACGCTGCTCGCTGAACTGCGCGACTTGCAGGCGCAGCTTGCCGGGCATCAGGGCGAAGACCCGCTGATCCTGCCGACCGTCGATCAGCAGGCGGTCGCCTCGGTGGTGCAGGACTGGACCGGCATACCCGTGGGCCGGATGGTGCGCAACGAAATCGAAAACGTGCTGAAGCTCGCGGAGAACCTGAACCGCCGCATCATCGGGCAGGCACACGCGACGGAGATGATCGCGCGGCGCATCCAGACCTCGCGCGCCGGCCTCGACAATCCGAACAAGCCGATCGGCGTGTTCATGCTGGCCGGCACCTCGGGTGTCGGCAAAACCGAGACCGCGCTTGCGCTCGCCGAGGTCCTCTATGGCGGCGAGCAGAACGTCATCACGATCAACATGAGCGAGTACCAGGAAGCGCATACCGTGTCGTCGCTCAAGGGCGCGCCGCCCGGCTATGTCGGCTACGGCGAAGGCGGCGTGCTGACCGAGGCGGTGCGCCGCCGCCCGTACAGCGTGGTGCTGCTCGACGAAGTGGAGAAGGCGCATCCAGACGTGCACGAAATATTCTTCCAGGTGTTCGACAAAGGCTGGATGGAAGACGGCGAGGGCCGCGTGATCGACTTCAGGAACACGCTGATCATCCTGACCACCAATGCCGGCACGGACCTGATTACCAACCTGTGCAAGGACCCCGAGCGGATGCCCGAGCCGCAAGGCATCGCGAAGGCGCTGCGCGAGCCGTTGCTGAAGGTGTTTCCGCCTGCGTTGCTGGGTCGCGTGGTGGTCATCCCTTACTACCCGCTGTCCGACGAGATGCTCGGCGCGATCATCCGTCTGCAACTGGGGCGCATCGAGAAACGCATGCGCGCGTCGCACAAGATCCCGTTCACCTATGACGACGACGTCGTGACGCTGATCGGCAGCCGCTGCACCGAACTCGAAAGCGGCGGGCGCATGATCGACGCGATTCTGACCAACACGCTGCTGCCGCGCATCAGCACGGAATTTCTGACGAGGATGATGAATGGAAGCCCGGTGTCGAAAGTGCAGATCGGGGCGCGCGACGGTGAATTTCTCTACACGTTCGATTGATCGTCAGACGGCGCGCGCGCGTTTTTGGTAATTCGCCTGGTGGATGCCTTCTTATGCCGCAACAAGTCAGCATGGGTGCGACGCTGCAATGTTCGTTCGGCGCCACGCCCTCGTCGCTCGTGGTGTTACCCGTCAATCGCGTGATGGGCGAGGGGCCGCCCGCGGCGAATATCATGGACCACATTCCGCTCGTCAACATCATGCCGTTCGGCGTGTGTGCGTCGCTCGCGAATCCCGCGGTGGCGGCCGCAACCAGCGCCGCGCTCGGCGTGCTCACGCCGATGCCGTGCGTGCCCGCGACCATGACGCCGTGGACGCCCGGCGCGCCGACCGTGCTGCTCGGCAATCAGCCTTCGCTCGACAACGTATCGACCTGCCTGTGCAACTGGGGCGGTGTGGTGACGATCGTCAATCCGGCCACCGTCAAGACGATGATTCCCTGACATGACCACGCGCGATCCTAACCGCCACGTCACCGTCAGTTGCGCACCTGCCGGCGAGGATCTGCTGTTCCTGCACATGAGCGGCACCGAGGAACTGGGACGCCTGAGCGAATGGCGCGTCGATCTTCTGAGCACGCGCAACGACCTGCGGGCCGGCGATCTGCTCGGCCATGACATGTCGATTGCGCTCGCGTTGCCTGCGCACGGCGAGCGCCAGTTCAACGGCATCGTGACGGCGTTCCGGATCGTCGCGCCCGGCGATCGCACGCGTAACCGGATGGCGCGCTACGAGGCGGTGGTGCGCCCGCGGCTATGGTTGCTCACGCGCGCATCGCACAGCCGCTTTTTCCACGAGAAGAGCGTGCTGAACATCGTCACGAGCGTGCTGGAGGACTACAACGTCGACATGAGCAACAAGTGCTCGGCGAGCTACCCGTCGTTGCCGCACTGCGCGCAATACCGCGAGACCGATTTCGGTTTCATCAGCCGGCTGATGGAACACGAGGGCATTTACTACTATTTCGAGCACGGCGCGGGCAAGCACACGCTGGTGCTGACCGATTCGAGCGACGTGCACGCGCCAATCCCTCACTATCCGTCCATTTCCTACGATGCATGGCACGAGCCGGGAACCGACAAGGAATGCATCTACGCCTGGAGTTCGGGCGCGGAATTGCAGACGGGCAAATACGAGGTCAACGACTACGACTTCGAAAAGCCTTCGTCGAGCAATCAGCAGGGCCTGCTTTCGCGCGCGACCCGTGCGGAAGTCTACGACCCGCCGGTGTACACGATGCAGGAGCATCTGAGCGGCCACACCCAGTCGGGCGACGGCGACCGCTATGCGAAAGTCGGCGTGGAGATTCGCGAAGCGCGCAACGACAGCATCTCGGGGCGATCGAGCGCGCGCGGCATCTGGCCGGGCGGCCAGTTCAGGCTCGAAGCTCACGCCTGCGATGCGCAAAATCACGACTATCTGGTCGTCAGCGCGGTGTACGAAATCAATTCGGAAGCCTATATGTCGACGATTCGCCAGGACTCGTCGCTGCCTTTCTTCGATTGCGCGTTCACGGCGCTGCGCAAGGAAAACCACTTCCGCGCCGAGCGCGTGACGCCGCAGCCTGTCGTGGCGGGACCGCAGACGGCGGTGGTGGCCGGTCCGGACGGCGACGAAATCCTCACCGACAAATACGGCCGCATCAAGGTGCAGTTTCATTGGGAACAGTTTGCGCCGCCCGCCGATGCCGACGCCCGCATGAAGCGCTGCTGGGTGCGCGTGTCGCAAGGCTGGGCCGGCAACCGCTGGGGCACGTTCTTTGTGCCGCGGATCGGCCAGGAAGTGATCGTCGAGTTTGTCGAGGGCAATCCGGACCGGCCGCTCGTTACCGGCTGCGTCTACAACGCCGCCACGATGCCGCCCTTCGAACTGCCCGCGAACCAGACGCTGTCGACGCTCAGGAGCAATTCGACGAAGGGCGGCGGCGGCTTCAACGAAATGCGCTTTGACGACAACAAAGGCGAGGAGCAATTGTTTTTCCACGCCGAAAAGGATCACGAAACCTGGGTGAAGAACGACATGCTCGCCAACGTCGGCAACGACCGTCATCTGAAAATCACCGGCAATGAGTTCGTGGCGATTGCCGGCACGCGGCACGACGCCGTGACAGGCGATCAGAACGCGAGCGTCGACGGCAATGCGTCGCTCAAGGTCGCGCAGAAGTTGCAGGAAAAAGTCGGGATGGACTATGCGCTCGATGCAGGCATGAACATCCATATCAAGGCCGGCATGAACGTCGTGATCGAGGCGGGCGCGAGTATCACGCTGAAAGCGGGAGGCGCCTTCGTGGTGGTGGGGCCAGTGAGTGTCGCCGTGTCGGGCACGCCGATCCTGCTCAACTCCGGCGGGTCGGCGGAGTCCGGCAGCGGTTCGTCGCCGGGCGCGCCGAGCGCGCCAAAAGATGCCGATGACGGGACCAAAAAGATCAAGTCATGACCTGATGTCAATCTGACTGGTGGTGAGGAGACAAGTGAGCTATCCGATTCTTTCGCTGCGTGTGGTGCAATTCAACGACGAGGCGGTGGCCGAACCGATCGTGGTCGAGTTCGGGCCGGCTGGCGGCACGATTGGCCGAGCGAGTGACTGCAACCTCGTGCTGCCCGATCCGCAGCGCGCCATTTCGCGCGTTCATGCGCGCGTGGAGTTTCGCGGCGGCGACTATCTGTTGTGCGATCTCGGCAGCAATCCCAGCGTGTTGAACCAGCGCGCGCTGGGTGGCACGCGCGAGGCCCGTCTCGCGGATGGCGATCGCCTGCTGGTCGGCGCGTATCTGCTTGAAGTGTCGATCGGCGAGGCGGCGGCGGGGCTGCGCAGCCTGACGGGCGGACACGATCCGCTGAGCGCGGCGCAGGTTCTCGGCGGTCCATTGCCGGCCGATTCCGAGGCGGACGCGCTGCGAATCGGCGCGCTCGATCCGCTCGGCCAGCCAGGCTTCGGGGCGCAGCAGGGAACCTCCACGCAGCCGCGTTTCACGGGCTCGGAGAGCGATCACGTGTCGCCGGAGCTGCGGGCGTTTCCGGTGTCGCAACCGGCACAGGAGCGTGGCCCGATAGCGCCGCTGGCCCAGGGCATTCCGGCGGACTACGATCCGCTCGCCGACGCGCTGGCGCAATGGGAGACGCCCGCGCAACCGGGCAGCGGGCAGTTTTCGGCGACGCCGCATCATGCGGCGCACGAGATGGCGTCGCCCGCGCCGGCGCCTCAGGGCGGCCCGACCGGCTTGCCCGCCGGGTTGCTCGACACTTGCGCGACGAGCCCGGTCGCGACACCTTTCGACGATCTGTTCCCGGCGACCTCAGCGCCGCCGTCCGCGTCTCTGTCCGCGCCAGCGGTTCCGTCCGCGCCGGTGGTGCCCGTGGTCGTGCCGGTCGTGGCGCCGCAGGCCGCCAGTGCACGGCTTGTCACGCCTGCTGCGGCGTCTGCCCAGTCAGATCCCACGCCGCCCGCTCCGATTGCGCCACCTCAGACATTCGCCACCACGGCGGCCGACAGCCACGAGCACGCCGTGCCGCCGGCCACGCCAGGCACGCAGGCACGCCCGTACGCACGCGCTCCGGAAAGCGGCAACAGCGCGACTTTCCACGCGCTGCTCGCAGGGCTCGGACTCGACGCGTCGCGCGCGCCCAATCTGCCTGAGGCCGAATTTGCGCGGCTTGTCGGCGAAATGCTGCGCGAGTCGCTGCGCGGCACGATGGCTGTGCTGCGCGCACGGTCCATCACCAAACGCGAAGCGCGCCTCGACACCACGATGATCGTCGCGCGCGATAACAACCCGCTCAAATTTTTCCCCGACGTCGACAGCGCGCTGGCGCAGATGCTGACTGGCCGCAGCGCCGGCTATCTGCCGCCGGGAGAAGCGCTCGCGCGCGCCTTCAACGATATCGAGGCACACGAACTCGCCGTGATCGCCGGGATGCGCGCGGCGCTCGCGCACGTGCTCGGTCGCTTCGACCCGGCGCTCATCGAGGGCCGCCTGAAAGAGCCCGGCGCGCTGGAGAAGGTGCTGTCGAACCGCAAGGCGAAGCTGTGGGATCTGTTCGTCGAAGTGCAGGGCGCGGTGACGCGCGAAGCCGATGACGACATCCAGAAGCTCTTCGGCAAGGCGTTCAACGACGCGTACGAAGCGCAGATCGAAGCACTGCATGCGGCCCGCGAGCGCCAGGCGGCGGACCCGGCCGATCCTCACTGATCCATTTTTGAATGAGACAACATGTCCTGGAACAGCAAAGTCATCTGGTCGGAGGGGATGTTTCTCCAGCCTCAGCATCTGCAGCAGCACGACCGCTATCTGCAGAGGCAACTGGAGATGCGCGCCGCCGGCTTGCGCGCGTATGGCTGGGGCTTCTCCGCGCTGGAGATCGACGAGCCATTGCTCAAGCTCGGCAAGCTCTCGCTGCTGTCATGCTCCGGCGTGCTGCCGGACGGCACGCCGTTCGACCTTCCCGTCGACGACGATCTGCCCGAGCCGCTGGATATTCCCGAAGGCACGCGCAACATGCTGGTCCAACTGGCGCTGCCGGTGCGCAGGCCGGGCGTGGCCGAGACCGGCAACGAAGCGGGCGAGGACAACTTCGCGCGGCACCGCGTCGCTGACCTGGACGTCAGCGACAGCAACGATCCGAACGCCGTGAGCGCGCTCATGCAAATCGGCAAGCTGCGCGTGCGCCTCGCGCTCGCGCCCGACGTGGCGAACGCGTACACCGCGCTCGGCGTCGCGCGCGTGCTTGAGCGCTTGCCCGACAACCGCGTCGTGCTCGAAAACGACTACAGCCCGCCGTGTCTCGATTATCGGGTGGCGCACCGGCTCGGCGCGTTCGTCGACGATCTGCTGGGCCTGCTGCATCAGCGCGGCGAGGCATTGGCCGCGCGCCTCGCGCAGCCCACCGTGACGGGCGTCGCCGAGGTGGCGCAATTCCTGTTGCTGCAATTGATCAACGGTCACGAGCCGCTGGTCTCCCATCTCTCGACCATGACCGGCTTGCATCCGGAAGACCTGTACCGGATGGCGGTGCAACTGGCCGGCGAACTTGCCACCTTCAGTCAGGCGTCGAAGCGGCCGCCCGCGTATCCCGTGTACCGCCACGAGTGGCTGCGGGAAACCTTCGCGCCCGTGATCGACGATCTGCGCGCGTCGCTCAGCATGGTCATGGACCCGCACGCGGTGCCGATTCCGCTTGAAGAACGCAAGTTCGGCCTGCGCGTGGCGCTCGTGCCGGACAAGAACCTTTTCGCCGACGCCGCCTTCGTGCTCGCGGTGCGCGCCCAGATGCCGGCGGAGCGCATTCTGACCGGCTTCGCGCCGCAGGTGAAGATCGGACCGATCGAGCGCATTCGCGATCTGGTCAATCTGCAATTGCCGGGCATCGGCCTGCGAGCGTTGCCGGTCGCGCCGCAGCAGTTGCCGTTCCATGCCGGCTTTACCTACTTCGAACTCGATCGCGGCAACGATCTGTGGAAGCAGTTTGCGTCGTCCGCCGGCATGGCCCTCTTTGTCGCCGGCGACTTTCCCGGCTTGACGATGGAGTTCTGGGCCATTCGTCGCTGACGCATTGATTGAAGGTGTTCATCGTGACTCCTGACGAACCGCGCGTGCCGGGCGACGATCCCGGCGCCACGATCCTGATTCCGACACCCGGCCGCGCCCGCGCGGCGTTCATGGCGGCCGCGGCATCGCCCGCGCCGATGCTGGCCGCGAGCCGCGGCCTCAACCCGCTGCTGCGGGCTGCGAACCCGTTGATCGAGCTGGCGCTGCCGCTGCGTCAATTGCCGACTCACCCGAATGTCGACGAACTGCGCAACCAGTTGATCCAGATGATGCGCGGCTTCGAAGTGCAAGGCCGCGCCAACGGCATCGACGACGAGAAGCTCGGCGCATCGCGCTACTGCCTGTGCACCTTTATCGACGAGGCGATCGCCAGCACGCCGTGGGGTGCGGGCTTGTGGGGCAGCCGCAGCCTGCTCGTGACGTTTCACAACGAGGCGTCGGGCGGTGAGCGCTTTTTCCTGATCCTGCAACGACTCGCGCAAAATCCGGCTGCGAACATCGACGTACTCGAACTGATCTATGTGATTCTCGGCCTGGGTTTCGAGGGACGTTACCGTCTGATCGACGGCGGCCGCACACAGCTCGACACGATTCGCGAGCGCCTTGAGCACATGATTCGCGCTCAGCGCGGCGGCGCCGAGCGCGACCTCTCGCCGCACTGGCTGCCGGTCAGATTCGAGCGCAAGCCGCTGCTGCGGCTCGTGCCGTTGTGGGTTGCCGCGGCTGTTGCCTGCATGGGGCTGGTGGTCGTCCACCTCGTGCTCAGCTTCAATCTGAACGACACGTCCGATCGCGTTTTCGAGGCCTTGCATGGCATCAGGGTGGCGCCCGCGCCGGCGCTCGCCTCGAAGCTTGCCGCCGCGCCCAGATTAGCGCCGAAGCTCTCGCAGTTTCTCGCGCCGGAAATTGCCCGCGGTCTCGTGCGCGTCGCCGAACTGCCTGACCGGACGATCGTCACGATCAATGGTGACGGTCTGTTCGCCTCGGGCAGCGCCGAACTCGCGCCGGGGTTCGTGCCGCTCGTTCAGCGTATCGGCGATGCGTTGAAGGAAGTGCCAGGCAATATCGTCGTCGCCGGCCATACGGACAACCAGCGGGTTTTCTCCGCGCGCTTCCCGTCGAACTGGCATCTGTCGCAGGCGCGCGCGGAAGCGGTGCGCGACATGCTGGCCGCCCGCGCGGGCAATGCGGGCCGCTTCAGCGCCGAAGGGCGCGGCGACGCCGAGCCGATCGCGCCGAACGACACGAGCGCGAATCGCGCACGCAATCGCCGTGTCGATATCACGGTGCTGGCGCCGGGAGCGGCGTCATGAAAAGCGTGGCAGCCGATGCGTCGCGCCCGGGAGGTCGCTGCTCATGAAGCTCTTCAACTGGCTGAAACGGCCCATTGTGCTGTCTCTGCTCGGCGTGCTGGCGCTCTCGCTGATCGTCTGGGTGGAAGGGCCGCTCGTCGCGTATGCGGGGCACGAGCCGCTCGAAACGGCCGCGAGCCGCTGGACCGTGATCGTCGTTTTGTTGCTGCTGTGGGCGCTGTACTGGAGCGTGCGCTGGCTGACGATGCGTCTGGCCAACGTCAGATTCACGCGCGTGGCGGCCGAAGGGCCGACCGAACCCGCGCCGGGCAAGAAGGAATCCGAGGCCGACGTCGCCGCCTTGAAGGAGCGTTTCGAAGCCGCCATGGCAACGTTGCGCAAGGCGCGCATCAAGGGCCGCTTCGGCAGTCAGTATGTTTATCAGTTGCCGTGGTACATGTTCGTCGGCGCGCCCGGCACCGGCAAGACCACCGCGCTCGTCAATTCCGGGCTCAAGTTCCCGCTCGCCGACCGGCTCGGCAAGCAGTCGGTGGGCGGCGTGGGCGGCACCCGCCATTGCGACTGGTGGTTCACCGACGACGCCGTGCTGCTCGATACCGCCGGCCGCTTCACGACGCAGGACAGCTTTGCCCCGGCCGATCAGGCGGCGTGGGCCGGCTTCCTGCAACTGCTGCGCAAGTACAGGCCGCGCCGGCCGCTCAATGGCGTGATCGTGGCGATCTCGGCGCGCGATCTGCTGCAATTGCCGGAGACGCAGCGCGCGCAGCAGGCGAACGCCGTGCGCGAACGGCTCAAGGAACTGTACGGCCGGCTTGGCATGCGCTTTCCGGTCTACGTGGTCGTCACCATGTGCGATCTGCTGGCGGGCTTCGCTGAATTTTTCGACGATCTTGGCAGGGACGAGCGCGAACAGGTGTGGGGCGTGACTTTTCCATACAGCGAACAAGGCTCGCCCGATGACTTGCTGGCTGCGTTCCCAGCGGAGTTCGACGCATTGGAGAAGCAGTTGCAGGCGAGAGTGCTGAACCGGATGCAACGTGAAACCGACCCGCGCCGGCGTGCGCTCGTCTACGGCTTCCCGCAACAGTTCGCCGGTCTCGAAGGCGCGCTGAAGACGTTTCTGAACGAGAGCTTCAGCACGTCCCGCTTTGACGACTCCGCTTTGCTGCGCGGCGTGTATTTCACCAGCGGCACTCAGGAGGGCCGGCCTATCGATCGCGCGATGAGCGCGGTGGCTGCCGCGCTGGGGCTGCAACGGCAGGTCGTGTTGCCCGATCCGGCCAGCGGGCGCGCTTATTTCATCACGCGGCTGTTACGCGAAGTGATCTTCGAGGAAGCCGGGCTGGCCGGTGTGAACCCGAAGCTGGAGAGACGCCGCGCGTGGTTCCAGCGTGCGGCGCTGCTCGCGATCGGTGTACTGACGGTGCTGGCGCTGGTGCTGTTCTTCATCAGCTATCAACGCAACCGCGCGTATATCGCCGACGTTCAACAGCATGTCGCCGGGTTGCAGAAACTGGCGCAGACCACGCAGCCCGGCGACAACCCGTTGGCGCTGCTGCCGCTGCTCAATGCCGCGCGGGACATCCCCGGCGGCTATGCGGATCGCGAGACAAACGCGCCGTGGCTGTCGCGGCTCGGCCTGAGTCAGGGCGACAAGCTCGGCCAGGAGGCGCAGACCACCTATCGCCGGTTGCTCAGGCAAACCTTGCTGCCGCTCCTCGTGAGCCGGATGGAAGACGAGTTGCGACGCGGCGACGCGAACAGTCCCGAGTTCCAGTACGAAGTCTTGCGCGCCTACCTGATGCTCGGCGATTCGCTGCATTACGATGCCGACGCCGTGCGCCTATGGGCCGACGTCGACTGGCGGCGCGGCCCGTTGCGCGATGCCAGCGACGATCAGCGTAACGATATCAACGGCCATCTCGCGGCGCTGTTCCAGCCGGCGCGCTTCGATGCATCGCTGCCGCTCGACAAAGACCTCATCGCGCAGGCGCGCGCGACGCTCGCCAGAATGCCGCTGACCCAGCGCCTCTTCAACCGCGTCAAACGCAACCTCGAACAGATGGAGCCGCAGGAGTTCAGCGTCGCCAACGCAGCCGGGCGCAACGCCGCGCTGGTGCTCGTGCGCAGGAGCGGAGCGCCGTTGACGCGCGGCGTGCCGGGCGCTTACACGCGCGCCGGCTACCAGAAATTCGGCCAGTTGCGTGATGACGCGGTGAGCGACATCGCGAAAGACGACTGGGTGCTGGGCCGTGAGGAATCCGTACTGACGCCGACCGGCATCGGGGATCTGAAGCTCGGCATCACGCGTCTTTACTATGACGAGTACATCCGTCAGTGGGATGCCTTGCTGAACGATGTCGATGTCGTGCCGTTCGACGGCATTGAAAAAGGCGCGCGCGTCGCGAACCTGCTCGCGGCGCCCGACTCGCCGCTGCGCTCGCTGATGCTGGCCGCGGCACAGGAAACCACGCTCGGCACGACGAAGACCGGCGCTTCGCTGGCCGGGCAGGGTGTGGCCGCATTGAGCGGCAAGCTGGACGCGGCGAAAAAGCGCCTCGAAAGCGTGCTCGGCAGCCAGCCGGACGACGCGCCTGCGGCGGTCGAAC
Organism: Paraburkholderia sp. MPAMCS5; assembly: GCF_036016995.1. Lineage (NCBI taxonomy): Bacteria > Pseudomonadati > Pseudomonadota > Betaproteobacteria > Burkholderiales > Burkholderiaceae > Paraburkholderia > Paraburkholderia sp. MPAMCS5. The sequence continues at coordinate 42,278 of NZ_JAYXBK010000012.1, forward strand.
TCAATCCTGTCGACGCGCATTTTCAGGCGCTGCATGATCTCGCCGGTAAAGCCGGCGCGCCAGGGCCGGTTCCGCTGGACGTGCAACTCGCCGCGCTGAAAGATGCAGCCAACTACCTTGAAGCAGCGGATGCGGCGCGCCGTCAGGGCTTGCCGCCGCCTCCCGGCGATGCGCTGAACAAACTCAAACTGAGCGCGCAAGGCGCGCCGCCGCCGCTGGCGACGGTGGCCGCCAACGTCGCCGCGGGCGCGGGCGCGCTGATGGTCGGCGGCGAGCGGGCGCGGCTCAATGCGTTGTGGCAGGCGAATGTTGCGCACTTATGCCGACAGGCGCTCGACGGCCGCTATCCGCTGGTGCGTGCCTCCACGCGCGATGCGGCGCCCGACGATTTCGGCCGACTGCTCGGGCCGGGCGGCCTCATCGACGATTTCTTCCAGAAGAACCTGATGATGCTGGTCGACATGTCGGGACCGCAATGGCGCTGGCGCAATGGTGCCGACAGCCTCGGCATTCCCGTCGACGTGCTGACGCAGTTCCAGCGCGCGGCGCAGATCCGCGACGCGTTTTTCCGCGCGGGCGGGCGCGATGTGTCCGTGCGCTTCGAGATCAAACCGCTCGCCATCGATGCGTCGATTACGCAGTTCACGCTGGATATCGACGGACAGCAACTGGTCGTCAAACCCGGCGTGCCCCAGTCGATGATGTTCCAGTGGCCGAGCGGCAAAGGCACCGGACAGGCCCACGTCGAATTTCTACCGCCAGGCGGCGCCTGGGCGGCGCGCGCTGAGGGTCCGTGGGCGCTGCTGCGGTTGATGGATAGCGCGCATTTGCAACCCACCTCGCAGCCCGACCGCTTCCGCCTGAGTTTTCAGTCGGATGGGCGCAACGCCGAGTTCGAGCTGGCCGCCAGCAGCGTGGTGAACCCGTTTCGCCGCGCCGCGCTCGAGCAATTCCGCTGTCCGGATCGGCTATGAACGAGGCGCTTGTGCAAGCGCCGGGATTTTTCGGCAAGGTGCGCACGCATGGGGACTTTGTGACGCGACGTCTGCCAGCCGGATTCGTGAGGCGTTGGGATGACGTGTTGCAAAAAGGCATGCTGTTCGCGCGACAGGCTTTCGGTGCACAGTGGCTTTCGGTTTATCTGAGCGCGCCACTGTGGTGCTTTGCGTTGCGCGCGGGCGTGTGCGGACAGATGGCGTGGGCCGGGGTGCTGATGCCTGGCGTCGACAGGGTCGGGCGATATTTTCCGTTCACGATTGCGTCGCCGATTCCCGATGACGATCTCATGCAATGGCTCAAAGGCGCCGGGGCGTGGTTCGACTGTGCCGCGAGGTTGGCCCTCTCGACGCTCGACGATGACTTTGTACTCGAGCGGTTTGACGAGGCATTGCAGGAACTCGTGGTTGCCCAGACCGTTGTCGAAGCATGGCCTTGGGGCGTCGTGGCGAGTGACCGGTCGGGGACGACCGAGGCATTCGTCGATGTCCTTTGCGCGCACATGACTCCTCGGCGCAGCGCGTGGTGGAGCAACGGCTCCGACACTACGCCGCCGACACTGCGCATCGCGGCCGGGCTGCCGGACGAACAGTGTTTCGCGAGCTTGCTGGACACGGCGGACGCACACTGGGAGTGGACTGCGCTTCTTTATAGCGGGCATGAAGCGACAGGCTGCGGGCCTCGCGATCCAGGGTGAGCGCATCGCGTGAGTGTTCAAAATGCAGCGGCCTCGCTCGTCTTTGAAGAATGAGGAATCGCGCTCGTTTCCTGTTGACGCCCGCCGACGATGCTTGCGGCGAATGGGGCAGGGCTCTGGTTAGTGAATTCTTCGGAGATTGCCGTATGTCAGTCTTTGCCAGTTGTGCTTTGCTTGCGCGGATCACGCGCGGCATCTGTGTCGCGATGCTGCTCGGCATGACCGTGTGCCGCATTGCCTACGCTGAAGATCCTGTCATGAAGGAACGGGACATCAGCGAGAAGTCGGTGACGAAGGCGCTCATGCCGGACCAGACGGGCGACAACATTGTGACGCGAGGCTTTGTGTTGTCGAACAGACCGCCAGGCGCGGCGCCGAAATCTTCGGCTGCCGCGCGAAAGCCTTCGGCACAGATGCTCATTACGTTCACCACCAATTCGTCGACGCTCACCGACAGCGCGCAGGCAGCGCTCGACAAAGTGGCGCGCGCGCTGCAATCGGACCAGCTGGCGGCGTACCGGTTTCGCGTCGAGGGCCACGCCGATCCGCGCGGCGCGGCGGATGCCAACATGAAGCTCTCCGCAGACCGTGCCGCCGCAGTGGTGCAGTACCTGACACAGAAGGACCGCATTGCGCCCGAGCGTTTGTCATCGGTCGGCAAGGGTTCTACCGAACCGCTGAATCAACGCAATCCGACTGCGCCGGAGAATCGTCGCGTGACGATCGTCACGGTGACGGAATAGCGCGGTTGCGGGATACCGCTTGCTGCGTTGGAAAGATCTCTTCCTGTGGATGCGCAGTGGCGGCTTGTTGAAAGGCGGCCGAGGCGGTTTTTGGCGCGAACCGAACGAGGAGGTATAGATGTCTGGTGATGCTGAAGATGATGATCGGGATGTTCGGCCAATCTCTAACCCTACGGCTCTGGATGGAACTGTCGCGAAGTTGGCGGTGCGCCTGACCAATTTCAAAACCGGCCAGGACAGCCTGATCGGCAACCATAAAATATGGCTGGATGCCCATGTGCCTCGCGTCTTAAGGACGTTGGAACACTCATGGATTGACATTTACGGCTATGCATCGCACCGCGGCACCGTGCATCACTATGACAATCACGGGCTTTCATTCAGGCGATGCGAATCGCTGAAGCATCATATAGAACGCTGGTGTGATGCTTCGATAGTAAAAGTCGAACAGGCAAAAGGGGACTCCGAAAGCACGGGTGGCGTGGACAACAACTCAGGATATTGGCGAGCAACAGAAATGTGGATTTTCGGCTCGCAACCCAAGCGGCGAGAAGATCCCGGTCCATGTACCGGTTATATAGAGAAGCCATTTCAGATCAGGCTGACCTCTTATTCTGAACACTCGAAATGGCCTTCTTCGATACCGGGCGGGAACGTCGGCAAAATGAGCCTCGTAGAGGCCGATTTTGAAATCACTGACAGGAACTCCGGCGATACGGCGATGTTTCACTATGAGGGTGCCGGCCTCGGGTTCAAGGGTCTCGGCAATCCAAAGTGCGATGGCCCGCCCACGCATTTCATCCTGAGAGTTCCGTGCTCGCTTAATGTGAATCTGGGTGATTTCGAGGGTGCGATGTTCGCCGGTTTCTCGGGGAGAACTGCCACGCTGATCTTCCGGGACAACAGGAATTTCTTAAAGAACAGCGTGCTCGTTCACCAGGTTGGCAGTAAAACGTGGGGCACAGTGGAGGTTTCCACTGGAACCAATTTGCACTTTCAGACGTTTCTCCCTACTGACGGCAAATTGCAAAAGAAGTAGCGATCCAGGCATCATCGCGCGTACGACTCACGACTGACCCGTCAACATAAAAAAAGCGTCCCGGCTACGATAGCGACCACCCCCCAGCGGGGTGGTCAGTCACGCTCGCACGTCCGTTGTGCCGCCCAGCCGCTTTAGTGAGTCGCCATCTGCACGACCTTCACAATGACAAGCCCTACTGCGACGAGCAGATAGGTGCGCAGCACGCCCATCCACACGCGCGTCGACAAGCTCAGGTGCTGCGGTGCAGGCAGTTGGTCGAGCGGCGCCATGCGCCACGTGTTGCGCAACGCCTTGAGCGCTCGCTTATCGACTGCCGACGCCTCATTGACGGTAGCCGCGCCGCGCGATTGACGGGAGATTTCGAGAGCGGCGTACACGGACACCGCCAGCCCGCAACCCCCTGCGAGAATCGCGACGATCGTCGCGCCGCTGATGTCCGGATACACGGTGGCGGCCGTCAGGATGATGGAGAGAATCACCAGCACGGCGATCACGGCGCCCGTAAATACATTCAGCTTTCTGGAGTTCACCCACGGTCCCAGCACGGCCTTGTCATTGCAAAGCAGCAGCAAAAACACAGTGGCGCTCGGCAACAGCACGCCGGCCAGCGTCTGCACCGCTTCGGTCAGCAGGCCAAGCGGACTGCCGGGCAACAGCACAAGAGCGGCAGCGAGCGCGACGATGCCGAAATAGACGAGATAGAAGCCCTTTGCATCGAGTACGCCACGGTGCAGCGAATGCTTGACCTTGAAGACATCGCCTATCGCGTAGGCCGTCGAAAGTGAAACGGCGGCAGCGCCGATGATCGACGCGTCGAGAAGCGCCACGGCAAAGATCGTTGCCGACGTCTCGCCGACATACTTGTGCAAGCCGGCGATCACGCCGGCTGCATCGGTGAAGGTGCCGGACTCGGGCTTGCCGTGAAATAGCGCAGCGGTGAAGGCCATCATCGCCACGGCGCCGACGATCACGAACGCGATGCCGATCCACAGGTCCGCCTTTTCGTATTTCATGAAGCGCGGCGTGATGCGCTTGTCGATCACGTAGCTTTGCTGGAAGAACAGTTGCCATGGCGCGACCGTCGTGCCGACGATGCCGATCACGAGCAGCATCACGTCGGAGAGCTTCGAATTTTTCGGCCATGTGGGCATGAAAAAGTCGCGCGCGATGACGCCGGCAGGCGGATGAATCGACACGAGCACCGGGACCGGCAACAGGCTCAACAGGCATAGCACGATCGCGAAGCGTTCGAAGCGGCGGAAGTCGCCCGTGCTGACCGCGGCCATCGTCAGCACGGCGGCGATGCAGACGCCGAGCACCTTCGAGACGCCGAGGAAGTCGAGCGCAAACGTGATGCCGATGAACTCGGTGACGATCGTGAGCGCATTGAGCAGGAAGAGGTCGATGACGCTGAAGGCACCCCAGAACTTGCCGAAGCGTTCGAAGATAAGCCGTGCATGGCCGACGCCGGTCACGGCGCCGAGGCGCAGCACCATTTCCTGATTCACGTAGAGAACGGGGATCAGCAGGGCGAGCGTCCAGAGCAGCGACGTGCCGTAGTTCTGGCCGGCTTGCGTATACGTGCCAAAAGCGCCGGCGTCGTTGTCGCCGACCATGACGATGAGACCGGGGCCAAGAATGGCGAGCAGCGTGCGAATACGTGCCATCCAGTTGCTGCGCGAGGCGGTGTCGTCATGGGCGATCGTGCCGAGGGCGCCTTTGATATCGCCGACGTGCGCGTCGTCGAGCACGGCAGTGCGGCGCTGCGTGAGATCTGCGGGTGTGGTGGACATTTTTATTTGTTCCTTGACGAGGATTCGTGAAATCGGCGATCGGGACGTGGCACTGTGCGCTGCCTGCCAATGTTTAAGCAGTGGACAGGCAGCAGGCCACGCCGGACCTTGTCAGCGGGCGAGCTTTTTGAGCGCCGTCCAGGCGGCGGCGAACACGCCGGCCGACGCGCGCGAGCGGGCGCCGAGCGTCAGCATGTCGTTGTAGTGCGCGCGAGCTTCTTCGACGCGTGGCAGTTGTCCAACAAGCAGAGCGAAGTGCATGGTGATTCCTCCAAACTTGAAACGTGACGCCTTTAATCAGGCCCGTTTTCGTTTCACTTCACGCGAGGCGAAATGCCCGGGCGTGCGGGAGGAACGTATCTGGCCAGATGTCAGGCGAATCGAGCGGCGTTCAGCGAGAACGCACGGTGAGTCGAGCGGGGACGAGGCTCTGGGTCTGGCATCGCGAACTCCTCTGACGTTGCGTCCGGCTGGGAACGGCGGACGTGTTTAACCGCACGCTGCCTCCGCACGGCATGGCGTGCACGGAAACAGCGCGAAAAGGCAGCGCCGCGAGCCAACGGCTCGATGCGCCGTGTCGCGTCGACCAATGCGTGACAACGCACGCGTCAACGACGGCGGCCAATTGAAAATGTGCGCGGGGGAAGAACTGCGGAAGCTACTGTGAAAGCTACTGCGGCGCGCACCGTCTGCCTGCTGGCAGGACGGCGGCTAAGGAAGAATCCAGGCGGGCGTCGTGCCGGTCAGGCAGAAAAACATTTCGAAGGTCGACTACTGCAACTGTCCAAGGCTTTTGCCCCTTTCGTGGAAACACGCGAATTCTAGTGACGGCGCCTGAAAAGAGTCAATGAATTTTTTGGACATTTTTCTTTCGAATCCGTTACTTGTCGTGGATCCGAAACGATTGGATACCTCTTACGTTTCGGAGGCATGCCGTGTGTTGCACCTGTGCCACGCTTGCCAGATCGCGTGCGTTCCTTCCTGAATGCACTCGATCTGACAAGGGCGTGTGCGTTCGGCATCGACCTTCAGGCTGCTAAGCACTACATGGCAATTTCTACTTGCGCGTTCACAGACGGCGCGAATAGAATCCGCCCTGTCTTAAAAACAGGAGAGTCCTTCGTGGACGCAAGCTCTAGCAGTCGATCTTGTCCGCCGGCCTGTGCCGGCACTCGGACTGCAATCGCGCGTTAGCGACGCCGGATTTTCCTTCCCGCCGCTGACTCGGATTGCCGGGTCAGCGCGCTTCTTCAGGACCGTCCAGGCGGCCCGTCTGTAGCTCGCTCCCTTTTTTTGCGTAAGAACGCGGACAGCAGCGCTTGACCTCGCTGCCTGCGCGTCGCTTATCGAACGTTGCCCGGCTTGCCCGGGCTTGACGGGAGTCAACTCATGCATATCGAACGCTTTCTGCGCGTCTCGCGCGCTTACCTGCGTGCGTCGCCGGGCGTCGCACATCGCCTCGAACTCGGCCGGCACGGCCAGCTCTCGCAGCACACAAGCATCCGCACAGGCGACGCAGCGCGACGGCCAATTCCGTCGCGCCACGACATCGCGAAAGCAAATCGCGGGCTGCATTGTGGCCCGGCCGAGCGGGGCGCCGTCGCGAGTGCACATTCACCCAACTGCGGTCCCGCAGCCAGCCGGCACGGAACACTCCTTTGTTGCGCATCGCCTATTCATCAGTTCGTTTATCAGAAGAGAAGAAAAATGATTTCCTTTGGCACGCCCACACACAATGGCAGCGACATCGACACGCTGTGCCTCTCCGGTCCGTCCTCGCGCCTCAAACCGGCCCGCGTCGCCGCAGCGCTCGTAATAGCGCTGGCCAGCAATGCGAGCGCGCCCGCGTACGCACAGTCCGGGTCAGCGACCGCTACAACCATCAGTCAGAACGCCGACCCAGCCGCGAACGCCGACGCAACTCCCACACCGACCGACACTCCCGCCGCGCCGGCCGGTTTCTGGGAGCGCTCCAATCTGCTTGACGACATGGGCGGACTGCGCACGCTGCTGGGCGACCACGGTGTCACTTTCAGCGCTCAGGAGACCAGCGAACTCTACGGTAACTTCTCCGGCGGTATCACGAAGGGCGCTTCGTATAACGGCGCCACGCAATTCGGCCTCAGCGTCGACACCGGCAAGGCGTTCGGCCTGAAGGGCGGTACTTTTTTCGTCGATGCCTTGCAGATCCACGGACACGGCATCACGGCAGCACGCCTGAATTCGCTGCAAGCCGTGAGCGGCGTCGAGGCCGAAGCGACGACGCGTTTGTGGGAACTCTGGTACCAGCAGGCGCTCAGCGATAAATTCGACGTCAGGATCGGCCAGCAGAGCCTCGATCAGGAATTCATCATCAGCCAATACGCCAGCACGTTCGCGAACGCGACATTCGGCTGGCCCGTTCTGGCTGCCACTGCCTCGCTTGCGGGCGGGCCGGCCTATCCGCTGTCGTCGCTCGGCGTGCGCGTGCGGTTCAAGCCCACTGATTCGATCACGATTCTCGGCGGAATCTTCGACGGCAACCCGGCTCCGGGCAACGGAGACCCGCAGCAGTTGAACGCCAACGGTACGCAGTTCAACCTGCACAACGGCGCAATGATCATCGGCGAGATCCAGTACGCGATCCATCCGCCATCGTCAGGCGGTTCCGGTGCGACACAGCCGAACGGGCTCCCCGGCACCTATAAGCTGGGCTTCTGGTACAACAACAACCGTTTCGCGGACCAGCACCTCGACACAAATGGCATCTCGCTCGCGAGTCCGGCGTCGAACGGCGTACCGGCTTCGCATCGCGGTAACTTCAGCATTTACGCCGTCGCGGACCAGATGGTGTGGCGCCCGAGTGCCGACAGTCCTCAATCAATAGGTGTGTTCACACGTGTGATGGGCGCGCCGGGCGAGCGCAACCTGCTCGACTTCAATATCAATGCGGGAGTCGTGCTCAAAGCTCCCTTCAAGGGCCGGGATAACGACTCGGCCGGGCTCGCGCTCAGCTACGCGAACGTTAGTTCGAGCGCAAGCGCGCTCGATCGCGACATTGCGGCCTTCCGCACGCCGGGCTATCCCGTGCGGTCGGCGGAGACGGTGATCGAGGCGACGTACCAATACCAGATCGCGCCGTGGTGGCAGTTGCAGGGCGAACTCCAGTACATCTTCCGTCCGGGCGGCGGCATTCCTGATCCGAACAACCATGGTGCGCGCATCGGCAATGAGACCGTGGCCGGATTGCGGACGGTGGTGACGTTCTGATGGCTTGATGCCCCAGGTGTCCGGGCTTGTCGGTGATTTGGCGATTTGGCGATTTGGCGAACAGGCCCGGAGCGTGATCCGCACGATCACCGAGGTGCTGGGTCTCGACCACCTCGGACTTTTCGGCGCGACTCAGGGCCCGATGACGGACGTGTTCGATCTGAATCAGCCGAAGTGGACGTACAAGGCGATCGCGTCGGGATTACTCGCCAGTACGCAGTTTCCGATTCCCGCCGGCGACATCAGGACGGCGGCGCTCAAACCGACCCATGGTGCGCGCTACGGGGCGTCGGTGACGCTCATTCGGGCAAATCCCGCCGGTTGGTGTCCTGCTCGATGCCGCCCGTGTTCAGGTTTTCGATCTTTTCCATGCGCTGGCGCGCCAGTTCGGGGAGCCGGTTCGTCACGCTAATGACCAGCGCTTCGGCGAGTGCTAGCGCGGGCACGTTGGTCTGCAGCATCGCGAAAGGGCGCCCCAGAATTTGCAGCACGATGTCGGCAATCTCGCCGATCGGCGACAGCCATTCGTCGGTGATGAGCAGAATCCGGGCGCCGAGCCGGTGCGCGGCTTTCGCGAACCGAAGGCTGTCTTTCTGATAGCGGCGAAAATCGAAAATGACGAGGACGTCGTCGCGCCCCATGTCCGCCAGCGCGAGCGAGGCGAGGTTCACATTTGCTTCGACATACTGAACATGTGGCCGCGCGTAGGCCAGCGTGAAGGCAAACAGCGACGCGAGCGGCGCCGTGTAGCGCCCACCGCCGCAAAAAACGCGGATGTCCGGCGTGGCCAGCAGCGTCACGGCCTTGTCGAATGCTGCCGCGTCGAGCCCTTCGATGGTGGTCGCGAGCGACTGGGAGAGCTGCCGGAAAATCCCCGCATGGCTCTCGCGCGTGCCGGAACTGGAATGGAACGCATCCATGCGCGCAAGCGGCGAATTCATCGCGGTGTCGATTTCGCCGTATAGCGCCTGCTGGAACGACGAGTAGTTCGGAAAACCTATCCGGACGACAAAGCGGAAAACCGTCGGATCGCTGACTTCCGCCTGTTTGGCGAAGCTCGCGATGGGCCCGAGTCCCAGGCTCGGATAGCGATCCAGCAGGGCCTGCGCGACCTTTTGTTCCGACGGCGTGAAGGTATCCATCTGGGATAGCAGCAACGCCCTGATGCTCGTGCCCATCGGGCTCTCCAACTTTTCTCGTGATGAAACGGCAGACGTTGCGTCGCGCCGGCGATTCCGCGCATGTTAGCCGATTGCCCGGCGACGAATCGACAACCGTCAAAAATCGGAGCAGAACATCGCGCGACGCGAATCGTCCGTGAGTATATGTAACGAAACATACATGCATCTGGAGTAGGTCGCAAGAAAATTGCTGGAAATTGAGTATTTACCCGATATGGCGGCCTAAAAATACGAATGTTAAGATCGCATCCCCGAATAAATGTATTGTTCATTACATCGAGGCTCGGGCGGCGGCATCCTTGTTCATGCGCGACGACGCATTGCGGGCCTCGTTTTTCCAGGAGGATTTTCATGAGGCGGCTCGTTGTACTCACCCTGTTATCGGCCATGCACGTGTGTGCGTTCGCCGCTTCGGAACCCGCTGTCGAAGCGAAGAACGGCATGGTCGTGTCCTCGCAGCATCTCGCATCGGAAATCGGCATCGCGATCCTGAAGAAAGGCGGCAATGCGGTCGACGCGGCCGTGGCCGTCGGCTACGCGCAGGCGGTGACCAATCCGTGCTGCGGCAATATCGGCGGCGGCGGCTTTATGACGGTTCACCTGGCCGACGGCCGCGACCGCTTCATCAATTTCCGCGAGACCGCGCCGGCCGCGGCGTCGGCAAACATGTATCTCGATGCATCGGGCAATGTCCGCCCGAACGAAAGCCTTTACGGCTATCGCGCCGTCGGGGTGCCGGGTACGGTCGCCGGCCTCGATCTCGCGCAGAGCAAGTACGGCAAGCTCACGCGCAAGCAGGTGATGGCGCCGGCGATCCGGCTCGCGCGCGACGGCTTCGTGCTGACGCGCGCCGATACGGACATCCTCGACACGACCATCGAGCGATTCAAGACGGACCCGGACGCGGCGCGCATTTTCCTGCGGCCCGACGGCACGCCGCTGCAACCGGGCGACCGGCTCGTTCAGAAGGATCTCGCGCGCACGCTGGAGCGTATCTCGGAGCAAGGTCCGGATGCGTTCTATCACGGCGAAATTCCGAAAACCGTTGAGGCGGCTGCGAAGCAAGGCGGCGGTCTGATCACGGCTCATGATTTCGCCTCGTACCACGCGCAGGACATGGCGCCGCTGAAATGCACGTATCGCGGCTATGAGTTCGTGTCGGCGCCGCCTCCGAGTTCAGGCGGCGTGACGATGTGCGAGACGCTGAACATTCTGGAAGGGTATGACATGCGCAAGCTCGGCTACCATTCCGCGTCGGCGGTTCACTACATGACGGAAGCGATGCGGCATTCGTACGAAGACCGCAACACGCTGCTCGGCGATCCGAATTTCATCGACAATCCGGTCGCGAAGCTGACCAGCAAGGAATATGCGGAGGAAATCCGCCAGCGCATCGACGGCAACACGGCAACGGCGTCGGTCGACGTGCAGCCTGGTGTCGGCGTGCACGAGAAGCCGGAAACGACGCACTATTCGATCATCGACCGCGACGGCAACGCTGTCTCGACGACCTATACGGTCAATGGACGCTTCGGCGCCGTGGTCATCGTGCCGGGCACGGGCTTCTTCCTGAACGACGAAATGGACGACTTCACCGTGAAGGTCGGCGCGCAGAACATGTTCGGTCTCGTGCAGGGCACGCGGAACTCGATCGCGCCGGGCAAGCGTCCGCTGTCGTCGATGGCGCCGACCATCGTGAAGAAGGACGGCAAGGTGTTCATGGTGCTCGGCTCGCCGGGCGGCTCGCGCATCATCACGATCACGCTGCAGACGGCCCTGAACGTGATCGACTACGGGATGACGCCGCAAGATGCCGTCGACGCGCCGCGTATCCACCATCAATGGCTGCCCGACGAAGTCGATTATGAAACGTACGGTCTCTCGCCGGACACGCTCGAGATCCTTCATAAAATGGGCTACAAGACGGTCGAGCAGACGCCGTGGGGCGCAGCCGAACTGATCCTCGTCGGTTTGCCCGGCACCGAGGCGGCGAGCCGGCAGAGTTCCGGCAACGACTCCTCGGTTTCCGGCAATGTGCGGATCGGTCTGAACTACGGCTACAACGACCCGCGGCGCCCCGCAGGATCGGCGATCGGCTACTGATCGCCTCGGTATCGCCGCGTTCGGCGTTTGCAACCGGGTTCTTTCGATCACCTGTCATCGGTTGCATTCACGCGGCGATACTTTCTGAATCAGGTCGCTGTTCAACCCGCCGGCGTCCGCGCGATCCGGCGGCCTCGGTCGCGCAAGGCGCCCGAGTTCGCTCCTCAAGCGAAGATTTGATGTCGGTCTCGCGCGATGCCGTGAGACACCGGCGCCGCGATTCATGGCGCTCCACAACCATCGCGTTGACTTTTCCTCACAATAGCCAGCCTTAATATCCATTGAGCCGTGTCCAGGTGTCTCCGATAATTTCCTCACGACAACGGTGCACAGCACCTGTCGAATCCGGCCGCCATCGGTGACACGATCCGCAGCCGTGAAGAGCGGGAGCCGCAAACAACCAGGAGACAACGTGGAGCAGACGAACGGAAACGGCACACGCCGCGTGGCGGTCGTGACGGGCGGTGCAATGGGCATCGGGGCGGACAGTGCCGAGCAGCTCGCGAGACGCGGCTATCGCGTCGTGCTGGCCGACATCAACAAGGACGCCGCCGAAGAGACGGCCGCCGCCCTCAGGCGCGAAGACCTGTCCGTATCGGCTGCGCAGATGGATGTGTCCAGTCCCGAATCGATTGCCGCCGCGTTCGAGACGATCGCGCAGACGCACGAACGCTGCGACGTGCTAGTCAACTGCGCAGGGATCGCGACGCTGGTGCCGTTCATCGACTACCCGCTCGACACCTTCCTTAAAACGATGCAGGTCAACGTCACGGGCACGCTGTTGTGCGCGCAACATGCCGCGCGCCTGATGATCAGGAACCGCTGGGGCCGCATCGTCAATATCGCGTCGGTGGCGGGCATGCGCGCGGTCGGCAAGGGGCGCACTGCGTACGGCACGTCGAAAGGCGCGGTGATCGCGCTGACGCGTCAGATGGCCGTCGAACTGTGCGACTACGGCATCACCGCAAACGCGGTTGCGCCCGGCCCAGTCGATACGCCGATGACGAGAGCGCTGCACAGCGAGCAGTTCCGCGAAGAGTATTCGCGCGCAATTCCGATGAAGCGCTATGGCAAGACATCGGAAATCGCCGCCGCCGTGTGTTATCTGGCATCGGAGGAAGCGGCCTACACGAGCGGCGTCGTGCTGCCCGTGGACGGCGGCTTCTTCGCGTGGGGAGCGGGCGCGGTCTGAGCGCGACGACGCGCCGCGCGACACCGTCGTTGCGGGGCGCGCTCCGTCAGCTTGCTGCGCCAAGCATCAGGATGCGTTGCGCCATCCGCACGTTGGCATAGTCGATCATCTTGCCGTCGACCGATACGGCGCCTTTGCCTTCGGTCGCGGCTTGCCGCATCGCTTCGACAACGCGCATGGCGAACGCGAGTTCGTCCGCCGATGGCGCAAACGCGTCGCGCGTCGCGTCGATTTGTGAGGGGTGAATCACTTGCTTGCCGTCGAAACCGAGTGCCGCTGCCTTCTCTGCCCAAGCTCGCGTGAGCGTCGCGTCGCGGTACGCGCCGCATGGGCCGTCGATCGCGAGCAAGCCGAAGGCGCGCGCGGCGACGAGCACGCGCATCATCGGGTAGGCGAACAGGTCGAGCGGCGTTTCGACGTAACGCGCGCCCGGCGAGATCGACGTATGACGATAGCCGTCCGGCGAGCCGCCGATTTCCGCGCTGCGCGCGCCGATCGATCCCGCGAAATCGCCGACGCCGAGATGCAGCGCCGCGATGCGCGGCGCGCTTTGCGCCAGCGACTCGACCATCACGAGGCCGAGCGCCGTCTCGATCAGCAGATCGAGGTCGAGCGGAGCGCGGCGGGCGGCGCCTTCGGCTTCGTCGATCCAGCGCGCGATGTCCGCGATCTCGGCGGGACGTTCCGATTTGGGCACGAGTATCGAGTCGAGCCGCGCGAGCGGCGCGAGCGTGCGCACTTCGTCTTCGATGAAACGGCTTCCATATGCATTCACCCGCACTAACACCGTCTTGTCGCCCCAGTCCAGGTTGCGCAATGCGCTGCACGCGCATTGCAGCGCCGCGTGCTTCTCCTGCTCGGGCACGGCATCTTCGAGATCGAGAAACACGGCATCCGCAACCGAACGCGCGGCGGATTCCACAAGACGGTTTCGGTGCGCCGGCACGGCGAGCACGGTGCGCGTCAGGCGAGTCGTTGCGCGGTTCATGCGGCGCTCCGTTTGCGGGTGGCGAGTTCGGCCAGCACGCGTTCGGTATGTTCGCCGACCGCGGGCACCGCGTTCATCGCGGGCTCGACGCCGGCGATCGTGATGGCCGGCATGAACATGGTTTGCGTGCCCACGGGCGATTGCACTTCGCGCGTGCGCCTGCGTTCGCGAATTTGCGGATGATCGACGAACTCCTCAATGGAGTTCATGCGCGCGTTGGCGATAGCCGCCGCGTCGAGACGGCGCAGCACCTCGTTGCTTTCCCATTGCGCGAAGCGCTCGACGATCAGCGCTTCGAGCGCGTCGCGATTCGCAAGGCGTTGAGGATTGGTGGCGTAGCGCGCGTCGGCGGCGATCGCTTTGTCGCCAAGCACGATCTCACAGAACGATGCCCATTCGCGCTGGTTCTGAATGCCGAAGAAGATGCTGCGTCCATCGCCCGTTCGGAACGGACCGTACGGCGCGATCGTCGCGTGACGCATGCCGTTGCGCTTGAGCGGCGTGCCGCTGCCTGTCGCGTAGTACGCGGGGTAGCTCATCCACTCCGTCATCGAATCGAACAGCGAGACCTCGAACGCCGTGCCGCGGCCGGTGCGTTCGCGATGATAAAGCGCCATCAGCACGCCGTTGAGCGCGTACATGCCCGTGGCGATATCGGCGATGGCGAGGCCGCATTTCGCGGGCTCGGCTTCGCTGCCGTTGATCGCGAGAAAGCCGGATTCGCATTGCACCAGCAGGTCATACGCTTTCTTGCTGCTGTAGGGGCCGCCGCTGCCGTAGCCGGAGATGTCGCACGCAATGAGGCGCGGAAAACGCGCGACGAGCGACTTCGCGTCGAACCCGAGCCTGGCGGCGGCGCCGGGCGCGAGATTCTGCACGAAGACGTCGGCGGTTTCGAGGAGCGCTTCGAGTGCTGCCGCGCCGTCCGCGCTCTTGATGTCGAGCGCGACGCTTTCCTTCGACCGGTTGGTCCAGACGAACTGGCTCGACATGCCGTTCATCACGTTGTCGTAGTCGCGACAGAAATCGCCGCTGCCCGGTCGTTCGATCTTGATGACGCGCGCGCCCCAGTCGGCGAGATGGCGGGAAGCGAGCGGCGCGGCGATGGCCTGTTCGAGCGACACCACGGTGATGCCCGAAAGCGGAAGCGACATGCGTTGTCTCCTCATGATGCGAGTTACGACGACAGCCAGCGTTGCCGTCTCAGGAAAATGCTAGCGCGTGAAACTCGTCAGGAGGAAATACTGTTTGAAACTATGGGGTATAGGCGTGACTAATAGACCGGTCGTGACAGCCTCTCGGTCAGTTCGCCGCGCTCGCGAAAGCGGGCGCCATCTCCGCGACGATCTGCTGGACACAGTCCTGCACGGCGCGCGATGCGGCGGTTTGCGGCACGGCGTTCAGGCGGCACAGCGCGACGGAGCGCTCGAGCGTCGGATTCACGAGGTAGCGCGTGAGCAGATCCTTTTTGCGGCCGACGTTGAGGAAGCCCGAGAGAATCGTCGCCACTTCGCCGCGACGCGCGAGTTCCAGCATGGTCGGCAACGAATCGACATCGGCGACGACGTTCAGGTCCAGCGCGGCGCTCGCGAAGGCGCGCTCGACGAGCAGCCGCAGACCGTGCGACTTGCCGGGCAGCACGAGCGGCACGCCGGACATCAATTCGAGCGGCACGGACTTCGCGCGCGGATTGCCGACCCAGGATGCGCCGTGCACGCAAAGACGCTCGTGAAAAAGCGGAATGGCCGACACGCCGCGCGTTTCCGTTTCGCGAAACAGCACGGCGAAGTCGAGCCGGCCATTCGCGAGCAATTCGTTCAGATACCCGCTCATGCTTTCGAAGATCTGCAGGTGAATGCCGGGCTGAGCGGCCCGCATCCGTTCGATCAGCGGCACGGCGAGCATCGAGGCGACGCTTGTCGGCAGGCCGATGGCAACTTGCCCCGAGAGACTGTGCTCGCCACGTTTGACATCGCCGCGCATCTGGTCGATCTGCTTGATGATGGACATGGCATGACGATACAGCGTGGTGCCCGCATCGGTGGGCGCGACGCCCGAGTAGCTGCGCAAGAGAAGGGGCACGCCGAGATCGTCTTCCATTTCCGCGATCTGCTGGCTGAGCGACGGCTGGGAAACGGACAGTGCGAGCGCGGCCTTCGAGAGACTGCCTGCATCGACGCAAGCAACGAAATAACGCATCTGCCGGATGTCCATTGCATGTGTCTCCTTGCCGGTCGGCGAGCGGGTATAGGTGTCGATTATATGTTCTATTGCCAATTCGTATTTGTTGCCGATGCATCGATCTCCCTATACTTTTTTTGGCCCAGCTCGTCACGCTTGCCGAGCCTGAGAGCCTATCCGCAAAACTGAACAGGAGACACTGCATGCCATTCGAGGCCCAAACTCTTTTCATCGACGGCGCATGGACGGGCGCCCAATCCGCAGCCGTGCTCGAGGTACGCTCGCCCACTGACGGCGAAGCCTTCGCTGCGATTTCGCGCGGCGCCAAGGCCGACGCCGACCGCGCCGTCGATGCGGCGCGCCGCGCGCTGCAAGGCACGTGGGCCACGATGGCAGGCTTCGAGCGCGGCCGCATCATGGCGAAGCTGTCCGCGCTGATTCTCGCGAACGTGGAAGAGCTGGCGCAGGTCGAGGCGCGCGACACGGGCAAGCCGATCACGCAGGCGCGCACCGACATCCGGGCGACCGCGCGTTACTTCGAGTTCTACGCGGGTGCCGCCGACAAGATACTCGGCGACGTGCTGCCGTTTCTCGATGGCTACCAGGTGACGGTGCAGCGCGAGCCGCGCGGCGTTTGCGGACTGATTATTCCGTGGAATTATCCGGCCTCGATGTTCGGCCGCACGGTTGCGCCCGCGCTCGCCGCGGGCAACACGGTCGTGCTCAAGCCGGCGGAAGACGCGAGCATGAGCTGCGCGCGTCTGACTGCGCTCGCGCATGAGGCGGGTTTGCCGGCGGGCGTGCTCAATCTCGTGACCGGCCTCGGCGAAGAGGCGGGCGCGGCACTTTCGCAGCATCCGGACATCGACTTTCTGTCGTTCACGGGCTCGCCCGAAGTCGGCACGCTGATCCAGACAGCCGCCGCGAGAAACCATGTGCCGTGCGTGCTCGAACTCGGCGGCAAGTCGCCGCAAATCGTGTTCGACGATGCCGACTTCGAACGCGCGGCGCAAACCATTATCGGCGTGATTACGCAAAACGCGGGGCAAACCTGCTCGGCGGGCAGCCGCGTGCTGATCCAGCGCTCGGCATACGAGCGCTTTACCGCGATGCTCAAGGACCGCATGTCGGCCGTGCGAGTCGGCGCGCCCGCGGCCGATCTGCAATGCGGGCCGGTGATCAACCGCACGCAGGCGGAGAAAGTGCAGGGCTTTCTCGATCGCGCGCGCGCCGATGGTATCGAAGTGATCGCGCAAGGCGCGCTTCACGACAGCGCGGTGAAGACCGGTTACTTCGTGCTGCCGACGCTATTCGGTCCCGTGCCGACGACGCACGAACTCGCGCAAGACGAAGTGTTCGGACCCGTGCTCGCGGCCATTCCGTTCGACGACGAAGACGAGGCGATCCGTATCGCCAATGGCACGGCCTATGGTCTCGTCGCCGGGTTGTGGACGGAGAACGGCGCGCGTCAGATGCGAGTCGCGAAAAAGCTGCGCGTGGGGCAGGTGTTCATCAACAACTATGGTGCGGGCGGCGGCATCGAATTGCCGTTTGGCGGCGTGAAGCGCAGCGGCCATGGCCGCGAGAAGGGCCTCGAGGCGTTGAAGGAATACACGGTGGCGAAGACCATCGTGCTGCGTCACGACTGAACGCGCGCCAGCGCGCATCGCGACAACAACCGCATGGACATCATCAGGAGACAGTCCGTATGACGGCAGTACCCGACTATTCCCGCGCCGCAGTGCTACGCGAATTCAAGGCGCCTCTCGCGATCGAGGAAGTTCCCGTGCCGCGCGAAACCGAGCCGAACGCCGCGCTCGTCAAGATCGAAATGTGCTCGATCTGCGGCACGGATGTTCATCTGTGGCAAGGCTCGCTGTCGCTGAAGGTGAATCTGCCCGTCATCATCGGGCATGAGATGGTGGGCCGCGTGATTCGCGCGGGCGCGGGCGTGAGCACCGATTCCGTCGGCACGCCGCTGAAGGTCGGCGATCGCGTCGTCTATACGCACACGTCGTGCGGCGGCTGCTACTTCTGCACGACGGCCCGCAAACCGACGCTGTGCACGAACCGTCGCGCGTACATGTACGAGAACGTCGAGGAATCGCCGTATCTGCTCGGCGGCTTCTCGCAGTATGGCTATATCCTGCCGCAGGCGGGGCGTCTGCGCGTGCCGGACTCGGTGCCGAACGAACTGGCGAGCCTGTCGAGTTGTGCGTTGCGCTCGGTGATGAACGCCTTTTCGCAGATCGGCGAGATCGAGCCGACCGACACCGTGCTGATTCAGGGCGCGGGTCCGCTCGGTCTGCTGGCGACGGCGAATGCGCGCGTGCGCGGCGCGAAGAAGATCATCGTGATCGGTTCGCCGGAGCCGCGCCTGAAGATGGCGGAGCGTTTCGGCGCGGACGTGTGCATTCCCGTCGAAGGCACAACGCCTGCCGAGCGGCTCGACACGGTGCTCTCGCATACGGAAGGACGCGGCGCCGACATCGTGATGGAATTCACCGGCGTGCCCGCCGCATTCGCCGAGGGCCTCGCGCTGGCGCGTAAGGGCGGACGCTATCTGGTGGTCGGCCAGCTTGGCGAGGCGGCCACGTCGATGCAGCCTTCCATGATCGTCAAGAAGAACCTGCAGGTGATCGGTTCATTCTCCGGCGATGCGCGCAGCTACTCGCTTGCGTTGCAATTCCTCGACAGGCACCAGCACGCGTTTCCGTTTCACGAAATGATTTCGGGCCGCTACACGCTCGATCAGGTGAACCTCGCGCTCACGCGCATGAAGAATTTCGAAGAGATCAAGCCGGTCATCACGGTCGATTGACGCACGATGCCGGACCAATCCGGCTAAACATAATGGAGACAAACAGATGGCTATGAATCGTCGCAACTTTCTCGTCACTGGCGCAGGAACGGTGGCGGCCGCGGCCGCATCGGGCATGCTCGGCGCGCCGTGGATTCGCCGCGCGCAGGCGGCGGAGTTCACCTACAAGGTCGGCACCGATCTGCCTGCTTCCCATCCGTTGAACGTGCGCATTCAGGAGGCCGCGGATGCGATCAAAAAGGAAACCGACGGACGCATGGAGATCCGCGTGTTTCCGAACAATCAGCTCGGCGGCGATCCGGACATGTTCGCGCAACTTCGCGCGGGGGCGTTGGAGTTCTTCACGCTCTCGGGCGCGAATGCGCTCTCCGCGCTCGTGCCCAAAACGGCCATCTCCGGTGTCGGCTTCGCATTCAAGGATTACGACCAGGTGTTCTCGGCGCTCGACGGCGAACTCGGCGCGCATCTGCGCGGCCTGATCACGAAGGCAGGTCTCGTCGTGCAGGACAAGGTGTGGGACAACGGCTTCCGGCAGATCACGAGCAGCACGAAGCCGATCCTCACGCCCGCCGATCTGCAGGGAATGAAGATTCGCGTTCCGCCGGGCCGTCTGTGGATTTCGCTGTTCCGCGGATTGTCCGCCGCGCCGACTTCGATCAGCTTCAACGAGGTGTATTCGGCGTTGCAGACCAAGGTCGTGGAAGGTCAGGAAAACGCGCTCGCCGTGGTCGATACGGCGAAGCTTTACGAAGTGCAGAAATACTGCTCGATGACGAGCCATATGTGGGACGGCTTCTGGTTCCTCGGCAATCGCGCGGCATGGGAAAAGCTGCCCGCTAACATCCGCGACAGCGTGTCGAAGAACCTCAATGCGTCGGCGCTGCAACAGCGCAAGGACGTGGCGCAACTGAACGCGTCGCTGCAAAAGACGCTGGAAGGCAAGGGCCTCAAGATCAATTCGCCCGATGTGGCGCCGTTCCGCGAAGCCCTGCGCAAGTCGGGCTTCTACGCGGAACAGAAGCAGTTCTTCGGCGAGGAGGAGTGGGCGCTGCTCGAAAAAGTCACCGGGAAGCTAGCATGAGAACGCACATCGCCGAAGACTTCTCGCAGTCGCCGCACGGCGAGGGCGCGGGCACGATCGCGCTGCGCTCGACGCCGTGGCTCGCGCGCATCGACCGCGTGCTCGGGCTGATCGTCGAGGTGCCGGCCGCGTTGCTCGTGCTCGCGGAAATCGTGCTGCTCTTCAGCGGCGTGTGCGCGCGCTACGTGTTTCACATGCCGCTCGTGTGGGGCGACGAACTCGCGTCGATCCTCTTCCTGTGGCTCGCGATGACGGGCGCCGCGACGGCGCTGCATCGCGGCGCGCACATGCGGATGACGGCTATCGTGAACGGCGCGGGCCGCGAGTGGGGCGTGATATGGGATACGGTCTCGCTCGTGTCGAGCCTGCTGTTCCTCGGCCTGATCGCTGCGCCGGCGTATGCCTACATCCAGCAGCAATGGATGATCGTGACGCCCGCGCTCGAGTTCAACGACGGGCTGCGTGTCGCTGCGATCGTCTACGGCGTTGGCTGCATGTTGTTGATGTGCGTGGTGAAGCTGCTCGCGATCGGCTGGAAGCAGGCGTTGATCGGCGGGGCGGTGTCGGCGGCCGTCGTGGCGGGGCTGCACACGGCCGGACCGGTTCTGCAATCGCTCGGCAACCTGAACCTGCTGATCTTCTTTGTCGGCGTGGTCGGGTTCACGGTGCTGAGCGGCATGCCGATCGCGTTCTCATTCGGGCTGGCCGTTTTCTCGTATCTGTCGCTGTCGACGTTGATGCCGCTGGAAATCGTCGTGAGCCGGATGGACGAGGGCATGTCGCAACTGCTGTTGCTCGCCGTGCCGATGTTCATCTTCCTCGGCTTGCTGATCGAGATGACAGGCATGGCGCGCGCGATGATCGGCTTTCTCGCGTCGCTGCTCGGACATGTGCGCGGCGGACTGTCGTACGTGCTGGTCGGCGCGATGTATCTGATCTCGGGCATCTCGGGATCGAAGGCCGCCGACATGGCTGCCGTCGCGCCCATCCTGTTTCCCGAGATGAAAAAGCGCGGCGAGAAACCCGGCGAGCTGGTCGCGCTGCTGTCGGCGACGGGCGCGCAAACCGAGACCGTGCCGCCCAGCATCGTGCTGATCACCATCGGCTCAGTAACGGGCGTGTCGATTTCGGCGCTCTTCACGGGCGGCCTGCTGCCGGGCTTCGTGCTCGCGCTCGCGCTCTGCACGCTCGTGTGGTGGCGTTCGCGCCGCGCTCAGCCGGTCTCGGCGACGCGCGCGCCGCTGTCGCAGATCGCGAAGACGCTGTTCGTCGCCGTGCCGGCGCTCGCGCTGCCCGTCGTGATCCGCTTCGCGGTGGTCGAAGGCATCGCCACGGCCACGGAAGTCTCGACGGTCGGCATTGTCTACGCGCTGCTTGCCGGGCTACTGATCTATCGACAGTTCGACTGGAAGCGCATTGGACCGATGCTGGTCGAAACGGCTGCGCTGTCGGGCGCGATCCTGATCATCATCGGCACCGCGACGGCCATGGCGTGGGCACTCACGCAGTCCGGCTTTTCGCATAGCCTCGCCGCGTTCATGGAACACCTGCCGGGCGGCGCTGCCGGGTTCATGGTGGTGTCGGTGCTGATGTTCGTGCTGCTGGGCAGCGTGCTCGAAGGCATTCCCGCTATCGTGCTGTTCGGGCCGCTGCTGTTTCCGATCGCGCGCGCGGTGGGCATCCACGAAGTGCAGTATGCGATGGTCGTGATCCTGTCGATGGGACTGGGGCTGTTCTCACCACCATTCGGCGTCGGCTATTACGGCGCGTGTGCCGTCAGCAAGATTCATCCCGACGAAGGCATTCGGCCGATCATCGGCTACATGATCGCGCTGTTTGTCGGCATCATCGTGATCGCCGCCGTACCGTGGATTTCGATCGGGTTTCTGAAAGCGCCATGACGTCGCGCGCTTTATGCGGGCGTGATGCGCAATTGATGTGCAATAGAAAAAGGCGGTGACCGAAAGTCACCGCCTTTTTTTCGATGAAACAGCGGGCGCCTATTGCGTGTTGCCGTCGCGCGCGGTCACGAACAGATTCGCATCGCCCATTTGTCCGCCCTTGAGCGCGACCTGCAATCGATTCAGATACGGCTTGTTCGAAATCACGCGACAGAGGGGCGCGCCGGGCGTCAGACGCGCGTCGATTTCGAGTGCGTCGGGAGCGAGCACCTGAGTCACCTGGCTCGACGTATCGCCGCCCGACAGCACGAGGCGCCGCAAGGGCACGGCTTCGAGCACGGACTTCGCGATGGCGCCCAGGCGCTGTCCCAGCAGACGCCCGCCGCGATGCCGCGCTTCGTCGCGGCTCATGCCGCCTGCCGCGAGCGAATCGAGCATGGCGGCGATGCGCGGATCGCGCGGGCCGCGTGCCGTATGCATCACGACGCTGCGCCCGTCACGAAGCGCGGCGACGGTGCGCTCGACAATGCCTGCAAGCGCCTGCGACCCGCTGCGCTCGTCGAGCAACGCGCGTGCATCGATTGCAATATCGACGAAACCGGCCTCGATCGCCGCGTCGATCTGCGCGGCGGAAAGCGGCGACGCGCTGCCCGACAGCGCAAGGATCTGCGAGACGGGTTCGACGCGATCATACGAAGGCCGCGCGCGAGGCAACTGTCCGCTCTCCTGCCACCATTGCGTCAGCGCATATTCGAGCCCGGACGAGCCGAGCGCGAACAGCGGCCGAAAATGCTGCGCCGTGCGTTCGAGCAGACGCCCGACTTGCGTCAGCTGCGCGCCTGTCGCCGTGTCGAGCAGCAGGGCAGCCGGATTCGCCGCGAGCGCGTGTTGCCAGGCGGCGTCGAGGGTGCTGTTGTCCGCGTCGAAGTTCGGCAGGAAAAAGCCTGTCATCGGCAGAGCGGTTTGCCGCGCGAGATGACGCAGCAAATCTCCTTCGTCCATCGGCGTGACGGGATGCGCGCTCATGATCGGGTGACGGTCGATCCGGTAGATGCGGCCGTCGGTGCCGGAGCGCGCGAACAGGTTGCCGAACACGCAAAAGCGCTGCAAGGCCGGCGTGCCCGCGACGATCGGAATCGTGCCTTGCGTCACATGCGCCCGCGCGATTTCCATGACGCGGCCGATGCTGCCGATCGTCGCCGAACTGTCGAACGTCGAGCAGACCTTGTAATGCAGAATGGGCGCGTGCAACTCGCGCATCGCTGTGAAAATCCCGGGCAGCGCTGCGTCCATTTCGGCGGGCGTCATCGCGCGGCTGTCGCCGGCCACGCCAATCGCGTCGAAGCCGCGATCGCCGAGGCTGGCCAGTTGCGCGCGTGTCGGCGGCTTCAGGAAGAGGGCGCAGCGCAAGCCTGCGAAGGCGAGGACTTCCAGCGCGTCGGTGGAACCGGTGAAGTCGTCGCCGTAAAAGGCGAGGCGCAGCGAAGCTTGCGCGCGCAGCGAAACGTCGTCGCTCATCGTCGTGATCAGATCCCGTTGAAGTGGGACAGCGCGGCGCGCAAGGCGGGACGCGTGCGCGCATAGGTGTCGAGATCGACGCCTTCGACGGCTGCTTCCCACGCCTCGCGCATGCTCGCGACGCCCGCCGCGATACCCTGCGGATGGCCGATGATACCGCCGCCCGCCAGATGCATCAGATCGACGGTGCGAAGCGCGGCGAACATGTCGGGCGCCTGCGAGGCCCATTGCCCCGACGAGAACACGGGCATCAGCGGCGTGACGCCCGCGAACGGCGCGAGGCAGGCGCGCGCCGAATCGAGCACCGATGCGTCGGGCTCCCAGAACTTGCTGCGAATGCCGTTCACGTGCAGATGATCGACACCGGCGAGACGCCACAGCTTCTGATAAGCGGTGAACGAGAAGCCGAGCTGCGGGGAGCGCGTGAGCGCGCCCCAGCCATTGCGATGTCCGTGAATGGGCAATTGCGTGTGCTGACGAAGATGCTCCACGCCCGAAAATCCGACCCAGTTCACGCTCACCATGACGCAGTTGCCGCCGGCTTCGAGCACCTGATCGTGACGCCGCAGCATTTCGTCGATAGTCCCCGAAATGTTGATCGCGTACATCGGCATGCGGCCCAGGCGGTCCGCGTGACGGTGCAGCACGGGCATGACGGCGGCAAGCCGCGCATCGAAGCTTGCGTAAGCGGGGTCCGCGAGCAGCTCGTCGTCCTTGATGAAGTCGATGTCGGCGGCGCACAGATCGTCGACGATCTTCGCGGTCTGATCGGGCAGCAGCCCGATGCTCGGCTTGATGATCGTGCCGATCAGCGGGCGTGCATGCACGCCCGCGGCGCGCCGTGTTCCATCGATGCCGAATCGCGGTCCGGGAAAGCGCTGCGCGTGATCGTCGGGCAACTGGATATCGAGCAGGCGCAAGCCGGTAATCTCGCCGAGTTCGAACAGATTGCCCGCGACAGTGGACAGCAACTGCTGCAGATTCGCGCCGACATTGTCCACGGGAAAGGCGATCTCGATCTCGCCGCGATAGTAGATCTCGGCCGCTTCCTTGCGCTCGACGTAAGCGCTACGCAGCGACGCATCGAGCGCGGGCGGCAGCGAGTCGACCTTGACCACGCGAGCCCGCGCGCGTTCCTTGAGCGCGTCGGTTTCGCCGGGCAGCGCGAGGAAGGTGCCACTCGACTGCTCGCCCGCGATGACCTCGGCGGACTTCGCGATGGGAACCGAACTTTCGACGAAATAGCGCGCCGTGAATTCCGCGCGTGAATGAGTAGAGTTGGGCATGTCGTGGCTCGTTGTTGTGCTGTGCGCTAGCGGAGGAAGCGAAAAATGCAGTGAAGGAGCGTCGCGTCTGCGGCAATGCGCAAATGCGGCGCGCGTCGCGCGTGAAGGCCGCGTGCATCGATTCACGGACTATAAGATTGACCGTCTGAAGCTTCAAACGATATGATTTCAGCGAGCGATGCAAAAAACTCACAATAGGATCGCGCCCTCTGCAGTCTCTCTGTCCAGTCTTTGCGGTATCGCGTTGGCGTATGCAGGTCGCTGCGCGAGCACTCTCTTGCGAGGAAATCTGCGCGTGCCCCGTCCTTCCCTCAATGCATTGCGCGCGTTCGAAGCGACTGCGCGTTTGCGCAGCTTCGGAGACGCTGCGCAAGAGCTTTCCGTCACACACGGCGCGATCAGCCGTCACATCCGCTCACTCGAAGACAACCTCGGCGTGCTGCTGCTCCTGCGCAACGCGCATTCGACCGAGCCGACGCCCGAAGGCGCACGCCTTGCCGACGGATTGTCGCGCGCGTTCAATCTGATCCAGACGAGTGTCGAGCAGGTGAGGCCCGGTCCCCTCACGCTATCGTGTTCCGCGTCGATCATGATGTACTGGCTGTTGCCGAGGCTCGGCAGGCTGCATCGCAAGCATCCGGGGCTGGAAGTCGGCTTCAACACGGGCTATGACGAAGTCGATTTCACGCGCGATAACATCAGCGTCGCGATTCGTCTGAGCACGATCAGGGCGCCGAGGGAAATCGAGCCGCACCCGCTGGTCGACGAATGGGTTGGCCCTGTGTGTGCGCCCGAATATATGCGCGCCACGCGCATGACCGGCGTGGGCGACCTGGAGCGCGCGCGGCTTCTGGCGACCAACACGCGCCCGGCGGCGTGGGACGACTGGTATGCGGCGGCGGGGCATGCGGCGGCGCGCCGGCCGCCCGTCGCCGAGTCGTTCGAGCACTTCTATTTGCAGATTCAGGCCGCGAAATGCGGGCTGGGCGTGGCCAACGTGCCGCGGATGCTGGTGCGCGGCGAACTCGATTCGGGCGCGCTCGTCGCGCCATTCGGCTTCGTGCCCGGACCACGCAAGCTCGTGCTGTGGGTCGCGCCGCATCTCGAAGCGCGGCCGCAGGCCAGCGCGCTCGTCGAATGGCTCAAGGACGAGTTCAATCAGGCCGAAGCCAACGCGCTCTCGTCCTGAGCGACGAACGCGCCATCTGAACCGCGCGTTGCGAACTTACATGGCGGTGCCGCCGTCCGCGTTGTACACGTGTCCCGTTACAAACGACGCCTCCGGCGATGCGAGAAAAGCGATCACGGCGGCGATCTCTTCCGGTTGCGCGCCGCGACCCATCGGCGTGGCGGCATAAATCGTGTCGATGAAGCCAGGCGGCTTGGTCTCGAGCTGCCGACGCACGAAATCGGTCAGCGTGAAGGCGGGCGCGACCGCGTTCACACGGATGCCCGATTTCGCAAACTCTTTCGCTAGCGACTTGGTCATCGCGATGATCGCGCCCTTCGACGTGGCGTAGGCCGCCGTGCCGAGCATGCCGCCGCCTTTCTGCCCGGCAATCGAACTGAGGTTGACGATCGCGCCACGCTTGTGCTCGACCATGCGCGCAATCGCGTGTTGACAGCACAGCCAGGTTCCCGTCGTGTTCACTTCGATCACGCGGCGAAATTCTTCGAGCGTGATGTCGAGGAAGGGCTTCGCGCTCTCCAGACCCGCGCTGTTCACGAGGACATCGAGACGACCCCAGCGGCCAATCACGGTTTCCATCATCGCCTTGACACTCGCTTCGTCGGCGACATCGACTTTGACAGCGATCGCGTCCGCGCCGCGTGCGCGGATCTTTTCCGCGGTCGCGGTCGCGGGCTCTTCACGCAGATCGGCTATCACGACGCGATGGCCACGCTCGGCAAGCAGGATCGCGCTCGCTTCGCCGATGCCGCTCGCCGCGCCGGTGACAATCGCCACAGGTGTTTCATTCGTCATTGTTCTCTGCCCCTTATGGCGCGACGACAACTCGCCGCCGCGGATCACGCGCCCGCCACCCGCGAGCGCCGGGAAAAATATAGTGCACGGGCTGGGCGCACATCAAACGATATGTTTTCCTGGGCAGAAGAGAAAAAGTCACAGCAGGAAATTGAACGCCGCCTCCGCATCGACGGGCAGTCGCTTATCTACGGAAGCTGGGATTGATTCCGCTTCGCCTCCAGCAGATCGATCAGCAATTGATCGCGCTGGCGAAGCATTTCCGCGAACTCGTACGGCATCAGCTCTGCTTCGACGCCTTTCGCAATCGACTCGATGTAGTCGTCGTTCTCGGGATAGGTGCCCAGATCTCTGGCCCATTCACGCTGGGCCGGCCCCAGATGCTGCAACACATGCGTAATTCCGCCCGGACCTCCGGACGCGTGAAGATTGAGAAATGGACCGAGCAGCGCCCAGCGCAAGCCAGGACCATAGGCGATGGCCGTGTCGATGGCCTCCACTGACGCGACCCCGCGCTGCACAAGGCTGATGGCTTCCTGCCAGAGCGCCACCTGCAGCCGGTTCGCAATATGGCCCTTGACTTCCTTGTCGATCCGGATGGGCTTCTTGCCTGTCGCTGCGTAGAACGCCATGGTCCGCGCGACGCTTTCGGCCGATGTCAGGCGACCGCCGCCAACCTCCACCAACGGAATGATGTGTGACGGATTAAACGGATGTCCGAGGACGATTCGTTCCGGATGCCGGGCCGCCGCCTGGATCTCGCTGACCGATAGCCCCGACGACGACGACGCGATGATCGCGTCTGCCTTCGCCGCCGCTTCGATATCCGCTATCAACGTGTGCTTGACGTCGAGACGTTCGGGGCCGCTTTCCTGAATGAAGTCGGCCTGACGTACCGCCGTGGCGACATCGGTTGTGAAGGTCAAATTCCGGCGCGAAGCGCCGTTTGCGAGGCCAAGTCTCTCGAGCGCGGGCCACGCGTTGTCGATCCAGTCGCGCAGCCGCGACTCGGCGCCGTCAGCGGGGTCCGTCGCGGTGACCGCGAAACCCTGCGCGAGGAAATGCGTCGCCCAGCCCGCGCCGATCACGCCCGTTCCGACAATCGCAACGTTGACGGCTGACTCGTTCATGCCTGCGCTTCCATGCAGGCCGCGCGAGTTGCTTCGCCCAAGGGCCGCAGTCCGATGATCTCGCGCGCCTCGGCCGGGGTTGCCGGCTCATAGCCCATTTCGCGGACCAGGCGCACGAGCCGCTCGACCAGTTGCACGTTGGTCGCCAGCTCGCCGTGGCGATAGTACAGATTGTCTTCGAGACCGACGCGCACGTGGCCGCCCAGCAGCAGCGAGTTCATCGCGGCGGGCAACTGCGCCGCGCCGATGGCGCTCACGTTGAAGACGGTGTTGCGCGGCAGGTGATCGACCATGGTCTGCAACAGGCGCGGCGTGTAAGGCAACGCTCCCTGGAACGCATTCGCGCCGATGACGATATTGATGAAGTGCGGCGCGTCATCGAGGCCTTCATTGATGGCGCGCTGCACATCCTGAACGATGTCGGCGAGGCCGAACACTTCCCACTCCGGCTTGATGCCGCGCGCCTTCATCATCTCGGCGATCTGACGGATGCGCGAAGGCGGCGTTGCCACAAGGATTTCCTTGCCGCCGAAGCTCGCGATGACCGTCTGCGCGTCGAGCGTGCACATCTCGACGCCGTCGCCCTGCATGCCTTTCAGGCGTTCTTCCCACTGAATTTCCCACAGGCCGTTGTCGAGTTCGCGCACCATGTCGCCATTGATGCCGCCACCCGTGGAATTGTTCAGGATGATGTCGCACTTCGCGCGAATCAGCCGGTTGATGTGGCTATAGATCGCGGGATCGCAGGTGGCCTCGTCGTCGGGACGCCGTGCATGCACCGCGACCACACTCGCGCCGGCGTTAAAGCAGCGGTAGGTGTCGTCGGCAATCTCCTGGGGCTGCGTCGGCAGGCGCGGGTTCATTCGCTTGTTCGCCATGCCGCCGGTCGGGGCGACGGTCACGATGACTTTGGGTGTGCTCATGCTGGTGTTCTCCAGAAATGAAATTCGTCAGGAATACGATCTGATCAGGGAAGCAGGACTCGGCTAGTGGGCGCTCGGGCCATCGCCCGGACCGACGCGGACCGCGCTCTTCGGCAGGCCCAGCAGTATCATCAGGCCACCGAGAATGACGAGTGCGGTCAAGGCGAAAAGACCCATCTGAATGCTGCCGGTCGCGCCCTTGATCCAGCCGATCAGCGTCGGGCTCACGAAGCCGCCGAGGATGCCGAGCGAGCTGATCACCGCGATGCCGGCAGCCGCGGCATCGCGTCCGAGGTAGGTCGGAGGAATCGACCAGAACAGCGAGCCGCCGCCAAAAATGAAGAACGAGGCGACGCAAAGCAGCGCCATCACCGGAACGACATCGGCGCCAAGACAGGACGTCAAGGCGAGGGCGACGGCACCGAGGGCGAGGGTTCCGCCGACATGCCAGCGACGCTCCTTGAAACGGTCCGAGCTGCGGCTAATGACAAGCACGCCCAACGCACCGAAGACATAGGGCACGGCCGTGTACCAGCCGATCGTCGCGATGGGCGCGATACCGAGACCTTTGATCATGGTCGGCAACCAGAACGTCAGCGTGTAGACGGCGCAGGCGCAGCAGAAATACACGAAGGCGAGCACATAGGTTTTGGGATCGGCGAGCGCGGCGGCGAGCCTGCCATGATGTCCGGCCTTGGCGTCGCCCCGATGGTCGGCTTCGAGAGCGGAGCGCATCAATGCTTTCTCGGCGTCGTCAAGCCACGGCGCGCGAGCCGGCTTGTCCGGCAGCAGTCGATACAGCAAAAGCCCCATCAGGACAGTCGGCAGTCCCTCGACGAGAAAAAGCCACTGCCAGCCGTGCATGCCGCCGAAGCCTTCCATGCCGCTCATGATGGTTCCCGACAGCGGACCGCCGAGGACGCCCGTGATCGGCATGCCGAACAGAAACAGGCCCGTCACGCGACCCCGCCGCTGGCTCGGATACCAATACGTCAGATACAGAATGATGCCGGGAAAGAACCCCGCCTCGAACATGCCGAGCAGCAGCCTGATGCCGTAAAACTGCCACGGTGCCGTGACAAAAGCGGTAGCGGCGGACGCGAGGCCCCACAACACCATGATGCGCAGAAAAGTCAGCCGCGCCCCAATTTTCTCCAGCAGCAGATTGCTGGGCACCTCGAACAGCAGATAGGTGACGAAGAAGATGCCCGCGCCGAGTCCATAGACGGCATCGGAGAAAGCGAGGTCGTGCTTCATCTGCAACTGCGCGTATCCGATATTGATCCGGTCAAGAAACGCGAAGACATACGCGAGCAGCACCATCGGCATGATGCGCCAGGTGACCTTGCGAAAGACGGCGTCTTCCGCCATCTGGCCCGACGGGCTTCCGACGGGCGCGGCTGCGATGGGCACCGAGGGGGCGCGATTCAGATTCATTGCGTGTCTCCGGGTCTTGTATGACACGCATTATTTCGGGTGACCGAACTTAGGACTGTCGCTGGCGCGACAGTTGGAATAGGCGTAAACGCGAAGTGCGGCGAGAGCCCGCGTGCATGCTCGCGGGAAAGGCTTGCGACGTTACCGGGCCAGAGCGGTCAGCCCCGCCAGATCCAGAACGACGATGCCGCCGTATTCGGTGCGCACGAGGCCGGCGTTCTTGAAGCGGGTCATCGCCTTGTTGCAGGTTTGACGCGACACCGCGGCAAGGTTGGCAAGCTCTTCCTGCGACAGCGGCAAATGTCCCGCGCCGCTCGGGTTGGACAACGGCTGCACCATGCCGACGAGTGCGCGGGCGACCAGGCTATCGGTGTCGAGCAGTCCGTGCGCGGCGACGTCCGCCATGAACCAGTGCAGACGCTCGTTCACCTGTAGCAGCAGAAATTCGTTGAAGGAGGGCTGATGCTCGCGAAGCCACGCGAAGGTGGCGCGGGGAATCTGCGCGACGCGGCTATCGCGCAGTGCGATGAGATCGGACTCGCGCGGTGCGTTTCGAATCAGCGTGCCTTCGCCAAACCAGCTGCCGACCGACTGCCCGCCCAGCGTGATGGTTTGTCCGTCGCGCGCGGTGACCGACCATTTGATGAGCCCCTCCAGCATCCCGAACCACATCTGCTGCCGCTCGCCATGATGTCCCAGAGACTGGCCGGCTGCGACGGCGCGCTCGGAGGTGTCAGCGCGCACGCGAGACTTCGCGGGTTCGTCGAGCGCGAGGAACCAGGGCGACTGCGCGAGCAGTTCGTCGACCGACAGCGCGATCGTTGCGACTCTTATTTGCCTGACCATCCCGTTCCCCCGAAGACGCTCCCGCCGCGCCGAACATGAACTGTCGCCGCGCGGACAGTCTGGCGACAGCAAAGCCTGCACAATGTCCGCACTGGGATACTGAGCATAAATCCGTGACTAAAGAAATTGTCTATTTTGTCGAAGTTCAATTTGGCGATTGTGACCCGGCCGGAATTGTCTTCTTCCCAAACTTCTCGCGCTGGATGGACGCCGCCTCGCACGATTATTTTATACAGTGCGGCCTGCCGCCATGGCGCGAGATGAACGAGTTGCGCGATTGTGTCGGTCCGCCGCTGCTGGAATTTCATACGCGCTTCGTCAACGCGGCGACCTACGGCGAACGCCTCGCGATCCATACTCGCGTTGAAGAATGGCGCGGCAAGGTTTTCATCATGAGCCATCGGATCATGCGCGGCGAAATCTTGATCTGCGAAGGCCAGGCGACACGCGCATTGTGCATCAAGCAGGCCGACGGACGGCTGAAGGCCGTCCCGGTCCCCGAGTTCATACGCGCAGCCTGCGACTGAGCGGCGTGCGCGGTTTCAATCAGAAACGAGGACTTCATGATTCCATCGAAAGGCAAGCGCGTGCTGGTGACGGCAGGTGCGGGCGGAATAGGGCGCGCCATCGCGGAAGCATTCGTCGCGGACGGTGCGAGCGTTTTTGTCTGCGATATCGACGAGACAGCGCTGTTGCACATGCAGGCGCAATTGCCCGGCATCAGAACCGCGGTGTGCGACATCGCGGATAGCTCGGCGGTTTCGCAAATGGTCGCGGGCGCGGCGTCCGCGCTCGGCGGTCTCGACGTGCTCGTCAACAATGCAGGCATAGCCGGGCCGACCGCGAGTGTTGCCGAGATGGACGCCGACGCGTGGGAAGCCGTGCTGCGCGTGAATCTCACCGGCACCTTCACCGTGACGCAGCGCGCCATTCCCTTGCTGAAACAATCGGGCTCGGGCGTGATCGTCATCATGTCGTCGCTTGCCGGGCGCTTCGGTTATCCGAATCGAAGTCCTTATTCGACCTCCAAATGGGGGCTCATTGGCTTGACCAAGACGCTCTCGCGTGAACTCGGCGAATTCGGCATCCGGGTCAACGCGATCTTGCCCGGCGCCGTCGAAGGTCCACGCATCCAGCAGGTGTTGTCCGCACGCGCGTCGGCCAGCGGCCGCACGGTGGAGCAGGAAAAAGCGGCGGCGCTCGCCAACCAGTCGATCAAGCGCTTCGTCGATCCGGCCGACATCGCCGCGCTCGCCGTCTTTCTCGCATCCGATGCCGGACGGTCCATATCGGGTCAACTGATTCCCATCGACGGCGACTCGCAAAGCGCATCCTGATCCCAGGGTATACGGCAGAGCCGCGAGAAGTTCTTGGATATAGTTGGTGTACGGAGTATATTCGCTGCCACGGTAGTCGAGACTAAATGGAGGACAACATCATGCAATTTCATCTCAACGGTTTTCGCACGGACGATCCAATGATCGAGCCGGCCGCCGAAGGCGCGCCTCGCATCGACATGCCCGCCGCGGTCGATGTTCTCATCGTCGGAAGCGGGCCGGCGGGACTCGTGCTGGCGGCCCAGTTGTCGCAGTTTCCGTCAATCACAACGCGCATCGTCGAGCGTCGCTCGGGGCCGTTGCTGATGGGACAGGCGGACGGCGTTGCTTGCCGGACTGTCGAGATGTTCCATGCATTCGGGCTCAGCGAGCGTCTGCTGCGTGAAGCGTATTGGGTCAATGAGACCGTTTTCTGGAGACCCGGCGCCAACGACCGTGGTGCGATTAAGCGTACCGGACGTGTTCAGGACACCGAATCAGGTATCTCCGAGTTTCCGCATGTCATTGTGAATCAGGCGCGCGTGCAGGAGTACCTTCTCGATGTAATGCGACGGTCCGCACAACGGATTGAACCCGATTACGATTTCGAGGTCGTCAATGTCAAGCGCGATGATGCCGACGCCTATCCGGTGATCGTCACGTTGCGCCGGACGGATGCGGCGCGGCTCGGTGAGGAAGTCACGGTGCGCGCGCGTTACGTGGTGGGTTGCGACGGCGCCCGCAGCCGCGTGCGCACGGCCATTGGTCAGACGCTGAACGGCGACGCCGCGAACCACGCGTGGGGCGTCATGGATGCGCTGGCCGTGACCGATTTCCCGGACATTCGCCTCAAGGCCGCGATCCAGTCCGCGAGCAAGGGCAACCTGCTGATCATTCCACGCGAAGGCGGCTATCTCGTGCGCTTTTACGTCGATCTCGGCGAAGTCACGCCGGAGAATCGCGACACCATCAAGCAGACCACGGTGGAGCGCATTATCCAGACCGCGCAAGGAATCCTTCATCCTTATTCGCTGGACGTCAAAGAGGTCGCGTGGTTCTCGGTGTATGAAGTCGGGCAACGCCTGACCGATCGCTTCGACGATGCCATCGCGGCCGATGGAGCATTGTGTGAACCACGCGTGTTCATCGCGGGCGATGCCTGTCATACGCACAGCGCGAAAGCGGGGCAAGGTATGAACGTCTCGATGCAGGATGGCTTTAATCTCGGCTGGAAGCTCGGGGCAGTGCTGCAAGGACGCAGCGACGCGAAGCTCCTGCGTACGTATTCGGATGAACGGCAGCCTGTCGCGCAGGAACTCATCGACTTCGACAAGGAGTGGTCCGCGATGATGGCCGCGCCGCCGAAAGACCCCGAGCATCCCGAGGCGGGCGGTGTCGATCCCGCCGAACTTCAGGCGTACTTCGTGCGCGCGGGCCGATATACGGCGGGCGTGGCGACGCGCTATCGTGCGGGTGCGCTGACGGGCGAAGCGACGCACCAGTCGCTCGCGAGCGGCTTCACGATCGGAACGCGCTTTCATTCATCGCCCGTCGTTCGCATCGCCGATGCAAAGCCGATGCACCTCGGTCACGTTGCGCGCGCTGACGGCCGCTGGCGCCTGTACGCTTTCTCGGACATGAGCGGCAAGGCACTCGACGCGCTCTGCGAGCATCTCGCCACGTCGCCGGAATCCGTTCTACGCATGGTTACACCGAGCGATACCGATGCGGATAGTGTCATCGATCTGCGCGCCGTGTTGCACAAGCCGCATCGCGAAGTCCGGCTCGACGATCTGCATGCGTCGTTGCTGCCGCGCAAGGGCCGATACGGCCTGGTCGACTATGAGAAGGCATTTACGAGCGACGCGTCGACTGATATCTTCGACGAGCGCGGCATCGACCGCGAACGGGGCGCGCTCGTCGTGGTCCGTCCGGATCAATACGTGGCACATGTACTGCCGCTCGACGCCTTCGCGGAATTGAATGCGTTCTTGCGGCCCATTTTTCTAACCGATTCCATTTTGCAGAACCGCTAGACAGTGCCGCCGAAAATCGACAACCCTGACGCGCTCTCCAAATTTACTGGCAGCCTGGTGCGCCGCGCTCAACAGCGGCATCTGGCTGTCTGGCAAAGCGAGGTTTCCACGGAGATCACGAGCGTCCAGTACGCGGCGCTCGAAATCCTGCGCAGGACGCCGGGCGTCAACCAGCGCCAGCTTGGCGATGAACTCGACGTGGACCGGTCGACCATCGCCGATCTCGTCGCGCGCATGGTCCGCAATGAATTGATCGAACGTTCCGACGATCCCGTCGACAAGCGCAGCTACGTGCTGTTCCTCACATCGGCCGGCAAGAAGCAGCTTGCGACGTTGCGGCCGCGTGTCGAGGAAGTCGAGCGCATTCTTACCGCGAAGCTGACGCCGGCCGAAGCGCGCGAGTTGCGGCGCCTGTTGTCGGCGCTGTTGCCGACTGGCGAGTAGTGCATTCGCGCATGGTTGAATCCTCGAAGCCGGAAGCGCGCGCCGTACCGGCCTGAAGGCGCAACCGATGTCGCGGCCTCACTCCATGGGCGCGAGGCCGACGGTGTGTGGCCGCGCTCGCTGGAGCAGCTCCACGAGCCGCTGAGCAAGCGGTGAGACGTAGCCGCCGGCACGTAGCACGGCGCCCACACTGCGCGCGAGATCCAGCTCGTTTTCGTCGACGTTCAATGGCGAGATCCCGCGCTGCGCGTTGGCCGTCGCATTGCCCGCGATGCAGAGCATGCGCGAGCCGCGCAACAATTCGAGCAGCGCAGGCACAGCAAAGTCCGTTTCCACCCGCAACGCCGGTTCGGCCAGCCCTTGCCGACGAAAGGCGTCATTCACCTGGCGGCGCAGCGGAATGTTCGAGCCCGGCAGCAGCCACTCCTCGTTGGCCAGATCGCGCAGTTTGAGGCGCGACTTATGGTGCAGCGGATGCGATTCGTCGGCCATGACGTGCAGGCGGTCGCGAAATAGCGGCAGCGTGGCGAAATCCTTGCTCATGTCGGGCGGCTCCGGCGCGACCGCCATATCCAGTTCACCCGCCTTCATTAGCGTAAAGAGATCGTTGGCGAGCCGCCGACGCAGGCGCAGACGCGCTGCGGGCCGCTCGTTCATCAACTGACGGCATGCGCGCAGCACGATCGAATCGGGCACTGTCGGCGAATAGCCCACGCGCAAAATGCCTTGCTCGCCGGTCTGGATCGCGCGCAGTTCCTTGAGCGCGTCATCGTATTCGAGCGCGATGCGTCGCGCGCGCTCGACGAACACCGTACCGCCCGGCGTGAGCGCAACGCCGTTCGGGCTGCGGTGAAAAACAGCGAGTCCCACTTCGCTCTCGATGCGCTTGATGGCCTTGGTCAGCGCGGGCTGGCTCATGCCGAGCGCCTCCGCCGCCTTGCCGATGCTGCCGCAGCGATGGACTTCGAGCAGATAGTCCAGATCGCGTGTCTCCATGCCCATTCCCCTTGGTTATGGGTTTATATCCAATGCTTCATTGCGGTGATGACCGATATCTTACACACTGCTTCGACATTCACTGGAGACCTGAATGAGCTTTCCGTATTTTCTGCGGCGCGCAGCGTCTTTTTGGGGCGATGTGCCGGCCGTGATCCATCGCGATCGCCCGCTGACTTACCGGCAACTGGAAGCGCGCTCGAATCAGCTCGCGCACGCGCTCTGCGCGCTCGGCCTGAAACGCGGCGATCGCGTGGCGGTGCAGTCGCGCAATTGCACGGAGCTTGTGGAGATCGAATGTGCGCTGTACAAGGCCGGTCTCGTGAAGGCGGCGCTCAATCCGCGCTTCACGGCCGCGGAGGCGTCCGGCGTGGCGGAAAACTGCACGCCGCGCGTGCTGATCGCTGGCCGGGGCTACACGGGCTACACGCGCGCGACGCCGGGCTTCGGGAGCGTGGAGACGTTCATCGCCCTGGGAGGCGCGAGTGGTGACGTCGAAGGCTACATCGACTACGAGGTCCTGCTCGCCGAGGCATCCACGCAGGCACTCGAAATCGTCAGTCACGCAGACGATCTCGCGGTGCTGCACTTCTCGTCGGGCTCGACGGGCAAGATCAAGGCCGCGATGCAGAGCTACGGCAACCGCATGGCGTCGCTGCGCAAGCTGCTGATGGGCATGGACACGCAGCCGCGGCCCGGCGACCGGCTCGCGCTCGTCGGGCCGATCACGCATGCTTCGGGCATGCTCATGCAGCCATTCCTCTACTGCGGCGCCACGCTCGTTCTGTTCGACACATTCGAGCCTGCGCAATTTCTCGCCGATCTCGAACGTCAGCGTGTCACGCATGTGTTCATGGTGCCCGCCATGATCAACATGCTGCTGAACGAACCCGCGCTCGCGCGCACCGACTTGAGCGCGCTGAAATCGCTCTCGTATGGAGCTGCGCCGATGGCGCCCGCGCGTATCCAGGAGGCCTGGACGCGTTTCGGCCCGATTCTTTCGCAAGGCTATGGCGCGAGCGAGTCGACATCGGGCGTCACGCGTCTCAGCGTGGCGGATCACGCCTACGCCATCGCGCAGCGGCCCGAGCGTCTCGCGTCGTGCGGACGGCCCATCGGCGAGACCGAAGTGTGCGTGATGGGCGAAGACGGCAGGCCGCTCGCGGCGGGGGAGGTCGGTGAGATTGCGGTGCGCGGCGAAGACGTGTTCAAGGGCTACTGGGGCGAGCCGGAACTGAGCGCCGAAGTGCTCGTGAACGGCTGGTTAATGACAGGCGATCTCGCGCGCACCGATGAAGACGGCTACTTCTACCTCGTCGATCGCAAGAAGGACATGATCATTTCGGGCGGCTTCAACGTCTACCCGACCGAGGTCGAGGCGGTGCTTTACCAGCATCCCGATGTGCTCGAAGCGTGCGTGTTCAGCGTGCCCGACGAGCGCTGGGGCGAAGGCGTGAAGGCGGCTGTGGTGCTCAAGCCGCGGCGCACGGCCAACCAGGACGCGCTGGTCGCGCATTGCCGCGGCCTGCTCGCCGACTACAAGCTGCCGCGCTCGATCAGCTTCGTCACCGAACTCCCGCGCAATGCGAGCGGCAAGATCGCCCGCAAGATCGTGCGCGAACAGTACTGGAAAGACTCGGACCGGCGCATAAACTAAGGAATTCAGATGATGTTCGAACACGTAAGCGACCCCGTATTCGACGCCACGCGCGACAGCATCCGCCGCTTCGTGGCAGACGAACTTTTGCCGATGGAGCGCGAACTCGGCCTCGATTCGGAAAGCGTCTGGCCAAAAGACGTGTTGCGGCGCGTGTGGAAGCGCTCCGCGGAACTAGGCTTCTACTCGGCCTGCCTGCCGGTGCAACTGGGCGGAAAGGGCTTTTCGATCCTGCAGCAATGCGCGTTGAAAGCCGACCTCGCGGCAAGCGGCTGCTCGCTCGCCATTCACGTGCTGGGCGATCTGGGTGGTCCGCCGCGCGTGGGCAACATGCTCAAGTACGCGACGCCCGATCAGTTGCAGCGCTATTTCATGCCGGTGATACGCGGGGAGAAGTCCACTTGCTTCGCGCTGACCGAGCCGCATTCGGGATCGGATGCGCAAAGCATGACGACCACGGCCGTGGCGGAGGGCGGCGATTTCATCGTCACCGGTCACAAGCACTACATCAGCGGGGCGCCATTTGCGGACTTCGCGATCGTCATGTGCGTGACCGACGCTGACACTACGCCGCCCGCCATCAGCGCGGTGCTCGTCGATCTCGACTTGCCGGGTGTGACTGTCGAACAGGAATATGTGCCGATGTCGGGCCAGCATATCGACGCGGATATCCGTTTCGATCATGTGCGCGTGCCGCGCGCCAACCTGTTCGGCGGCGCGGGCAATGGATTCAAGCTTGGTATGTCGCGCATCAACGTGAACCGGCTGCTGCATTGTCCGACGATGCTCGGTCTTGCAACCTCGGTCTACGAGGCATCGCTCGACTATGCGCGCAGCCGACGGCAATTCGGCGGACCCATCGCGCGGTTTCAGGCTATTCAGCACATGCTCGCCGACATGGCGGCGGCGCTGTGGGCCTGCGAAAGCATGATCGCGCAAACCGCCGCGCTGGCCGACGCCGGCGGCGATCTGCGCATGAAAGCCGCGGCGTGCAAGGTGTTCGTCTCCGAGCGCTGCTTCGAGATTGCCGACAAGGCCGTGCAGATTCACGGCAACGTGGGCGTCACGCGCCATCATCCCGTTGAGCAGGCGTTTCGCAAGCTGCGTATGTTCCGCATTTTCACGGGGACGAGCGAGATTCAGCGCAACACGATCGCGCGCGCGATTCTCGATCCCGGCGACCCCCGCGCATAGGCCGCGACTAGCACGGCAACTAGCAGAAGCAAAAAAGAAAAGATCGGAGACAAGGATGTCCGCATACGGCAGCGAATCGCGCAACTATCGGCCAGCACGCGCATGGTCGATTGCCATCATGCTCGCGCTGATGATGATGGTGAATTTTCTCGACAAGGTCGTGTTCGGCATGATTTCCGTGCCGATGATGCACGACCTGGGCCTCACGCCCACGCAGTTCGGGCTGATCGGCGGCAGCCTCAACTGGCTCTTCGCCATCGCGGCCGTGGCGGGCGGCATGCTGGCCGATCGCGTCGCCACGCGCGTCATCTTGCTCTCGATGGCGCTGTCATGGTCGCTGCTGCAATTGCCGATGCTCTTCGCCAGTTCGATGGCGGTCGTGCTCATCGCGCGCGTGCTGCTCGGCGCGGGAGAGGGGCCGGCTTCGCCTGTATCGCTGCACGCGCTCTACAAGTGGTTCCCCGATGAGAAGCGCGGTCTGCCTGCGGCCGTGCTCTACCAGGGCAGCGCGCTCGGGCTCTTCGTGGCGGGACTCGCCATTCCGCTCATCACCGCTCGCTGGGGCTGGCGCGCGAACTTCGCGGTGCTGGCCGCGCTCGGCCTCGTATGGTGCGCGTGCTGGCTCCTGCTTGGCGCCGAAGGCCCGCTCGAACGGCCGCGCGCCGAGCGCGACGCGCGGCGCGTGCCATGGCGCACGCTGCTGGCCGATCGCACCATTGTCGGCAACTTCTGCGGGCATTTCGCGGCCAACTGGGTGCTCGCCACGAGCCTCATCTGGATGCCGCACTACCTTCAGGCGGGCCTTGGTTTCAGCGCGGCGAGTTCGGGGCGGCTATTCGCGCTGTTCGTCGCCATTACCACGCCGATGGGTCTTGGGCTCGCATGGTTCTCGCAGCATCTGCTGTGCGCGGGTGTTTCGTCGCGCAAGGCGCGCGGCGTGTTCATTGCGATCACCCTCGTAATCGCGGGCGTGCTGCGCTTTGCGGTGTACCTGCCCGAACTCGGGCCGCTCGCGAAGGTGCTGATGCTCACGTTGAGCAGCGGCCTCACGTTGGCCATGTATTCGGTCGGCCCCGCCATGCTCAGTGAAGTCGCGCCGGAAGGACAGCGCGGCGCGGTGCTCGCGTTGAGCAACGCCATTGGTTCCCTGGCTGGACTGGCCGCGCCGGTGATCACCGGCGTGCTGATCCAGCATGTGCGCGGGGCAGCGGCCACGGCGCTCGGTTTCGAGCAATCGTGCGTGCTGTGCGGCTTCGTGCTGATCGGCTGCGGCATGCTGTGCGCGCGCTGGCTCGATCCGCAGCGCTCGCGTGAAGCGCTGCGCATGCCGCGTCCGCTGCGTGAAGCGCAAGCCGTTTCATCCTGAGCGCGGCTGCCGCCTCGCAACCGCTTTCCCCGCTTTCCCGCGCGGGCTTTCGAGTTCGCGCTTCTCCCGTTCCATCATCTCATGCACAACACGACCCCCTCATTGG
Organism: Paraburkholderia sp. MPAMCS5; assembly: GCF_036016995.1. Classification (NCBI taxonomy): domain Bacteria; kingdom Pseudomonadati; phylum Pseudomonadota; class Betaproteobacteria; order Burkholderiales; family Burkholderiaceae; genus Paraburkholderia; species Paraburkholderia sp. MPAMCS5. The sequence goes on from NZ_JAYXBK010000012.1 coordinate 82,485, forward strand.
CGCTGACGGATCTTCCCGTGCAGCGCGCGACCGACGCGACTCAGAAAGCCCATCACCGCGCGTTGCAGACGCTGCCTACCGACGACCCTCTCGATGTGGAGGAAGCCCAGCGCGGTTTCATCGGAACCATTCCCGATGCCGAGATTCGCGATGCCTATGGCCGGCTCGTCTGGAGCATGGCCGACTATGCGTTCCTCGACGACGCCACCGCGCCGCCCACGGCTCACCCGGCGTTGTGGAGGCAGGCGCGTCTGAATCGTTTGCACGGACTGTTCGAAGTCACGGCGCGCATTTATCAGGTGCGCGGGTTCGATCTTGCGAACATGACGCTGATCGAAGGCGATACCGGGCTCATCGTGATCGACCCGCTCACGTGCCGCGAGACAGCGCAGGCGGCGCTCGAACTCTACTATGCACACCGCCCGAAACGCCCTGTGCTCGCCGTGATCTACAGTCACAGCCATACCGATCACTTCGGCGGTGTGAAGGGCGTGATCGACGAGGCTCGTGTGCGCGCGGGCGAAGTCGCGGTGATCGCGCCAGCGGGCTTCATGGAAGAGGCCGTGGCGGAAAACGTGTTGGCTGGCACGGCCATGGAGCGGCGCTCGCAATTCCAGTTCGGCCAGACGCTGGCACGCAATGCCTGTTGCCAGATCGACGCGGGACTCGGCAAGACCATGCCGGCGGGCACGGTCACGCTGATCGAACCCACACAACTGATTCATCAGGATGCCGAAACACATATTATTGACGGCGTGGAAATCGTGTTTCAGCTCACGCCCGACAGCGAAGCGCCGGCGGAAATGCACTTTTTCTTTCCGCAACTGCGCGCGCTGAACGTGGCGGAGAACGGGACGCGCACGCTGCACAATCTGTGTCCGCTGCGTGGCGCGCAGGTCCGCAACGCAAAGCTGTGGTCGCGCTACCTCAATCAGGCGCTCGAACGCTATGCGGGTGACGCGGATGTCGTATTCGCACAGCACCACTGGCCCACATGGGGCACGGCGCGCCTCACACGTTTTCTCGAACAGCAACGCGACCTCTACAAGTATCTGCATGACCAGACACTGCGGCTCATGAACCGTGGCTGGAACGCCGCCGAAATCGCCGAGCAGATGACGCTGCCCGACACGCTTGCGGGCCAGTGGCATACGCGCGGCTATTACGGCACGGTGTCCCACAACGTCAAGGCGATCTACCAACGCTATCTGAGCTGGTACGACGGCAACCCCGCGCATTTGCACGCGCTGCCCGACGAGTTGTCCGCGCCGCGTTACGTCGAGTACATGGGCGGCGCGCAGGCGATGCTCGAACGCGCGCGGCGCGACTTCGAGCGCGGCGAATATCGCTGGGTCGCGGAGGTGATGAACCGTCTCGTGTTCGCGCAGCCCGCGCTGCGCGAGGCGCGCGAACTGGGCGCGGCGGCGCTGGAGCAGATGGGTTTTCAGGCGGAATCGGCGACGTGGCGCAACGCGTATCTGCTCGGCGCGCGTGAGTTGCGCGAGGGTCCGGGCGCAGGCGCCGGGCATACGCTGCGCAGTCACGATCTCGTGCGTTCGCTGAGCGACGGCGCGTTCTTCGATTACCTCGCTGTGATGATCGACGGCCTTAAGGCGCAGACACTCGACATCCGCATGGCGTGGCATTTCACCGATCGCAATGCGCGCTATGCGCTGTATTTGAAGCATGGCGCGCTCACCTGGTCCGCCACGCCGCATCGCGACGGACACGATCTGGGGATCGCCATGACGCGCGCCACGCTCGACCGCGTCCTGCTGGGCGAGACGCAGTTCGGCGCCGCCGTTGCGCAAGGCGAAATCGTGCTGGACGGCGCCTCGGCCTTGTTCGGCGCGTTTCTCAGGACGCTGGAAAAGCCCGGCGGGCGCTTTAACGTGGTCGAGCCTTGATGTGGCGGGTAAGTGGCCGACGAGGCATCGCATCCGGCATGCAGCCGGATGCGCCGATCAGAGCGAGGCGCCCGTCGCGCGAATACGGCTTTCAACGTCGGTGACGCCGTCGACCTTGCGCGCGGCATCGAGCGCGAGTGGAATCTGCTCGTTGTAGTTCACTGCGCCGGAGAGGGTGACGCGCCCGTCGCGCGCGGTCACGATGATGCGCGCGGAATTGAGGCCGCGAGTGCGCGCCAGTGCGTTTTCGACGCGGTGCGCAAGTTTGCGGTTCGCGGTTCTGGCAGCCCTGGCGTCGCTTGCGTCGCTGGCGGCGAGGCTCGTTCCGGTCGCCGATGAAGCTGGCGTTGCCGCCGGTTGTGCGTTTGCGTAGCCGCCTGGCACGGCGAGCATCGCCACGGCAGCGATACATGAGATGCGGATGGATAGTTTCATGTTGACATGTGAGTGCGAGGTACGAAAAGGCGGCGCAGGGCGGCCTAGAACCGTGTCATGAGCCCAACGGCCACGCCGGTTGTCGAGTTCGCGCCGGAGCGCATGCCCAGCCCGCCGATATTCAATGCGTCGGTTCGATAGGCGCCGGAAAAACCGTTGTAATCGACTTCCGCGTAAAGCTCGGTGCGTTTCGAGAGGTAGTACTCGGCCATGGCATAGGTCGTCACCTTGTGACCGTTGCCGGCCTTTGCGTTCGCGAGATGACGGGCGTTGTCGAAATAGGCCGCCGCGGTGAATTGCAGCGCGGGGGTGGGTACGACGAGAACGCCAATGCTCGGAATACGATCGCGCCGCGTGGGCGCGCCTTGCGTGGCCGCGCTCACGCTGAAGTCGGCATAACTCATGTAAAGGCGTGCGGGACCGAGTTGCAGCGATCCGCCTGCGTGAAAGGTCCGGGCCCATTGCGTCGCGGCCGCATTCCAGGTCTTCTGATACCCGAAGCCGCCCAACGCCGGGCCCCATTGATACATGGCGGTGGCGGAGACGTTCGTGCCCGAGCGCAAATTGCCGGCCGTGCCGCCCGGCGAGTAGCTGCCGCCAAAGCGGAAGCCACCTGCATGTCCGATGTAGCTGATCGTGTTGTTAAAGCGGGTGTCGTTGGTGAAGTAGTTGAAGAAGTAGAGCGCGTTCGGCTCGATTGCGAGCGACTGGGCCTGACCGCCGGTGGGGTCGACGAGCGTGGCGAAGTATTCGCTTGCGCTGACCTGGCGTCCGAAGGTGAGCCGTCCGAAGTTGCCGGTGAGACCGACGAAAGCCGCCTGCGAAAAGAGCACGCCCGCGTTCTTCAATGCGCCGGTTCCGCTGTTAAAGCCGCTTTCCAGCTTGAAGATCGCCGTGAGCCCGTTGCCGAGATCTTCCCTGCCGTAAAGGCCGAAACGATTCACCGCGAGAATGTTGTTGTTGAATCCGAATGCGCTGCCGCCTTTCTGGTTATTGACCCAGCGCACACCGCCGCCTATGTCGCCGTACAGCGTGACGCTGGATTGCGCATGGTAAAGACAGGGTGACAGGCCGCCCACCAGCGCGGCCAGAACGAACTTTTTCATTTGTCTCCTTCATTTGTTTTTATTTAATCAGGTATCCATATTTATTGCCGATGGCGGAAGCGTGTCGTGTCGGGACGATTGCAAGCGCCTTCACGTAGTGTGGAGCAGCAGGGCGCCATCGGCCATCAAGCGTCGGGAATACAAGCATTCCTTGTGGAAATGTCCGTGTAAACGCGAAGCCGCGCTGATTGTAGCCACGGCATGCCAGACAGCTATGGCCTTATGCCTGGCGCTGACTTGACGCTGCCGCCCGCGTCTTTCATTCTCCTGAGATCGCGTGCTGCCTGGCGCGGGCAATAGAGGGATCACATCGGAGACCGCATGCAGATGAATCGCCCTGTTTCTCGTTCGAATGGCGCGCCACGCGCGCTGCTCGCTTTTATATTCGGCGCGGCCTGTGCTTTTGCGCTCCCGTCGCGCGCGGACGCCCCACACGCAGCGGCAGTCGCAGCGAACGGCGGCGCGTCAGTTGGCGCGCAACCGGAGCACACGCTGCGCTGGAAGCTGCGCAATACACGCATGCTGATCCCGAGCGCGAATCTCGAACGGGCGCGCGAACCGCTCGCGCTGCCCGCCGGCCGGCCACTCGATCCGGACACCATCGCCTTTACCGTCGATGGCACGACGCTCACGCTCAGCGACTATCTGCGCCGCACCCGGACGGATGGTTTTATCGTCGTGCGCGATGGGCGGATCGTGCTGGAGCGTTACTTCGATGGCTTCGGTCCGCATCAGACGCACATGTGGGCGTCCATGACGAAATCCGTGACCGGCCTGCTCGCCGCGCAACTGATCGTCGCGGGTAAGCTTGCGCCGCAAGCGCCGCTCTCGACGTATGTGCCTGAACTCGCCGGCACGCCGTTTGGCAACGCGACGCTTCAGCAAAATCTCGATATGGAAGTCCCCGTGCGCTATCCGGCCGCGTTGCCACCGGACCTTGGGCTCTTTGCAGCGGTCGGCTTCGTGCCGCGCGCGAGCGGCGCGCCCGACAGCATTCATGGCTTTCTCAAAGTGGTACTGCCGTCGCCCGACGAGCGCGCAGGTGAGCGCTGGTACTACCAGAATGGCTCGCCTGAAGCGGTTGCATGGGCGATCCGGCATGTGACGGGCCAATCGTGGAGCGCGCTCGCGTCGCGTGAAATCTGGCGCAAGCTCGCCGATGACGACGCGGACATCGTCGTCGATCGAACCGGCACGGAAATGGCCAGTGGCGGTCTCAACACGACGCTGCGCGACGCCGCGCGCTTTGGTGAACTCGTGCGCCTGAGCGCGGCGGGCGATGACGCGCGCTTTCCTTCGAGCGCCACGCGTCTTGCGCTACAGCCGGCCTCGAATGCCGCGGCCTTCGCCAAGGGCAATCTCGCGCCGGGCCGTCCGGGTTACGGCTATCGCGACTACTGGTATCAGTTGAACGATGGCCACGGTAGCTTCGCGGCGAGCGGGCGCTTCGGCCAGGCGATAGTCGTCGATCCGCGCGCGCGTCTCACGGTCGTGAAGTTTTCATCGTCGCCCGATCAGGCCGCGCGCCCGACAAGCGCAACGGGCGCAGCGATCGAGCACGCGCCGCTCGATACGGCCGACGCGTTGCACCGTGCTGTCCTCGCCATCGCGAAAGCGGCGCAACGCGACGTGCGATAGGCGGCTGAACACGCATCCTTGTTGCTGATTGAGAGCAAGGCTGCCAGGAAGGATTTGCAGGCGACGCCATGCGCAAACCGCAGCGACTTTTGCGCGACGCAGTCTCAGGCCGCCCGATACCATGCAATGCCGTCGTCGTCTTCCTTAACGGTAGCTTTCCCGCGATTCACGAGGTAGTTCAGATGCGCGAGGCTTTCGCCGGTTGCCAGTCCGTAGGTCGATGCGTCCTCTGATGTGATGGCTCGGCTGAACAGTGCGCCGAACGTATCGACGGCCCGTCTTGGCTGCTCCCGCAACGTCGCGTGCAGCCGATCGAGCGCGTGTTGCTGGCTCGCCGCGAGCCGCGCAAGCCGCGCGTGCAAGCCGGTGAACGGTTGGTTGTGCGCCGGCAGTACCAGCACATCGTCGGGGACGCGCCGGCTGAGCGCGTCGAGCGAGGCGATCCATTCCGCGAGCGGATCGGCGTCGGGCTCGCCCGGCAGAACGGAGACGTTGGAAGAGATGCGCGGCAGCACCTGGTCGCCCGACACAAACAGCTTGAGCGACGCGCAGTAGAGGCAGGCATGCTCGGGCGTATGGCCCGCGCCGATGATCACTTCCCACTCGTGAGCGCCGATCGCGATGCGCTCGCCGTCGCGGATGCGCCGGTAGCTCGCGGGCAACCGGGAAAGCAGGCGGCCGAAAGTGCCGAAGCGATTTCGATAGCTTTCGAGCGTCGCGTCGTCCCAGCCGGCGCGACGATAAAACGCGATGGCTTCGTCCGGCGGGGCGTGCCCTGTGTCGCCGGCGAGCACGCGGCATTGGAGATATTCGGTGCGTGTCATCCACAGACGGCGGCCGGATCGGCGAGTGAGCCAGCCGGCCATGCCGACGTGATCGGGATGCAGATGCGTGACGATCACACGCGTGATGCCCTTCGCAAGCGGTCCTGCCAGCAGTGTGCGCCACGTCTCGATGGTGTCCTCGTTGCCGAGCCCGGTGTCGATCAGCGTGTGACCGTCGTGCTCCTCGATGGCCCAGACGTTGATGTGTGTCAGCGAATCCGAGGGCAGCGGGAGGCGCATCCAGCGCACGCCCGGTGCAATTTCGCGCGCTTCGCCGCGCTCCGGCGGCGTGCCGCAGGGATAAGCCAGGCCGTCGCCTGCGTCCCGTTGATTGGCGTCAGTCATCGTTGCTCGTCTCCTTTTGTCGAGTCTTTCGGTGTCGCGCATTTTGCGCGATGTCAATTTTTATCCGCGCTTCCTTATCGCTGTCCCCCGTCATTCAGGTAGGCCCATCCGGCTGCGGGGCATGCCGGGCACGCGTGCCGCCATCTTCACTTTGGCCATGCCGTCGATCGGCAGGCGTAACGCGCGGAAAGTGTTCGCCGCGGCTCACTGTCGTCGTCAGCCGCTGCAATGTCGTGCCGCGGTTTCGTGCCCTGTGCTTTCCAGCGGAAGGGAATCTCATCCGCGCGACGAGGGCGTCAATCCGGCTATGCCGCACGGGACGCGTCGCGGCCAGCCGCGCCGGACGGCCGCCCCCTGCAAGAAAGGGAGGGGAGGAACGTCCCGATGCCTCACTAAGATCAGTTCGCACGAAGTCACCCGGAAGCCGGGCATCAACAGCACGCTGTCGTCGCGAGATGGGGCGTGGTCTGATTCTCGATCCTTACCCCGGTTGCGCGGTTCTGTCCATCCAGACGATCGTGACGGGCAGCACGCCGGCGCAGCGCAAATGCCAGCTGCCGCGGCTCGCTAATGGCCCGAAGCGCTTCGCGCCCGTCTACAGCTAACCGGCGTCGCAAAGCATGCCCGAAGCCGCGGCGCGCGAGGCGGTACACGAAGCGGAACACGAAGCAGAACACGAAGCGGTGGACGGAAAAGTGGCCGCGCGCTCAACCGTCAATCAAGCCAGGAGCGAGACAACATGAAGACCTATGAAACCGTGGCTCACCTGCAACCCCTGTTGGGGGAAGTCGTGGGCTCCAGCGACTGGATCGTCATCGATCAGCAGCGCATCAACACATTCGCGGAAGCGACCGGCGATTTTCAATGGATTCACGTGGACCCCGAACGCGCCGCTGCGGGGCCGTTCGGCGCACCCATCGCGCACGGCTTCCTGACCTTGAGCCTGTTGCCGGTCTTCTCGCAGAGTGCTTTCGCCATCCGCCAGATCAAGCTGGGTGTGAACTATGGCCTGAACAAGGTGCGCTTTCTGAAGCCGGTGCCCGTGGACAGCCGTTTGCGCGCCCATTTCAAGCTGCTCAGCTTCGAGTCTCTCGACAACAAGGGCACGCAGATCATCTACGAAATGACGGTGGAAATGGAAGGCGCGGACAAGCCGGTATGCGTCGCGGAGTCGATCCTGCGCGTGTTCGATTAAGAGAAACGATCAAGCGAATCAATCGAGGAAGAGAATGAGCGAAACATCAACGATGCTCCTGAGCGAGCAGGAAGTCATGATCCGCGACGCGGCTCGCAAGGTGGCGCAGGAAGTCGTCGCCTCGACGGCCGCGCAGCGCGACCGCAATTGCGCGTGGCCCTCCAGCGAACTGAGGGCCGCGGGCGAACTCGGCTTTCTCGGCATGCATGTCCCAGCCGAGTACGGCGGTTCGGCCTTGACCTTTCCCGAATACTGTCTCGCCATCGAAGAGTTCGCCGCTGCGGACGCTGGCTTCGCCACCATCCTGCATGTCCACAACGGCCTCGCCGGGTGTGTGGCCCAGGCCGGCACCGAGGCGCAGAAGCGCAGGTATCTGCCGGACATGGCCTCAGGCAAGACCATCGTGGCGGGCCTGCTGACCGAACCGCAAGCGGGCTCCGATACCGCCGCCTTCCGTACCACGGCGCGCCGCGAGGGCGATCACTATGTGCTGAACGGCAGCAAGCAGTTCATCTCGAACGGCAACGAGGCGGGCGTGGGCATTGCCATCGCGGCCGTGACCGAGACGCCGGAAGGCAGGCTGGGGCCGAGCCTGTTCATCGTCGATCCGCGTGCGCCCGGCTACAACGTCACCCGGGTCGAGGAAAAGCTGGGCCAGCGTTCGGCCCATGTCGCCGCTATCCAGCTCGATAATCACCGCGTGCCCGTGGACAATCTGATCGGCGAGGAAGGCTCCGGCTACAAGCGGGTGATGGGCATGTTGTCCGAAGGCCGCATCGGCATCGCCGCCGTTGCCTGTGGCGTCGCCCGTGCCGCGCTGGAAGCCGCCGTGAAATACGCGAAGGAGCGCGAAGCATATGGCGGCCCGCTCATCAAGCTGCAAGGCGTCGCGTTCGACCTCGCCGACATGGCCACGCAGGTCGAGGTGGCTTACCAGTTCATGTTGCACGCGGCACGCCTGCAGGCGGCCGGGGTCCATTGCGCGAAAGAGGCGTCGATGGCCAAGCTGTTCGCCAGCGAGATCGCGGAAAAGGTGTGCTCGGACGCGATTCAGATCCATGGCGGCTATGGCTATCTGACCGACTTCCCGGTGGAACGCTACTATCGTGACGCACGCGTGACCAAGATCTACGAAGGCACCAGTCACATCCAGAAGGTCATTATTTCGCGTAGCCTCGCGGGCCGCTAAACGGCGAAAGGGATGCAATAGTGTCCGGGCAGCCGCGTGAATCGTGACCGATTGCCTCGGATCGCGCGATAGGGGTTCCCCTCGGGGCAGCTATGCTGCCCCCTGACTCTTTTTTGCGAGCGGCCATCTCGCTCCCGGCGTCTTGTGGTCGTGAGCATGACGCATCGGTTCTGAGCTGAATTCGCCGACGCACTCCTCGTCAGTACAGGCCACAAGGTCTTGCGCCGGTCTTGCGCCGCGACACGCAACGACGCAACGACGCAACGACCTCATCCGCATCGACATCGACAGTTGGTCGGTCACGCGAGTAGAGCGGGCTCGTCAGATTGGCAATGCTAAATATTGTAGGGAAGTAAGTGCACTGATCGGCTGGTACGTCCGACGTTTGCGGTCGCGATCGCCGCCATGAGCCGTCGGCGACGGCCCACAAAGGGATAGTCCCAGGGCAGGCGGGCTTTGACGCCAACGCCTTTCCAGGCGGGGCGTCGGCCCAACTTCCATGCGGATTCTAGCGGCGTCGCCGGCCGTTTCCCCTCCCCCCCTCCTCTTTCTATAGGGGAGGGGCGGCGGATCGCGATGCTAACTTGCTCTTGACTGTGCGGTGTCTTCGGGATGCATGACACGTTCTATTCCTCGTCATGGTGCCGCTTGTCATCCCGCGGGCGCGCGTGATCGATTCCGCGCAAGCGGGACGAATACAGGGGAAGGTAAAGGCGTGGCGTTGCTCTTCAAAAGCGCGCCGCCAATAAAGACAAAGGAGACAAGATGTTGCGCAACAACCAGAAGGCCCTGAGGCAGACGAGCCTGCCGCGCCGCACGGTGCTGGCCAGCCTGATCGCAGCCATGCTGCCGCTCCAGGCTTACGCATTCAAGATCGATACCGGTTCGACCGACTGGGACGTCAACTGGGACAACACCATCAGCTACAACCTGGGCATGCGTGCGAAAGGTATCGATCCGATGATCGGCAATAACCCGAACTTCGACGACGGCGACTACAAATTCCGTCACGCGGGCGACATCGTCACGAACCGGGTGTCGATCCTGTCCGAATTCACCGCCGCCTATCAGGGATACGTGGGTTTCCGCCTGTCGGGCTCTGCGTGGAAAGATTTCGCGTATGGCAGCGGCGACGTCACGAATCCGGGTGTCTATGCACCAGGCGTGACGTATCGCTCGTTGGGGTCCTATCCGAACGGAACCTACGGTTCCTTCACGAACCGCTACTACGTTCAGGGCGCGCAGCTGCTCGATGGATTCGCGTTCTACAACACGCAGGTCGCAGGCCGCGCGGTCTACCTGAAGGCCGGCCAGTTCACCGAATATTGGGGCAACTCGCTGCTCTCGCCGACCCAGGGCATTTCATACGCGCAGAGTGCGACGGACGGCATCAAGGCGCTGACCTCGCCGGGCACCACGACGAAGGAGCTCCTGCTGCCGCGTCCGCAGATCAGCATGACGGCGCAGCTCACGCCCCAGGTGGCCGTGTCGGGCCAGTACGAACTGGGCTGGACCTACAACCGGCTTCCAACCGGCGGGACGTACCTCGAAGCGAACGACGCCGCGGCCCAGGGGCCGTCGTATCTTGTCATTCCCACGCCAAGGTCCGCGGTGCTCGTGCCGCAAGGCAGCACGATCAAGCCGCCCCAGGTCGACAACAATTTCGGGTTGAAAGTCAGCTGGACGCCATCGTTCATGGACGGCGCAATGGGCTTCTATTACCGGCGTCTGGATGAAACCGCGCCGTGGGTGCTCACGAACTGGAAGGGCGGCGCGCCGACCGATTATCACCTCTCCTACAACCGTGGCGTCCAGTTGCTCGGCTACAGCCTCGACACGACGCTGGGCAGCGTCAGCTTCGGCTTTGAAGCCTCGTATCGTCACAACACGGCGCTCGCCACGGCGTTGAGCCCGGCCATTGCGAACCAGACCGAAGGCGCGAAGGGCGACGTGCTGAACCTCGTGACGAATGCCGTCGTGCCACTGTCGAAAACACCGCTGTGGCAGACGGGCACGCTGACGGCGGAACTCGGCTACACGCATTTGCTGTCCGTCACGCAAAACGCTCAGCTCTACAACGGCGTGGGCTACGCGGCATGTCCGAGCAACAACAAGTGGAACGGCTGCTCGACCAAAGACTATGTCGGCGCCGGTCTCGTGTTCCAGCCGCAATGGCTGCAGGTGTTTCCCGGTGTCGATCTGAGCATGCCGACCTCCATCACGGGCGGCCTTTGGGGCACCAACCCGATCAATCCGGGCTCGGGGGGAGGGGCACAGGGCTTCTTCCAGTATTCGATCGGCGTGCAGGCGCTCATCCGGCAGAAGGCGACCCTCACGCTCTCGTATATCGGCTACCACGCCCACGTGAACAAGACTGCGGTGACACCGTCCGGGCTGCCGTATGCCAGCACGGGCAATGGCCTGATCGATCTCAACGACCGTCCGTGGGTGTCGCTCGTCTTCCAGTCCTCGTTCTGAGGCACCAACAACGTTCAGGAGAAAAGCAGATGAAAGTTCTACTTCAAATTGCCGCAGCAGGCCTTGTGACGCTGCATGCCGCGGGAGCGGCAGCCGCCGTATCCGCGGACGAGGCGAAACAGCTGGGCACCACGTTGACCCCGTTCGGCGCTGAAAAGGCGGGTAGCCCCGACGGCGCGATTCCCGAGTACACCGGCGGCTTGACCAGGCCACCCGCGGACTACGTGCCGAACAGCGGCAAGTGGCCCGATCCGTACAAAGGCGAGAAAGCGCTCTTCAGCGTGACCCCGGCGAACATGGGGCAATACGCGGAACAACTGACACCGGGCACGCAAGCTCTTCTGAAGCGATTCGCCGACATGCGCCTGGATGTCTATCCGACGCATCGCTCGGTGTCGTACCCGCAATGGGTGCTCGACAACACGCTGAAAAACGCGACGAGCGCACATCTTGTCGGCAAGGTGCAAGGTGATGGTGTGGCGGGCGCGTTTGGCGGCGTTCCGTTTCCAATTCCGAAGAACGGCTATGAGGTCATGTGGAATGCAATGCTGAGTTATCGGCATGCGGAGTTTTCGGTGACCAATATGGGCGGCCAACTCATCGATTCGTCCGGCGGCCGTACGGAGTTGCCGGTTCTGAACATTACCGAATACCGGCCTTACTACGATCCGAAAAACGCCACCGGAAATTTCACGGGCTCTTATATGCGCGCGTGGATTCAGGCAGTCACGCCGCCCACGCTGGCGGGCACGACTGTGCTCGTTGATTATTCGAGCAACTATGCCGACACCGATCAGGTGAGCTGGGCCTACTTTCCTTCGCAACGGCGCACACGCATGGCGCCGGACTACAAATACGACACACCGTCCTCGAACTATGGCGGCGTGCTCTTCTGGGATGAAGCCAACGTCTTCACGGGCAGAATGGACCGCTTCGACTTCAAGCTGATCGGCAAGAAGGAGATGATCGTTCCGGCTAACAACTATCGCCTGTCGCAACTTCCCGTGGACGAAGTATTCGGCCCGAAGCACGTGAAGCCGGATGCCGTGCGCTGGGAGCGCCATCGCGTCTGGGTAGTGGAGGCCACGTTGAAGGCTGATGCGCGCCATGCGTACTCGAAGCGAACTTTCTACATCGACGAGGACAGCTGGACCTTCGTCGAGACGGACGGCTACGGCCACGACGGCAAGCTGTGGCGCGTGGGCATCGACTACCAGTTTCCGCTCTACGACCGCGGCGGCGTCTTCGCGTTGTCTTACGGCTTCTATGACCTCGAGAAAGGCAACTACTTCGTGACCTTTACCAATGGCGCAAACGGCGCGCCTTTGCTTCGCGTGTCCGACCGCCTGAGCCAACCGAACCTGTTCACGCCCGCGGGCATGGCCGGGACGGGATTGCGTTAAAGCGTAATCCGTCACTTCAGCATGAGGCCACGGTCCTCCCGGCCAAGCGCCGGTGCGGGACCGGCCGGCCCATTCGCATTGCCCGGATCGAGGTACAGGATGTTTCATGACAGATACGCCGCGCGAACCGTGCGCGCAGGGCTCATGGTAATCGTGCTTGCAGCGGCAAGCTGGATTACATGCGCGCAGGAGGCGAAAGAGGCGAATGTGGCCTCACATGCGGGTGCCGCGCCCGCCGGGCAGAAAGATCCATTCGTTGATCCCCTCGACGCACCCGCGCTCGTCTACGCCCGTGCCACTGGGCGGCCCGTGATGGACGTGGCGCGCGCCGGCACGCGCATCGTCGCGGTGGGGATGCGTGGACTCATCATCGTCTCCGACGATGAAGGCAAGTCGTGGCGACAGGTCAACGTGCCGGTGCGCAGCGACCTGCTCGCACTCAGTTTTCCGACCGCGCTGGAGGGTTGGGTTGTCGGGCACGACGGCGTAGTGCTGCACACCGCCGACGGTGGTCTGTCATGGCAGCGGCAGTTCGACGGCCGGATGGCCGCGACGACGCTCGCTTCGTACTATAAGGCGCACATTGCTGCCGGCAATACGGCATTGCAGCCTTTTCTCGACCAGTTGACGCTGAACTACCGGCAGGGTCCGTCGCTGCCGCTGCTGAGCGTATGGTTTCGCGACGTTCAACATGGCTACGCAGTCGGGCCGTTCGGCATGGCGATCGCAACGGAGGACGGCGGCAAGACGTGGCGGCCGATACTCGATCGCTTCGATAACCCGCAGTTTCTGCATCTGAATGCGGTCTTCGGGCAAGGCGACGATATCTATGTGGCCGCGGAGAAGGGCACGGTGTTCCGCCTCGATTCCACAAGCGGAAAATTCATTGCAATCAATACAGGCTATGCGGGCAGCTTCTTCGGCATCACCGGTAACGGGGGGGCGCTCTTTGCCTTCGGTCTGCGCGGCACGATTTACCGCAGCGCGGATCGCGGCATGACCTGGCTGCCATTGCCAGGTCCAATGCGCGGCGCGGTGACGGGCGGTGCGCCGCTCGAATCGCGCGGGGAACTCGTATTCGTCACGGCGGCGGGAGAAGCGGTGCTGTACGACGAACATGGCAGCTCATTCCGGCAAATGAAGACGGGGCCATCATCGGTGTTGACAGCCGTTCTTCCGCTGAAAGCCGGCGAGCTTGCGCTCATGTCGCTCGCCGGCCCTGCTATCGCTTCCACCCGCTAACCATGGCTGCATGCGTAAAGAGAGTATCGGTATGAATTCCAATTCGGAGCACGTCAACCCCAATCCGGTCGTGCAGAAAAGGGAGGACTTCGAGTCGAACTCGGGGGGCTGGCTGGAACGGCTGATTTTCAACAACCGGTTGTGGATCGTCGCCGCGTGCGTGATCGTCACTTTTTTCCTGGGCTTCCAGGCGACAAAGTCGAACGTCAGCGCGAGCTATGAACGAATGATGCCGCAATCGAGCGCGTTCATTCGCAATTACCTCGCCAACGTCGATTCGTTGCGTTCGCTGGGCAACTCGGTGCGCGTGGTCGTCGAAACTCGCAACGGCACGATCTACGACCCGCGCTATCTGAAAGCCCTGCGGAACGTGAACGAGCGAATCTATTTGCTGCCGGGCGTCGACCGCGCGTTTGTGAAGTCATTGTGGATGCCCGTCGTTCGTTGGACCGAAGTGACGGAGAGCGGCTTTCAGGGCGGCCCGGTCATGCCCGACGACTATGACGGTTCCGCCGCGAGCATCGACCGGCTGCGCCAGAACGTGGCGCGGGCGGGCATCATGGGTTCGCTCGTTGCCGACGACCTGCATTCCAGCACGATCTTCGTGCCGTTGCTCGATCACTACGCCGATACGGGCAAACCGCTCGACGCACGCGCGCTGCACGATGCGCTCGAACAGATCCGCCACGACTATGCGCGCGACGGTATCGACATTCACGTGATCGGCTTTGCGCAACTGGTCGGCGACCTGATCCACGGGCTCCTTCAGGTGGCGGTCTATTTTGCCGCCGCGGCATTGATCGCGATGGCCGTGATCTACGGCTATACCCGTTGCGTGCGCAGCACCGTGCTCGTGATCAGCTGTTCGCTGGCCGCGGTCGTGTGGCAGCTCGGCATCGTGCATCTGCTGGGTATCGATCTCGATCCGTATTCGATCCTCGTGCCATTCCTGATCTTCGCGATCGGGGTGTCGCACGGCGCGCAAAAGATGAACGGCATCACGCAGGATATCGGGCGCGGCACCCATCGCTACGTCGCCGCGCGCTATACGTTCCGGCGTCTCTTTCTCGCCGGGCTGACCGCGCTGCTCGCGGATGCGGTCGGCTTCGCCGTCCTCATGCTGATCGACATTCCGGTCATCCGCGGGCTCGCGGTTGCGGCGAGTGTGGGCGTCGCGGTGCTGATCTTCACGAACCTGGTTTTTTTGCCCCTGATGCTCTCGTACACCGGCGTGAGCGCGGCCGCCGCGGCCCGCAGCCTGCGCGCGGAAAAGCACCATCTGCTTGGTGCGCTGCTCGTTCCCTTTACTCGGCGAGGACCCGCTTTCGCGGCCGTGTTGCTCGCGGGGGTGTTATGCGCCGCAGGACTGCTGGTCGGGCAACACCTCAAGATCGGCGATCTCGACCCCGGCGCACCGGAGTTGCGCGCGAACTCACGCTACAACCGCGACAACGCGTATGTGACGAGTCACTACAGGCTCTCGACCGATCAGTTCGCGGTGATCGTCACGACGCCCCCTGGCGGCATCGCCGACTACAAGACGCTGATGGAGATGGACAACCTGGAGCAGGTTCTGCGCGGGCTCGACGGCGTGCAGACCACCGCGTCGGTGAGCGGCGTGAGCCGCCGCATCACCGCGGCCAACTTCGAGGGCAACCCGCGCTGGATGACGATCAGCCGCGATCCCGCTATCGCGTTGGGCGCAGTCAACGACGCTTATGTGGCGAACCCGGAGCTTGTTAACGGCGCGCGCTCGGTTGCGCCCGTGGTGGCGTTCCTGGCCGATCACAAGGCGAAGACGCTGGAGCGCATCGTCAAAGCCGTCGAAGCGTTCGGCGCGCAGCACGACACACGGGATCGTCGCTTTCTGCCGGCAGCCGGCAGCGCGGGGATCGAGGCGGCTACGAACATCGCGGTCGAGCAGGCCAATCGAACGATGCTGGTGCTCGTCTATGCCGCCGTGATTGCGCTGTGCTTCCTGACGTTCAGGAACTGGCGCGCGGTGGTCGTCGCGGTCGTGCCGCTCGTGCTCACGTCGATTCTCTGCGAGGCGCTCATGGTGGCGCTGGGCATCGGCGTCAAGGTCGCTACGCTTCCCGTCACGGCGCTGGGCGTGGGCATCGGCGTGGACTATGCGCTGTATCTGCTCAGCGTTCAGCTGACGCTGCAGCGCCAGGGCGCGTCGCTCGAGACGGCCTATCGCGAGGCCGTGGGTTTCACGGGTAAGGTGATCGCACTAATTGGCGTGACGCTGGCGGTGTCGGTGATCACGTGGGCATGGTCGCCTATCAAGTTTCAGGCCGACATGGGCGTGTTGCTGACGTTCATGTTCATCTGGAACATGATTGGTGCGCTCGTGCTGATCCCCGCGCTGTCTCACTTTTTGCTGCAAGGCGGCACGCGAAGGTCGGTCGCCGGCGCGAGGGACGACCTGGCCGACAAATCGCCGTGCCGCGGCTGAAGCGGCAACCGCGCATGGCGACATTGTTGTACGCGTTGCGCGGCATAGGCTTCGGGCGCTGCTCGCGGCATTTTTGCGCGGCAAGTCCCGTCGATGTATCCGCCCGGCGCAAGTCGGGCGAAAAGTGAATGACCCACACTTGAGGAGTGCCGCGCCCCATGCGCCTTGCCGACTATTTCGATGCCGCCGCGTCACGTGATCCCCACCGAACCGCTTTTATCGACGGGGCCGTGCGTGTCGACTTCGCCGACGCCCAACGCTTCGTCCATGCGGTTGCGCATGCCCTCGCCGCCGAACCATCGCTGGGGGCAGGGTCGCATATCGCGATCTACGCGCCGAACGACTACCGCGTCAGCCTGCTTCAGATCGCCATCAACCGGGCCGACATGGCATGGGTGGCGGTGCACACGCGCAATTCGGTGGAAACGAACGTTCAGGTGCTGGCCTACGCCGATGTCCAGCTCGTGTTCTTCCATAGCGCCTACGAGGGGATCGTCCCGCAACTGAAGGCAGGCCTCGCGCCGGCATGCCGATTCATTTGCATCGACGTGTCCTCGGCTCATGGCAGCGCCCTCGAAAACTGGACCGCGCCGTACGGCACGCCATTCGTCGCCGCGCCCGAGTACCCCGATCACACCGTCCTGCTGCAGCCCACTGGCGGCACCACGGGTCCGTCGAAGGCCGCCGTTCACACGAACCGGTCGGTGGAGATGGGGATCGTCTCCACCTTCGTCAACCTCGACATGGACCGCGAAACGCGCGTGCTCGCCGTGGCACCGCTGACCCATGCGGCCAGCTATCTCACGTTCGCAAGCGCTGCCCGCAGTGGCATGACGGTCGTGCTGCCGGCGTTCGACGTGGCGGCTGTTCTCGCCGCGATCGAGCGCGACCGGATCACGCACCTGTTCGTGCCGCCGACCATCATCTATACCCTTATCGGCGATCCGCGCACGGCTGGGGCCGATCTGTCGTCACTTCGCGCGGTCCTGGTTGGCGGCGCGCCCATTGCCCCGGAGAAAATGCGCGAGGCCATCCGGCAACTGGGTCCGGTGATCTACGAGGTGTTCGCGCAAAGCGAGTGCCTCTGCTGCCTCATCAAGAAGCCCGCTGACTATTTGAGGCCCGACGGCTCGCTCGATGAAGACGCGCTACGGTCGGCGGGACGGCCTGGCCCGTTCGCATGGGTGGAGATCATGGACGAGGCCGGCAATCTTGCGGGTCCGGGCGTGAAGGGCGAGATTGTCGTGAAATCGGCCGGCGTGATGAAAGGCTATTACAGGAATCCTGAGCAAACGGCGGAAGTGTCGAGATTCGGCTGGCATCACACCACCGACGTGGGCGTGCGCGACGAGCGAGGCTTCATCACCGTGATCGATCGCACGCGGGACATGATCGTCAGTGGCGGCTTCAACCTGTTTCCGAGCGAGATCGAGGCGGTGATCAACAGCCATCCCGCAGTGCTGGATTGCGCGGTGGTCGGCGTGCCCGACGAAAAATGGGGCGAGGCCGCGAAGGCCGTGGTGCAGCTCAAGACCGGAAGTGCGCTCTCGGCGGAGGAGGTGACGGCCATGTGCAAGACCGCGCTCGGCAGTCTGAAGACGCCCAAGTCGGTCGAATTCTGGCCCGATCTGCCGCGCAGCGCGGTGGGCAAGGTTCTGAAGCGCGACATCCGCGCGCGCTTCTGGGAAGGTCAGTGGCGCGCCGTCTGACAGGCCCGTGACCGGTAACGCGTGGGAGCACATCATGAAGCCGTGCTCCTTGACCCGCGCAACGTCAGCCATGCCGCGACGTGGGCCGACGGGCCCACGAACCCACGAACCCACGAACCCACGAACCCACGAACGCGAGGGTCATGCATCGCTCACCGGCCGCTCGCTCATTGGACAGCCTCGGCCTCTGGAAACTTCCAGCGGCCGTCAAGCACCTGAGCCCGTGGCTGGTACAGGCGGACCATGTAGTTCCAGCCTGGCGTGATGGGCAGGCAGTTCGCCTGCTGTCCGTCACAGCCGCCGAATTGCACGGACACCGCGCCGTCGGCATCCTTCTTCGCCACCACGTTGTTCAATGTATACGCGCCCTGCGCGTTCGGCTCAAAGAAGCCCTTCGCGTTGTAGACGCTGATCGACCAGAAACCGTTCACCGGCACGTTAGCCACGCGCAGGCGATACTCAGTGGCGCCGTCGTTGCGGCGCGGCTTCACGTTGAGATAGATCGCGTCCTTCTCTGGATTTCCGCCCCACGCGATGGCCGTGCCGATCAGGTGGTGAACGGGCGAAACCGTGCCGGGCATGCCGAAGGCATCGTTCAGGTCCGGGAGCGTGTCGCCCAGCGTGGTGAGCGCGTCGCGAATGCGCTTCTGACCGGTCTTGTCCCAGTCCGGCACCGTGAAGCTTCCCGGTCCGGCCTGCTGCAAGGTGATGCCGTCCTGCAGCGCGCGAATCGCCTGGAGGTCCGCGGGGTCGTGGGCATTAACCAGTGTGCGCACACCGATCATCACGTAGCGCGTGCCGATTTGCTTGCGCGTGAACGTGTAAGGGCCCTTTCCATAGGCAACCGTCATTGCGTAGTGATCCTCATTGATCGCCGTCACGGAGCGGAAACGGCCGCCCGCATCCGGCAGCGCAATGGTCACGGGGCCGGCATCCAGGTCGAACACGCCCGTCGAGTAAACCGTGTCACGATTGGCTCGCACGACGGATTGCCGATCGATCGGCATCAGGTCGCGATAGTGGCGCAGCTTGCCAAAACCGCCCTGATTCACAACCGTGGAGAAATACATGTCGGTCTCGGCGCGCGTGAAGTTGTCGACCGTTACCGCAACCGGAGCGGCTGGCGGCTCCGCCGGCGGGGTCTGCGCCAGGGAAGGAAAGGCTGCTCCGGCCGCGGTCAATAGCAGGGCGCGGCGGACGGTGCGAATGCACAGCTTCATGGTTTCTCCTCTCGTTGACGTATCCGAAGTCCGGGCGATACATGCGGTGCCTTCCTGTGCGTGAGGATGGCATGGCCGAGGTGCCGGAGACGGCAAGCCCGGCGCATCTGAGCAGACACCTGAAAGCCCACGTGGACGGAGCAAGGATAGGCATGGCGGGAACCCGCGCGCCCCTCCCGTGAGGAGAGGCGTCCGGGCGCTCGCCCCACGGTCGATGAGACGCGGACGGAGGTTCGGTCGGTCCGGGTGTGCGCCCTCCCAAAGATGGAGGTGAGGGTGGTCCATGTGGGTGTCTATTGTCGGAGCGCCGGGGTGTCACGCGACCGGCAGCGGATTGTGGGCGCCCCGGTCACTTGCGTGCAAGGAATGGGCTGGTTCGGCGCCATTCCCGGACCGGCCATCGGTGGCGTGATATCGCGCGAAAACTTTGGCTCCAGCGCCGTCTTCATCACGATGTCGCTCCTGATTCCGCAGCGCGGCGGCCGCCATGCTGACCGGGCATGCCATGGCGCCGCTGGATGCTGTCGGCGCCTCGCAGTCGGCATCGGCGTGATAGCGGGATCGTTCAACCACAGGAAAGAATCAATGTCTGACTTGCAAGGCAAGGTAGCCATCGTGACAGGCGGTGCAGCAGGAATCGGCCGCGCCACCGCCCGGTTGTTCGCGCAGGCCGGCGCGCGGGTGGTGGTCGCCGACCGTGCGGAGGCGGCGGCCCAAGCGGTGGTCGCCGAGATCGAACAGGCGGGCGGCGAGGCGCTGTTCCAGCGTGTAGACGTGAGCCGGGAGGAAGACTGCGCGGCGATGGTGGAGGCGGCCGTCGCGCGCTTCGGCCGGCTCGACATCGCCTTCAACAATGCGGGCATTCCGGGCCGTGTTGCCAGGACTGAGGACCAGGGGCTGGCGCACTGGCACCGGATCATCGACGTCAACCTGACCGGCGTCTTCCACTGCATGGTGCATGAGTTGCGCGCCATGAAGGCGCACGGCGGGGCGATCGTCAATACAGCGTCCGTCGCCGGCGTGCGCGGTGCGCCCTACAGTTCGGCGTACGCGGCATCGAAGCATGGTGTCATCGGGCTCACGCGGTCGGCCGCGCGGGAGTATGGCAGGTACGGTATTCGCATTAACGCGATCTGCCCAGGGGTCGTGAAGACGGCGATGGCCGACGAACTGGCCGCCGCGTCACTGCCGGGCAGTTCGGATGCGCTGCTTGCGGCGTCCATTCTGCGCCGGCCGGGCGAGCCGGAGGAAGCAGCCGAGCTGGTGCTGTGGCTGTGCTCGGACAAGGCCTCGTTCGTCGCGGGCGCGAACTACATGGTCGATGGCGGCCTGACGGCCTAGGCCGGGTGTAAGGCGCCGCCGCTGGCCTCGCCAGGGGCGCCCGCTAGCAGGCCCTCGCTCTTTCGAGGCGTTGCCGGGACTGCCGAAAGCGGGCGCGCCCGCCATCGCTCAGGCAGCGCGACGCGGCTCACGCGAATGCCTTTCTGCGCCCACTCGCATGCGAGCGACCGGGTCTGCATCGTTGCACCGCTCACTTGCCGGTGAAGCCCGGCTTGCGCTTTTCCAGCATGGCGTTGATCGCCTCCCGGTGGTCTGCCGTCTTGCTCGCCAGCCATTCGTACGACATGCAGGTATCCATCACGGCGTGCGCGAGCTGCTTGAGGCCGATGTTGGCCGACACCTTGGTCCAGCGGATGGCGTTCGTCGCGCCGTTCGCGAGGCGGTCGGCGAACCGGTTGACGCGCTCGTCCAGCTCGGCGGGCGGCACGGCGTGGTTGATCAGGCCGATGCGGGCGGCTTCGGTGGCGGGAATCGGATCGCCGGTGAGCAGGTATTCCTTGGCGCGGGCGTAGCCGATCAGTTGTGGCCAGATGATGGCGCCGCCGTCGCCGGCCACGAGCCCGACGTTCACGTGCGGATCGGCGAACTTCGCGGTGTCGGCGGCGAAGATCACATCGCAGAAGAGCGCGATGCTGCAGCCGAGGCCGATCGCCGGGCCGTTGACCTTGGCGATGATCGGCTTCTCGCAGTCGAGTTGCGCAAAGACGATCTGCTTGCCTTCGCGCGCCGTGACGCGAAACGCCGCTGGGTCGTCGAAGCCGGCCTTGACGGCCTCCAGATCGCCGCCGGCCGAGAAGGCGCGGCCCGCGCCGGTTAGCACGATCACTTCCGATTCCGGGTCGTTGTTCGCATCGGTGAAGACCCGGGCCAGCTCGGCGTGCAGGCCGCCGTTGACGGCGTTCAACTGCTCCGGGCGGTTCAGGATGATTTCGAGGACGCGGCCGCGCCGGGCGAACGTGATGTGCTGGTATGCGCTGAAGTCCATGGTGTCTCCGTTGTGATGTGCGACGGCCGGACAGGTTCACTGAACCGAGCCGGACCTCACTGCACGATAGTCATCGGCAGATTGGAACGTCCCCTCCCTCCCGGACAGGGTGCGGAGCCGTCGGCCCGGCGCCTGCCGGGCGGCGGGGCAAACAGGAAGCGCATCGCGTCCGCAAGGGGAGGTGAGCGCAAATGCGGCGATGCCTATCGTGACGAGCAGGCAAACACGCCGCATAGAATTTATGGAGGAGAAGACGTGAGTGAATCGGTGTCCTTTGAGGTAAAAGGCCAGGTCGGCTGGATCACCCTCATGCGGCCTGAGGCCCGCAACGCCATCAGCATGCACATGGCGCTCGCCATGGCCGCGCAATTGCGTGACTGGCAGCAGAACGATCAGGTGCGCGTGGTCGCCCTGACGGCAACCGGCCCCGCCTTCTGCGCCGGCGCCGACCTGAAGGCAGGGGGCACGCCGGGACCGGGCGAGCCGGATCTGCTGGACACGCTCGTCGCATTCTTCGACACGCTGCGCGCCTTCCCGAAGCCCACCATCGCCGCCGTCAACGGACTCGCGGTGGCCGGCGGCCTGGAGACGGTGCTGGCCTGCGACTTCGTGATCGCCGCGCAGAGCGCGCGCTTTGGCGATGCCCATTCGAACTTCGGCGTGTTCCCGGGCGGCGGCGGCGCGGCCGTGCTGTCGCGCAAGATTCCACTGAACGTGGCCAAGTATCTGCTGTTCACCGGTGAATCGCTGCCGGCCGCCGACATGAAGCAGTACGGCCTCGTCGTCGAGGTCGTGGCGGACAGCGAACTCGTGGGCCGCGTGCAGGCTATCGGCGACAAGCTGGCCACGAAGAGCCCGCTGGTGCTGCGCAAGATGAAGAAGGTCGCCGACGAGGCCGCCGACAAGCCGCTCGCCGACGCATTGCGCCACGAACTACTGGAGCTGCGCAATCACCAGCGTTCGTACGACATCGCCGAGGGCCTGCGCGCCTTCGCCGAGAAACGCACCCCGGAATTCAAAGGCTGCTGATCACCGTACAGGATCGAGAACATCATGGAAAACATCTACATCGTCGGCGTCGGTATGACACCGTTTGGCCGCCACATCGATAAAACCATCAAGCAGCTGACCGCCCTGGCCGTGGAAGATGCGCTGAAGGACTCCGGCTGCGACCGCAAATGGGTGCAAGCCGCCTTCTATGGCAACTGCACGCAGGGCCACTTCGACGGCCAGCACATGATTCGTGGCCAGGTGGCGTTGTTGCCGATCGGTTTCGATAGCATTCCTATCTTCAACATCGAAGGCGCGTGTGCCTCGTCGATGCGCGCAAAGAAGGAAGCGGATGGTTACGTGCTGTATGGAAAGAAGTCGCTGGTGCTCGGTGCCGTAGGTGCGGATGCCTTCATCGTCTCGGCGCGCGTCGAAGGGGAGGCCGACATCGCGCTGCTGCTGGTCGAGGCCGAACGCGAAGGCCTCGCGCGCGAGGCGCTCCCGCTGCATGACGGCACGTGGATCGAAGATCTGACGTTCGATGCCGTGCGCGTACCGGCGGAAAACCGTCTCGAAGGCGGGCTCGCCGCACTGCGCACCGGGCTTGCGCACGGTATCGTCGCGCTTTGCGCCGATCTGGTCGGTGCGATGGAAAAGACGCTCGCGCTGACGGCGGAATACCTGAAGACTCGAAAGCAGTTCGGCGTGCCCATCGGCACCTTTCAGGCCCTGCAACATCGCATGGCCGACATGGCCGCCGAGATGGAGATCGCGCGCTCGATGCTCCATGCGGCACTGGCGGCAATGGAGAACGACGACGAGGCCGCGCGGCAGCACACGCTGTCGGCGGCGAAGTCGCTGGTTTGCCGCGCGGCGAAATACGTCTGCGGGCAGGGCGTCCAGCTTCACGGCGGCATCGGCATGACGGAAGAGTATGCCGTCGGTCACTACTTCAAGCACGCGATCGTCGCCGATCTGCTGCTGGGCAGTATTGATCGGCACGAAGCGGCATGCGCGGCGGCACTGCAGGCGCAAATCGCCCGAGCATAGTCAGTACAGTAAGGATCACCAATTAATCATCAAATTTTGCCTGGAGAAAGATCATGACGATTCGCTTTGACGGCCGAGTGGCCATTGTGACGGGAGCCGGCAACGGCCTGGGACGTACGCACGCGCTGGAACTCGCACGGCGCGGCGCGAAGCTGGTAATCAACGACTTCGGCGGCAGCCGCGACGGCATGGGCGGCTCGTCCGACGCCGCGCTGGCCGTGGTCGAGGAAATCCGCCGGGCTGGCGGCGAGGCCATCGCGAACGGCGCCAACGTCGCCGACTTCGAGCAGGTGACGGCCATGGCGGCGCAGGCCAAGGCAGAATTCGGCCGCATCGACATTCTGATCAACAATGCCGGCATCCTGCGCGACAAGAGCTTCTCGAAAATGGAGATGGCGGACTTTCGCGCGGTGGTGGACGTGCATTTGATGGGTTCGGTGTACTGCACCAAGGCGGTGTGGGAAATCATGCGCGAGCAGAACTACGGCCGCGTGTTGATGACAACCTCGGCGGCGGGCCTGTTCGGCAACTTCGGTCAGGCCAACTACGGCTCGGCGAAAGTCGGGCTGGTGGGCCTGATGAACATGCTGGGCATCGAGGGCAAGAAGAACGACATCCGCGTGAATACGCTCGCGCCGATGGCGGCCACGCGCATGACCGAAGACATTTTCCCGGCGCATCTGCTCGAGGCGACGGGTCCGGAAACGGTCACGCCGGGCGCGCTGTACCTGGTTAGCGAGCACGCGCCGAACCGAGTGGTGCTGGGCGCGAGCGGTGGAGTGTTCTCGACCATGCGCATGGTGGACACGGCGCCGGTGGCGATCGCCGCGTCGGAACTGTCGCCGGAAGCCGTGGAAGCCCATTTTGCGCAGATCAGCGACTGGAGCACGGCGAACTTCCGCGAGGACGCCAACCAGCAGGTGCATGCCTACGTCACGACGATGCAGGCGGTTCGCGGCTGAGGTCAGCGTTTCACTCAACTGTCGAGTACGCGTTCGAGACGCCACCTTCCGAGGTGGCGTGCGCTCTGGAGGTTACGAAATGGCTTGGAATGGAAGCGGTCCGCTGCAAGGACTGCGCGTCCTGGAGATCGCGGGAATGGGGCCGGCACCGATCTGCGGCATGCTGCTAGCGGACCTGGGCGCCGACGTCGTCGTCGTCGACAAAAAACAGATGGGCCGGGAAGACCTCGACCTCGGCAAGCATGCGATCCAGAACCGCGGCAAGCGCTCGATCGCGGTCGATCTCAAGACGGAAGAGGGCGTTGAAACGGTCCTCGGGCTGGTGGAGCACTGCGACGCGCTGATCGAAGGCATGCGCCCGGGCGTGATGGAGAGAATTGGGCTAGGACCGGATGTGTGCCTCGCGCGCAATCCGAAGCTGGTGTATGGCCGCATGACCGGCTGGGGGCAGCAAGGCCCGTTGTCGCAAGCGGCGGGTCACGATCTGAACTACGTTGCGCTGTCGGGCGCCTTGTGGTGGTCGGGGCAGCCGGGCGAAGCGCCGATGTCGCCGCCAAGCCTGGTGGGCGATATCGGCGGCGGCTCGATGTACCTCGCGGTCGGTCTGCTGGCCGGCATCATGAGCGCGCGCGCGACCGGCAAGGGCCAGGTTATCGACGCCGCCATCGTCGATGGCAGCGCTCACATGCTGAACCTGATGCTGAGCCTGAAGTCTTCCGGGCAGTTCGTCAACGAACGCGGACGCAGCCTGCTGGACGGTCCGCACTGGTATCGAACCTACCGCTGCGCCGACGGCAAGTTCCTGTCGGTCGGCGCGGTCGAGCCGCGCTTCAACAAGCTGCTGCTGGAAAAACTGGGCCTCGCGGACGACCCGCTTCATGCCGCAGCCTACGATCCGTCGCGCTGGCTGGACCTGCATGAGCGTTTTGCAGCGCTCTTCGCCACCCGCACTCGCGACGAGTGGTGCGCGTTGCTGGAAGGCACCGATGCCTGCTTCGCGCCGGTACTGAATCCCGACGAGGCGGCGGCTCATCCGCACATGGCCGCGCGCGGGGTGTACAGCACGGTCGATGGTATTCTGCAAGCCAACCCCGCGCCGCGGTTCTCCGGTACGCCGACAGGCACACCCGGTAGCATTCCACAACGTGGCCAACATACAGGGACGGTATTGCAGGACTGGTGCCACCTGTGACCCGCCGCAACTCTACTGGGCAGCAGCCCGCATAAGACGATCTTCGCCCGACTCGCCTCACCGGTGAAAGAAGACGAAAGGAGACATCAATGATCGACAAGAAGTCCAATACCCTCGTCCACAGCTTCCTGCACTGGGAGCAGACCCAGCCCGATGCCGTCTTCCTCACCGAACCGATGCCGGACGGCCGCGTGATCGACTATACCTGGCGGCAAGCGGGAGACGAGGCGCGCCGCGTGGCGGCCTACCTGCAGTCGCTGAAACTGCCGCCGGGCAGTTCCATTGGCATCGTCGGCAAGAACAGCGCGCACTGGCTTTTCGCAGATCTGGCTATCTGGCTCGCGGGCCATGTCTCGGTGCCGCTCTATCCGACCGCCAGCTCCGACACCGCGAGATACGTGTTCGATCACTGCGAGATCCGCGTGATTTTCGCCGGCAAGCTCGACGGCAAGACCGACGCCTGGAACGAGATCCGCGCGGCCGTGCCTGAGGGCGTGCTGACCATCCACATGCCGATGTCGCCGGCTGCGCCGGGCATGCGGACATGGGAGGACGTCGCCGCCGCGCACGAGCCCCTGCGCGACGTGCACCTGCCCGCGTCCGCCGACATGGCGACCATCATCTATACATCTGGCAGCACGGGCCGGCCGAAGGGCGTGATGCACAGCTTCGGCGGCATGTTCGAGTACGCGACCCGCTCGGGCGAATTCTGCGGATTTACCACGCACGACCGCGTGCTTTCCTATCTGCCGCTCGCGCATACCGCCGAACGCTGCTTTATCGAATGCAACGTGCTGCGCCACGGCTTCCACGTCTTCTTCAACGACAGCCTCGCGACATTCGCGCAAGACCTGGTGCGGGCGCGGCCCACGGCGTTCATCTCGATGCCGCGCCTATGGACCAAGTTCTATCAGATTGTTTGCGCCAAGGTGCCGGCCGGGCAACAGGCGCTGATCCACGAACAGTCGCCCGAAGCCGAGACCCTGAAGAAGCGGCTGCTCGGCATGCTCGGCCTCGACGCCGCGCGTATTGCATTCACCGGATCGGCGCCGCTGCCGTGCGAAATCTCCAACTGGTATCGCACGCTGGGGCTCGAATTGCTGGACGTATACGGCATGACGGAAAACCTGTCGTACTCGCACTACAGCCGGCCGGGCCTCGTGCGCCCCGGCTACTCGGGCCAGGCAATGCCGGGCGTGCAATGCCGCCTGGGCGATAACGGCGAGGTAATGGTCAAGGCGAGCACGATGATGATCGGCTACTACAAGGAGCCCGCGCTGACCGCCGATAGCTTTACGGACGACGGCTTTTTCAAGACCGGCGACCGTGGCGAGCTGGACGAGATCGGACGCCTGAAGATCGTCGGTCGCGTCAAGGAAATATTCAAGACGAGCAAGGGCAAGTACGTTGCGCCCGCGCCAATCGAGAACAAGCTCGGTCATCCGAAGGTGGAGGCCGTCTGCGTGACGGGACACGGCTATCCGCAACCGTTTGCACTTCTGATGCTCGGCGCGGAAGCGAGAAACGATATGCGGGATGCCGGCAAGCGCAGTGTCCTTCAAGGCGAACTCCAGGCCATGCTCGACGACGCGAACGCCACGCTGGAGGCCCACGAGAAACTCGCCTTCGTAGTGGCCGTGAACGATGCATGGACCACGGAGAACGGCCTGCTCACGCCTAGCCTAAAGATTCGCCGCAGTTTCGTCGAGGAGCGCTACGAGCACAAGATGCAGCAGTGGTCGGCACTCGGGCAGACAGTCATCGTGGAATAAGGACCAGGCGCTTCGGCGCTCTCCTTGCACGGGAGAGCGCGGCGGCGCCACTTTGCGACTGGCTCGACGTCTGCTATGCATACGACGTCGCCATACTGGCCGGCTTCGTGGCAGTTGCCTGCTGCGCGCCGCGCTCTACTTGAGAAACCCCCGCTGACGCGCGATGGCAATCGCGTCGTAGCGGCTCGACACCGCCAACTTGGCCAGAATGTTTTTGACGTTCCATTTCACCGTGCCAAAGGTGATGTTGAGCGTCAGCGCGATACGCTTGTTGGACATCGCCTGCGCCATCAGGTCCATGATTTCCAGCTCGCGTGGCGTCAGGGTCGCGCGGGGCAGGTCGGCATCGCGCCGGACCGCAGCCACGGGTGCCGGCAGCGAGCGTTCGGGCGCCACTCTGGCGAACAGTTCGGTGAGATAGCGCTCGGGCGCGGGCGGCAGGTCGAGTTCGTCCTTGAAGCGTTCGAGCAGTTCACCGACATGTTCCCACTCGTCGAGGATCGTGCGGACGAGGCCCAGAGTCGCGGCAGTTTGCAGCGCTTGCGTGAGGCAGCGCTCGACGTCCGCGTCCTCGCCCAAAGTGTCGTGCGCGACGGCGCAAAGCAGGGCCGTCGTGACCTGAGTCCGGCCGCGACCGTATCTCTGCGCGAAGGCATTCACGTCGGAGAGGGCTTCGAGGGCATCGGTGGGTTTGCGATCGAACAGCGCCAGCCGCGCGCGTGCCAGCGCGACGATGGCCAGTATTTCGGCGCGGGAACCCGTGGCGTTCCGGTATTGCGCGCCCAGCGCATTCAGTTTTGCCGCTCGCTCGCCGGCTCGCAGTCGATCGCCCGTGGCAAGAAGAATGGTCAGCTGCTCGGCAACCATGCAGGCTTCGGCACGATCCTGTCCATGAAGGTGGAAGTGGTTCGTCTGATCTTCGAGGAAGGTGAGCGCTGCTTGCGGCGATCCGCCCAGAACATGGAGGCGTGCGCGAGAGAGCGAGGCTCGTATCATGACGTCCGGCATCGAGGCCCGCAGGATGCCAAAGCGATTGGCCAGCGCTTCGAGCGCCTCGGCTGGCCGATCCAGCTCGTAGTCCGCGTCGCAGAGCGTGGCCGCGCAGACATTGGCGGGTATCGACATGCGTCCATAGATAGCCACCGAGCGCGCGAAGACGTCGGAGCCAATGCGCTCGGCTTCCCGGGCATTGCCTTCCGTCAGGTACATCTGCGCGCGAAGACTCTCGAAACCCAGCGCCATGTCGTTGTCGCGGTCTTCGGGCCGCACCGGATTGTCGTCGTAGATATTGCGCGCGTCGTCATAGCGGCCGACGGACATGTAGCTGACCGCGAGCCCCGCGAGGCTGAGGTAATGGAGGGAGCGATTGTCGATCGACACCTTGTACAAGGGTTCGAGCAGGTCGATCACGCGCTGCATGTCGTCGCGCTGCATGGCGACGGTCGAGTCCATGATGGTGAGCTTCGACGAAATGGCGGGATTCTTCGCCGCGTCGGTCCGGCGGATCTCCTCCAGCCACCGTTCCGCCTTGTCGGGCCTGCCGGAGTATGAGTACGTCAGGCAGCCCAGCAGGAACAGCTTGGGATGGGCGAACAGCGTTTCTTGCGGCAGCCGTTCGAGCAATTGCAGCATCGGACTGATGTAGGCCATGCTCCAGGTCGCCGGCGTGGCCTTCTCCATCGCGTTGACCGCATATTCGAGGTCGCCGCCGAGGTTGGCGTGGCGCAAGGCCTCGACCAGGAAGTTGTGCTCGGCGAACCATCGGCTCGCACGCCGGTGTATGCCTTCGACCTTGTCATGGCCTTGCCGCGACAGGCGTTGTGCGAGGAACTCGCCGAACAGCGGGTGAAAACGGTACCAGGGCGAGCCGTCGTCCAGGTCGATGCGGAAGATCAGCAGGTTTTCGTCCTCGGCGCGCTTGATCAGTTCGGCGGCGCGCGGGTCTTGTGTGACATGTTCGGCAAGTTCGGCGTTGAAGCGCCGCAGCACCGAAATGTTCTCCATGAACTCGATCAGGTCGGCCGGCAGATAGGCCACCACGTCTTCGACCAGATAAGTATGGAGATCGGCGGATTTCCACAGCAGCGCCCGCAGCTTGGAGCGCTTCGCGGGATGAATGCGCAGCGTGGTGGCGATGGGTTGCAGGCACGCCGGCCAGCCGCCGGTCAGATCGTGAATCAGATGCACTTCGTCGGCATTCAGCGTCGGCGAACTGAGGTTGAGTTCGAAGAAGTGGCGCGTCTCACCGAGGGTTAAAGGCAGCGTCGTGAAGTCGATTTCCAGCAACTGCCCCTGCATGCGCAGACGGCCCAGGTCGAGTTGCGGCGTCGAACGTGAGGAGAGGGCGATGTGCAGGTTGGCGGGACAGTAATCCAGCAGTTTCTGCATCAGCCGGTACGTGGCGGGTGACTCCGCATGGTGATAGTTGTCGATCAGCAAATAGATTTCCTTGCCGACCGCCTCCGCCGCGGTGGTGACGACCGCAACCGTTGCTTCTATGGATTGGCTGCTGCCGTCCGATTCCAGGTCTCCACTGTCGCAGGAGACGCCGAGCCGCTGCAGGGCAGCAAGCAGATAGGAATGGAAACTGGAGAACTGCTTGTCGTCATGGCTCAGCGAGAGCCAGGCCACGTCGATTCCCGCCTTCATCAGTTCCTGGCGCCATTGCGCGAGCAGGACGGTTTTTCCGAAGCCGGCGCTGCCGGTCACGAGGGCGGCGGTGCAATGCTGGGCTTCACGCAGGCGCGCCAGCAATTCGGTGCGCGGAATGTGGCGCGTATTGATACGCGGCGGCGAGAACTTCGTCGCGACGAGAAGATGATCGGAGCGCATCGCGGACGGTTGCATACTGACCCGGAAAACAAGAGGTGAAGGAAATAATCGGTGTCGCGCAAACTGTCGCGGAGAATTGCCGAATCGGTCGTTTGCGCGCGGACGACGTCGATCATACTGAATCTCCTTTCGCTCGACACCCTGCACTGCAGCACGCGGAAAATCCGTCCGAAGAGAGAGGGGACAGTGCGAATTGTTTCGTATGGGTCGGGCGGCGCGAATATTCTTCGAGGACTACTCACGCACATCGAATGGGGGCGGTTGCGGGTCCTTCAGACAAGGAAAACATCCTTTCCCTGACAGCGGGGAGGCGCTGAGGCAGTGGCCCGCTCCCCGTGACGGAGCGACGGGCGAACCCACGTGTGCGGCGCCGGGATGATGTACCCGGAATGTCGCCTGATTTTCACTTGTCCAGGGTTCGGGCCCGTATCGATGAATCAGTGTCCTTGCTGGAACGGCTTAGCTTCGCGCGCGTCGATCCATTCAATCGCCCATTGGCGCGCGACCTGAATCGCCTCGTCCTGGTTATCGAACCAGGCGAGATTGCGCTCGATGTGCATTTCAGGGTCTATCTCATCGTCAATTGACGCGTGGATCAGTCGCGCGTGCGCGAAGAACTGGCCAAGCGAGAAATCCGGGGTTGCGTCAATGACCCAGCCGCGGTATTCGAATTCCATGATCACCTCCAATACCTGGCTAATCGAGTGTCGAACCGACAACGCATGAGTTCGTCAGTCCGAATTCGTTCATCCTCCTGGGTTCGATTTACTGCCGGCGCCGGCGAGCCGGCGGCCCGTTGTCGTCGGGGGGCAATACTGTTATAGATCCGCACCGGTGCTCCCGTACACCGACAATAAAAAATTGTTTCGATGTGCCATGCACCTGCAAGGGGGCATCCGTCAAACACCGGTTGCTGTCGGAAAAAAAGTCGGGAAAAAGTCGGGGAAAAGTCGGGGAAAAGCCGCGAAAAGGCGGAAAAACCGATGGTCCCTTGCGGGTCGGCAACGTGCAGTCGCGCAGGCATGCCGCAGCGCCGCCGCGGCTCGACATCGCCGCGAGCTACGCAACATCGACACCGGCTGGAAGTGTGTCGAAGGCGGGCTTCCCCGAGAGGCCGCGGTGGTCAGTTCGATCGTGATTGAGGCGCCTGTTGGTCAGCCGGCGTCGTCATTTCTCCAGGGCGGCGCAGCATCTTGTCGACTTCGCCCGCGTGCATCTCTTCGGTATAAATCATCTGACGGGCGAACTCCTCGAGGGCCACGGAGCGGTCCTCGACCAGCGCGAGCAGTTCGCGATAAAGCTCCAGCGCGAGATTTTCGGCTTGCAGCGACTCGCGGAGAATTGAAGAGATATCGAAGGTGTGCGAGTCGAGGAGGGGACCGATCGCAAGCGACGGATAGGCGCCGAGGGTCGTGATCCATTCGCCGGCCTGCTGTGCGTGCAACAGCGATTCATCGGCCTGCTCGCGCAACCACGACCTGATCGGAATGCGTCCGAACCCGAAAACCAGAAACGAATAGTGCGTATATCGAACGACGCCGGCCAGCTCGGATTCGAGAATCCGGTTCAGCACCGCAACAACCTCTTCCTTATCTATCTCTGCCATTTGAAATCTCCTTTTACGTCGCCGCGACAGACGCGGTGTGCGATTCGCCGCCCATATCGCGCCAACGGTTTCGACGGATATTGATTAAATGTAGTCCGACAAGGCGATCGCGCAAGCTGTTAGTTCGGGATTTGCACGGGGCGTGCCGCGAGCTTCGCGGCCGTCTGGCACGTTATTGTGTGCAGTGACCCTCCGCTCGCAGCGCATAATGTGGACATGTTGACCCTTGGCAGAAAGAGGGTTGTATGCGCTGCACAAACTGCGGGTCTGAGAACTCCCCCGGCGCGAAATTCTGCGAGGCATGCCAGGCCATGCTGGCGCGAAGCTGTTCGCGTTGCGGACATGAAGCGGGGCCGGCCGCCCGATTCTGCAGCGAGTGCGGCGCGCCGCTTGCCGAGGCGCCGGCAACGCCATCCCCCGCTCGGCCAGCCGTTGGGGAACCGCCCCCAGCGCCCGTCCATTACACGCCGCACCACCTCGCCGAGCGCATTCGCGCCGAACACGCGGCCATGGAAGCGCGCGGCGAAACCGCTGGCGAGCGCAAGACCGTCACGGCGCTGTTCGCGGACATGGCCGGGTCCACGGCCTTAATCCACGATCTCGACCCGGAAGTGGCGCATCGCCTGATCAAGCCCGTCGTCGCGTTGATGATGGAAGCTGTCCATTACTACGAAGGCTACGTGGCCAAGTCGCTCGGCGACGGCATCCTCGCGCTGTTCGGCGCGCCGATCGCTCACGAAGATCATCCACAGCGCGCGCTCTTCGCGGCATTGCGAATGCAGCAGGCGATGCGCCGGCATGGCGACCGCATTCGTCTGGAGGAAGGCGTTTCGTTGCAGATCCGCGTGGGCGTTCACACGGGCGAAGTCGTCGTGCGCTCCATCCGCACCGACGACCTGCACACCGATTACGATCCGCTAGGCAACACGATTCACATCGCGTCGCGCATCGAGGGAATCGCCGCGCCCACGTCGGTTCTGGTCAGCGAGTCGACCCGCAAGCTCGCCGAAGGCTACTTCGAGTTCAAGGCGCTGGGCGCAACTCAACTAAGGGGCATTCCCGAGCCGCTGTGCGTGTACGAGGTGCTCGGTCCCGGCGCGCTACGCACGCGCCTGCAATTGGCGGCGCACCGTGGTCTTGCGCGGTTCGTCGGCCGTGAGACGGAAATGGAGCACCTGAACCGGGCGCTGGAAGCGATCAGGGCAGGGCATGGACGGGTTGTCGGCGTGGTCGGCGAAGCCGGTGTTGGAAAGTCGCGCCTCTTCCATGAGTTCAAGGAGCGTTCGCGACGCGGCGCACTGGTGTTGGAGACGTTCTCGGTTTCGCATGGCAAGGCGTTTGCCAATCTGCCGCTGATCGAACTCCTCAAGAACTATTTTCAGATTACCGCGCAGGACGACGAGCGGCGCTGCCGGGAAAAGGTCATCGGCAAGGCGCTGACCCTCGAGCGCGATTTCGAGGATCTCGTGCCGTACGTGCTCTATCTGCTCGGCATCGGCGAACCGAATCCGGCGCTCCCGGAGATGGACGCACGGATCAGGCGCGACCGCACGTTCGACGCGATCACGCAACTCCTCGCGCGCGAGAGCCGGGATCAGCCGGTCTATCTGCTGTTCGAAGACCTGCAATGGCTGGACCGCGAGACGGAGGCTTTCCTCGCGTACCTGATCGACCAGGTATCGGACACGCAGATTCTGCTTCTCGTGAACTATCGGCCGGAGTATCAGCCCGCATGGGCGCGCGCGGCGCATTGCAGCCAACTGCGGCTCGAACCGCTGGGCCCGGCCGAGGCTCAGGGACTGCTCACGGCGCTGCTCGGCGACGATCCCACGCTGGCGCCGCTCAAGCAGCTCATTCTGGAGAAAACGGAGGGCAATCCTTTCTTCATCGAGGAAGTGGTCCAGACGCTTGTCGAAGAGCAATCGCTGCTCGGCGATGCCGGCCATTATCGCATCGAGCGGACGCCCGCGACGCTGCATATTCCGACCACCGTGCAAGGCGTGCTGGCTGCCCGGATCGACCGGCTTCCCGTCGAGGAAAAGGAGTTGCTGCAGACGCTCGCGGTAATCGGCCCCGAGTTTCCGTTCAGCCTGATCTGGCGCATTTGCGGCGACGGCGCGGCGCAGGACGACGAACTGCGCCGCCTGCTGGCGCACCTGGAAGCCGCGGAGTTCATCTACGAGCGGCCCGCCTTTCCCGAAGTGGACTATTCGTTCAAGCACGCGCTGACCCAGGAAGTGGCCGGGCATTCGCTGCTCATGGAGCGGCGCACCGCGCTGCATGAGCGCACCGCGCAGGCGATCGAAGCGTTGTTCCCCACGCGCATCGCCGATTACTGTAGCGAACTCGCGCATCACTACAGTCTGAGCGGCAATATTCCGAAGGCTGTCGAGTATCTCCATCGCGCGGCCCAGCAGGCGTTGCGTCATGCCGCTCATCCGGATGCGATGCATCACCTCGGCGCGGCGCTCGCGCTGCTCAAGCGCTTGCCCGACACACCCGCGCGCGCGCAATGGGAACTCACGCTGCTCCTTTCGCTGGGGCCGGCCCTGATGGACGTGCGCGGCTACGGCGCGCCGGAAGTGGGCACGACCTATACGCGCGCGCTGGCGTTGTGCGAGCGGACCGGCGAGACGTCGCAACGCTTCGCGGCGCAACTGGGATTGCGGATTCACCACCTCGTGCGCGCGGAATACGCGAGCGCATACCAACTGGGCATGCAGATGCTCGACACGGCGCGGCGCGCCCAGGACCCCGGCCTGCTCATGGAGGCGCATGGCGCACTGGGCTCGTGCTTTTTCCTGCAAGGCGATCTCGACGCCGCCCGCACGCATGCCGAACAGGCCCTTGCGATCTACGATCCCGAGCAGCATCAGGCGCACGTCTTTGCGCACGGCGTGGACCCCGGCATCCGGGCTCTGAACTTCCTCGTTCTGACGTTGTGGTTTCAGGGATATCCCGAGCAGGCGCGCAAGCGCAGTCACGAGGCGCTTGCGCTCGCGCGAAAGCTGGGCGACGGCGCGTCTCTGGCGTTCAGCCTGACGTATGCCGCGCAGTTGCATCAGTTGCGGCGCGAGTTGTCGCTCGCGCGCGAGCATGCCGAAGCGACCATTACCGTCTCGACCGAGCACGGACTGCCGTATTGGCTCGCATGGGGAATGCTGCTGCAGGGCTGGGCGATGAGCGCGCAAGGAAGCATTCAGGAAGGCATCGAGCAGATGCGCCGCGGACTCGACGCCCAGCGGGCCGCCGGTGGCGAAGATCAGCGACCGTATTTCCTGGCGCTGCTCGCCGACAGCTACTGGCGCGCGGGCGACGGAAAGACCGCTTCCGGACTACTCGACGAGGCCATGTCGATCGTCGAGCAATCCGGCGAGCATTGTTACGAGGCCGAGTTGTACCGGCTCAAGGGAAGCATGCTGCCCGCCGGGTCGAACCACGAGCACGCCGTGCCTTCTCGCGATGACGAAGCCGCCGACTGTTTTCACAAGTCGATCGCACGGGCTCGACGGCAGGGCGCCAGATCGCTGGAATTGCGCGCGATGACCGACCTCGCCCGGCTGTGGCAACGACAAGGCAAGGAGGCGCACGCAAGGCAAGCGCTGTCCGCGCTGTACGGCCGCTTCACGGAAGGCTTCGACACGGCCGATCTGCGGGACGCGAAAGCATTGCTGGATGCGCTCGACGCACACGCTGGCTGAATCGAACATTGACGGATGGCGGCGCGCGGCGCTCAGGCGTGCCGCCTGTTGCCTGTTGCCGCTGGGAAGCCAAGGAGACCGAGCATGACAACCACCCACAGAAGACGTCGCGACGATGAAGCGCCCAAACAGGTCGCGCTGGCTTTGCAGGGCGGCGGGATGCACGGCGCGTTCACCTGGGGCGTGCTCGACCGCCTGCTGGAGGACGGCAGGCTGGCGGTCGAAGGTGTCAGCGCAACCAGCGCCGGCGCGATGAACGCCGCCGTGCTCGCATACGGTCTGCTGAAGGGCGGCGAAGACGGCGCGCGCGAGGCGCTGACGGACTTCTGGCAGGCGGTCGCGCAATCGGCCGAGCGCTACAACCCGCTGCGCTGGGTGCCGTGGCTGAAAGGCACGCACAGCTTCGGGCTCGATCATTCGCCGCTCTATGCATTCGCCGACATGGCGCTGCGCATCTTTTCGCCCTACCAGTTCAATCCGCACAATCTCAATCCGCTGCGCGAGGTGCTCGAAAGCCAGGTCGATTTCGCCGCGCTGCGCAAGCACTGTCCGATCCGCCTGTACCTGTGCGCGACCAACGTCGAGACGGGGAAAATCCGCATCTTCACGGGCGAGGATGTGTGCGCCGACGCGGTGCTTGCATCGGCGTGCGTGCCGACGCTGTTCCAGGCGGTCTCGATCGACGGCGAGTATTACTGGGACGGCGGCTATATGGGCAACCCGGCCATTTATCCGCTGATCTACAACTGCACGACGCGCGACGTCGTGATCGTGCACATCAATCCGCTCGTGCGCCGCGGCGTGCCGATCTCGGCGGCGGAGATTCTCAACCGGATCAGCGAGATCAGCTTCAACTCGTCGCTGATGCGCGAGATGCGGGCGATCGCGTTCGTCACCGATCTGATCCAGCAAGGCAAGATCGATCGCGGCGAGATGAAGGAAATGCTGATCCATTCGATCCGCGCCGACGACGCAATGTGCGCGCTGAGCGTCTCCAGCAAGTACAACGCCGATTGGGGTTTTCTGAGCGAGTTGCGCGACAACGGGCGGCGCGAAACGGATGCATGGCTCGCGCATCACTACAGGTCCATAGGACAGCGCTCGAGTATCGATATTCGCAGAGAGTTTCTTTAGGCATCGCGATCGCAAGGACGCGCGCCGCGCGTAAAGGAGCGAGGATGAACCGGACGCAGGCGCGTTTCGTCGCGTTGTGGTCGCGCAGCGGCGGGGCGCATGCCGGAAACGTCTATGCCGAACTGGCGCGATGCTATGCCGAGCCGGCGCGTCGTTACCATACGCTGCGGCATGTGCGCCGCTGTTTGCGCGATCTCGACCTGGCGCGCGGCTCGATTCCCGATCCGGATGCCGTCGAACTGGCGCTGTGGTGCCATGACGTGATCTATGTGCCTGGCGCGCGCGATAACGAGCAGAACAGCGCGGTCTGGTTCCGTTGCCGGGCCGAGGGCCGCATCGCCGGATGCGAACGCATCTGCGCGATGATTCTCGCGACCACGCACACCGGCGTGCCAGCAGGCCTGGATGCCCGTTTTGCGTGCGACATCGACCTCGCCGTGCTGGGCGCGCCGCGTGGCCGGTTTCGTGAAGACGGCGAGCTGCTGAGGGCGGAGCGCCCCGAGCTCGACGACCGCGCGTACGACCGACACGAACGGGCGATTCTGGGCGGGCTGCTCGCGCGCCCGCGCATCTATCAAACAGATTTTTTCCATGCGCGATGCGAGACGCGAGCGCGCAGCAATGTGACGTGGCGGCTTGGTCTGCGGATGCCGGAATAACGGCCACACGCGCTCGCACTCGCACTCGCACTCACACGGATTATCGGCGTGCCGGCCGGCGAGCATGGGCCGTACGCCAGGATTTGTACTCGCTGCAAATTGCTCGGCTGTTCTCTATAAATAAATGAGAACGAACGCTGTGTTTTTCGCATCGGGCGAAGCCGCAAGCGGCGCGCGTGCGAGCGAACCGTTCAAATCGTGATTGTCCATTGCGGGCAAACATGCATGCCGGTGTTACATCGACTCAACGCTATTCCACGCATTCGCAGCGATGCCTGCTTTCAGCTGCGCATGCGCGGACGTTCTGCTTGATAGTCGACAACTGTCATGCGCGACATCATGCCTTCACAGTGTCTGGCATCACGACCGCCATGGAGGCGCGCTGTGCTTCACTCAACTCTCCCGACCTGCCCGGTCCTGCCTCGCACAAGGTTATGCACCGCCGTGACGACGGCGTGTTTCGCCGGCTTTTCATGTCTTTACATGAGCGCGCTGGCGGCGCCTCGTGCCGGGTCTGCCGCCGCCGCCGCCGCCGCAACCGCGCCCGCGACTGTTCCAGCTACTGTGCCCACCTCTGTGCCCGCGCCTGCGTCGGTAAAAGACAAGCGCGTTGCTTCCGACAGCGCGGGCTTGCTGATCGACTTTCCCGCAATCGTCGAGCGTTATGGGCCGGCTGTCGTGAACAT
Source organism: Paraburkholderia sp. MPAMCS5 (assembly GCF_036016995.1). Taxonomy (NCBI): domain Bacteria; kingdom Pseudomonadati; phylum Pseudomonadota; class Betaproteobacteria; order Burkholderiales; family Burkholderiaceae; genus Paraburkholderia; species Paraburkholderia sp. MPAMCS5. Next base: position 120,547 of record NZ_JAYXBK010000012.1, read on the forward strand.
CCGCGCGGCGATAGCCGACAAAACGCCGGCGGGCGCGGTGCCTGCGCCGGCCTCGGGACCACGCGCCGAAGCCATCGACGGCAACGATCCCATCTTCGCTTTCTTCAGGCAGACGGTGCCGCAATCGCAAGACGGCCAGGACAGTTCGCCGCGCGCGATGTCCGGCGTCGGCTCGGGGTTTATCGTGAGCCCGAACGGTCTCATTCTGACCACGGCGCACGTCGTCGATCAATCGGATGACCTCACGGTGCGCCTGACCGACCGCCGCGAATTCAAGGCAACAGTCGTGGCCATCGACGCGCAAACCGACGTCGCCGTGATCCAGATCGACGCGACAAAACTGCCGACCGTCAAGCTCGGCGATTCGGCACGTGTGCGCATCGGCGAGCAAGTGCTGACGATCGGTTCGCCGGACAGTTATCAGAACACCGTGACGGCGGGCATCGTCAGCGCGACCTCGCGCACGCTCGCCGACGGCACCGCATTTCCATTCTTCCAGACGGACGTATCGCTGAACCCAGACAACTCGGGAGGCCCGGTGTTCAATCGCGCAGGCGAGGTGGTCGGCATCGACGTGCAGGTGTATGCGGGTGGTGATCGCATGGAGAGCCTGACGTTCGCCATTCCGATTGACATGGCGAACAAGCTGCGCGCGCAATTGAGAAGCCCGCGAGGACAGCAAGACCAGCAAAGCGTGATTGGCAATGCACGCAGCAATCTCGGCGTCCAGACGCAGGACATCGACACGAAGCTGGCGGGCGCATTCGGCTTGCCGCGCGCGGCAGGCGCACTGGTGATTTCCGTCGAGCCGAACAGCCCCGCGGCGGCGAGCAGGCTGAAATCCGGGGACGTGATCGTGCAACTCGCGGGCAAGCCGATCGACCGCGCCGCCGATCTCGCCGAACAGGACGCGGCGCTACAGCCCGGAACGAAAGTCCCGCTGAAGCTGATCCGCAATCATGTGCAACTGACGGTGATGGTGAACCCCGGCGTGTCCGCGCAAAACGCACGGGCGAAGGCGGGCGCTGACACGGGCTCAGGCGGAGGTTCAAGCGCGGGCTCAAGCGCGGGTTCAAGCGCGGGTTCTGATGCAGGCTCAGTTGGCGCGCTCGATCGCCTCGGCCTGACGATGCATCCGCTGACCGATGACGAGCGACACACCACGGGTCTTGCCGAAGGCCTCATGGTCGATGATGTATCGGGGTCGGCAGGCCCTGCCGGCATCAAGCCGGGCGATGTCGTGTTGTCGCTCAACGGCACGCTGGTCGCGTCGCAGGATGAACTGGCGTCGCTCGCGGCGAAGGCAGGCAAGAAGGCGGCGCTCCTGATCCAGCGCGACCACGCGCGCAGCTTCGTCACCGTGGACCTGAAGTAAGACTCAAGCACGGTATCGACGCCGGGCAATGGAAGCCGAATACTTATCCATCCTTTTCACTGATCCAAATCAATGGAGATATATCAGGCTCAACTGCCATGTAATAAAAATTTCTCGAATAAAGGTTATAAGCGGCGAGTCCGGCAAAAGCCGCACTGACATATAAATGCAATATTCAGATATGAACGAGGCCGTGTTTCCGCGCCATGAATTAGTCTGTTAAATCTGTGGAGAAAGTGCACGGTAGTGCTGAAAGTCCTTTTCCATAAAGGCTTTGTGGACTTTCGGCCGACCGCGCAAGCACTCCGCAATGTCCCGGATATGCATACGTAATAAGCAGACAAAACAAAAACATACTTCGCATATTGCAATTAGAAATGGTGCGGTTATGATGACGTCTCTGTCGGTATTTACCGATGGAGGTTTGAAAGGTAAAGGAAATATTTGCCATAATTCGTTGTTTGGCGGTAATTAATACACCCGGCGCGGACACATACACATTAAATAGAGGAGACGAAATGCTGAGTCCTCATGAATTCGCCACGCTAATGCTCATCAAGGACGCGCCGGATCAGATCGAACTGGGCCGCGCCGAGCTGGACACGCTGCTGGAGCGTCAGCTCATCTCACTGGAACGCCTCGCGGCAGGTCATTCACGTCCTCTGGTCACAAGCCAGGGCGCTTCCATTCTCAAGGCCGTCGCGCGTAGGCGCTAGGACATTGCGGCTCTCACCGCTGCGGCACGCGGCGAGCGCGCCGAAGAAAAATCAGGCGAAGCAGCTTTTGTTGGTCTTGAATGTGTAGTGCCCCTGGCTGTAACGATCTCCGAAGTATTTGCGACGCATGCTGCCCAGCAGGCCTCCTTGCGCTTCGGTTCCATCCATCATCGCCATTCGCTTCGCGACATCCGGTCGAAGGCTTCGTGCGGTGAATGAATTCTGAGGAATTTCAACAATGGCTTTAGTGAGTCCCGAGCAATTCGCCGTGTCCCAGAAAGCAGCTCTCGACGCGTTTTTCGGATTGACCGGCAAGGTCTTCGAAGGCGTCGAAAAGCTGGTTGCGCTGAACCTTCAGGTCGTCAGGTCCACGCTGGCGGAGTCGCAGGAAAACCTGGCGAAGTCGCCCGGCACGATGGACCCTCAGGAGTGGTTCGTGCCGCAGGCCGCTTTCACCACGGCTTTCGCCGAGAAATCGCTGTCATACAGCCGTCAGTTGTTCGACATCGCCTCGACCACGCAGGCGGAGGTCGCACAACTCGCGCAGACTCAGTACGAGCGGTATAACGCGCGTGTGCAGGAATTCATCGACGAAGCGGCGAGAAGTGCGCCTGCCGGCTCCGAAGCGGCGATCGCCGCGTGGAAGTCCGCGATCAGCGCCACCACCACGCTGTGCGAATCGTTGCAGAAGACGGGTCAGCAGGCCGTGCAGATGGCCGGGACCAATCTCGAAGCCGTCACGGCCTCGGCGTCGCAAGCCTCCAAACGCGGTGCGGCCGGATCGGCTGCCGTCGCCGCGGGCGCGAAGCAATAAGACGGACGCGGGCAGCGATGCCCGCGCTATCTGCTGCAATGGTTATAGGTAGGATTCCTTTATTTGTTGCCGAAGGCGGCGCGGCGCCAGATCGGGCGCGCCGCCGATGTTTGCGAGGACGATTCGATGGCAAAGCAGATCGCGGTAGTGACGGGTGGCATGGGTGGACTGGGCGAGGCGATCAGCATCAAGTTGCATGACGCCGGTTATGCGGTCGTGGTCACCTGTTCGCCCGGCAACACCGGCGCGAACGAGTGGCTCGCGCGCATGGAAGCCGAGGGACGACAGTTTCGCGCGTATGCGGTCGACGTCGCCGACTACGACTCGTGCGAACACTGCATGGGCCAGATCAAAGCGGAAGTCGGGCCGGTCGACATCCTGATCAATAACGCCGGCATCACGCGCGACGCCAGCTTCAAAAAACTGGACAAGGTCAATTGGGACGCCGTGATCCGGACCAACCTCGATTCGGTGTTCAACATGACGAAGCCGGCATGCGACGGCATGGTCGAGCGCGGCTTTGGCCGCATCATTAACGTGTCGTCGATCATCGGCTGCAAGGGCGGCTTCGGCCAGACCAACTATGCGGCGGCCAAGGCCGGCATGCATGGTTTCACGAAATCGCTGGCACTCGAAGTGGCCAAAAAAGGCGTCACTGTCAACACGATCTCGCCCGGCTACATCGCGACGAAGATGGTGATGGCGGTGCCGGAGGACATCCGCGAGACGAAGATCATTCCGCAGATTCCGGTCGGCCGGCTCGGACGGCCCGACGAAGTGGCCGCGCTCGTGCTCTACCTATGCTCGCGCGAGGCGGGTTTCGTGACCGGCGCGAACATCGCGATCAACGGAGGGCAGCACCTGCAGTGAGCGTGCAGTGAGCCGAGGAGTTTCAGCCATGGAGGTTCCCATGATCGAAGCAGTGGCAATCGTCGCAGGTTCGTTCGTGCTGGTGACGGCAACAGCGTTCGTCGCCGCTCACTATCGCCAGGAGCAAATGCGCAGAAAGATGCTCCGGCGGCTGATCGCGTCGCTATCTTGAGCGGCTGCGCTCGTTGGCCAGCAATCGCGCAAGCGGCTCGGGCAGGCCCTGGTTCGGCTTGACCGGCGGACGAGCGAAACTGCCTTTCGTCGCCTTGCGGGGGCTGAGCCGGATCAGCCCCTCAAGCTGCGTGATCGCGCTCGACACACCATCCACAACCGGCACCGGCAATTCGCCGCGGATCTCGCGAGCGAGCCCCGCGAGCGGAGCGCCGGCGATAATCACGACGTCGGCGCCGTCTTCGTCGACCACCTGGTTGCACAGTGTCTTCAGTCTTGCCGCGTAATCCTGTTGCACGCTGCCGATATCGCGCAACGGTTCATCGAGCGCGCGGATGCTGGCGAGCCGGCTCGCCAGATGACTGCGTTCGACCGTCTCGCGATACCACGCCTTGATTCGCGGCGAGATGGCGATGATCGAGAAGCGCTGCCCGAGCGTCGCGGCGCTCACGAGGGAGGACTCGGTCAGCCCGACCGCCGGCACGTCGAGCAGTTCCTTGATGCCTTGCAGGCCCGGATCGCCGAACGCCGCGACCACGACGCCATCGTAGGTGCCGTGGCGTTCGGCCGCCACGCACGCGCTCGCGTAGCCGCCGACCAGCGCCTCGAAGCGGGTCTCGATGTAGGCCACGCCGAACGGCGCGGTCGCGACCTCGATCTCGGTGCCGGGCGAAGCGCTGCGCTGCGCCTCGGCCTGAATCAGCGTCGACACGCTCTCGGAGATATTGGGGTTGATCACCAGGATTTTCATGCTGCGCTCCGATCTCAAAGGTCGACGTACTGCGGTTTGCCGGCGGCGAGAAAGCGGCCCCGGCCTTGTTCCGGTTCGAGATAGCGGCCGCCCTCGACCAGCAGTTCGCCGCGCGACAGACAATGCTTCGGCCAGCCCTGAAGAATGCGGCCCTCGTACGGCGTGTAATCGACGTTGTGGTGCAGCGCCTGGTTGGCGATCGTGACGTGCGCGAGCGGATCCCACAGCACGATGTCGGCGTCGGCGCCGACGGCGATCGTGCCTTTGCGCGGATAAAGGCCGTACAGCTTCGCGGGATTCAGCGACGTCAGTTCGACGAACTTGTGCAGTGACAGCTTGCCGCGGCTCACGCCATCGAACAGCAGCGCGAGCCGGGTCTCGATGCCGGGAATGCCGTTCGGAATGTGCTCGAACGAAACCTCCTGGCCGCCGGGCTTCTTGCCCTGCGGATCGTCGTAGGAGAAGGGCGCGTGGTCGGACGAGAACACGCTGAATACACCACGCTTGAGCGCGCTCCAGACGGCCTTCTGGCTCGACGAGTCGCGCGGCGGCGGACTGCAAACGCATTGGGCGCCGTGGTATCCGTCCTCATGGCCGAGATCTTCGGCGGTCAGATACAGATATTGCGGGCAGGTCTCGGCATAGATGTTCAGGCCGCGCTGCTGCGCCCATTCGATCTGCTCGATCGCGTCCTGACCCGACACATGAACGATCAGGATCGGCACGTCGACGAGTTCGGAGAAGGCAATCGCACGGTGCGTCGCCTCCCGCTCGACCACCGCGGGGCGAGATACCGCGTGATACTTCGGCGCATGCTTGCCGGCTTCGGTGAGCTTGTCGGTCAGCCACGCGATGCAGTCGGAATTCTCGGCATGCACCATGACGAGTGCCTGATTGCGGCGCGCGACATCCATCACCTCCAGAATTTCGCGGTCGCTGAGCTTGAGATCGTCGTAAGTCATGTAGATCTTGAACGACGTATAGCCGGCCGCGATCAGTTCCGGCAACTCGCGCTCCAGCACCTCGGGCGTCGGATCGGAGACGATCAGGTGGAACGCGTAGTCGGTGACGGCGCGGCCGTCGGCGCGGCGGTGATAGTCGTCCACCGCGGCCTTGAGCGACTGCCCCTTGGCCTGCGCGGCAAACGGGATCACGGTTGTGGTGCCGCCGCACACGGCGGCGCGCGTGCCGCTCAGGAAGTCATCCGCCATCTTCAGCCCATCAGGCATGGGCTGATCGAGATGGCAGTGAGCGTCGATGCCGCCGGGCAACGCCAGCAGGCCGGTGGCGTCGATCTCGCGCCGGCCTTGGTCCAGATCGCGGCCCAGCGCGACGACGATGCCGTCCTTCACGCCAATATCGCAGTTAAAGCGCTCGGACGCGGTGACCACGTCGGCGTTACGGATTACCAGGTCGTACAGGGTTGTCATGGCCGCTCTCTTATACAACGTCGGAAAACAGCCGGCCCCAACCCGCGAGCCGGGTCGTGTCGTAGCCGGCGAGCTTCAGCGACTTCCACACTACGGTCGAGATCGTGTCGTAGAGCGGGATGCCGTGCTGCTGCTCCACTTCCGGGGCCAGATGCGCGGCGCGCAGATTGGTGCAGAACGTGACGATCGCTTCCGGGCGCTGCATGGCGACTTCGCGGATCTGGGCGCGCAGCGTGTCTTCGGTGACTTCGGAAAACTCGAAGTTCACCTTCAGGCCGAGGTGGTTTTCGCACGCGCAGTCGATCCCGCTGTCGCGATAGTTGGCGACGATTTTCTGCTGAACCTCCTTGAGGTAAGGACTGACCAGAGCGAATTTCTTCACGCCGGTCTTTTCCAGAATCTCGTTGAGTGCCAGCACCGACGTGGTGGCGGGAATCCCGGTCGCCTCCTCGATCTCGCGGCACAGACGGCGGTCGGTGTCGAAGCCGAGCCAACCGGACGAGGTGCCATTCCATGCGATCACATCGACGTTGGCGTCGGCCAGCAGCCTCGCGGCCTGAATAATGTGGCTTGTGTCGAACTGGCCGAGCGCCGTCTCGGAGAGCGAGATTTCCGTGACCTTGAAGCGCGAGAAATGGGCACTGACGCCGGGCAACTGCGCCTCCATCGCGCTCGTGATGGGTTCGAGCGCGGTGTTGGACGAAGGAGTCAGCATGCCGAGCAGAAAGCGTTTGCTCATGATGAATTCAGCAATGAGTTGTTAAGGGTGAAAAACGCGGGGAGACGTGCCCGGCTCAGACCGGCAGTTTGCGTTCGTAGTCGATAAGCGTCGAACAGATGAAGAGTCCCACGCCCGCCGCCGCGAAAAACATCAGCGCGAGAAAGTAGGAGCCAGTGGTCTGCACGATCAGGCCGACGATGATCGGCACGAGAATCCCGCCGATATTGCCGCCGAGGTTCATCAGACCGCCGAGAAAGCCGATCTTGTTGCGCGTGCCGAGGATGGACGGCAGGCACCAGTACAGACCGCACCAGCGCAGGAAGAACAGGGTGGAGGCGAGCAGCACCACGACCGCCACTGCATTACCGACATAGGCCACGGAGAAGATCGACACGGTGGCCGCCACGGCGGCGATGCCGAACAGTGTGCGCATCACGCGGTTCGGCGAGCCGCCGGCCGCCTTCCACTTGTCGGCAATCCATCCGCCGACCAGCTCGCCGACGAAACCGCTGAAGAAGATCGCGAAGCTCGCGCCGCCCATCTGCTGGATGTTGAAGCCGTGGACCTTGTTCAGATAGTTCGGCATCCAGGTGAGCAAGCCGTAGAACACCGAGTTGAAACACATCCAGCCGAAGAACATGCCCCACACCGAGCGGTAGCGGAAAAAATCCAGGCTGCGTCCGCTCGCATCAACCGGCTCGCTGCGGTGTTCCTCTTCCAGGGCGGCTTCGAGATACTCCGCTTCTGCGTCGTTGACGGCCGGATGCTCGCGCGGATTGTTACGGATGTAGTACCAGGCAACAAGCCGGCAAGCATGGTGCCGACACCGGCTACCACGAACGAGGTGCGCCACGATCCGAACTCGCTGATCAGACCCGAGATGATCACCGCGCCGAGTGCCGCGCCCAAGGGCGCGCCGCCATCGAGCAGCGTGGCGCCGCGGCCGCGTTCGTGCCGGGTCATCCACATGGCGTTGAGCTTGCCGCCCGCCGGATAGATCGGTGCTTCGGCCAGACCCAGTCCGAGACGGGTGAGAATCAGCGCAGTCGCCGTCGAGCAGGCAGCGGCGATGCCCTGGAAGAAGCCCCAGAACAACGTGGCGCACGCGATCACGATGCGCGGCTTGAAGCGGTCGGCCAGCATGCCCCCTGGAATCTGCATGAACGCGTAGGTCCAGAAGAACGAGCTGAGAATCAGTCCCTGCACGGCCGGGGCAATATGGAATTCCTTTGCGATCAGCGGCATGGCCACGGACAGCGAAGCCCGGTCCACATAGTTGATCGAAATCAGCATCAACATGATCAGAAAGATTTTCCAGCGTACGCCGGTCCTGACCTCGGCCTGCACGGCCGCATTTACGGTTCGCATCGTTGTCTCCTCCGTTCGCCGGATCATGGCTTCGGGTTTCATGTCTGTGACCGGGACCGCTCCCGGCCTCGGTGCGCTGTCTGCGCGAAAGCAGTATATGATGCCTAATTATGAATTACAAGCGCCGTAGAGTGATGATTTTGCAGCGTTTTTATTTTTATGGATCATCGCAAAATTCTGTACGACAATTAAGCAAAGATTGAAGAGGCAACAGGGAAGCAGAGGCACATGGACATGAAGTCAATACCGGCTGAGGCACGCAAGCGCATCAGCCTGCGCGGCACGGGTATGTATGCGGCAATCGCGGAGCGGTTGCGCGAGATGATTCTCGAAGGTGAATTGGCGCCCGGCGAACATATCGACGAGAAAGCGTTGTGCGAACAGTTCGACATTTCCCGAACGCCGCTACGCGAGGCGCTCAAGACGCTGGTGACGGAGGGCCATGTGACTCACCGCCAGCACATGGGCTTTCAGGTCGCGCCGATCGACCAGGACGAGATTGCTTCCATCTTCGAGGTGCTGCATGGGCTCGAGGAAACCGCCGGCCGGCTGGCCGTGCAGCGTATCGACGACAAGCAGATGAAGGTATTGCTGGAGCGCCATCGCACCATGGAGACCTATCACCGCGAGGGCAAGCGCACGGCCTACTACCGAGCGAACCAGAAGGTGCATCAGCAGATCGTCGATGTCGCCGGGAATCCCGTGCTCTCCGATCTGTACGCATCGTTGATGAGCAAGATCCACCGCGCGCGCGGTGCGGCCAATGCCGACGTGCTGCGCTGGGCCGAGTCTCTCGGCGAACACAGCGACATACTGAGCGCGCTCTCCAGACGCGACGGCGCGAGCCTCGCGCGCTTGCTGCGGGAACATTCCGAGCACACGGCCGCGGAAGTGATGAAAGTGCTGAAGGCCGCGAGCGGCGCTTAGCGCGGGCCGGCGAACGTGCGCCGGCTGGTGCGTCGCCCGGAGTGGGACGACGCGCCTCACGCCTCCGACACGCCGACCTCGTCAGCCGCTCAGAATGTTTCCCAATCGACCGCGGTAGCCGGCGCGTCAATGCTTGTTTGCTCGCGTGCTGTCGACATCACCGGCTTGACGGGCGCTTGCAATACCGGCTTTGCGCGGGACAAAGTTCCGGCGGCGGGCGCTACCTTTTTTGTCGGAACCGGCGTCGCGCGTGCTTTCGCCGTTGTCGGTCTTTGGGCCTGCATCGCGGGCGGTGCTCCTGCCACGGAGAACATCGAAACGGCCGCTTTCAGATTGCCGGCCTGTTCCTCAAGCGACTGAGCCGCAGCGGCGGCTTCCTCGACCAACGCGGCGTTTTGCTGCGTGACTTCGTCCATCTGGACGACGGCGCGATTCACCTGCTCGATACCCGTGCTTTGCTCTTCGGACGCCGCCGCAATCTGGTTGACGAGGGTCGAGACGTCCCTGATCGACTGCTTGACTTCGCCCATCGTCGCGCCGACTTCATTGGCACGTTTAGCGCCATCGGCAACCTTGTGCACAGACTCTTCGATCAACTCCTTGATTTCCTTCGCGGCGGACGACGAGCGCTGCGCCAGCGTGCGAACCTCGCCTGCAACCACCGCGAAGCCGCGCCCCTGATCGCCCGCGCGCGCTGCTTCCACCGCCGCGTTCAACGCCAGAATGTTGGTCTGAAACGCGATGCCTTCGATGAGCGTTGTGATTTCCGAGATCTTCGCCGAGCCGTCGCTGATGTCGCCGATCGCCGCCACCATCCCCTGAACGGCATCATGGCCCTTGCCGACGACCTGGCTCGCGCGTTCCGCAAGCTCATTGGCGTGACGCGCGCTGTCGGCGTTATGGCGAACCGTGTGAGTCAGCTCCGTCATGCTGGATGCGGTCTCTTCAAGCGACGCCGCCTGCTCTTCGGTGCGCGCCGACAGGTCGATATGTCCCGCGGCGATTTCGCTGGTGGCCCTTTTGATCGAATCAGCCGACAGCACGATATCGTTGACGGTTTGTGCAAGATCGCCCCGCATCGAACTCAGTGAAAACAGCAAGCTGGATGTGTCGTCGCTCCTGGTTTGCACCGGGGTCAGAAGATCGCCCGTCGCGATGCGGCTGCATACATCCTTCGCATAATCGGGATCGCCGCCAAGGTTGCGCAGAACCTGACGGATGATGAACGCCATGAACGTGGTTAGCAGCGCGCCGATCACGATAACCGCCCCCAGCGAACGGATGAGCGTTGCGCGGAAGGCGTCGTCGATATCGTCCAGGTACGCGCCGGTATAGACGTGCCAGTCCCAGCCGGGAAGCACGTTCGACACGGTCATTTTTCGCTCCGGGACAGTCTGGCCGGGCTTGGGCCACTTGTAGTAGGACACGTGCGTGCCGTCGGTGTCGGACTTCACGATGTTGACGATAATGCGATTTCCGTCAACGTCGGCAAGCTCGCTCACGTTGGTATTTTCGAGCGACGGTTTCGTCGGCAGCAGCAGTTGCACGATATTGGACGAGACGATCGAAACATATCCGCTCGCGCCGTACCTGAAATCTCGCAGGGCAGCAATCGCCGCGCGTTTAGCTTCGTCGTCAGTCAGTTTTCCCGCAGCTGCCGCGTGTTGAAAGTGCTCCGCGATGCTCATTGCGGCCTGGTCCTGCTCCGCAAGCGCTTGCTGACGCGCGCTCAGCATTCCCTGACGTTCCGTCCACGCATTCAAAGCGGCGAGAAGCGTAAGAGCGATCCAGACGAACGCCACGGTCAGCCACAGCTTGCGGCTCATCGAAATTTTTCCCATCATTACCTGTTGATTTCCAAACGGATGTAAGTCGACGGGCAAGGACGGCCCGCCGAGATAGGGAACTTATCGGCCGCGTTGGCGGAATCTGAAGTGCGCGCTTACAACTTTGTTTTTATGCGCTAAAAAGGGACGTTACAGTCCAGCGCGAATCCCCTTCAAGAGTCTTCGCAAGCGTCGAGTCTAGATCAAGGCATCGCAGACGATCACGCTGGGCGTGCAGAAGCGAGTGCAGATCAATCGCTGAAGGAGTGCCATGAGTGATATGAAGCCGATGATCGACATGCGCGATGTCTCGAAGTGGTACGGCGCGGTGCAGGTCCTGGAGAGCTGCACGCTGTCGATTGCGAAGGGCGATGTGGTCGTCGTATGCGGGCCTTCGGGGTCAGGCAAGTCGGCGCTGATCAAGACCATCAATGCGCTTGAACCCATCCAGAAAGGCGATATCCATATCGATGGCACGCACGTCAATTCGCCACGGACGAACCTGCCGAAGTTGCGCGGCCGCGTCGGTATGGTCTTTCAGCATTTCGAACTGTTCCCGCATCTGAGCGTCACCGACAATCTCACGCTCGCTCACTAGCCTTCAGCCGACAAGAGTTCAGCCGACAAGAGCTGCCAGCCTGTACCCACTAGTCAGAAGTCTTTTCGCGCACCGCGTTGTGCAGGTGAAGCTTCATGAAGTCGGCGGCGGCTTCCCGCTGTCCGGACAGGAGCAAGTCGATCAACGTCACGTGCTCCCGGCAGCGGCGCTCCGCCTGATCCCGGTCGACTGCATTGCGGTATTCCATCAGCCTGCGTAACCGGTCCAGCCGACGCAATCCATCGAGAATAAACACGTTGCCGGAGCACGAAGCGATGGTCTCGTGCAAACGGCTGTTCGCGTCGAACAGGGCCGCCGGCGATGCAGTCCTCGCGCCGCCGTTCGCAAGCACGTCCTGTTCGGTGCGGCAACGTAGCAACGCTTCGCGGTCGAGCTGGAAGGTCGGCTCAAGAATCCCGGCCGCTTCGATCAGCAGGCGATACCGGTATCCCTGGCGATAGGTCTCGGAAGAGGTCAGAACCGACTGGAATTGCCAGCCATGTCCGGGCCGGCGTTCGATCCACCCTTCCTGCACCATGCGCCGCAATACCGCGTTGAGTTGAGCGCGTGTCATGCCGTACCGCCGCATCAATTCGTTCTCCGTGACGCGGTCTTCCAGTCTGCCCTCAAGCCGGTCTTCAGCAATGGCCAGATAGGTCTGCTCTGTTTCGCCGGCGATCTCCGCGCCGGTTGCTTCGGCCTCGGGGACGGGCTCGACACCTTCCGCGACTGCATAACCTCCGTCCGGATGCGCTGCGACGACAGCCTGGGCGGCCAGACGCTTCAGCGCCTCGCGCACCGGCGAGCGCGAGACGTTGAACCGCTCGGCGAGCGTGCGCTCCGGCAATCGGGTACCCGGAGCAATACCGGACTGGGTGATGTGCTGATGGATATTCGACGCGAGCACGTCGGGAAGGGCGCGGGCCATAACAATTCGATCGATGGAGCTTGAGGGCGATCGTACCACAATCCCTTCATGGACTTTCATGGCGCTATAAAACCATCATCATCTGATGGCTGTGCGCCATGCAGGCCGGCTGCATCGCCGTTTTATCGGTGATTTGAGACAGACATCTGAGGTCCATCACTGAATAGTCGTTTACCCTTGATGGACTTTTGAAACCACAAAAAGCCATTTACATGGTTTATCGCAAGCATAAAATACCAACTCACCCAGCATTCCCCCGAAGGAGTCTCATGTATCGCAGGAACCTTCTCGGTGCGAGCCTTGCAGCAGTGGGCGGCCTCGCGTTGTCGTGCGCGTCGGGTGCCGTCGCGGGCACGCTCGGCAGTTCGCCGGTTGCCGGTCCACTGGATAGCCCGAGCGCCCCGAACGCCGCGCTGCCCCCCGGAAGCTGCGATTGTCACGTCCACATTTTCGACGCCGAGCGTTATCCCTTCGCGGCCCAGCGCTCGTACACGCCGGGCCGCGCACGGGTATCCGACCTGCTCGAGTTCGAAGGGCGCCTTGGATTCGACCGGGTAGTGGTGGTGCAACCGAGCGTCTATGGCACCGATAACGCCGCCATGCTGGCTGCCCTGCGGGAACTTGGAACGGCTCGGGCGCGAGGCGTCGCCGTCATCGACCCGCGAAACGTCAGTGAATCCGGGCTGCGCGCGATGCACGAGCAGGGCGTTCGCGGCGTGCGTCTCAATCTCGAAGTGAAGGGGCAGCGCGACCACGCGGTGGCCCTCGCGCAACTCGAGCGCGCGGCGCAAAAAGTCGCGCCGCTCGGCTGGTCGATTCAGATTTACGCGGACGTCGATGTCGTCGCCGCGCTCTCGCCCACGATTGCCGCGCTGCCGGTCCACGTCGTGCTCGACCACTTCGCGGGCTTGCGGACCGCCAGACAACCCGAGCAGAAAGAGGCGTTCGAAACGGTGCTTGCGCTCGCGAAGGGCGGCAACGTCTACATCAAACTCTCGGCGCCTTATCGTGCATCGCGTGAGGCGCCCGATTTCAGCGACATCGCCCTGTTCGCCCAGCAACTGATTCAAGCCCGCCCGGATCGCATGCTGTGGGCGTCGGACTGGCCGCACACGGGCAGCGCGAGCCACCGCGACGGCGACCTGACTCGCGTCGAACCTTTTCGCAAGGAAGACGCCGGCCGCGCGCTCAATAACGTGCTCGCGTGGGCCGAAACGTCCGCCATTCGCCAGCAGATTCTGATCGACAACCCCGCCCGACTTTATGGCTTCGCCGCTCAGGTGAGCTGAACCCATCCCAGACTATCGAGGAATTTTTCATGTTTCGCACAGTGAACCCCGCCACCGAAGAGGTCGTGGCAACCTTCAACCCGGATACGCCCGAGCGCGTCGAGCAGGCGCTTGCGAACGCGCAGTCGGCGCAACGCGCTTGGGCCAGGCAGCCGCTGAGCGTTCGCACGGCGGCGCTCGCGCGCATCGGCGAAGTGCTGCAACGTCGCAAGGCCGAACTTGCCGCGCTGATCACGCTGGAAATGGGCAAGCCCATCGCCGAAGCGCAAGCCGAGGTCGAGAAGTGCGCGTGGACCTGCCGCTTCTATGCGCAAAACGCGGGCCAGTATCTCGGGGACGAAACGGTATCGAGCAACGCGACCGAAAGCTATGTTGCCTACGATCCGCTCGGCGTCGTGCTGGCCATCATGCCGTGGAACTACCCGCTGTGGCAGTTCATCCGTTTCGCCGCACCCGCGCTGTGCGCCGGCAACGGCGCGATCCTGAAGCACGCCGGCAATGTGCCGCAATGCGCGCTCAGCATCAACTCCGTCTTTGCCGAAGCCGAAGTGCCCGACGGTCTCGTCGCGTCGTTGCTCATCGAGCCGGCAAACGTTGCGGCGCTGATCGACGATCCGCGCATTGCCGCGATCACGCTGACCGGTTCGACCGCTGTCGGCAAGCTGGTCGCCGCGCAGGCCGGCCGCGCCATGAAGAAGCAGGTGCTCGAACTGGGCGGCTCGGACCCGTTCATCGTGCTGGCGGACGCGGATATCGAAGCCGCGGCGAAGGCCGCCGTCAAGGCGCGGTTTTCGAACACGGGCCAGAGCTGCATTTCATCCAAGCGCTTTATCGTCGATGAAAAAGTCGCGGACCGCTTCGTCGATCTCTTCTGCGAAGGCGTGGCGAAGCTGAAGGTCGGCGACCCGACGCAGCGCGACACGACGATCGGCCCGATGGCGCGCGGCAATCTGCGCGACGAACTGCATCGCCAGGTCGAGCGCACGGTCGAGGCCGGCGCGGTTCTCAAGACGGGCGGCCAACCTGTTGCGGGTGCAGGCTTTTTCTATGCGCCGACCGTGCTGGACCGCGTCGCGCCCGACATGGCGGCCGCCGTGGAGGAAACCTTCGGCCCGGTCGCGGCGGTCCTGCGCGTGGCCAGCACCGAAGAAGCGATCGCACTCGCGAACGCGACCGAATTCGGTCTCGGCGCAGCACTGTGGACGAGCGATCTGCCGCGCGCCAAGGCGCTCGTGCGTGAGGTCGAAGCCGGCGCGGTGTTCGTGAACGGCCTCGTCGCATCGGACGCGCGTCTGCCGTTCGGCGGCATCAAGCAATCGGGTTATGGCCGCGAACTGGGCGCAGCCGGCATCCGCGAATTCACCAACGTCAAGACCGTGTGGATCGGCCCTGTCGCCTGATTCGACGTCAACGTCTGCCGCAACTGGAAACCATCATGACGATCAAGACTCCTTCGGGCGCTGCCCTTCTGAAACCGGACCTGCTTCCCGCCTATGACCGCGGAGGCGGCGCCAGCACCACGCCGCTCGTCGGCAAGTCGACTGGTTCGGACAGCTTCATAACCGGCTACACCTCGTTTGCGCCGCGCGTGAAGATTCCGTTTCACAGCCACAACTGTCAGGAAAGCGTGGTGCTCGTGGAAGGCCATGCGATTCTCGACATCGACGGCCTCGAATATGAACTGAAGCCGCTCGACACGACGTTCATTCCGCCGAACGTGCCGCATCGTTTTCGCAACCTGTCGGACACCGAACCGATGAAGATTCTCTGGATCTACGCGCGCCAGGACGCAACGCGCACGCTCGCCGAAAATGGCGAGACGCGACCCGTGTCGGCTGAACACCAGACCCCTTCGAATTGAACTGAGCAAATCATCATGCGTATCCTCGTTTGTCCCGGCGACGGCATTGGCCCTGAAATCATCGCCGCATCCATCGACGTTCTTGGCAAGGCCGGCCAGCTGTTCGACCTTGGCCTGCACTACGACTACGAAGACATTGGCTTCGCGAGCCTGGAGAAGCACGGCACGACGCTGCGTCCCGAAGTGCTGGAGAAGGCGCCCACTTACGACGGCCTGATTCTCGGCACGGTATCGCACGCCGATTATCCGCCGCCCGACAAGGGCGGCCGCAACGTCTCCGCGGCATTCCGTTGCGACCTCGACCTGTACGCCAACGTGCGTCCGTCGCGCACACGTTCGTTCCTGACTTCGAACATGCGCGAAGGCAAGAGCATGGACCTCGTGATCATGCGCGAGGCCACGGAGGGCTTTTATCCGGACCGCAACATGGCGCTCGGCTGGGGTGAAATGATGCCCTCGAAGGACATGGCGCTTTCGGTGCGCAAGATCACGCGCCATTGCAGCGAGCGCATCGCGCGCCGTGCTTTCGAACTCGCCATGAAGCGCAGGAAGAAAGTGACGGCCATTCACAAGTCGAACAGCTTCCACATGACGGACGGCCTGTTCCTCGAATGCGTACGCAACGTCGCGAAAGATTTCCCGGAAGTCGAACTGAATGATCTTCTCGTCGATGCCTCGACTGCGCACATCGTTCGCAATCCGGAGAAGTTCGACGTGCTCGTGGCGACCAACTTTTATGGCGACATCATCAGCGATCTCGCTGCGGAGCTGTCGGGCAGTCTGGGTCTCGGCGGCTCGGTGATGGCCGGCGACACGCTCTGCTGCGCGCAGGCACAGCATGGCTCCGCTCCCGACATCCAGAATCAGGACAAGGCGAACCCGACCTCGATGATCCTCTCGGTGAGCATGCTCATGCGCTGGATCGGCGAGCATCGCGAGAAGCCGAACTTCGTGGCGGCGGCCGACGCAATCGATGCCGCCGTGGATAGCGTGCTCGCCAATGCGCAGACCCGCACGGCGGACCTCGGAGGCTCGATGGGCTGCAAGGCATTCGGCCTGAAGGTGGCCGAGTCGGTTCGACAGGCGTGAAGGGATCGTTCCAGTTGAGAGCGATCTTCGCTGGAACGGCAAAAAAACAAAGCAGGGGACACTCGATGATGGTCGTGATTCCGATGGCTATTCACGTTCGTTCTCCTGACTACACTCGCGGCGCACGGAATGCCAGGGCGAATCGCCTCACGCAGGGCATGGCCGTGGGTGTCGTGTGTGTCGTGTGTGACGTTCCGGCGTCGCGCCGATAAGTCAGTCCATCAAGAGGCATCATCGAAGGATTCAACATGCATTCCGAATCACTGGAAATGGGCGCGCAAACTGTGCAGTGCCCCGACAAAGCGGCGATCCGGCAACGGGCGCTGCGAAAGAATGCCTGGCGCCTGCTGCCGCTGCTGACGCTCGCCTTCGTCTTCAACTACATCGACCGGACCAGTGTGGGTTTTGCCGCATTGACGATGAACAAGGACATCGGACTCACGCCGGCGCAGTTCGGCTGGGGCGCGGGCATTCTCTTCGCGGGCTATTGCTTTTGCGAGATTCCGAGCAATCTTGCGCTCTACAAGTACGGCGCCCGCCGCTGGCTCGCGCGCATCATGATCACGTGGGGCCTCGCCTCCGCGGCAACCGCGCTCGTGCAGGGCCCGACGAGCTTCTACGCGCTGCGTCTTCTGCTCGGTGTCGCGGAAGCGGGCTTCTTTCCCGGCGTGACTTTCTTCCTCGCCTGCTGGTTTCCGGCGCAGTATCGCGTGCGGGTTCTTGCCATCTTCACACTCGGCGTTCCGCTTTCGTCGATTCTGAGCGGCCCGATGTCCGCGCTGCTCCTTCAGCTCAATGGCGCGGCGGGACTGCATGGCTGGCAATGGATGTTTATCGCCCAAGGGCTTCCCGCGGTCCTGATCGGTTTCGCGGTGTTGGCGCTGCTTCGGGACAAACCCGAAGAGGCCTACTGGCTCACTCACGAAGAACGTTCGGAACTCGTCCAGATGCTCGCGGACGAGCCGCGCCAGGGACCGAAGAAGGCGCTGTTTTCGGCGCTGAAAGACGGGCGCGTGCTGCTTCTCGCCGCGATCCAGTTCGGCTTTGTACTGGGTTCGTATGGCGTCGGCATCTGGTTGCCGCTGATTCTCAAGGCACATGGATACAGCCTCATCCACGTTGGATTGCTCTCGACGATCCCGTACATCGCGTCAGTGGTCGGCATGCTGGTGTGGGCACGAGTGGTCGACCGGCGCGGCCGGCGCGTACTCCACCTCGTGGCGACGTGCGTGACCGGCGGTGTCGGGCTTGCACTGTCCGCCATGTCTCACGGTATCGTGGTTGAACTTGCCGGATTGACGCTCGCGGTGGTGGCCGTAAGCTCGGCGCGGGCCATTTTCTGGACCATTCCGACGCGATTCCTGACGGGCGTCGCAGCCGCCGGCGGTCTGGCGTTCATCAATTCGATCGGCACCTTGGGCGGCTTTGCCGGTCCTTATCTGGTCGGGGTGCTCAAGCAGGCAACCGGTACTTTTTCGGCCGGCATCTGGGCGATGGCGGCCATGCTCCTGCTATCCGCCGTGCTCGCGTCCACCCTTGCGGTTTATATGCGCAAGGACTGACCCGAGGCTTGGACATTGCCGACTCGCGTCGACACGTCAAGCTCATCTCATGCTCGTCAATACGGAGATCACATGGTCTTTGAAATGGCCAACATCGACATTCTGCCCGGACACGCGGCGGATTTCGAAGCGGGGGGGCGTATAGCGCCAGGTTGGATCTCGCATAACCTAAAAGAATGCCTGTAGGAAAATAAAGCTCATTGACGGTGCATTTCGTCGATTCAATACTGATGCCGGCGTATGAGCAACCGAGGCCCGAAGTGCAGGCAACGACAGAACTGAGCGACTGCGGGTCTGTACAACGCTCGACCCGGATCGAAGCGCTAACGTCGGCCGTTCGACATCGTAAAAGCGGGAGAAAAGAAATGCGTATCGGGTTCGTCGGAACCGGCGTCATCACGAAAGCTATTGTGGTCGGCCTCGTGCGCTCCAATCTGCGGTTCGAGCACATAGCGTTGTCGCCACGAAATGCGGCAATTGCAGCGGAACTGGCGGCACTCGATGCGCGGGTCAAGGTATGCACCTCCAATCAGGAAGTACTCGACACTTCAAATGTGATCTGCATTGCTGTTATTCCACAGATTGTCGAAGATGTTTTGCGGGAACTCCGTTTCAACGCGGAGCATCACGTGATCACGTTTGTTCCCGGGACGTCAATTGACAAACTGCATCGGATTGTTTTTCCCGCAGCCAGAGTGGCTCGCGCGATCCCTTTGCCTGCCGTCGCGGATCGCAGAGGAAGCACCGCGATATATCCACCGGACGATATCGCCCGGTCCATTTTTTCCGCGCTCGGAGAGGCGGTCGAAGTCACAAGCGAGTACCAGTTCGACGCGCTGCATGCCGTTACCGCGACCATGGCCACTTTTTATGCCGTATTGGAATCTCAAGCTGCGTGGCTGACGAAACAGGGACTATCGTACGATGCGGCTCGCGCGTTTCTATCGGAATATTGCGTCGGGTTGGCGCATGAAACGACACGGACGTCTCAGTCATTCACCGAGATGATCAATGGCCTGATGACGCCAGGCGGCCTGAATGAACAACTTCATGCCGAGCTTTCCTCTGCCCGTGCCTACGACCACTACGGTAACGCACTTGACCGGATATTCGCTCGCGTCCAAGGAAGCACATAAGCGCTGCGCGTATGCGGTTCGACCTTGAGAGCGAATGGCTAGCGCGATTGGCAACCGCAAGTCCAGCAACTCGCGTCCGTGAGGTCAGCAGCAGCGGATCGGCGCGAGGAAGCGCCGGACGGAGTCGTCTTCTATCACAAGGAGCAGCAAGTGAAGGGATACTGGATTGTTTTAGGCACGGACATCACCGACCCGGACGCGCAGGCAACATACGGAAAGCTTTGGGCTCCTATAGCCGAGCAGTACGGTGCCAGGTTGAGATCGGTGGACCTGGCGGGCGTCCTCGTCGAAGCCAATGCGATCGGGCGAGTGTCGGTCGTCGAGTTTCCGTCTTTGGAACGGGCCAAAGCATGCTATGCGGACCCGTCGTACCAGGAAGCGAAGCAGTATGCGCTAAAGGCTTCCCGGCGAGAGGTCCTTATTTTCGAGGGCGAACTCGCTTAGGAATTTCAGTCGAGTGTTTGGGCTTCATCGCTCATGCGAGCACCTGGCCAGCGCTGGTTGTCTTGAACCGACAACCACGGTTGACCACGGCTCCTCGCATGTTGTGATGGCCAGGGCCCGAGGATCACAACCCAATCGTGCCTGGCATCAGGACATTCCTCATCGCCTCTTCTTCGATCGATCAATCCAGCGGCACGGTGAGACGGTCGATCACCTCGGCCGTCTGCGGGCGCACGCCGCGCCACCATGCAAAGGCTTCGGCGGCCTGCTCGACCAGCATGCCGACGCCATCGGCGACACCTCGCACGCCTGCGTTGCGCGCAAGCCGCAAGAAAGGCGTGAGCCGTTTGCCGTACGCCAGTTCGTAGGCGGTGCCCGTGGGACTGAACACGCCGGGCGGGACGGGCGGCAGTTCGCCTGTCAGGCTTGCCGAGGTCGCATTGACCACGAGGTCGAAGCGGCCCATTGCCGCGAGATCGCCATAGCGGCACGCCCGCAGCGCCGCGACGCGCGAGCCGGCTTGGGCCGCCAGCGCCTCGCCTTTCGACACATCCCGGTTGGCGATGATCAGTTCGGCCGGACCGGCGGCGAGAAACGGCAGCAGCGCGCCACGCGCCGCGCCGCCCGCACCGAGCATCAACACGCGTTTGCCGGCGAGCGGAACGCCGAGATTGACTTCGATGTCACGCAACAAACCGATGCCGTCGAAATTCTCCGCGAGAATCCGGCCGTTCTCGAACTTGAGCGCATTGGCCGCGCCCGCCAGCGCCGCGCGTTCGCTGCGCTCGTCGGCGATGGCGAAGGCCTTCAGCTTGAAGGGCGCGGTGACGTTCATGCCCTTGCCGCCGCCAGCGGCGAACTGGTGCACGACCTTCGCAAAAGCGTCGTCGGGTTCGAGCGGACCTTCGATCGCGACGTAGGACATCGCCTGGTGCGTCCCTTCGGCAAACAGGCCGTGGATCAACGGAGACTTCGTGTGTCCAATCGGATTGCCGATCACTGCGTACTGGTCAGTCATGGTCTCTCACTTCGAGAAAAGAACGCCTTCGGTTTGCATCGCGTCGATCTCGGCGGTCGAGAAACCGAGCGATCGCGCTACTTCCGAGTTGTGTTGCCCGAGGTCGGGCGCGACATCGCGAAGGGTCGTGTCGCAATCGGAAAAGCGAAACGGCAGATTGGCCAGACGCAGCGTCCCGTACCGGGGATGCTGCTGCTCGACCACCATGCCGCGCGCCTGGATCTGCGGATCGTCGAGCACTTCGTCGATGCGCTGCACCTTGGCGCAAGGCACATCGATGCTGTCCAGCAGGCCGAGCACCTGCGCGACGGGCCGCGCGGCGACCCACGGCTGCACGACGGACAAAATCTCCAGGCGATGCGTATTGCGGCCCACGCTGTCGTGAAAGCGCATATCGCCGCCGAATCCGGTAGGGCCGCCATGCGTTTCGATCAGCGCGGCGAGGCGCTTCCATGCGTCGTCCACTTGCGCCGCGATCACGAGGTCGCCGTCCGCAGCGCGAAACACGCCGTAGAGCGTGGAAGTCGGCATATCGTGGCCTGTCTGCTCCGGCAGCACGCCGCGCAGCGTGTAGCACTGCACGGCGTACTCGTGCATCGAGACGAGCGTGTCGTACAGCGCCATGTCGATGTGCTGGCCGCGTCCGCTCTTCACCCGTCCGAGCAGCGCGGCGTTGATCGCCGCCACCGCGTGAATGCCCGTGTACATGTCGCCGAGCGAAATGCGCAAGAGCGGCGGCGGCTCGCCCGGCGTGCCGACCATCTGCATGATGCCGCTCTTCGCTTCCGCGATCAGGCCGAAACCCGCGCGATGCGCATCGGGGCCCGTGTGCCCGTAGGCCGAGATCGAGCAGTAGACAAGGCCCGGATTGCGCGCGGACAACTCGGCGTAGCCCAGCCCGAGCTTGTCCAGCGCGCCGGGGCGGTAGTTCTCGACGAACACATCCGCCGAGTCGCACAGACGCTGCATGAAATCCTTGCCGCGCGCGTCTTTCATGTTGACGCTGACACCGCGCTTGCCCATGTTCAGTTGCAGGAAATAGCCGCTTTGCCGGTCGTCGAGCACCGTCGCGTGCTGGCGCCCCGCGTCGCCGCTGCCCGGACGCTCCACCTTAATGACTTCGGCGCCGAGCGCCGCAAGGCAGCGGCCCACGTAGGGACCGGCGAGGAAGTGGCTATAGTCGATAACGCGAATGCCTTCGAGGGGACGAGCCTGCATCAGAGTGCTCCCGGCCGGCGCGGCACCATCAGGCGATGCTCGCCGCGTTGAACTACCTCGTCATCCTGATTGATCAGTTCCGACGGCAGCACGACGATGCCCCAACCGGGACGGCTGTTGCTGGGCCGCATGGCGCCCACGCGAAACTTCACGTGCAGGACGTCGTTGACCTTGATGGGCAGCAGGAAATCCCACGTCCATCCGAGCGACATGCCGGGCAGGAAGCGATAGTCGCTCTGGGTCTTGAGGCCGTCGGCAACCGAGAGCCCGAACAGTCCATGCGCGACGAGGCAGCCGAAGTGGCTCGCATTGGCATAAGCCTCGTCCAGGTGGACAGGCGTATGGTCGCCCGTGAGATCGGCGTAGGCGAGGATGCGTTCCTTCGTCACGGTGTAGCTCGGGCTCACGCTCTCGTCGCCTTCGCGGGCGTCGTCCCAGTACTTGTCGATGGTGGTCATGCTCACGCCTCCGCGCGCGGGTTGATGTTCAGCGCCTCTTTGACACAGGACGCCGGTCTGGCCTGAATCAGTTCGACCGCGAGCCCGTCGGGCAGGCGCAGCCAGTTGCGCCCTTGCGGCATCTCGCTGACGCCATACGCTTGGGCCGCCGCCAGCGCCGCCTCCATGTCTTCGCACATGACGCCCAGATGCGCGAGGCGTCCTTCAGGGCCTTCGTGCTGCGGCGCATGAATGAACTGCAGGCCGCCGAGCGTCCAGTACTGGCGCGGCGCATCGACCGTGCCGTCGATTTCGCGCATCGTCATGCCGAGCACGTCCTCGAAGAAGCGGATATGCCACTGGATGTCCCGCACCCAGATCGCCACGTGTTCCAGATAAGCCCTGGCGCCGCTCATGCTGTTCTCTCCTTGCGCTGCGCGTCGGCCATGGCGCGTTCGATGCCCTTGATGCATGCCACCAGCGTCGCGTTGACGGGCGTCGGCACGCCGAGCCGTTGTCCCCAGCGCACCACCGAGCCGTTGATGAAATCGACCTCCGTGACCGAGCCTTTTTCGAGGCTTTGCAGCATCGAAGTCCTGAACGCGGGAGAGAGACCTTCGGCCGCGAGCGTCCAGGCTTCTTCGGGATCGGACATCGACAGCTTGACGCCCGCCGCCCGCGCCGCCGCGATCGCTTCGGACACGGCCGCGAGAGCCGTCGCCTTCAGGAGCGGCTCTTCGTAGAGCTGGCCGTAGGTGAGCCGGGTGATGCCCGTGAGCGCGCCCGTGGCGACGTTGATGAGCAACTTGTCCCACATCGTGCCCATGATGTTGTCGCTGACGGTGGTCATCAGGCCGGCTGCGTTGAAGGCGTCGGCGACTGCTTGCACGCGGGGAGTCAGCCGGCCGTCGAGTTCGCCGATGTAGGTTGCCTTGCCGGTGACGCCGGACTGGATGTGCGCCGCGCCGCGCAGCACGCCGCCCACATATGTCTTGCCCGCCAGCACGTGTTCGCGCCCGACGATATCGGCGAGGATGTCCTCGTGCCCGAGTCCGTTCTGCAGCGACAGCACGAGCGTGCCGGGCCCCACGAGGGCGAGGGCGCCGCGCATCGCGGCATCCGTATGAAACGACTTGACCAGCACGACGACGAGGTCGGCCACGCCGACGTCGCTCGCCTGAGTCGCCGCGCGCACCGCGACGCGCCGCGAGCCGTTGGCGTCGTCGACCTGCAGGCCATCGCGACGCATTGTTTCGACATGAACCGGCGAACGGTCCAGCAGCCAGACTTCGTGGCCGCCGTCCGTGAGGGTGGCGCCGACTGCGCAACCGAGTGCGCCGGCGCCGAGAATCGCAATCTTCACAGGGCTTCTCCTTGACGTGTAGCCCTACGATAGGAGTTGCCGCTCATGTGGGCAATACAATGGCTACAATGATGTCATTGCGCCAGACAATAATGCCCTCACGCCATGATGCCGACCGATCTGCCCGATCTGAAACTGCTGCAACTGTTCGACCTGCTTTACGACACGCGCAGCGTCACGCGCGTCGCCGTGCAACTGGAGCAGAGCCAGCCCACCATCAGCATCTGGCTGGGGCGGTTGCGCAAGCATCTGCAGGACCCGCTTTTCATCCGTACGCCGGGCGGCATGGCGCCGACGCCGCAGGCCGACGCGCTAATCGGGCCGTGCCGCGAGATACTCGAATCGCTCAGGCGTTTCGCCGCGTGGGAAATCGCCTTCGATCCCGCGACCGCGCAGCGGCGCTTTCGCATCTGCATGACGGACGCGAGTCACATCACGCTGCTGCCGCGACTCCTCGCGCATGTGCGCGCTCAGGCGCCCGGCATCCGGCTCGAGGCGGCGAGGATTGACGGCAACACGGAACGCGCGCTGGAGTCGGGCGAAGCCGATCTCGCGATCGGCTATGTGCCCTGGCTCGGCGGCGGCATCTACCAGCAGAAGCTTTATCAGCAGGACTGGGTGTGCCTCGTCAACCGGCATCATCCGCGCGTTCGCGCGCGGCTCGGTTTGAAGCAGTACCGCTCGGAGGGACATGTCGCGATCGAGTCGGGCACGGGGGCGCAGTTGCTCGAACAGGCGCTGGCGCGCAAGCGCGTCGAGCGTGACGTCGCGCTTCAGTTGCCCGGTTTCCTGGGGCTCGGGACGATCGTCCAGACTACCGATCTGATCGCCACGCTGCCGCGTCACATCGGCGAAACGCTCGCGCAGACCAATGATCTTGCCGTCCATTCGTGCCCCGTTCCCGTGGATGGCTTTGCCGTCCGGCAACACTGGCATGCGAGGTATCACCACGAGGCCGGGAATCGCTGGCTGCGTGGCGTCGTGGTGCAGTTGTTCGGCGCTTCACGGTGAGACGAACCGTGAAGCGCCGCGATCCTCAGCGCAAGTCGGAGCGGCGCGCGTGGCGCTAATCAGCACGCGCCAGCCGCGCGGGATCGACGATCCGGTCGTACTCGTCTGCCTCGATAACGCCGAGCGACAAGGCCGCGGCGCGCGGCGTGATGCCTTCGCGAAGCGCGAGCGCGGTTATCCGCGCGACGGCGTCATAGCCGAGCACGGGGTTGAGCGCCGTGACCGACAGCAGCGCGTTTTCCACATTCGTTGAAAGTCGCGCCGCGTCCACCTGAAGACCCTTCACGACACGCTCGTCGAAGTTTCGACAGGCGTCGCTCAGCACGCGTATCGACTGGAGGACGTTGTAAATCAGCACGGGTTTGGCGACGTTCAATTCGAAAAGGCCGGAAGCGCCGGCGAGCGTCACCGTCTGATGATTGCCCATCGTCTGGAAGCAGGCCTGCACGAGGACCTCGGCAATGGTCGGGTTGCGTTTGCCGGGCATGATGGAGGAGGTGAGGCCGTCATCGGGGACGATCAGTTCGCCGAGCCCGCAGCGCGGTCCCGAACCGAGCAGGCGAATGTCGTTGGCCATCTTAAGCAGCGATGTCGCAATCGTATTGAGCACGCCTGAGGTATCGACCAGCGCATCGTGCGACGCCATGCCCTCGAGCTTGTGAGGATGCGAGCGAAAGGGCAGGTTGGTGCTGGCGGCGAGTTCCGCGCAGAAGGCGTCAGGAAAGCGCGCCGGCGCATTCAGTCCGGTGCCGGCCGCCGTGCCGCCCTGCGCGAGCAGCATGAGCTGGGGCAATGCGGCGTCGAGGCGCGAAATCGCAGCGGCCATCTGATGGGCATACGCCGCGAAAGTGTGGCCCATTGTAGTCGGCACGGCGTCCATCAGGTGTGTGCGCGCGATTTTCACCACATCGGCGAATGCGCGTGCGCGTTCGTCGAAAGACGCCTGCAACGATACGAGGGCGGGCCGCAAACGCCGGGTCAGTTCAAGCGCGGCGCTCACGTGCATGACGGTCGGAAAGCTGTCGTTCGAGGACTGCGACGCGTTGACGTGATCGTTCGGATGAACCGGCGACTTCGTCCCCAACGGCTGGCCGAGCAGTTCATTGGCGCGGTTGGCGATGACCTCGTTGGCGTTCATGTTGGTCTGCGTCCCCGAGCCGGTCTGCCAGATGCTCAGCGGAAAGTGCTCGTCCCATTGCCCCTCGCTCAGTTCCGTGGCGGCTGCCTCGATCGCATCGGCGAGACGCGCTTCAAGCGCGCCGCACGCGCGGTTGGCGCGCGCGGCCGCCCGTTTTTGCAAACCGAACGCGTGAATCAGCGCAGCGGGAAAGCGCTCTTGCGCCACGCCGAACACGTCCAGCGCGCGCTGCGTTTGCGCACCCCAATAGCGATGCGCGGGAATATCCACGGGTCCGAACGCATCCGATTCAGTTCTCGTATTCATGGTGAGCGTTGCCAGGTTAAGTGTTTCAACGAATGACTCCGCACTCGAAAGCGGAAAGTAGAAAATGGAAAGCGGCTGGATCAAACTGATTCCAGCCGCTTCGGCCATGCGTTCATGCGGTGTGTCCGACAAGCTTCAGTTATCGAAGCGCGGCCGGATGAGGATTCGCCTGCTGGGCGTGTTCGGGCAAAAGCGTGCTGTCCATGGCGCGCTCATCCGCTTCGGCGACATCCGGGTAACGCTCGGGATAGAGATGACGCGTGGCGACTTCCGCGTCGAACGTACCCGACCAACGCGCGACCACCACGGTGGCGAGGCTGTTGCCGATCGTGTTGCACGTGGCGATCGCCATCGACATGAAGCGGTACACGCCGAAAATAACGGCCAGTCCTTCGACGGGAAGAATGCCGGTCGACGTGACCGTCGCTGCGAACACGACAAACGAGCCGCCGGAAACGGTCGCCGCGCCTTTCGAAGTCAGCAGCATGAGCAGCAGAATGCCGATCTGATGTTCGATCGTGATCGGAACGTTGTACGCGTGAGCGATAAACATGACGCCCATCGACATGAAGATCGACGTGCCGTCCAGGTTGAATGCATAACCGGTCGGCAGCACGAGGCCCACGGTCTGCTTCGCGCAGCCGAGGCGTTCGAGCTTGACGAGCAGCCGCGGCAACGCGCTTTCCGACGACGCCGTGCCGAGCACGATCAGGATTTCATCCTTGATGTAGCGCATGAAGCGCCACATGCTGAAGCCCGCGAGCTTCGCGACGATGCCCATCACGACGACGATGAACAGAACAATGACCGCATAAAAACTCAGCACGAGTTGCGCGAGCGCAACCAGCACAGCCGTGCCGTTGCTGCCGACCGCGAACGCCACCGCGCCGAAAGTGCCGAGCGGCGCGAGCTTCATCACCAGGTTGATGAACGAGAACAGCACCTGCGAAATGAGATCGAGCCCTTCGTTGATGCGCGCGCGGCGGCTTTCGGGGATCGCGAGAATGCCGATTCCGACCATGACGGCCAGCACCACGACCTGAAGCAATTCACCCTTCGCAAACGCGCCGATGAAGTTATCCGGCACCAGATGCATGACGAACTGGGTGAAGCTTTGCGGCGCTGCCTTCGCCGCGATGACGGGCACCGCGCCGGACGCGACGGCCGTCATGCCCTTGCCCGTCTGCAACAGGTTGCCCGCGAGCAGGCCGACAGCCAGTGCGAGCGTCGACACGACCTCGAAGTAGACGATCGAGCGCCAGCCGACTCGTCCCGCGCTCTTCACATCGCCGGCGGAAGCAATGCCGTGCACGATGGTGAGAAACACGAGCGGCGCGACGCCTGCCTTGATCAGCGCGAGAAAAATATCGCCGAGAATTTTCAACTGCGCGCCGAACTTCGGAAAGATCAGCCCGACGGCAATACCGAGCACGAGCGAGATCAGAACCTGCATGCCCAGCCTGCGATACCACGCGCGCTTCGCTGGCGGCGCGACGGACTCGCTCTGTGATGATGTGTTGTCGTTCGTCATGGTGTGGCTCCTCCACAGCGTTCGTCAGATCTCGCTCGACAGCGAAATGGCGCGATCGACCATTTGCGGCGCGAGGCCCAGATAGTTGGCGGGATCGGTCATCGCGTCGATCGTGCTGCGATCGAAATGCCGGGTGACTTCGGGCAGTGCCGCCAGCGCTTCGGCCAGTGTGCCGCCGCTTTCGTTCACGGTGCGGCACGCATCGTAGACGATGTCGTGCGCCTGCTGGCGTCCGGTGTGGGGCGCCATCTGCATCATCACGGCTTCGGCGACGATCAGCCCCTTGCTGATGCCGAGATTGTGCTTCATGCGATCGGTGTCGACGATCAGTCCGCCCAGCGCGAACTTCGCCTGATGGAGCGCGCCCGACGCGAGGATGAAGCTTTCCGGAATCGCAATCCATTCCGCGTGCCACGGGCCCGTTGCGCGCTCGAAGTCCTGGATCATCGCGTCGACCATGAGGCCGGCCTGCTGCCGCACGGCTTTCGCGGCCGCCAGCATCAGCTCGCTCGAAATCGGGTTGCGCTTTTGCGGCATCGTGCTGCTCGCGCCGCGTCCCTTGACGAACGGTTCGTACACTTCGCCGAATTCGTTGGACGCCATGATCATGATGTCCGTCGCGATCTTGCCGAGCGAACCGGTGACGAGCGCGAGCAGGTTGACGGCCTCGGCGAAGCCGTCGCGCGCGACGTGCCAGGTGGTCGCGGGCACACCGAGCTGCAGTTCGGCGGCGAGCGCCTTCTGCACGTCGAAACCCTTGTCGCCCAGCGATGCGAGCGTGCCCGCCGCGCCGGCGAATTCGACGACGGCCACGCGCGGGCGCAACTGCGCGAGGCGCTCCTGATGACGGTCGAACATGGCGAGCCAGATCGCCGTCTTGTAGCCGAAGGTGACGGGCAAGGCCTGTTGCAGATGCGTGCGGCCCGCCATCGGCGTGTCGCGATGCTTGATAGACAGATCCACGAGGATGCCGCGCAGTTCGCGGATATCGGCATCGATCGAGTCGAGCGCGTCGCGGACCTGAAGCGCGACGGCTGTATCCATGATGTCCTGCGTCGTCGCGCCCCAGTGCACATAGCGGCCCGCGTCGCCGCACATGCCGACCAGTTGATGCACGAGCGGAAGAATCGGATAGCCGACGATGTCCGTCTCCTCGCGCATGTGGTCGAAGTCGATGCGCTCGATCAGCGACTCGCGCGCGATGACCTCGGCGGCATCGGCCGGAATCACGCCGACGCGCGCTTGCGCTTTCGCGAGCGCGACTTCGACATCGATATAGCGCTGCACCAGCGCATGATCCGAAAACACGGCCCGCATTTTTGCGGTGCCGAAGGCGTCGCGAAACAGGATCGAATCGAAAACGGTGCTGGAAAGCGGGGTGGTGCGGGTAGTCATGGCAGTGCCTTGAACGAAGCAAGCAGGGTTGCGCGGTAATCGGACGGAAAGTGCGTCGAGTGCAATATGTCCGGACATATGAAAGATAATATGTTCGAACATATCGTTCAAGCTATGATTTACCCTGGATGAACCTCACGCCCGCCATCGCCACGTTTTCGTACAGCATGAACAGACCCCATTACGCCGACATCGCTCGCGAACTGACCGAGGGCATCGCCAGCGGCCGCTTTCCGGTTGGCTCCTATCTGCCCACCGAACTGGAATTGCGCGACCACTACAACACGAGCCGTCACACGATTCGTGCCGCGTTGAACGAGCTTCAGCAACTCGGCTTCGTGTCGCGGCGCAAGAACGCCGGAACGCGTGTCGAGTCGGCGCAGCCGAAAAACGATTTCCGTCCTTCGCTGGGTTCAGTCGAGGATCTGGTGCAGTTCGGTTCCGAACATCTGCGGGTCATTCAGTCGGTGAACGAGGTCACTGTTGCCGGCAAGCTCGCCAAGGTTCTCCAGTGCGAGGAGGGCGCGCAGTGGCTGCGCGTGTCGAGCCTGCGTACCGAGCGCGACAGCTCGCGTCCCCCTGTCGGCTGGACGGACGTCTATATCGACCCGGCCTATACGGAGATCGCCGAGGAAGCGAAGAGCGCGCCCGACACGCTGATCAGTTCGCTCATCGAGGCGCGATATGGCCGCTGCGTCGTTGAAATTCAGCAAAACGTCCAGGCCGTGAACGTCACGAAAGAGATGGCTGGACGACTTCAGATGCCTCTCGGTTCGGCGGGGCTCGAGATCGTGCGGCGTTATATCGATTCGACGGGCGTGGCCTTCGAGGTGTCGGTGAGCGTGCATCCCGCCGACCGCTTCGCCGTGTCGATGAGGTTAAAGCGCTCAGGCGTATAACCGCGGCAGGTCTGCGGCACAAAGCAAGGGTTTATCCCTATCCGCATTCGGACGATGTGACCGATATCCAATATGTACGGACATATTGGTCGGGTTACTGCCCTTCGGGGTTCACATCATTCAGCGGACATTTGCACATGTTTTCGAAAGTCTCCATCAGGGCGCGGATCTCGCTCGCCTTCGGCCTGCTCATCGCCCTGATGCTGGTTGTTGCCGCGTTAGGTCAGTGGGGAACGCAGGCGGGGAAGTCGGCGCTTCATAAAACCTATGCCGTGCAACTGTCGTCGGCCGTCGCGCTGGGCGACACCAAGTACAACCTGGCGATCGCGCGTGTTTCGATGGACCGGGCGCTTCTGCATCCTGAATCGCCGGACGTCAAGATGCTTCTGAACAAGACCCGCGCCTATCTGGCGACGTCGACGAAGGCCTACGAACGCTATCTGGCTCTTCCGAAATCCGCTGAACAGCAAAAGCTGGCCGAAGCCGTCTCGCTCACGTTGGACCAGTTGATCAAAGGCGCAATCGAACCCACGATGCAGTCGCTCGAAACGGGCGATGCCGTCACAGCCAACCGGATCACGATGGACGTGATGCCGCCGCTGGCACTCGCGTTCACCAAAGCCACCAATGCGCTCAACGACTACCTGATGACGAGCGGCGCATCGAGCTATGACGACTTTCAGTCGACGCTCAGCACAGTGAGCGACGCATCGATCGGCGCGCTCTGCGCCGCTATTGTCCTGGCGCTGGCCTGCGCGATCGGACTGCATCGCGCGATTGGCCGTCCGTTGACGCGAGCGCTGGCGGTCTGTTCGGCGATGTCCAACGGTGACCTCTCGAACAAGGTGCAAGTCGAGGGCCGTCATGAGATGAGCGCGCTGATGCAAGGTCTTTCGTCGATGCAGGACGGCCTCAAATCGACGGTCGCCACGGTGCTCTCAAGCAGCCAGTCGATGGCGAGCGCCACGAACGAAATCGCGTCGGGGAATTCGGATCTGTCACGGCGCACCGAGGCGCAGGCCGCGGCGCTGGAACAAACGGCGGCAAGCATGGAAGAACTGACAGCGACCGTCGCTCAGAATAACGAGCGCGTCGGGTTCGCCACCGAATATGCCAGCAACGCGTCGGCCATCGCGAAGACGGGCGGCGCCGTGATGGACCGCGCGGTGCAGACCATGGCCGGCATTTCGGATCAGTCGATCAGGATCGCGTCCATTATCGGCACGATCGAAGGGATCGCTTTTCAGACCAACATCCTTGCGCTGAATGCCGCCGTCGAAGCCGCCCGCGCGGGCGAGCAAGGCCGCGGGTTTGCTGTCGTGGCCGCCGAAGTGCGCACGCTTGCGCAGCGCTCCGCCGGCGCGGCAAAGGAAATCAAGGCGCTTATCGACGAAGCCGTGACCGGCGTGAGCGAGGGCTCGGGGCTGATCGACCAGGCCGGCCGAACGATGATGGAGATCGTCAAGTCGATCGAAAAAGTGAGCAACGTCATGCAGGAAGTGGCGGCGGCGTCGAAAGAGCAAAGGGATGGCATCGAACAGGTCAATCGCGCCGTTTCTCAACTGGATGAAACGACCCAGCAAAATGCCGCGCTGGTGGAAGAAACGACTGCGGCAGCGCTGTCGCTTGCGGACCAGGCGCAGACACTCCAGTCGGCTGCGAATCGCTTTCGAACCTGAAAGTGCCGAAGGTGGTTGAGGGCATCGCGAACGCAGGCTCGATTCCGTGCCGCACGCGTTTGCTGCGCGTTCTCATTGGTTGGCTCGATGCCACTCTGCATCGGGCAACCGCAGATCGTCATCAAGCTCGGATCAGAACAAGCCGAAATCGTCGTTGCTGTCGGGAATGACATTGAGCAGGTCGCGCAACGCGCGCCAGCCCGCCAGTTCCATCAGGCTCGTTACGATGGCGAAGAGGCGGCTCGCATTGGGCCGCATTCGCATCGACCGGTCATGCAGAGGGCAGGTCGACATCTCAGTGCTCCTTTTTCAGATGCCATGCGGCACGCTGGCCGCGAGTGCTTGAGCCAACGTGGTCGGCCCGAAGCGCACTTCGCCAGCGCCGGCTTGCACGTCAATGCGGCCCGCGTTGTGCGCGTCGTAGAGGTCCATGATGAGCCGGGCATGCCGTTCGCCGAGCCCGGCGCCTTCGAGCATTGCCGGCCATTGTGCGCGCGGCACGGCCTGCGCCGCGACCGGACGGCGCGCCAATTCGCTGATCGTGCGCGCGACATCGATCGCGCTGATCCGCCTCTCGCTTTCCATGCTCACCACGCGCGGCGAACGGCTCGGCTGGATGCCGCCGGAACCCGCATCGTCGGGATTTCCGTCGAGCAGCAATTCGGCGCACAGCGCGCCGACGTCCTGCGCGGCTATTGTCGGAAAACGCTTCTCCAGCGGATGATGCAGGCTCGGCAACACGCCTTTGGACAACGCGAGCGGCAGCACGCGCGCCCAGTTATGCATGTGCTCGGCCGCGCGCAGAAAGGTCAGTGACGTGTCGAGCGCGTTCAGCCGCGTCTCCAGGTAATGGAAGAGCGTGGTGATGCCGGTGCCGCTCGCGTGCTCGGCGCCGTAGTCGGAAAGCGCGAGCACATGACGCGGCGGCTTCGCGCGTAACGCGTCGGCGCTCACGTCGATCATGTCGCGCATCGCCGCCTCGGGATCGTCGTGCGCGCGCGGCAGCGGACACACTATCTGCACCGCCTGCGCGCCGTCGATTGCGCGCGACACCGCCGCCCGGTCGTGCAGATCGACCACGACGACCTCGCAGCCCATTTCGGCGAGCGGCCCCGCCTGCGACGCACGATGAACCACGGCTCGCACTTCGCGGCCCGCGCGCCTCAACGCGGCTGCGCTCACTTTGCCCACATTGCCGCCTGCTCCAAAAATCACGAACACGTGTCGCTCCTTAGGGATCGTCATGAGCGGATCATAAGGACGTGCGTCACGAAAAACGCGCATACGCAGATGTGAATGAGCAGATTCGGATGATGGTCTGCGTGCCCCGGCAAAACCCGGCACAATGCACGCAGATCGACCGCCATCCGCGAGGCTCATGATGAATGCCGCTTTACCGGTCTCACCCGCGCAGTTTCCAGGCGCGATTCCACCCGTGCACAGCGGCACCCGTATCGCGCTGCGTTCGAGCAAGACGCTCGGCTGGCAGGGCTTCGGCGCGGAACTGGTGAACGTGTCGGCTGGATTGCACCGGATACCGGCGTTCAAGCATCATCGCGTGGGCGTGCATGTGGGCGCGCCGGTCCGGGCGCGCTGTCTTTGCAACGAAAAACCGCACTCGCGCATTCAGGCGCACGGCGACGCGGATGTGATTCCCGCCGGGCTCGACGGCCAATGGAGCGATGAATCCGCTTGCACGATCTTCAGCGTATGGATCGGCGAGGACTTCGCGCGCAGCACGGCCGAGCAGTTGGCGAACAAACCCGGCGACGCGCGAATTCGCCCGCAATTCCAGATGCGCGA
Organism: Paraburkholderia sp. MPAMCS5; assembly: GCF_036016995.1. NCBI lineage: Bacteria > Pseudomonadati > Pseudomonadota > Betaproteobacteria > Burkholderiales > Burkholderiaceae > Paraburkholderia > Paraburkholderia sp. MPAMCS5. Next base: position 154,221 of record NZ_JAYXBK010000012.1, read on the forward strand.
TCCGCGCTTCCAGCATCTGGCGTGGGCCTTGCGAGCCGAACTGGAGGCAGACGACACATCGGACGCGCTCTACGCCGAGAGTCTGTGCACGGCGATGGTGGTGCGGCTGATCGGCGGCGCGCCCTCGCTCGACGACAACAAACAACGCCGCACGCTCGCGCCGAAAACAGCGGCGCGCGTGACGGATTTCATCGAAGCGCACCTCGATTGCCGTCTCACGTTGACTGAACTCGCTGCGCTTGCCGAACTCAGCGTGCCGCATTTCAAGGTGCTGTTTCGCGCGACGCTCGGCGTGCCCGTGCATCAATACGTGGTGCAGCGTCGCGTGGAACGCGCGCGCACGCTGTTGCTGCAAGGCCGCCTGAGCGCGAGCCAGATCGCGCTCGACGCCGGTTTCGCGCACCAGAGCCACATGGCGCACTGGATCGGGCGGCTTCTCGGCATGACGCCTCGCGAGTTGGCAAGGTCCGGCGCGCGGCCCGAAGCCTAGCCAGGCGCCGCGCCGGTCAACTGAGCGTAGACGTCGTGCGAGAGTTGCAGCAACTGCTTGCGGTCGATCCCGCCCGACACCGCGTAGCCGAAATCGCCGTCGACCCAATAGAACACCTTGACGGGTCCGTCCTGATACAGCTTGAACGCCGTGGTGTTCGCATTCACCTTGCGGCGCGAGATGCACAGCGTCACGCGCTCGCCGTTCGAGCCGCGATACATGAACTGCGCCATCTGGCCGTCCGGGCCGGGCAGCAAGCGTCCGCCAGAGAGGGCGAAGCCGTCTTTCGCGAGCATCGGCGGATGCACGTCGGTGCCGAGGCGATTGGCGAGCCACTGCACGAAATCCTGCTCGTGGTCCGCATTCATGTCGGAGGGCCGGTCCACCGACGGCATATACACCACATGCGCGAGCGCGGCCTGCCGCGCGAATCCTTCGGCACTATCGGCGCTGACCGCTTGCGTGTTCGGCGTCGCCGCGAGCGGCGGCTGCACGTCCTGCCCCATACGCGAGCCGACGCCGATGCCGATGCCCAGCACGAGCGCCGCCGCCATCCCCGCGAACTGCGGCCAGTTCGCGGCAATGCGCGAGCGGCGCGGCGCGCTGGTCTGCAATCGCTTCGGCACGGGTTCGCTCAGCACGCGATCGTAGCGCTCATGGAACAGCGTGTTCAGCGCGAAATAATCGCTGACGCGGGTGGCCAGGTCGGGATTCTGTTCGAGTGCGCGTTCCACCTGCGCACGCCGTTCTTCGGATAGCGTGCCGTCCGCGTAAGCGTGCAGTTCTTCTTCGCTGATCGGCGTCTGTTGCTCGCTCATCGCACCACCTGTAATTTCGCACCGGGTTGCGTGCCCGCCATCAACGCCCGAAGCCGCTCGCGACCCCGCGAGAGCCGCGACATCACCGTGCCGATCGGCACGTTCAGCGCGAGCGCGACATCGGCGTAGCTCATTTCTTCGAGGCCCACTAGCAGCACCACCTGACGCTGCTCGACGGGCAGACGCTGCAACGCGTAGTCGAGATCGCGCATTTCGAGCGAGCGGCCTTGTTGCGGCGGCACGGAAAGTTCGCTTTCGTGAACGCTGTCGTCGTCGACGGTTACGTGAACCGCCCGCGACGATGCCTTGCGCGCCTGATTGGCGAACACGTTGTGCATGATCGTGAAGAGCCACGCGCGCAGGTCGGTGCCGGGCTCGAACATGCCGGTGCGCCCGAGCGCGCGTTCGAGCGTGTCCTGCACGAGATCGTCCGCGAGATCGCGATTGTTGATCAGCGCCCGTGCGTAGCGCCGCAATCGCGGCACATGTTCCATCAACTCGTCACGCACATCCATTCTTCATCCCGGTCATGGGGCCTCTCGTGGATCGTGGACACAGAGCGGCGGCGCTCGATGGGAGCGCCGCACGCGCCTGCAATGCAAACACGCCTGAGCGCATTTTATTCCGCCGTCGCGAGCGGTTTTGTCGGCTGATGCATGGCCTTCTATCGCATGGTCATGACGTCGGCTGCGCGCATCAGGCCGTGCGTGCGCGCATTGCCCGCCACCACAAAGCGCTGCCGCCGCGCGGTCCAGCCCAGAAGGCGCACTTCGCCGATGCGGCGCGCGGACCATTGCGGCTCCGCGCGCGCGAGCAGCGCCAGTGACGACAGCACCACGACGGGCTGGTTGTCGCGATTCAGGTACACGTATTCGCTCGCGCGCTGCAACACGCCGAGCGAAATCACGCGCTGATCCACGAGCCGCAGCCCGATTGCCGCGAGGTTCGGCGCGGACGGGTCCGTGCGGGTTGGCGATGTCGCCGAAAACGGCGCGGCGCCGGCTTGCGCCAACGCCATCATGGCCGCGTTGTCGAGCGCCTGCGCGGTGACCTGCGTGCCCGCGAGCCAACCGCTCCCGGCGATGAGCGCGATGGCCAGCATGGCCAGCACCCTGAGCGCCCGAAACACGTTAAGCGGCTTGCCCATACGCGCTCTCGCTGATGGTGCGCTGCGTCCGCGCGCGCCCTGAATGGTGGCCGAGGAGTCGTCGGCACTCTGGAAGGAGCGCTGAATCTGTTCGTTCAGTTTGCCGTAGAACGCCACGCGGCGCGCTTCCGCCGGATCGCGGACCAGGTAGTCGCGCAGAAACGCGGCCCGCGCCGGCGACAACGTGCCGTCGGCGTAGGCCTGAATGTCGGCTTCGGAAAGCGGCGAATCGGCGGGGTGATCGGCGGAAGAATCGGTCGGGTTCATGATGAAAGGTCCAGCGGCGCGATCCGGCTATGCGGCTAATGACGGCTATGCGGCTAATGAGGCGCGAACACGCGCGGGCGCGGATTTATTCCATCCACTTTACAAGGAATAAAAGCCCGCAAAGCGCGGTTCTCCGTGATGCGAACCCGCACACCACTCACTGGAGTTCATCATGAAGAAGATCGCTTTTGCCGCAGTATCCGTGGTCGTTCTGACTGCATCGTCGAGTGCTTTTGCACAAGGCAAGACGCGCGCCGAGGTCTACCAGGAACTGATCGAAGCGCAACAAAACGGCCTGAATTACGTGACCGATGCTTCGTATCCGGATGTGAACCCCGTCTTCGCGAAGATGGTCGAGCAACACAAACAGGCGCTCGCGGCCGGGGCGGCGAGCCGCGTCGCGAGCGGCAACGCGCCTGCGGGCAACATGCATTGAAGGTGTCAATCGATGCTTCCAATCGACGCTTCCAATCGGCGCTTCCAATCCACACTCCCGATTTCCGGCGCGGCCGCGCAGGCATGCAGCGCGCCGGAAATCGCGCGGAATAGAAGGGCGCCTTGCGTGTTAGCGGATGAACGGACTAATCCAGCAAGGGGTCTTCATGGCAAAAAACACCGTTCCCAATCCGCAAGCGCATTGCGTGCCGTGCCGTCTCGCCGCGATAGGCGCGGTGGTGCTCGTGCTCGCGGGCGGCTTCGCTTACACGGCAGGCTGGCTCACGCCGCGACGGCTGAGCGCGCCGCGCATCATCGATACTTTTGAAAGCGTGGCTCAGGCGCCGCATCCCGGCTATCGCCGCAATCACGCGAAGGGCCTGTGTATCGAGGGCTATTTCGACAGCAATGGGCAAGGCGCGCAGCTTTCCCGCGCGCTCGTGTTCGCGCCAGGCCGCACACCGGTCGAAGGGCGCTTCGCGGTGCCTGGCGGCAATCCGTCCGCGCCGGATACGAGTTCTCCGGTGCGCAGCCTCGCGCTGCTGTTTCAGTTGAAGAACGGCGAGCAGTGGCGCACCGGCATGAATTCGACGCCTGTTTTCGCGGTGCATACGCCCGAGCAGTTCTATCAGCAACTGCTCGCGGCGAAGCCCGACGCCGCGACCGGCAAACCGGACCCCGCGAAAATGAAGGCGTTTTACGCGGCCAATCCGGAGACGAAGCCGTTTCAGTCCTGGGTGAAGGCGAATCCGCCTTCGTCGAGCCTTGCGAATGCCGCGTACTACGGCATCAACGCGTTCCGCTTCACCAACGATGCAGGCGACACCCGCGCCGTGCGCTGGGCGATGGTGCCCGAGTCGCCGTATGCGCCCCTCAGCGACGCGCAAAAGTCCGGGAAGAACTTTCTCGAAGCCGATCTCGACGAGCATCTGCAACACGGCCCGCTGCGCTGGCATCTGATCCTGACCGTCGCGCGACCCGGCGATCCGACCTCCGACGCCACGCTGCAATGGCCCGCCGATCGCGAGCATGTCGATGCAGGCACGCTGGTTGTCGAGCGCGCGGCGTCGCAGGAAAACGGCGCGTGCCGCGACATCAACTTCGATCCGACCATCGTGCCGGCGGCCATCGAACCGTCCGACGATCCGCTGCTCGCCGCGCGCTCGGCCGCGTATGCGCAGTCGTACCAGCGCCGCACGCGCGAGGAAGCCTTGCATCCGGCGCTGCATCAAACGCATGGCAACGAAAACCACGAAAACCACGGAGAGCGCTCATGACGCGGACCCGCACCCACTTCAGTCCGCTCGCGCGGCTTTTGCACTGGACGATGGCGCCGCTCATCGTCGCGATGCTGTTTATCGGCGTGGGCATGGTCGCCACCGTTTCGCGCGCGCACAACACGTTGATCGCGATTCACAAGCCGCTCGGCATCGCGTTGCTGCTGCTCGTGTTGCTGCGCGCGGGCGTGCGCATCCGGCGCGGCAGTCCGCCATTGCCGGGCGACATGCCGGCGCCGCAACGCATCGCGGCGAAGGGCTCGCATGTCGTGCTGTATGCGTTGATGGCCGCCATGCCGCTGATCGGCTGGGCGATGCTATCCGCAGCCGGTTATCCGGTCACGCTTTACGGGCCGCTGCATTTGCCGCCGATCGCGCCGCATGACGTTCGGCTGTTCGCGCTGCTGCGCGCGTTGCATACGTGGCTCGCTTTTGCGTTGTTCGGCACGGTGCTGCTGCATCTCGCGGCCGCGCTTTTTCATGGTTTGATCCGCCGCGACGGCGTGTTTTCGAGCATGGCGCGCGGCGAGCCGCAGGCGCGTGGCTAGCCGCGCATGCGTTCCGAGCGCGGGTCATACGGCGCTTTCAGATGCAGCGTCGCGGGCAGCCATTCGCCGGCAACGTCGATGGCATAAGCGCCGCTCGTCAGATACGCGGTGTCGGCGGCGCCGTCCGGGTTGTTCACGTAGCCCATCGCGACCGGACAGCCGAGCGTGTGGCCGAACGCCGCCGAACTCACGAAGCCGACCGGCTTGCCGTCGCGCAAAATGGCTTCGCCGCCCCACAGCATGCGATCAGTGGCGCCGTCGGCGGTGAGCACGACCATGCGGCGGCGCAGCGGCTCGTCGCGGAGTTTCAGCAGCGCCTCGCGGCCGCGAAACGGAATGTCCCGATCGAGCTTGCACGCGAACGCAAGGCCCGCTTCGAACGGATTCGTATCCGGCGTGAGTTCGCGTCCCCACGCGCGAAAGCCTTTTTCGATGCGCAAGGAATCGATCGCGTAGTAGCCCGCACTCACGAGCCCGAGCGCCTTGCCGGCTTCCTGCAAGAGCTCGTGCACGCCGAGCGCGAATTCGACCGGCACGTACAGTTCCCAGCCAAGCTCGCCGACATACGAGAGGCGCGTGGCGCGCACCGTCGCATAGCCGATATCGACTTCGCGGCTCTGGCCGAACGCGAACGCCTCGTTGCGCCAGTCCGCTTTCGATACGCTTTGCAGCAACGCGCGCGAGCGCGGGCCCATGACCGCGAGCACCGCGTACTGACCCGTCACGTCGACGAGCGTGCAGTGCTGATCGCGCGCAATGGCTTTTTCGATCATGTCGAAGTCGCGCGTGGTTTGCGCGGTGCCGGTGACGAGCAGATATTGATCTGCGGCGAGGCGCGTGAGCGTGAAATCCGACTCGTAATTGCCGCGCTCGTTGAGCATGCCGGTGTAGACGGTGGTGCCGGGCGGCACGTCGACGTCGTTCGCCACGAGGCCTTGCAGCACGCTTTGCGCGTCGCGGCCCTTGACGAGAAATTTGGAGAACGACGTCATGTCGAAGAGCGCCACGCCTTCACGGCACGCGCGATGTTCGGCGCCGCTCCACGGCAGCCAGTTCTGCTGGCCGAACGCGTAATCGATACGCGCGGCATCACGCGCCGGCGCAAAAAAGTTGGCGCGCTCCCACCCCATCTTGCTGCCGAAGCACGCGCCGGCCTCGCGCAGCACGGCGTACAGCGGCGAGCGGCGAAACGGCCGGGCGCTGTCGAGTTCGCGATTGGGCCACGGCATCGCGTAGTGCAAGCCGAGCGTTTCCTTCACGCGGTCGTGCAGCCACGTGTCGTTGCCGTTAAAGCGCGCGAAGCGGCGAATGTCGACCGGCCACAAGTCCATGGTCGGCTCGCCCGCGACGATCCATTCCGCGAGCGCCATGCCCGCGCCGCCGGCGGACGCAATGCCCATCGAGTTGAACCCGGCGCCAATGAAAAAGTGCCGCAATTCAGGCGCTTCGCCGAGCATGAAGTTGTTGTCGGGCGTAAAGGATTCCGGGCCGTTGTAGAACTGCCGGACCTGAGCGGTTTCGAGCGCGGGCACGCGTTGCAGCGCATTTTTCATCAGAATTTCGAACTGATCCCAATCGTCGGGCAGCAACTGGAATTCGAAGTTCTCGGGAATGCCGTTCATGCCCCACGGTTTCGCGTCGGGCTCGAAGCCGCCCATCACGAGGCCGCCCACTTCCTCCTTGAAATAGATGAAGCCATCCGGGTCGCGCATGACCGGCAGATCGGGATGCACGCCCGCAATGCGCTCGGTGACGATGTAGTAGTGCTCGGCTGAATGCAGCGGCACGGTGACGCCGGCGAGGCGCCCCACGGCCTTCGCCCACTGGCCGGCGCAATTCACGACGATTTCTGCGCCGATCGTCCCTTCCTCGCCGTCCTTGTTGCGCCACGCGAGCCCGCCGACTTCGCGCTGACCGTGCGTGTCGCGCGTCTGTATCGCTGTCACGCGCGTGTTTTCGACGATGCGCGCGCCGCGCCTGCGCGCTCCCCGCGCGAGCGCCTGGGTCAGATCGGTGGGATTCGCCTTGCCGTCGCCCGGCAGCCAGACGGCGCCTTGCAGGTCGTCGGTGCGCATGGCCGGCCAGAGTTCGCCGGCTTCGCGCGCGCTGATCACGTCGCAGGCCACGCCGTACGCGCGGGCGACGGCGGCGGTGCGCTTGAGTTGAGTCATGCGCTCGGCGGTGCGCGCGATGGACAGCGAGCCGCACTGCTTCCAGCCGGTCGCGAGGCCGGTGTCGGCTTCGAGTTCGGCATACAGCGCGGTCGAATAGCGGATCAGCCGGGTCATACTTTCCTGCGCCCGCAACTGGCCGACGAGACCCGCCGCGTGCCACGTCGTTCCGCACGAAAGCTGGCCTTGTTCGAGCAGGACGACATCGGTCCAGCCGAGCCTCGTCAGGTGATAGGCGACCGAGCAGCCCATGATGCCGCCGCCGATGATCACAACGCGAGCGTCTTGAGGAATGGATGTGGACATGTGTGGAAATGAGCGAGTTTGATGTGCTGAGATTGCCGCAAAAACGCACAAATTGCAACGTGCAAATGCCGAGCGTGGTGGTTGGACGCGTGTCATGGAGATGCCACGGTTTCCCTTTTATTGCCCTGTGTGGCCGGATTCACGTGGATGAACAACTAACCGTCGATGCTGGTCGAGCGTCGAAAAGAATGTGGTTGTATGTGGGAATGATCGGCTGATTTCCACCCAAACCGGTTGTTTTTGCTAGACTCCTCCAAACTCTCCAGCGCCATCTCCATGTTCTCTACCCAACGCCAGGCCGAAATCCTCAGACTCGCGCGCGAACAGCGCACCTGCACGATCACCGATCTTGCCGCGCGCTTCGAGGTTTCCGACGAAACCATCCGCCGCAACATTAAGCCGCTGATCGCGCAGGGCCTCCTTCTGAAGGTGCACGGCGGCATCATGTTGCCCGAGCGTCTGGACGAACCGCCGTTCCAGCGGCGCATGGCCGCGAGCCTCGCGGGCAAGCGGGCGATCGCCGCGCGGGTCGGCGAACTGGTGCGCGACGGCGACTCGCTGATTCTCGAAGGCGGCACGACCTGCGTGCATATCGCGCGGGCGCTGGCGGCGCACGCGCGGCTCACGGTCGTGACGAACTCGATCGAGGTGGCGCGTCTGCTCGCGCCGCGCAACGGCAACCGCGTGTTCATCGCGGGCGGCGAACTGCGCGCGGACGATTGCGCCGCGGTCGGCGACAGCGTGCTGGCTTTCCTGCGCCAGTTCCACGTGCGCTACGCGTTGGTTTCGGTGACCGCCATCGACATGGAAGGGCGCTTCATGGACACGCTTGCCGCCGACGTCGCGTTTTCGCTGGCGGCGTTTGCCCAGGCCGAGCGTCGCGTGGTCGCGGCGGATCACGCCAAGTTCGGGCACAGCGCGCTGCTGCACGCGTTCGGCGCGGATGCCGTCGATCTGCTCATCACCGACGAAGCGCCCGCACCGACGCTCGCCAGGGTGCTGGCGGCGTCGGGCGTGGAAGTGCTCGCGGGTGCCGAAGCGGCAGCGGCAGCGCCGTCCGGCGGGGAAGACAAGGAACGCCAGGACGGCGCGAGGTAGCCATCGGCGTGTCCGCCACCCCGTCCCGGCGATGAGCGCCGTCCCGCACAGCCGATTGTCTCCAACGCGTAAAATGGCCGGTTATCACTGGCAATCGACGCCTCGCAGAACCGCACCGGCAGGCCGCGCGCCGCGCGCCCGGCGCTTTGAGCGCGCGTCGCTTGCCCTGGCCGGCTTGAAGAGGGATGCATCCTGATGTCGTCAGTTTTCTTTGATCGGGAACGGATTGCAGAATGGCTCGGGGACCACACCGTCGCCAAGGCGCGCGCGGTGGGCCCCGTCAGCCATGTGCAGTGGCACGGCGCCACGCTGACGGGCGACGTCCAGGGCAGCCAGCCGCAGCCCTACAAAACGCGCGTGCGTTTCCGGACGGACGGCGCTTTGCCGTGGGCGCAAAGCGACTGCACGTGTCCGGTCGGCCGCAACTGCAAGCACGTGGCCGCGCTACTGCTCGCCGAGCTGGAGTATCACGACGAGATGGACCACATCGTCCGTGTGGATGACGAGGCACGCGACGACCGCGCCGCCGTGCTCGCCAGATCTGCGCCGTCCGAACGCGGCGATACCGGGCCCGATATCGAGCACGAGCCCGAGCACGGGCCCGAACTCCGTTCGAACGTGCGTCCCGAACTGGTGAGCTGGCTGGAGCGTTTTCGCGCGCGCGCCGAAGCCGCCGATGTCGAAGCCCGCAAGTCCGCCGCGGCGCGCACCGAGACGCTCGTCTACCGGCTGCACTGGTCCGACTTCCACAAGCGGCACGAGGTCATGCTGTATCGCGCGCGCTGCCATCCCGACGGCCGGATCGTCGAAACCGGCGAGACCTGGGGCAATGTCGAAGCGGCGCTGCTCAAGCAGCCGCGCTTCGTTTCAGACGAAGACCTGTCCATTCTGCGCGGCCTGTGGCTGGGCCGTTCGCGCGAAGACTTCGGGCAATTCGTGCTGCGCGGCACGAGCGGCGCGGAGACGCTGCACAAGCTCATCGCGACTGGCCGGCTCTTTTTCGACTTCAAGGCCGCGCCCGGTCACGACGGCCCCGCGCCGCTCGCGCGCGCGGCCGACCGGCCGGGACGCATCGAATGGGAACCGCTTGCCGACCAGCGGCTGCGCCCCGTGCTGCGCACCGAGCCGCGCGCCAGCATGGTGCTGCCGACCGAGCCGGTCTGGTACGTGGACGGCGTGGCGAACGAGGCAGGCATCGTGCGCTCGTCGCTGCCGTTTCAGCAATTGCCCGATTACCTCGCGATGCCGCCTATTTCGCTTGCCGAAGCGCCGCTCGTCGCCTCGGTGCTGCGCGAGGTCGCGCCCGATTTGCCGCTGCCGCCCACGCACGACGCTTCCGCGATCCGCGTGATCGATGTCGAGCCCGTGCCGGTGCTCACGCTGAACAGCCACGCGCTGCCGTCGGCGGGAAGGAGCAAAGGCAAGGGCGAAGCGGTGGAGCTGGCCGGCGTGAGTTTCGACTACGACGGCGTCAGCATCAACGCGGATAGCAGCGTGACGCTGGTGCCGGTGCCGCGCGGCGACGTGATCCATATTCGCCGCCGCTACGAGGTCGAGAAGAAGCGCCTGCTGGAATTGCGCAAGAGCGGCTTGCAGAAAGTACCGACGAGCCGCGTGTTCGCGTCGCGTCTGCTGCCCGACACCATGCTCGGTCTGCCCGATGCCGACGCGTGGTCGGCGTTCGTCACCGACGCCGTGCCGGATCTCGTCGGAAAAGGCTGGCGCGTCACGATGGCGCCTGAGTTCCGTTACAACGTCATCGAGATCGATGCGATCGACGGCACCGCGCATCAGGCGGGCGACGGCTGGTTCGATCTGGAAATGGGCATCCGCATCGGCGAGCGCAATGTGCGGCTCGAACCGCTGCTGGCCGATCTGTTCCGGCGCGACCGGCGCTGGCTCGGCGGCGCGCTCGAAGCGATTGCGGACGACGAGCCGATCGAGCTGAAAACCGAGGAGAACAAGCGTTTGCGGCTGCGTGCGGACCGTCTCAAGCCCGTGGTGCGCGTGCTGGTCGATCTGTTCGACTCGCTCGGCGGCGCGTTGGCCGAGGGCGCGCCGCTGCGCGTGCCTTCCGTCGACGCAGGCCGTCTTCAGGCGCTGAACGATACCGGGCGCTGGCAATTTCGCGGCGACGATTCGATCCGCGAACTGGCGCAGCGTCTGCAAGCGGGTCCGGGTTTGCGCGAGGCGCCCGTGCCTCGCGGCCTGCGCGCGGAATTGCGCGCGTATCAGCAGCAAGGGTTGAACTGGATGCAGTATCTGCGCGAGCAGGGTCTCGCCGGAGTGCTCGCCGACGACATGGGTCTCGGCAAAACCGTGCAGACGCTTGCGCATATTCTGGCCGAGAAAGAAGCGGGGCGGCTCGACCGTCCGGCGCTGATCGTCGTGCCGACCACGCTCGTGCACAACTGGCGCGAGGAAGCGCGGCGTTTCGCGCCCGAACTGACAGTGCTGGTGCTGAACGGCCCGCAGCGCAAGGAGCGCTTCGAGCAGATCGGCGGCCACGAACTCATTCTCACGACGTACGCGTTGTTGTGGCGCGATCAGAAAGTGCTCGCCCAACACGACTACCATCTGCTGATTCTCGACGAGGCGCAGTACGTCAAGAACGCCACCACGAAGGCCGCGCAGGCGATCCGCGGCTTGCGCGCGCGGCATCGGCTGTGTCTGACGGGCACGCCGCTCGAAAATCACCTGGGCGAACTGTGGTCGCAATTCGATTTCCTGCTGCCGGGCTTTCTCGGCAGTCAGAAGGACTTCACGCGCCGCTGGCGCAATCCGATCGAAAAAAACGGCGACGGCGTGCGCCGCTCGCTGCTCGCGCGCCGCATCCGGCCATTCATGCTGCGGCGTCGCAAGGACGAGGTCGCGAAGGAACTGCCGGCCAAGACGACGATTGTGTGTTCCGTCGATCTCGAAGGCGCGCAGCGCGATCTGTATGAAACCGTGCGCGCGGCGATGCAGGAAAAGGTGCGCGCCGCCGTCAGCGCGCAGGGGCTCGCGCGCAGCCACATTATCGTGCTGGATGCGTTGCTGAAGCTGCGCCAGGTCTGTTGCGATCCGCGTCTCGTGCGCGTGCTGAATAGCAGCGGCGAGACCGATGAAGCGGCATCCGGCCAAACCGCGAGGCCCGGGAAAGCCGAAAAAAACGCGCGCGGCATGCGCTCGGCCAAGCTCGATCTGCTGCTGTCGATGCTGCCCGAACTGATCGAAGAAGGGCGCCGCGTGCTGCTGTTCTCGCAGTTCACGGGCATGCTGTCGCTGATCGCCGAGGCGCTCGACGAAGCCGCGATTCCCCATGTGATCCTGACCGGCGACACGACCGACCGCATCACGCCGGTCGAGCGTTTCCAGCACGGCGAAGTGCCGCTCTTTCTCATCAGCCTGAAGGCGGGCGGCGTGGGCCTGAACCTGACGGCCGCGGACACCGTGATTCACTACGACCCGTGGTGGAATCCGGCCGCCGAGAATCAGGCGACCGACCGCGCGCATCGTCTGGGACAGGAGAAGCCGGTGTTCGTCTACAAGCTGATCGCGGCGGGCAGCATCGAGGAAAAAATCGTGGAATTGCAGGAGCAGAAGGCCGGACTCGCCGACAGCATTCTCTCCGAAGACGCCGCCGGCGCCGCCAAGTTTTCCGACGACGACATCGACGCGCTATTCGCGCCGATGCCCGAGATAGAAGGCGGGCGATGAAGCCGCGGTTCGCCTCGGCGCGCATCCGTCGCGATTCGTCGTGACATTGAATATCAGCACATGTGACTTGCCTTTGTTCAAAGGCGTCACAAATCGTCAAGGAATGCAGAGTTTCTCTTGATGCCGTCAACGGTTCTTTCCGGCACTCGTTGAACACGCGACCCACAATCGGTCAGTCAACGTACACGTAAAGGAAATTACCGTCATGAACAAGCAACTTCTCGCCGCCGCCGTCGCCGGTCTGTTCTCGATCGCCGCTTTCGCGCAAGCGTCCGCACCGGTCGCCACTGCGGCGCCCGCCGCCGAAGCGTCGCAAGCCGTTGCCGCTTCGCACGAAGCAAAGCCGGCCGCCAAGCACCATCACGCGAAGAAGCACACGAAAAAGCACAAGCACGCGCACAAGCATGCGGCATCGGCTGCTAGCGCCGACGAAAGCGCCGCACCCGTAGGCGACGAAGCAGCGCCGGCCAAGCCGTAAGTCTCGCGCCGGTTAGTCAACCGGTGAAGAGGCGGGCCGATGCGTGCATGTCAACACGTGTGCAACATCGGCCCACACTTCGCCCTGTATCTGTTCCGCACATAGCGGCGAACCTCTAAGCCGTTTAGTTATCGACGGTGAGGGCGGCGGCGACCGGCATCGCTTCGATTGCAATGCTCGTTGCCCGTCACGCCGCGCGAGGCATCACAAGTGCCGAAACGCCGCTTCGTCGCATCACGAATTCCTGCCTCTCTCCAATGAAAATCTGTATGCCCCGATGCGCCGACACGGCCATTCCGATCCTGCTCGCGTTCTCACTGGCGGCCGCGCTCAGCGGCTGCTCGCTGCCTTCGTGGGGCGCGCCGCTGCAATCGCGCAACGAGTCGCCGACCAGCGATTCGTCGGCCGATCCGATATCGGCGTGGACTAACGGCAGCGGCACCGGCACCGGCAGCGGCACCGGCAGCGTGCTTGCCGCGTCGGGCGAACCGGCGGTCGCCGCAGGGTTCTATCGCGTGAATCGAGGCGATACGCTGACGGCCATCGCGCACGAGTTCGGCCACGATGTTTCGTCACTCCGGCAGTGGAATCATCTGCCCGCGGGCGGCGCGGTACTCGCCGGACAGATGTTGCGTGTCGGGCCTCCCGCGCCGCCCGAGAGCGCGCCGGCGGCAACGGCCACGCATGCGGCCGCGGCGGCGGAAAAGCGCGTGGACACAGCTTCCGCTGCATCCCGCGCAGCTAAAGCAAGGCTCGCGTGGCCTGTTGACGGCGCTTTGAAGGGCGCGTTCGTCGCCGGAAAAACCCGCGGGATCACGATCGCCGCTCGCGCCGGAGAGCAGGTGAAAGCGGCCGCGAACGGCAAGGTCGTGTACGCGGGCGGCGGCATGACGTCGTATGGCCGGCTGATCATCATCAAGCACGACGCGCATCTGCTGACTGCTTACGGCAACAACCAGGCGCTGCTCGTCAAGGAGGGCGCGCTCGTCAAGAAAGGGCAGCCGATTGCTCAGGCGTCGGCGGCCACGGGCGACGCGCTGGTGAACTTCGAGGTGCGCGACGACGGCAAACCCGTCGATCCGCTCAACTACCTTCCCAATCATCGCTAAGCAGGCCATCAAGCGCCGCTGTGAGGCCACGAAGGCCGCCGGCGTTTTCGCGGCATCGCCGCTTCCCACAACCGGACTCGATGCGGCGCGCTGCTGGATGCAACGCGCCGTGCGAGGCGACACTCATGATCCTTCGCTTGATTAAATCCAGCCGCTCTTTTTCAGCTTTATTGTCGATGACGCTGGCCGCCCTGACGCTTGCCGGTTGCGCGCAACCGGTGCTCGCGCCCACCGGGGCGAACGGCAACATGGCCGGTATGCGCACACTGGAAAGCGCCGCACAACGTCCGCCGCGGTCCGACACTCGTATCGACGAAAGCGCCGACATTGCGCGGCCCGAGTCTGCCGGAGAGCGCCAATCGACGGATGACGATTCGCCCATCGTCCCGGCGTGCGCCTGCAACAAGCGCTTTTCGCAGACGGGCGTCGCCTCGTGGTACGGCAACCTGTTCAACGGTCGCCGCACCGCGAGCGGCGAGCGCTACAACATGCACGCGATGACCGCCGCGCATCGCACGTTGCCGCTCGGCGCGTGCGTGCGGGTGACGGCGCTGGGCCGCGCGCGCTCGGTGGTCGTTCGCATCAACGATCGCGGCCCATTCACGCGCGGGCGGATCATCGATCTGTCGTATGCCGCCGCCGAGGCGCTCGGCGTGCGCGCGGCGGGCAGCGCGCCGGTCAGGCTCGAACACATTGCGCCCACGCGCGACGCGGGCGGCGCGCGTCGCTGCGGAGACGCGACAGCGTGAAAATCGCGTGAAAATCCACGTGCGCATTGAACCGTGCAGCCCGTGTCGGGTCGCAGCGCCTGCCGACTGTATCAATGCGGACTGTAACAAATCATCGCTGTCTGTAAATTGCTAACAGTGTGCGCTTTCGTCGTAACTTATTGATCCGGCACGCAATGCCGTGCTGGTGCGCCTTACCGGACGGTTCCCCGTAATAACTACCGCGCGCCTGGTTACAAAGGAAGTTCTTTCGTCTTGAGGAACCATTTCCCAGCGGTTACTTTTTGATTACTCGTGAGGGCAGCCCCTTCGAGCGTGTGATGTTTTTTGTACGGCGTCGTCTCACAGGACGACGCCTTTTTTTATACCCGCGCCCGCCGGTTCGGCGCGCATGGAAACTGGAGACCGGCAGCAGGCCGACGTGTACTACAGTTGTACCTACGACGCCTTCAACGGAGTCTCTTCCATGGATACGCATTCGATTCTGGGCCTGATTCACGCCGAAGAAGCCTTATTGGTGTCCATCGTACGGTCGCTGCCGCCGGACACACGGCGCGCGGTCGCGAACGATTTCCACGAACAGGTCCAACTGGCCGAAACCTCACATCTGAATCCGACAACCGACCGCGAAGCGAACGATGCGTTCAAGGCGCATGTCAGAAGGTTGTCGATCATGCTCGCGTCGCTGTCGTGAAGCAAAGTCGACAAGCGCGAGTCAGGCCTGCGAGCTCGCTGAACGCGCTCGTCGAGTGATCGCCATCGGGCACGAGGAAACGACATGACGCGAAGCACCCCGCGCGAGTTTTCGCTTGCCGCCTTGACCGTGCTGGAGCTGACGCCGCCGGAGATGGTCGAATGCGCGGCAGAGTCGGGCTACGACTACGTCGGCCTGCGCCTGTTGCCCGCAACGAATCAGGAAGTGCGGCACGACATCGTCGGCAATACGCCATTGACGCGTGCGACGCGGGCGCGCTTGCGCGATACCGGCGTCAAGGTGCTCGACATCGAGATCGTGCGGCTGAAACCCGGGACGCATGTCGCCGATTACCTGCCCATGCTCGAAACGGGCGCGGAACTCGGCGCGCGCTATGTGCTCGTGGCGGGCAACGATCCCGACGAAGCACGCATGGCCGAGCGGCTCGCGCAACTCTGCGACCTCGCGAAACCGCTCGGACTTTCGCCCTCGCTCGAACCGATGCCGTGGACCGAAGTGAAGGACATCACGCAGGGCGCCCGCGTCGTCAAGGCCGCGGGCCGCGGCAATACGGGGCTCGTCGTCGATCCGATTCACTTCGACCGCGCCGCTTCGTCAACGGAGGAACTCGCTGCATTGCCGCGCGAATACTTCGGTTACCTGCAGTTTTGCGACGCGCCCGCCGAGCGGCCGGCCGATCTCGACACGCTGCTCTTTCAGGCGCGCTGCGAGCGGATGATGCCGGGCGAGGGCGGCATCGACCTCGCTGGCATTCTGCGCGCGCTTCCCGGCGATTTGCCGCTTAGCATCGAAGTGCCGACGCAGCAGTGGGCGAAAAGCGCGGCCGCCGTCGAACGCGCGCGCAAGCTGCGCGAGGCGAGCCTGACTGTGCTTGCGCGGACCTACGCGGCCCGCTGATGCCAATCGAATCGATTGGCGGGTCAGCTTCACGCCATCCAGCACGGCAAGCGACGCAAGCGAAAGCCCTGCACGGTCGATGCTGACGGCAGCCCGCGGCTCGAACGCTGCGGGCGGGCTGTCGATCATTGCGACTTCGTGTCCGCGCGTCTTCGTAGCACGTCTGACGAAAACGCTCGACGCACTGCCGAGTTCGTCCGCGAGTGCCTTCGTCCCGTAGAATTCGTTATCAACGAAGTATTCGCGCAAGATGCTCGCGTTGATGACGCGCCGGACCTGGCGGCATCGCCAGTCGCGCAACCGCAGATTCACTCGCAGATTTACTCGCAGATTTACTGAGTTGTCGGCCACGGCAACTCGCAACTACTGACACCCCGACATGGAAATCTGGATTCAACCTTGCACCCGCTGCGCCGACCTCTACGGGCAGCCTGCCGTCGAACCTCCCCATCAAGACCTCACGTTCAACGGCGCGGGAGCGGTCAAGGATGAGCGCGTCGAGGAACACTACACCTGCGTCCGATGCCGGGCGGTGTTTGCGCGCATTCTCGCTGGGCCGCCCGAGCGGCAGATGTGGATGCTGCTGAACGCCGGTCAGCACTGACGCACAGGCCGGGCGCCGCTCGCCGATAGCCGGGCGGTTTGGATTCGGCTGGATTTTCAACTATGGTCAATGAGTTCGCGCTCGCGTGTCGGGCGCTGATCCCGGTGCTGCGTCAGAAAAGCGCTGAACGCCGGTTTCGTGCCGGAGGCGCGTGTGAATGCGACAGCCCTTCGGCATACCGACCCTATCGATGACCAGCGAGGTGACATTCATGCCGAAGATGAAGGCTGTACAGGTCGAATCCGCCGGAGGCCCCTTGCAGCTCGTCGAACGGGATATTCCCGAGCCGGGCGAAGGGCAGGTTCGCATCAAGGTTCAGGCGTGCGGAATATGTCACAGCGATTCGCTGACCAAGGAGGGACACTGGCCGGGTCTGCAATTTCCGCGCGTGCCGGGACATGAGATAGCCGGAGTCGTCGATGCGCTCGGGGCCTGCGTGGAAGGTTGGTCGCCCGGGCAGCGTGTCGGCGTCGGTTGGCATGGCGGCCATTGCGGCCGGTGCGCCCGCTGCCGTCAGGGCGACTTCGTCCTTTGCGAAAAAGCGCAGATGCCGGGCATCAGTTATGACGGCGGCTATGCCGAGTTCATCGTGGCCCCGGTCGAGGCGCTCGCCAGTATTCCTGGCGAGCTTGCCGACGCCGATGCCGCGCCCTTGCTGTGCGCGGGCATTACCACGTTCAACGCATTGCGCAATAGCGGCGCTCGGGCGGGGGATGTCGTGGCGATTCTTGGTATCGGCGGCCTCGGGCATCTTGGCGTTCAGTTCGCGAGCAAGATGGGCTTTAACACCGTTGCCATCGCGCGTGGGCAGGACAAGGCCGCGCTCGCGAAAGAACTCGGGGCTCATCACTACATCGACAGCTCCGCGCAAAATGTTCCGGAAGCGCTCGGCAAGCTCGGCGGCGCGCGGGTCATTCTGGCCACGGTCACGAGCGGCAAAGCCATGAGCGCCGCGATCGGCGGCTTGGGGTTGAACGGCAAGATGATCATGGTCGGCGTGTCGGAAGAACCCGTTGAGGTGCCCATTACGCAGTTCATCATGGGACGCCATTCGGTTCAGGGCTGGCCCTCGGGCACTTCCGCCGATTCGCAGGACACGCTGGCGTTCAGCGCGCTCTCCGGCGTCAAGCCGATGATCGAGGTGTTTCCGCTCGAACGCGCGGCCGAAGCGTATGACAGGATGATGAGCGGAGAAGCGCGTTTCCGTGTGGTGCTGAAAATGGCGTGAGGCGACGCGGGTCTGAAAACTGGTTACTTTGACGAAGGCGCTGCGCAAACGCGGTCCTTCGTTTTTTTTGCGTTGCCAATGATTTCGTCTGCGTGTCGCTTCGGTTCTATCCACCGGGCCTGGCAAAAGCGCCGTTCTTTTTCGTCGATCTGAAAAGGCCTTCGCACACGCATCTTTTTAATTATCGATGGTGCGTAATCGTCTTGGATATAGGTAATGCAACGGTCGTCTTTTTGTTATCGATTGACTGATAGCGTTCATCACATCGCCGAATATAGCTAGTGGCTGAATATTTACTTTCCACGTGCTTTCAGACATCAGACGGAGCCAATCGAATGGCGTGCTGAACAGCGTGAATAAGCGTGGCTGGGTGTGGCTGGGTGTGGCTGGGCGTGTCTGTTTGTAAGTAGCGTGGGCTACGCTAGAAGATGCTGACTGCTTCACACGCAATGCGTCAGTGCACGTTCAAATTCCAGGCGCACGGTAAGCGATTTACAGCTTGAGTTGGAGCGTCACATGAGACACGAATATGCGGGCTTCGAGCTAGCCGCCTTCTGGCTCCATGTCATTATCGCCGTGGTTCTGCTGATGTTCCTGATACGAGGGAAGAGTCCCGATCTCAAATCATGGCTGGAGGCCGGCGAAGAATCATTGACAGTCGAATTTTCCACGACTTCAATACTCTCCGAAGTGACGCCGCAGTCGTCCGTGACAGCTTCAACATTGAGCGGTTCGGCAAAGGTTGTCGCGCTGGCGCATCGGCAGGCCCGAGGTAGACCATAAATCGCAGATGAACACGACCGGCCCGGACCGCCCGCGATATAGCGATCGGACGGCTTGTCATGGTTAACCTTCCGTAGACCGCAAATACATCAGTTATCCTTAAGATGACGGGACTATAAAGCATTAGCGCACTGCGCCGGGTGCGTGGGCGGGGAATTCCGCAGACTTTTGATCAACCATAACTCAGATCGGAAAGCCCAGCCTCATGCCGCGTGAGCGGCCGAATCGATGGTTCGGAACAAGAACAGTACATTGATGGAGGTTACGATGCACTATCACGCGATACGTGCGGGATTCCGGCGCACTCTTCTAATCGTTGCAGCTGTCTTGCTGTATCCAGCCGCGACGCTGTGGGCACAAGTCCAGAGCCCGGCTGTCGTGCCGCCGCAGCAGGTCGTGGAGGGAATGACTTACGGTCAATGGTCCGCGGCATGGTGGCAATGGATGTTGGCGTTGCCCTTTGGCAATC
This sequence comes from Paraburkholderia sp. MPAMCS5, assembly GCF_036016995.1. Lineage (NCBI taxonomy): Bacteria > Pseudomonadati > Pseudomonadota > Betaproteobacteria > Burkholderiales > Burkholderiaceae > Paraburkholderia > Paraburkholderia sp. MPAMCS5. The sequence continues at coordinate 173,488 of NZ_JAYXBK010000012.1, forward strand.
AGCTTCCCAATCCCACGTTTTACGCCACCGGACAGTCTTGTGCAGCCGGTCAGAGCGGACCCGTCTGGTTTCTGGCGGAACCCGCCTATGGCACGCCGGACGTCGGAGTCATCGAACAATGCAAAGTGCCGGCCGGCCGTTACCTGATGGTGCCTTTGCTGAGCGCCGAGTGTTCGAGTCTGGAGACGGCGCCGAAGCTGCTTCCCAGTCCGTGCACCGACGACGCAAGTTGCAGGGTCTGCGCTAAGTCGCTCGCGGATTCTGTCCTTCCGCATAGTCTGCATGCCTCCGTCGACGGAATTTCCGTGACCGGCCTGCAAGAAAGGGCCAGCCTTTTTCGCGTTCAGTCGCCGCTGTTCTATTTCAGCGTCCCGCAGCGGAACTGGTTTGCGGACAGCGGCGCGGCGAGTACAGGCACCGGATATTCCGTGAGTGACGGCTATTGGCTGATCATCAGGCCACTGTCGCCGGGACGGCATACGGTTCATGTCGAGGCGGTGGCCATGCCCGGTTTTCTGGAGGACGTGACTTACCAGCTTTCAGTCGAAGGGCCCTGACGAGGGCGTTTTGTTGCGGAGACACCCTGCATGAAGTCAAGGCGCATCTCCCGAGTGCATTTGAAAGCCGGGCGCGGCACGCTACTATTGCAGTCAGCCGCCTTCGCCGACAACAACGACAAGCACTCGTCCGATGAACGTCAATATCGATCCGTCGCAGAAGTCCGATTCAGAGGTCCAGTCCTGGCTCGAAAAGCTCGGCCCCGGTTTGATCACCGGCGCCGCCGACGACGACCCCAGCGGCATCGCCACCTATTCGCAGGCGGGCGCGCAGTTCGGCTTCAACATGCTGTGGACGGTCATCATCACGTATCCGCTGATGGTGGCGATTCAGGTCATCAGCGCGCGGGTCGGCAGGGTCAGCGGTCATGGTCTTGCAACGAATATCCGGCGCCACTATCCGCCGTGGTTGCTGTACAGCGCGGTTCTGCTGCTGCTTGCCGCGAACACGATCAACATCGCCGCCGACCTGACGGCGATGGGCGCCGCAGTCAATCTGATCGTGGGCGGCCCGACACGGGTCTACACCGTCGGGCTCGGCTTGCTGTCCGTTTTTCTGCAAGTGTTCGTGCCGTACCGCAGCTATGTGAAGGTTTTGAAGTGGCTGACACTCGTGCTCTTTGCGTATGTCGCGACGGTATTTGTCGTGCGCATTCCGTGGCACACGGTATTGGCCACGATCGTCTTTCCGCATATATCGTGGACCAACGACTACATCACGACCGTGGTGGCCGTGCTGGGCACGACGATCAGTCCATATCTGTTCTTCTGGCAGGCGTCGCAGGAAGTCGAGGAGATGCGCGCTGAAACCGGCCAGCGGGCGTTGAAATATGCACCTGACCACGGGGCGTCCACTTTGCGGCGCATTCGCCTGGACACCTCGATCGGCATGGGCTTCTCGAACATCGTCGCGTTCTTCATTATCTTGACCACGGCCGCGACCTTGCACTCGCACGGCGTGACCGACATCCAGACTTCCTCACAGGCGGCGCAGGCTTTGAAACCGGTGGCCGGCGAATTCGCGTTCCTGCTCTTCAGCCTCGGGATCGTGGGGACCGGGCTGCTTGCATTGCCGGTGCTCGCGGGCTCGGCCGCGTATGCAATGGCCGGCACCTTCAACTGGAGAAACAGCCTCGCTTTAAAGCCGCAACTTGCAAAGCGCTTTTACGGAATTATCGTAGTCTCGACTTTGATCGGTCTCGTGATCAGCTTCACGCCAATCGACCCCGTGAAGGCACTCTACTGGAGCGCGGTGATCAACGGCGTCGTGTCGGTTCCGATCATGGTGCTCATCATGTTCATGGCGATGAATTCCGAGGTCATGGGCAAGTTCGTTCTTTCCATGCGATTGCGTGTCGCCGGATGGGCGGCGACGTGCGCAATGGCCGCCGCCGCCATCGCCATGTTCTGGTTGATGTTGGCTTCCTGAACCGGAAGCGATGGTCCGAGCGGCGAAAGAGAGCCTACCAAACCGGCATGGCGGCTCCTTATCGATGAGTACATCTTCCGCTTCGGCTCGATTGCAGAGTCAACCCATTCGTTAAGCAAAACAAAAACAATTGATGCGTCATTCCCCGATTCTTTCAGCGGTGACAGTACGTGAAAGAAAATGCAGGATTTGCGCGCTTGCGTCGAATGCGAGAGGCCCCTTTACTACCGCAGCGAAATTCACGGCCTCGCAACACTCTACGTGTCATATTCGTATGCAGACAGATTTGTCCGCTCGCTTGCCCAGCCGCATTGGCAACGCCATCTCCAGAGAACAATACATGCAAGCTCTTCTGCACTTTAACGCCGCGAGCTTTATCGACTCGATCATCAGTCTCGTCACGGGCTTTGTGCTGGGTTCTGTTATCGGCTATGAACGTCAATACCGTCAGCGCACAGCCGGATTGCGCACGAACACGTTAGTGGCGGTGGGCGCCGCGGCCTTCGTCGACATGGCGCATCAACTCAACGGCGCGCCGGGCGCGACCCAGGTAGCGGCCTATGTCGTGTCGGGCGTCGGCTTCCTCGGGGCGGGCACGATCATGAAGGAAGGTCTGAACGTGCGCGGGCTGAATACCGCGGCCACGTTATGGGGTTCGGCCGCCGTGGGCGCATGCGCGGGCGCGGGTCTGATTGCGGAGGCGGCGCTTGTCGCACTCTTCGTGCTGGCGTCGAATACATTGCTGAGGCCTGTGGTCAATTCGATCAACCGCAAACCGATTTCAGACCTGACAAGCGAAGTGACCTATCAACTGCGTGTGATCGTTGCAGGCGAGCAGCAGAAGCAGGCACGCGCAATGTTGGAGTCGCTGCTCGAACGCGCTAACTACCCGCTGGGCGATCTCGACGTCGAGCCGTTCGGCGACGAGGACGTGGAAATCGTGGCAACGTTGCTCTCTATCTCCGCCGACTCCGACGAGCTCGATCGCATTGTCCGGGATCTTGCCGCCATGCCGTACATTCGCCAGGCGTTCTGGAATCCGAGTACGACGGAATGACGAAACGGGCGCGATGCCCGTTGCCGGGCATCGGCGACCGTGGTCCGCAACATTTCATCCGATATGCGCAAGCACGATCAGCGTAAGCGTGACGACAATCGCTCCGCCGATGCGCGTGGCGATCTGCGCGAACGGCATCAGTTGCATGCGATTCGCCGCCGTGAGAATCGCCACGTCACCGGTGCCGCCCTGGCCGCTATGGCATGCATTTACGATCGCGGTGTCGATCGGGTACATCTTGAGCCGGCGGCCAACCAGAAAACCCGTGCCCATTAGGGTGGCCACCGTCGCGACGATCGTCACGATATTGGCGAACGTGAATGCGGCAATCAGCTTGTCCCACGGCGTCATGGCGACGCCGATCGCGAACAGCAGCGGGTACGTCACCGCGGTCGAAAAGAACTTGTAGACGACGAACGCGCCGTCCTGCAACTGCGGCGAGACCGCGCGCGCCAGCTTGACCAGCACGGCGAGAAACAGCATGGCGACAGGAGCGGGCACGCCGAAGAGATTGCGACACATCAGGCCGAGCAGGTACAGCGTGATCGCGGTAATACCGGCCGCCGCGATATGCGTGACATCGACATGGCCGCGGATCTCGTCTTCGACGGGGTCCATCTCGTCCGTTTCGCCGACTTGCAGGCGTCCCTCGCCGGTGAGATGCGGGAACCGCTTGCCGAGCATATCGAGCGCGCCGGCGAGAACAATCGCGGTGAGACTGCCGAGCATCACCGGCGGCAACACCTGCGCAAACAACTCGCCCTGCGGCAAATGCATGATCTCCGAATAGCCGACCGACAGCGGAATCGCACCTTCGCCGACGCCGCCTGCCATGATCGGCACGACGATGTAAAGCAGTGTATGACGCACGCCGAGTCCAAACGCGGCGCCGACCGCGATACCGACCATGCATGCGGCGATCGACCCGAGTGCGAGTGGCACGAAGATCTTGAGAAAGCCCTTGATCAGGAGCCGCCGGTCCATGCTGAGAATACTGCCCACGATGATCGACGCAATGAACAGATAAAGAAAGTTGGTGGACTTCGTAAACTCGATCGTGAGCCCGAGAATGGGCTTCGGCAACACGTGATAGTAAGTGAGCGCGGAAGGCACGAAGGTCGCGAAGATCGCGGCCGCGCCGATATTGCGCAGAATCGGCAGACGCTTGCCGATCTCGGCGCAAGTGAAGCCGAAGAACGCGAGCACCGCGATCGCCATTGAAATTTCGCCAGGCACTTTGCCGGTTACCGCAAAGCCGGTGATCAGCGCGAGCAGAACGAAATACACCGGCAACGGGATGATGCCGATTCTGTACTCCATCAGCTTCCACCAGCCTTCGGGCCAGAATCGCGTTGGCTGGTTCGACACCTGCGCGGGTGTTGGCGGCATTTGGTCGGGAGTATTTGGGGTCGTGGACACAGCGTGCCTCCTGGATTTGGCGGGCCGTCGGTGATTACCGGCCTCGCGATTCAATACGGTTTCTGCGGTAGCGTCCGCTAACTGACTGCGTGTGCGGCACAGCTAAACACATGCGCTTCACTATTTCTGTTATCGATGCGGATAACTAAGTAACGGAAGATATGTCCTGTCCGTGCTTCTGATGCGCCAGAGTGAAGACATCGACGCTCAGGTCGTTGTCGCTCGCGAATCGCATCACGAAGTCAAATGCGTCGGGGCAGAGATGCCGCAATTCGTACGCGATGCGCAGGCATTTGACGTCCTGCATCACGACCGGCATCGCGAGCCGTGCACCGACGCCGCGCTTGTCAGGACAGCGTTCGCTGACGAACAGCGCAATCACGCCGCTCAAGCGCTCGGCCCAGTCGCCTGGCCGGAAGACCTTGCGCTGCGACGTCACGCCGCGAATCAGAAAATGTTCAACGCCATCACTAGTCATGGTGCGGAAATCGCGGCTTGCGGGTCATTAAAGGTCGGCGTCGAAAGCACGATGGGTTTGGCCCGATCGATGGTGGAATTCTAGAAGAGTAGAACCTTCTGGACGCTTTCAATAGCCACAACTGATGATGCGGGTTTTCCATGATGCAATGCGGTAATCGCTACATTCATTGACTATGCGACGTGCATGCCGCTTATCGAACGGCAAACGATCAGTCAGGAATCCTGATGCAGAACTTTGGCCATCCAGGCGCTCTATCAGTCGGTCAATAGAAAGCGGCTCTTGCAGATTGCAATGCCTTTGTGCTTGCACGGAGAGTCAGTGCGCTCTCATGGAAATCCCCTAAGCAAAATGCGTTTCCGTGAAAGCGGCAGGAAGGATTGGACCTTTCATAATCGCGCCATCGATGCAAACAGGCAGCACTTCGCTGCCGACAATAATGGAGACTATCGATGCGACCGAAGTCCAGTGTGTTCCGTCATATAGCTATTGCTTCCAGCCTGTTGTTCAGCCTTGCCTCGCAGCACGCTGCAGCCGCGGATAGCGGCAAGATCACGATCATGGTGGGCGGCATCACCAAGCTGATCTATCTGCCGGCCCGCCTGACAGAACAGCTTGGCTACTTCAAGGACGAAGGACTGGACGTCGAATTGCTTTCCCAGCCCGCGGGCGTCGACGCCGAAAACGAATTGCTGGCGGGCGCGGTCCAGGCCGTTGTGGGCTTCTACGACCACACGATCGATCTGCAAACCAAGGGCAAGGACGTCAAGGCGATCGTCGTGTTCGGCCAGGTGCCGGGCGAGGTCGAAATGGTGTCGACCAAAGCAGCCGCTACGCTTAAATCCATGGGCGACGTCAAAGGCAAAACGCTCGGCGTGACGGGCCTCGGTTCGTCAACCAGTTTTCTGACGCAATACCTCGCCAGCCAACATGGCATCCAGTCGACGGAATACACGATGTTGCCGGTCGGCGCGGATGCGAGCTTTATCGCGGCGATCAAACAAGGCCGCATCGACGCGGGCATGACCACGGAGCCCACGGCGTCTGCGTTGCAGAAGTCCGGCGAAGCGAAAGTGCTGGTGGATATGCGCTCGGTCGAGGGCACGAAGGCGGCGCTGGGCGGCACCTATCCGGCGTCGAGTCTTTATGTGCAGGCCGCGTGGGCTGATTCGCACAAGGCCGAGGCGACCAAACTCGCGCATGCATTCGTTCGCACGATGCAGTTCATCCACACGCATAGCGCGGAAGAGATCGCCGCGAAGATGCCCGACGATTATCAGAAAGACAAGCCGCTTTACGTGAGCGCGCTGAAGGCTTCGCTGCCCATGTACACAGCGGACGGCAAGATGCCGGCAGATGGCCCGGCCACTGTGCTCAAGGTGTTGTCTGCGTTCAATCCGTCGGTGAAAGGCAAGCATATCGAACTCGGCAAGACCTATACGAACGAGTTTGTCAGCGGCAAATAAGTTGTGAGTGCGCGCATATCGCGTCACACAACACAGTACTCAATTTGAGGAGACGATCTTGAAACATAAGTATCTTTCGCTGGCGGTCGCGGCGGCTGCGTTCGGAGCAAGCGGTGCCTACGCGCAATCGAGCGTGCAGCTTTACGGCCTGATGGACCTGAGCGTCCCGACTTATCGCACGCATGCGGATGCGAACGGCAATCACGTCATTGGCATGGGCAAC
>NZ_JAYXBK010000013.1:0-175691 GCF_036016995.1 Paraburkholderia sp. MPAMCS5
ACCACTTCATCATCAACCCGATCGTTGTCCGCCATCGTGTACACGTCTCCATCACGTTTTTGATGGACACGATGCTCCTATGCGCAGACCACAGCTTCAACGTGACTTCACCGGACCCTTACGTTGCGAGATGCGTTCCTGTTCGCCGGGGCACCTACTAAATGACTGATGCGGTCGGACTCAAAGTGTCCGCCTTGCGGACACACGTAAACCCCAGCATGACAGTCCCAATCTGTCATCCGATACTTCTAATTGTGATACTTGTGTCCGCATAGCGGACAACAAATACGCTAGGCGCTCCGCGTCAGATGAAGATAAGTCGCACCGCACTGGCTTTCCACGGCAATGCTCTGAGTTTGCGATTCACCAAAAAAACCTATGGAGACACAATGAACTTGAACAGTGACGCCGCTGTAGCAGAAGCCAGCTCGGAGTCTCTGACATTTGCTCAATGGCGGATGCTCATCCTCGCGAGTCTTGGCGGGGCGCTCGAGTTCTACGACTTCATCATCTACGGGATTTTTGCGCAGTACATTGGTTCTGCGTTCTTTCCTATGGCGGACCCGGTTGTCGCTCTCGTACTTTCTTTCGCCGTGTTCGCAATCGGCTACCTTTCAAGACCGCTCGGCGGTCTCATCCTTAGTCATTTTGGCGACCGTTTCGGGCGCAAGCCTGTATTCATCATTTCCGTCATGGTGGTATCGCTCTCCACTTTGGCTATGGGTTTCATTCCAACGTATGCCACATGGGGAGTTTTTTCGACAGCGCTCATGATTTCGCTACGGCTTGTGCAAGGTTTCTGCCTTGGCGGAGAAATGCCAGGATCCATCACATACGTTGTCGAAACCGTCCCTCACCGTGCGGGATTTGCGTGCGCCTTCGTGTTTTTCTTCGTGAACCTTGGGGTTATTTTTGGCACGGTTGCCAATCTCGTGGTGCAACATGCGATGAGCTCGGCCGAGCTATCAACTTATGGATGGCGCCTTCCCTTCATCGCCGGCGGAATCTTCGGGCTTTGCAGTTTCTGGATGAGACGAAAACTCGAAGAGACGCGCGAGTTTTCGCAAATGAAACATACAGCCGCCAAACACCCACTGAGGGAAGTACTTCGAGAACATGGTAAGCCGGTCTTGATCGCGATCGGCGCCACCACCGCCGTTGCTGGTTACAACGGTCTGATGTTCGCCCATATGCCCGCGCATCTGGCAAGAGTTCTCCAATATGACGCCAGGCAGGCAGCCCTGGCTGAGAATGTCGCGCTTGTCGTTCTGTCGGCAGGCATTCTGTTTTGGGGATACATGAGCGACCGAATGCCACGACGGTTCATCCTCGGTACGGGAGCGCTTCTGATGGTGTTGTTCAGCTATCCGTTCTATCTCGCGCTGTCGAGCCACTCCATCAACCTCACGGTTCTCCTGTCACTGGCCGCATTGGCAGGCGGCTTCACCAGTGGGACGTTCGCAAGCGCGATTGCTGACCTCTTTCCAACGCGCGTGCGCTTCTCTGGCGTAGCAGTGACCTACAACATCGGTTTCACTATATTTAGCGGCACTGCCCCGTTGATCGCTACTTCATTGATCAAGCTAACTGGCAACAACGCCGCGCCATCCGCGTTCATGGCGTTCTGCGCGACCTTGACTGTCATCGCGGTGTTTTTTCTCAAACGCTTTTCGGGAAAGGTCGTCAACGAGAATTAAACACGCTCTATTGACGCACACACCTGAGCTGATCACCCGCGCAAGAATTGGCGCCAGACATTCCTGAAGTTGCTCCTTAGCGAGAAGCTCCATTTATCAGGAAAATTAACTGATACCGCTTGCGTACAAATCAATTGCAATCACGAAAGGAGAAAAAGGATGTCATTACTGGATTTTTCGGATCAGACCATTGTTGTGACCGGCGCCACGTCCGGCATTGGCCGACGGACTGCACAACTCCTTATCGAAAATGGCGCCAATCTGATCGCACTTGATCGGGACGAGCCCGACTTTCCAGTTTTCCGCTTCGTGCGTGCCGATCTGTCTGATCCTGAGAGCATCGCTCGCGCCGTCGGCAGTCTTAAGAGCATCGTCATCAACGGTCTTGCGAACATAGCTGGTGTTCCCGGCACCCTCCCCGACGAAGTCGTATGGCGAGTGAACTATCTTGGTCTGAAAGCAATCACAGCCGGTCTTGTTCCACAGATGCCAAAAGGTTCGTCGATCGTGAATCTTGCCAGCATGGCTGGGTCCGCATGGCGGGAGCGGGCTGCCGCTCTGTGCGAACTTACCTCGATCGACGACTGGGATGAAGCAGAAGCCTGGATCAAAGCTCATCCGGAAATGAGTGACCAGGCATATCGAAAATTCAAGGAAGCCGTGGTCGTCTGGACGCTCGGAACGGCGAACGCGCTGGAGCGCCGCACTGGTATCCGGATGAATTGCGTCAGCCCCGGTCCTGTGCAGACTCCAATTCTTGAAGACTTCCGTAAGTCGATGGGCGAAGCGCACGTCGCTGACATCATCCATAGAACTGGGCGCGCAGCGACCCCGGACGATATTGCGCCGGTCGTCCTGTTCCTATTGAGCAAGGCGTCCGGTTGGATTGTAGGAGCGGACATCCCGACTGAAGGCGGTCTTACATCGTCACGATTCGCCGATACGGTTAAGAGCTACAGCGACCAGAACGCACGGAGCGAAGTATGAGAGCAATTACTTTCCCTGAGTCGCCTGCGTTTGAAGTTAAAAGCCCTATCACCGGTCAAACCGTAACTACTGCCACAGCTGCAACCGTTGACGATGTTTGCACTGTTGCCGCAGCCGCAGCGAAGGCGTTTCCGTCCTGGTCGAAGACTTCGCCCAAAGACCGACGCAGTGTGTTGCTGAAAGCAGCCGCGGTTATGGAAAACTATTCAGATCGACTGATAGATTGCATGGTTGCGGAGACGGGAACATCAGTCACCTGGGCGCAGTTCAACGTACGAGGAGCAATAGGTGCATTAAACGAAGCAGCAGCTCTGACGACCCAGATCAGGGGAGAAACGATCCCGTCTGATGTCCCTGGCTGTTTCGCCATGACCATCCGGACGCCCGTGGGCGTAGTGCTCGGTATCGCTCCGTGGAATGCGCCACTTCTGCTCGGCCTACGCGCTGTTTTGATGCCCATCGCGTGCGGAAATACCGCAATTCTAAAGGCATCGGAGGCATGCCCTGGTAGTCATTGGCTCATCGGGGAGGTATTGCGCGAGGCAGGACTGCCTGCCGACGTGGTCCGGATTGTGACGAACCGTCCAGAGGACGCCGCGCTGACGGTTGAGACTTTGATCGCGCATCCGGCTGTGCGCCGCGTGAACTTCACCGGATCGACAAAAGTCGGACGCATCATCGGATCCCTCGCTGGCAAATATCTTAAGCCTGCAGTGCTTGAGCTCGGCGGAAAATCACCAATCGTCGTCCTTGAAGATGCTGATCTCGAGAAAGCTACTGCTGCGACCAGCTTCGGCGCCTACATGAATCAGGGACAAATCTGCATGTCGACCGAGCGGGTTATTGTGGACGCGAAAATTGCCGATCGCTTCGCGGAACTCCTTGTGCTGAAAGCGGCAAACCTCTCGCAGGAAGGCGGTCTCATCAGTTGCTACGCGGCTGTACATGTTGAAGCAATGGTGCAGGACGCCATCAACAAGGGAGCGAAGTTGCTCACCCCGCTCCAGCGCGACGGGACTCGCCTCCGACCCGTGGTCCTTGATCATGTTGCTCCAGGAATGGACATCTATGATCAGGAGTCTTTTGGTCCAGTCGCGCCCATCGTTCGAGTCAATAACGCCGAGGAAGCTATTCGCGTCGCAAATGACACTGAATATGGCCTCGCTGGCGCTGTGTTCGGCCGAGATCTTGCCCGCACGCTTGACGTGGCCCAGCGCATTGAGACAGGGATATGCCACATTAACTCACCCACAGTGAAGAGTGAATCGCAATTGCCCTTTGGCGGGGTGAAGGCAAGCGGCTATGGTCGATTTGGCGGGAATGCTGCCATTCACGAGTTTACCGAACTCAGAACCCTCACTATTCAGGTGTGATGGTTCACGGCTGGTGCTCGCGCCGTTAAGATCATCCAAATTCAGCTAAAGGAAGGCTCGCATCGCGTTGCTGGTGACATGCCACCGACGCATGCGAAGCCCGCAAGACGAGATAACCGGCCATTCGGCCGTCGGTCGATCGCAGGTATGAAGAAAGCTAAACCAACAGAGAAGACCTGCCGGGACGACTGAGATCGCTGAGCATCTTCCTGTGCTGGCCTCACCGGACAGGAAGGGCACGTTGATGGGTAGTTTGCCATGTACGGACCGGCCGGCATCTTCTTTGGTAAGTCCCCGCACAGCGACCTTCTCGCCACGACGGCTCGATACTGAATAACGTCTGGTGAAAGTTAGCTAAAGCTGATCGCCGCTTTGCGCACCATCGCGTCGAAAATCATCCGGTTAACCGAGGCACGGCCGCCGACCCGGGTCGCGGGAACTGCACGAAGGATTGACTCACTAATAGATCGGTTTGGGCCGTGACCAGCGTCGGATGCAAGTTGTATCTCACAGGCTCGCTGAAGGGTCCACAGTCTGTTAAATGCCGTAGGGAGATCAGCCGCCATGGCAAGAATTCCATGGTTGCGAAGAATTACGTGGTTTCTGGTACCGATCGATGCAACAAGTCGCGGCTGCTCGCTCAAGTCTGTCGTGACGCCTTCGTAATCATGGTACGCAACGTCGTCAAAAAGCATGGCACTGTAAAAGTTGTCGTGGCGAAGGCCTTCTTCCTTGCACGAGACTGCGCAGCCCGCTGTCGTATGCATATGCATAATGCAATGAGCATCCTCGCGCGCTGCGTGCAGAGCGGAATGGATGACAAAGCCTGCCTTGTTCACCGCGTAATCAGATTGGCCGATCACTTTGCCGCTGATATCAATCTTGACAAGGTTTTCCGGGGTTACTTCTGAATAGTGCAATCCGAACGGGTTAATCAGGTATTGCGTTGTCTCGCCTTCGGTTCCAGGGACGCGAACGGTGATGTGATTAAAAATCAGCTCCGTCCATCCAAGCCAATCGAAGAGTCGGTAGCATGACGCGAGTTCAACACGCGCTTCTTGTTCGGCAGCCGCATTTGGGTTGACGTCTGCGGCGGTTTCTGCTGCCTGTTCAAGTCGCTGTTCATCGGTCGAATGCATGACTGTCTCCTGCTATCTGGTTCAAAAAAATTAAATCCCGTCGCGACACACGTTATGCGCAAGGGCAGCGAGTGACGGGAGGCAGTTGAGCTCGAAATAGAACCACCTCCATTGGGGTCAAGCCTTTCGACTCACGTCGGCCGATCAAACCGACGTCTCGATTCGAGCGATCGGCCGAATTTCCTGTCAGTCGGTGTAGAGTCGCAAGAAGGTACTCGCACTCAATTCAATTTCGTCCTCGCTGAAACGGCCGAGCAAATACGAACTTCGCAGCCTACTGGTTGCGCCGGCTGTAGCACCGCGGCATAGCACCCAACTCGATCAACTGACCAAAAGCGCGACCGGAAATTGCGCCGCCGGATTCTGCGCAGAAACTGTCCGGCAACTCCGCCTATACCCATCATCTAAAACCTGTTCTCTCAGATGCCGGAACATAATTAACGTGGGGCTCATCACTCTCGCGCCACCGGTTCAGGTGGTCATGCCGACCGCGCATTGCAAAAAAACCATCCTCGCCTGACCCAACACACTTCCCTTCCAGTCATCTGACTCGCAGTAGAAGGCGCTGCGTACCAAGGCAGCCACTCCCGCGCTCTGCGACGGCGTGGGCGCTCGTTGCCGGCGCAGCCACGCATCGGCGACGAGACTATCGATTACCTGGTCGTAAGGCACTGTGCCGAATTCGAGACCGAGGATTGCGGCGCGAGCAGACGGGCAAACTTCGTAAATTAACTTGATGACGGAGCCAGACACCCCGCCTGACACAGAGCGACCGCTCGAAGTGTCGACAACATCGCTCCCCCAGAGCATTCTGGCGAACCCAACATCTTCCTGCCGTCCGGGAAAGATCTTCTCCGCATGTCCATAAGGACCCAAACCGGTATGGATGTCGATCCACGCGACATCCATCGAGCCGCCCGCATATCGGCACAAAACTTCCCGAACGACGTTAATGCTCCACGAGGATGCAGTTCCGCCATAAAAAAGCCCATCCGGATAGCTGTATTGGCCGCCACTCAGCTTTTTCCACAACATCGCCAGACCACCGTTTTTTTCACAGTAAGCGGCGAGCTTGTTGGCTTCGTCGTGCGTGCGGGGCCAGCTCTCGCCGACAAGCAGGCGTTCCAGCCGCTGGTAATCGGCATCATCCCTGTCCACTAGAGGAAACTGCACCCCGTTGCGGTTCAGGTCGATGTTGTCTTCGTTGGTACGGTGCATCCACGAGAAACCATAGGGGTTCACTGCGTGGACAAGCAAAAGACCTCCGGAACCCTGTTCGAAACGATCCAGCAGTTGCCTGTCACGCAGCAACGCCGTTTGACATGCGCTTCCGCAGTATCCTTCGGCGCCATGCGTACCCGATGTGACGATCGTCAGTCGCGAAGGGTTGTCCGGACCGATGTAGACAACATCGATCGCAAGCTCCTCTCCCTCGATCCCACGTAACTCCGGGTGAATGTCAGCGACCACATTCGCACCGATCAGATGCGCTGCAGACCTGAACTTTCCTCTCGCCTCTGCATAAGTACGGCTAAAACAATCTGCAACTGAAAATGCCGTCGATGTCATCCCTTGCTCGCCGCTCGTAGTTTCATCCAAGCCAAGATTTCCCGCGGCCGATCCAACTTCTTTTATGGGCCGCCACACTCGTTCGCTTGATGGATTTAAATCTCATTTTATTGATAAAAAACGAGTTCGGTCAATCGATAGTAACGAGATATAGGTAACGATTCAACACGGCGGCCCGTCTCGTCCTCAACTACAGCCTATCTGCGACGATGCCCCTCCGAAGCAAGAACATGTCCATCATACGAATTTTATTCTCGTAAACCAGACGTGACAGCCGAAGCGGCAAGCCCGATACTCACCTATAAAATGAGACGTGCGTCTGCCTGATGGACAATATCGAACCACGGTAAGACACGAGTGAGCGACGCAGACATACGAACGACGCCCCCTACCCACATACGCGTGCTGAACGCATAGGAAGAATAGATGGAGACACTCCGCACCGGCGCCGCCGCAAACGCGTGCACCGACACCGCTAGCATCACGGAGACAAAGCCGCCTGCTTACCGTTGGGTGGTTTTATTCGTCGTCTGGATAGCATTTCTTCTCAGCTACGTCGATCGCGTAGCATGGAGCACAGTTGCCGCGCCCGTGGGACATTCTCTTGGTATTTCAGTCGCCCTTCTGGGCGCCTTCGTCACTGCCTTTTACGTCGGCTACGTATTGGCTAACATAACCGGTGGACTGATCACCGACACCATCGGCGGAAAGCGAACTCTAGTCTGGGCAATGATTCCTCTCGGCATTGCCACGTTTGGATTCAGTTTCACGCGTAACCTGACTGTAGGCTTCGCTGTACAGTTCGTGATGGGCATCGCGGCCGGTGCAGACTATTCGGCAGGGGTGAAGATCATCACTGCATGGTTTGGGAAGGATCGGGGACGAGCCATCGGTCTTTACTCTACCGCTACTTCGCTCGCGCTTGTGATAGCAAACGCGATCGTCCCGAGCCTGGCAACCGCCTTCAGTTGGCAGACTGCATTCCGGGCACTCGGAGCAGTCACGTTCGCATGGGCTATTGTCTGCGTTCTTCTGCTGCGCGACAGCCCCCTCAAAGCGCTATCGGTCCGCATTTCGCGGCGGGAAATCGGCGAACTGGTTAAGAACCGCAACTTGGTGCTGCTTGCGTTTGCAGGCTGCGGAGCGTTGTGGGCTACTGTTGGTTTTGGTGCATGGGGCAACGCATTGATGACCAAACAGTATGGCATTGCTCCGGTCGTTGCTGGCTCGATATCGGCGCTTTTTGGGGTCGGCGCCGTCATAGCAAAACCCCTCCTAGGCTGGGGTTCCGACCTACTGCGCGGTCGCACGAAGTTGCTCGCGATCGGAGTGCTCCTTTGCTTCTCGGCCATGCTGCTCGTGTTTGCACAGTGTTCGACCGTGTTGCAGTTTTATCTGGTTGCTCCGTTCCTCGGAGCGGTTGCTTTCGGCTATACCCCTGTACTCATCGCGCAGGTGACACAGGCATCCGGTGTCAAATTTGCGGGGGCGGCAGCTGGCCTCACGAATGCGGTATGGCAATCCGGCAGCGCCATTGCTCCAATCGCCGTAGGTCAGGTCTACGCCTCTACGCATTCGTTCTTTATGGCTCTTCTAACACTCGCCGTCGGCCCTGTCTGCGGCGCAGTGCTTCTGATTTTCGTAAACCTCCGCAAAGCGCCGGCCATTAACGACTCGACGATGAGGAGTGATTCCACCCCTGCGGTAGCTAGCAACTGATTGCTTTCCTGCTGTGGCAAACGATCCTGCGCCACAGCACAGCCTTCCTTTTGAAGGCGTCACTTCTACTTATAAAAAAACAGGAGACATCCATGAAATCGATCAGAACGTCTATTTTGCTTCAATCAATGCTCGCCACGGCAAGTGTTATCGCTACTGCAGCACACGCACAATCTAGCGTCACGCTCTACGGAATCATTGACGGAGGTATCTCCTACATTACCAATGCGGCTCATGTAGATGGCAAGAATCGCTCCGCAATTCAAATGCTTTCTGGTGGCCAGGCGGCGGACCGATTTGGATTTAAGGGCGTCGAAGATCTTGGCGGTGGCTACAAGGCAATTTTCACGCTTGAGAGCGGGTTCAGCGTAGCAAACGGGACACTTCAGCAGGGAGGGCGCCTCTTCGGGCGTCAGGCATTTGTCGGCATCCAGTCGCCTTATGGCACCTTGACTTTGGGTCGGCAAAAGACAGTCCTTTATGACTATTTCTATCCGTTGGATCCGCTTTCCTACTACAGTTGGTCTCTTGCTACCCAAGACACGCAATTTGCCAATCGCGCCGACAACTCGGCCAAGTACTTCGTCAATCTCGGCCCCTTTACAGTCGACGCGTTGTTTAGCACGGGCTACGACGCGACGATTGTGAACGGCAGTCAGGTACCAGGTGAGTTCCGCGTCGGCCAGGAAGCTAGCCTGGGAACATCATTTGCCACGGGATCGTTTCTGGTAGCCGTCGCCTACGATATGCGGCGTGGAACGTCTGTGGAAACCCAGAGTAATAAGGAGCAGCGACTTGCGGTAGGTGCCTCATACCAGGTTGCCAACGGACTTAAACTGTTCGCGGGATACAAGTGGTTCAACAGTTCCGTTCCGGCAACGGCCGCACGCTCGGACATGTACTTCGGGGGCATGCAATATCGCTTCACTCCGGCTTTTTCCCTGGCTGCCGCAACGTACTACACAGACATCACCACTGCGGGTCAACATCCGATCGATTTCGGTGTCAATGCCGCCTACTCGCTCTCCAAGCGAACGAGCCTTTATGCCGAAATCAATTATGTGAAAAACAATAACGGCTCAAACCTCGGCGTCGCTGGATTCGGTTCTGGAATCGTCGCCGGAGCAAACCAGACTGGCGTGGCGATTGGCATCAATCACCTGTTCTAGAATGGGGATCGCGGGGGGAAAAGGCCCGTCGACTGCCGCCGCACGCTCTACCGCACGAACAACCGCAGCAATCCCTAAACGGGAAAGACGATCGATGCCGCTACCCATTCGATCAGCTATGAGCGTCTTTCTGCCAGGAGACTATTAGCCAACGGCGAGTAGCGCGGCACCCCAATAGAATCGGGATAAAACCGCGCTTACTCAACTGCAATTAGAGGCCGCCCACGCACCAGTATTTAACTACCATGTAGTCATCCATCCCGTAGTGCGAACCCTCACGACCGACTCCAGACTGTTTTACGCCGCCAAACGGTGCAACTTCGTTTGAGATCAATCCGGTGTTTATTCCGACCATGCCGTATTCGAGTGACTCTGCAACCCGCCAGACGCGAGCGAGGTCCCGGCTGAAAAAATATGCAGCGAGCCCATACTCCGTGTCGTTGGCAAAAGCGACGACCTCTTCGTCGGAGGTAAAGCGGAACAGGGGCGCGAGGGGTCCGAAGGTTTCTTCGTTCGCGACTGCCATTTCCTTTGTTACATCCCTGAGCACGGTCGGCTCGAAGAAGCGCCCACCTTTCTCATGACGGTGGCCACCCACGACAACTTGCGCGCCTTTTTCTACCGCGTCCTTGATGTGAGCCTCTATCTTCTTGACTGCGTCTTCATTGAT
Source organism: Paraburkholderia sp. MPAMCS5 (assembly GCF_036016995.1). Classification (NCBI taxonomy): domain Bacteria; kingdom Pseudomonadati; phylum Pseudomonadota; class Betaproteobacteria; order Burkholderiales; family Burkholderiaceae; genus Paraburkholderia; species Paraburkholderia sp. MPAMCS5. Next base: position 10,324 of record NZ_JAYXBK010000013.1, read on the forward strand.
CAACGGACCTTGCGTTGTTCCCTCTGTCAATCCATTGCCAACCCTGAGATCCCTCACAGCCGCGCACAGCTTCGTGGAAAACTCTTCATAGACATTTTCATGCACGTAAAAGCGGTTGGTACATACGCATGTCTGTCCGCTGTTTCGATACTTCGAGGCGATCGCCCCTGCCACTGCCGCATCAATGTCGGCATCTTCGAACACAATGAAAGGAGCGTTGCCGCCCAGTTCCAGCGACATCTTTTTCAACGTGGAAGCACTTTGACTCGCGAGTAATCGACCCACAGCTGTCGATCCCGTGAATGAGACCTTTCTGACCAGGGGATTGCTTGTCAACTCAGCACCGATCTTTTTCGGGTCGCCGGTCACCACATTGAAAACGCCGGCCGGAATACCGGCACGCTCTCCAAGCACCGCGAGCGCGAGAGCAGTAAGAGGTGTCGCTTCTGCTGGCTTGACAACCATGGTGCACCCGGCTGCCAGCGCGGGCGCGGCCTTACGCGTGATCATCGCGGCAGGGAAGTTCCAGGGTGTAATAGCGGCGCACACACCGACCGGTTCCTTCGTTACCAGGATGCGCTTGTCGCTCGCTGGTGTGGGAATCGTATCCCCATACACGCGTTTCGCTTCCTCAGCGAACCACTCCAGAAAGGATGCCGCATATTGGATCTCTCCACGTGCCTCTGCGATCGGCTTCCCCTGCTCACTCGTCAGGATCACAGCAAGGTCGTCGATATTCGAAAGCAGAAGGTCGTGCCACTTCCTGAGCACCGCACCTCGTTCACGCGCCGTGCGCTGCTTCCAGATCGGCCACGCATTATGCGCGGCAAGGACGGCTTGCTTGGTTTCTGCCTCCCCCATCAGAGGAACCGCACCAATCACTGCATCCGTTGCGGGGTCGCTCACGTCAAAGCTTTCATTTGCGAACGCATTGACCCATTTTCCATTGATGAAAGCTTGTGTCCGAATAAGCGTCGGGTCTTTGAGAAGGTGGGATATGGATGACATAGTTATGTGGCCGCGCGCCTGCGCAACAAAGAGAGTCGCCTTCGACTTGAACGTCAAGGCTGATCGAGGAAGGGATGGAGACAACAGCAGCGGGTCGATACGTCAGTATCGACCCGCCCTTACCACTAAGAATGTTTTCGAGGGATTTACCGGCTAACGTTTATAGCGATGCGGCTTTCGTCGTTCAAGAGCTAAGTCGGCTTGCCCGCTCAGGCAAGCCCAACGGCTTCCTCGCAATGACAGAGCTCTTCTGTGCCGACAATCGAGGGAGAGTCAGGTGCTTCCAGATATCGTACCTGTACCCAGATGCCGTCGCCGAGGTTTTCAATCACCTCGGCAAGGACCCCTTCTTTCAGCTTCAGTCGTTGACCAGCCTTGAGATCCATGAAGTTAATCATGATGCTTACCTTTAGAAGAAAATCGTGAGGTTCTTGGCCAACAACACCGTCTGACCGAGATGGATCTCGCGGCGAACCAGTTTCCAGCTATCGCCGACACGGCGAAGTACGTCATGGCGCGAGCCAGCGAAGTAATATTCCTCGTACTCGCAGCGGTTCTGATAGGTAATGAAGCGGCTGGAGACGCTGACTTCCTGCTCGCCTTGCTCATTGTCCCGGATCGCCGTGACTTGCACGTTCGACACGAGGCGGCACAGCCGCGACAACGGCTCTTCCGCCCAATGCACACCGGTCAGAATCTGTTCAGCGCGCTTGGTCAACGTCCACTTACCTTCGTTAAACCAGCTCATATCCTTTTCGATGCGGGTCCGTTCACGCCGCTCATGATCACCAAACTTGACGTTATAGGTCATCGGCATGAAGTAGACGAGATCCTCGGCGAGGGTATCAAGCCACTCACGAAAGCGCCGCTCATCAAGCATTGCGGCTTCGTCGTACAGATGCTCCTCAATCTCGCGCTTGATCTCATAGTACCTGGCATCGCGGACGATCCGCTCTTCCTTGGGCTGCTGTGATGCTTCGACTTCAGTTGCTAGTTCGGTCATTTTGATTGCTCCATCCATGCATTCGTTATTTGCGGCCGAGAGGGCCACCCTGATGGAAGAAGCAGCCGACATCGATCACCGTTCCCGAGATCGTCGCTGCCTCGTCCGATAGAAGAAACGCCACGGCATTTCCAAGATCGTGCCCATCCACCGGCCTACCGGCCACCGTTCCGGAAATGTTCCGACTCTTGAAGAGCGCTTCATCGCCATTGAACCGACCAATGCTCATGCCGGATACGATGCCCCCGCCTCCGGGGATAGCGAGGTTCACACGGATGCGGTCCGCGAAATGGTCGTAAGCCATGGCCATGGTGAGGGCCTGGATTGCGCCCTTGGAACTGGCGTAGGCCGCCATGTTCGGCTTGCCATATCCCGCACCTGAGCCGATGTTGACGATCGATCCCCCACCGGCCTTTGCCATGTGAGGGATCACGTGGCGGCAACACAGGTAGGTTCCACGCACATTGACGGCGAGGATGCGATCGAACATGGCCGGTTCCGTTGTCAAAACAGTTCCGAGAGGCCCGATCGCGGCATTGTTCACAAGCCCGTCGACCGTGCCATGTTTTTGCACCGTGTGCTCGACGACAGCTTGCACCGCGCTTTCATCCGAGACATCCACATCGAGCACGTCAATGGAATCGGACAGACCACTGCTCTCGATTTCAGCGAGGATTGATTCGAATCCTTCGGCCATGCTGGAAACCTGCGCGTTGCGCAGGCCGAAAGCAACGACCTTGTGACCCCGTCGAGCCAGATCGATAGCGATCGTCTGACCCAGTCCGAAGGTACCTCCGGTAACGATAGTGACTGGCATCGCGGATGCCCTTAACCTTGTGCAGCCGTTGCTGCTACATGGTCGCGCTGACCGAGGAGCGTTTCCCAGTCGGCACCGTTCATGTAATCGCGCCAGCGGCGGTAGAACTGACGCGGGTTTTCTTCGCTAACCTGAAGACTGACGTTGCCGGCCACCGGACCTTCGCCAGCAGGTAGTGCTGTACCCAGCGATTGCTGATAGTTGTACGGATAGCGCTTCGCAATGACGCCCCGGCTACCAGCTGTAGCGTAATTCCAGTTTTCCATGTCGTCCTGCTCGGTCATGCCGGCAGGGCCCGAATACCGCATGTAGTACTTGCGCAGGAAGTCCTTCACCTCTTGCGGTGCGGCCTTGTCCACGAGGAAGAAACGCCATGCCTCGGTCGCTTGCGGACCGTGTGGATGCCATACGCAGATGGAACGCGGCTGCTTTCCATGGAAAGATGCGTTCGGGAAGATGGTGCCCACAAACGGAACGAGTCGGGCCTGATCTCCGAGGCGCCGCTGACGCTCCTCGTGACAGTGCCGGAAGTACTCTGCGACAATCGGGTCATTCTTAAAGGTGTCCACGAACGGAGTGTTCTCCGGCATGATCGCACTGTGAACGCCGTGGCCGCTCGGGAAATTCACCCAGACGTGCTTCGCGTACTCAAGCTCGTTATCGCGTCGACCTTTGACACCAGCCTCTGCGCTCGGGCCGATACCAATCAGGTCGACCGAACGATGGCTTACGTTGTGGTATGTATCACCCAGGAAATTCTCCGCCGCAAACTTCCAGTTGCAGGGGATGATCCACTTGTGGACACCCATCAACACTTCAGAACCACCTTCTGAACCGTCGCGACCGTCGAGCGCCAGATCCAGGTGAATACGGGCATCGCCGAGATAGGTAAGAAAGTCAGGCGCATCTTTATCCCAGGTCGCCCAGATCGTGCCCTTGTAATTGTGAATCTTGGCAACTTCGATCAGTGACCAGTCTTCCTTCTGCAGGCACTCCTGGTACAGATTCTTGTACTGGGGAACACCAAAAAGCTTACCTTCAGTCGTGTAGCTCCAGCTGTGGTACGGGCAAGTGAAAAGCTGCGTATTACCGTGATCGTACTGGCACACTTTCATCCCGCGATGGCGGCACGAATTCAGAAACACGTGAATCTGTTGCTTCTTGTCACGCGCGAGAATGACCGACTCGGCGCCCATGCGCGACGTGAAGTAGTCGCCCGGATTCGGGATCTGGCTTTCATGGCCGACGAAGAGCCACGCTCGCGTAAAAACTTTCTCGAGTTCGTCGTCGAACACTGCTTTTTCCGAGAAAATCTCACGGCTGATCATGCCGTGATCTGCGTCGATCATCGAATCGTAATTCATACTGTCACCTTGTGATTTGGAAGTTTGTGATCCAGCTCGCGTTACGCGAACCGCTCGCAGAGTGCATCGCTTTTCCGCAGCCCCGCCTTTGCAATTGCTTCGCGCCCAGCCTCAACCATGGGTGGCGGTCCACAGAGATAAACCTGAGTTTTCGGGTCCACGCCCAACCCCGCAATCAGGTCGGTGCCATAGCCTTCATGGCAACCCGGAGGTGCGTCTTTCTCAGCTGCGTAATGAATTTGCAGTTCGGGAAACTCCGCTTTGATTGCGTCAAGCTCTTGCCGGGCAAAGAGATGGGCGCCACTGCGAACACCAACCAGAAGTTGCGTCGGAGCAGATTCATATCCGCCGTTCCTGATAGCCCGCAACATTGCAAGGAATGGCGCGAGTCCCGTCCCACCAGCAATGAAAAGTCGCGGACGCGCATCCGCTCTCAAAAAGAAACTGCCGCGCGGCGCGCTGACTTCAATTTCGCTTCCCGGCGCCGCACCCGACAGCCAGGTCGAGAACACTCCCCCCTCGACCATCCGGATAAAGAACACGAGGCGAGTTTGTCCGGTTTCATTAGCCATCGAATACGAACGCCACTCCACTTGCCCTTCCGGACGCATACGCACGTACTGGCCCGGCAGGAAGGAGACTGGCTCGGCGACCTCGACTTCCAGACGCATCGTTTCTTCGGCGATCTTTTCCACCGAAACCACCGTTCCCTGCTGGGTCGGCGGCTCGCCCGAGCCGACCTCTGACGACTCATAAGGCAACTCCACGATGGCGGGTTCGTTCACACGTGCCACACAGCAGAGTACTGCGCCATCTTCGCGTTCGTCATCAGGGAGGACGCTGGGATCGTAGTCATCCAGATCAAGTCGACCTGACACGCACTGTCCGGAGCATGTCCCGCACTGACCGTTGGAACAGTCAGTCAGCAGGGTCCAACCGGCCTCCGCCGCCGCGTCCAGCAACTTGCCGCCTGGCTCAACTTCAATTTTTTGTGTGACGCCGTCCGAAAACAGCAAAGTAACGGGGATCTTGCTCATTCTTCACTTCCTTTCTAGATTTCAGACGCTCGTCCATGACCCGACCACAAGTCCAGACCAGGGACATACAAAAGGTACGGAAATGGATTTGGATGGTGCTGACACGCAGCCTGCGGGCTGGCTTGATTGAGCGATCTGACCGCTGACACTTGCTACAAGCGTTCTCAGCGAATTGATCAGGTGACTGACGGTATTTTGCGGGGTTTTCATGAACGTCTCCTTCGTGTCACAGGATGGTACTTGTCCGTCCTGTGATATTTGAGTCCATTCTACGAACTTAAACTTGGATGTCAAGCGGGGTATTGCCTATGTTTGGTGTCCACCAGGCGAACGGGTAAGATGGCGACATTCGCTGAACTCTTCTGTGAGAACCAATGGCTGACGTCGTAGAAAAGGAAAAAGGCGCGGACGGCGTTCGTTCGGTTGAACGGGCGCTGGATATACTGCTGGCCTTCGGAGACAGCGACCGCGACCTTACAGTTGGGGAGTTGTTGAAACGGGTCGACCTCAGCCGCCCCACGTTGTACAGGCTGCTGTACACGCTCGAGCAGAATGGATTTGTAATCGCTGAGGGAGATCCGCAACGCTTCCGGCTTGGACCGGCGGTAGGACGCCTCGCTTGGGCTTGGTCATCCAGCCTCGATGTCGCCGCTCTGGCGCAGCCAGTTCTTCGTTCGATCTGGGAGGAAACAGGCGAGACCGTCGCGCTTTTCGTGCCACAAGGCTCTGTTCGGGTCTGTGTCGCCGAAATGCCTAGTCTTCAGCCGCTTTCGTTCCGCAGGGGCGTGGGATACAGCGAAAAAATCGTCCGCGGCGCTAGCGGTCGTGCGCTTCTCGCTTGGATGAATCCTTCAGTCGAAGCACTCGCTAGCTATTGCGAAGGTCTCGAATTCGAACCCAAAGAGCTTGCGAAAAAACTTGGTTCCGTTCGAAAACTGGGCTACGCAGTAAGCCGTAACGAGCTAATTGCTGGCGCTGTTGCTATTGCTGTGCCATTTTTCGATCACGGCGGAAGCGTCGCCGGTTCGATTGGGGTTTTCGGCCCAAGTGTGCGCATGGATCAGGATCGCATCGAAGAAATTGGGGAGCGGCTCATTGGGCACGCGCAGACTCTCTCACATCTACTCGGCACGCCGACCGAGCGCTCGGATCGCCAGACAGCTGCTTGAATTCTCAACGCTTGATCGACTCCACTCGAGGGAGTCGCGTATTTATCACTGCCGCCGTGATTCAAAATTGGAATCGCGATCACACCGATTCAGAATCTCGCGCGGTGAGAACCCCAGCGTTCCGCCTCCAAACCCGCCAGCCCTTACTGGCGTTTCAATGCCACACTGGGCGATGCAGGGAAACGCTACCTTGCGACACGCACTTTCAGCCCCGCACTCAAGACAATCCGGCCTGAACAAGCTCGGTTGATCCTCATCTTTCGGATCCATCGTCCACGGGGCGCACCCTGGTTGACACTGCCCGACGGGGTCGTCTACCATCAAACCAATGTCCATCTGACGAACCATAGTCCAAAGATCGGACACGCAGAACAATTGTCACTTCGCTGCTTTACATCGGCGATCCATGTTTGGATTGGCAAACAATTCGTGGCTTGAGAGAACAGTCTTGGGAAGATGGTCATGCAAGTCGTGCGTCTGTAGCGGTCGCCTAGTAAGCAACGGATGCGCTTTCTAGACAAGAGCCAATCGAGTGAACGATGCTCCGCACGCATTGCACTATCTCTTTCATACCGAGTTAGCGCACAGGCTCTTTCGTAACCTGTGGCGCTTTGAAGTTCGACTCAAGCCCCTCCAGGAGCTCATCGACAGCGCGATAGACACGCGCAACAGTTGCCGGGCCGACTACCTTTTCTATCTCTTCGTACAGCTTCTCAAGGTCGAGGGAAATCAGATTGACCAGTTCGATGCTCGATTGGGTCAAAGACACAAGCACTCGTCGTTGATCAGTAGTGAAACGTTCTTTGCAGATCAGGTCTACCGCTTCCATTCGCGCAAGGACACCAGCCAGACTCGGGCTCGAAATAGAACAGATGTCGCATATCTGCCTGGGCTCGAGTGGCCCTTCATCGTGTAACGCTCGAATGACACGCCACTGCTGCTCAGTGAGGCCGTGAGCTGTCAACAGGGGCCGGAAGCTCTGCATCATCTTCTCTCTAGCTTGCAGAAGAAGCATCGGAAGATTTCGATGTGACAGCCTGTGTTTCGATCTGGTTTCCATGGGATTCGTGACAGTGGACCTTCGTTGAGCTACAGAGCAAATACAAAAAAATTGGATGAGCGCTTGACGCAAATTCCAAATCGAATAAATAATACTAACATCTTAGTGATCTGACGCAAATCCAAATCATGTTCGCGATATACGACCACCTTATTCATCTGACTACCGATTCTGTTCCGCGTGATGTCACTGCGGAGCAGCTTGATCATTTGACTTCTACCGCCCAAACCTTTCGTTGTCCTTTGCGGAAGACCGTGTACGGCACGTTGCTGAACGATCGCAATGCATTGGAAGCGCTCGGCGATGCTGTGAACGTTCCACCTTACAAGGCTCCGCCCAAGGCGCCGATTCTTTATGTGAAACCAGCGAATACGCTCGTCGGCCACGGCTCACATGTTGAAATTCCCGACGACACCGGCGTCGAGATCGGTGGTTCACTGGGTATCGTGATTGGGCGAACGGCATCAAGGGTCGCACCTGACCACGCTTTTGACTACATCGCCGGCTACACAGTGATTGCGGATCTCTCGATACCTCACGCGAGCGTCTATCGCCCGTCTGTTCGATTTCGCGCTCGCGATGGATTCTGCGTTGTTGGCCCAGCGGTAGTCGCAAAGCGTCATGTGACTGATCCCGACAATCTTTCAATCAGCGTGTCCGGCGACGGCATTTCTGGATCAGAAACCAGCACTTCTACATCGATCAGGAGTGTCGCCCGTCTGATTGCAGACGTCACCGACTTCATGACTCTTGCACCCGGTGATGTGCTCACGCTTGGCGTGCCTTTCGGGTCGCCGGTCTCGCGCGACGGTGGCGATATCAACGTCACAATTGGAAGTCTACCGACGCTGAGTTTTTCGTTGAAACGCACTGCTAAGAAGGGAGAAGTTTGATGATACGCGGCCGCGTTGCATTTTCCGGGGCAATCCATGAAGCGTACCCGGACAGCTTGGGCGTTCGTCTTGCCGATGGGCGCGTCTGTCGCGAAGACGAAGTTGTTTGGCTGTCGCCGCTGGAGACTGGGACTATTTTCGCCCTCGGTCTGAACTACGCAGAGCATGCCAAGGAATTGGCTTTCTCCAAGCAGGACGAACCGCTCGTTTTTCTAAAGGGGCCTGGTTCCGTTGTTGGGCATCGAGGCGTTACGCGTCGTCCTGAAGGCGTTGCATTCATGCACTACGAGTGTGAACTTGCTGTCGTTATTGGTCGCGAAGCGAAGAACATTACTCGCGACAACGCCATGGAGTATGTCGCGGGCTATACCGTTGCAAACGACTACGCCATTCGTGACTACCTTGAGAACTACTACCGCCCCAACCTTCGCGTAAAGAACCGCGACGGCGGAACGGTGCTCGGTCCATGGTTTGTTGACGCCGCTGACGTCGCCGACGTCAACAATCTGGAACTACGCACGCTTGTCAACGGCGAACTCAAACAGCATGGCAACACGCGAGATCTGGTCACTGACATCCCTGCTCTCATCGAGTATCTGAGCAGCTTCATGACGCTATCTGCTGGCGACATCATCCTTACCGGCACACCCGAAGGCGTCGTGAACGTGAATGCCGGCGATGAAGTCGTTTGCGAGATCGAGGGAATCGGCCGCCTCCTCAACACCATTGCATCCGACGCGGACTTCAACCGCGTCTGACCATACAGGAAACCAACATGCGAATCGAACATCTGATCAACGGAAAGACGACTGGCTCCCGCGAGTACTTCGAGACGGTCAATCCCGCAACGCAAGAAGTGCTCGCCGAAGTGGCAAGTGGCACCGCTGATGAAGTTAACGCTGCTGTGCAAGCCGCAAAAGACGCATTTCCGGCGTGGGCCGCGAAGCCGGCAGCCGAGCGGGCGAAGCTGGTTCGGAAACTGGGTGAACTAATCACCAAGAACGTTCCCGAGATCTCGCAGACCGAGACGAAGGATACCGGGCAGACCATCTCACAAACCGGCAAGCAACTGGTTCCGCGGGCAGCCGACAACTTTTCCTATTTTGCTGAGATGTGTGTGCGTGTCGACGGCCACACGTATCCGACCGATTCGCACCTGAACTACACACTGTTTCATCCCGTCGGAGTTTGCGCGCTCATTTCGCCATGGAATGTCCCCTTCATGACGGCAACGTGGAAAACGGCGCCCTGCCTCGCGTTCGGCAACACTGCAGTCCTGAAGATGAGCGAGCTGTCGCCGCTTACAGCTTCGATGCTCGGCAATCTTGCATTGGAAGCTGGCATCCCGGCGGGCGTGCTCAATATTGTGCACGGATACGGTAAGGAAACCGGTGAGCCTCTCGTTGCGCATCCAGATGTGAAGGCCATCTCGTTCACCGGTTCGACGGCTACTGGCAACCGGATCGTTCAGACGGCTGGCCTCAAGAAGTTCTCGATGGAACTCGGTGGCAAGTCTCCTTTCGTCATCTTTGAAGACGCCGATCTCGAACGAGCGCTTGACGCTGCCATCTTCATGATCTTTTCTAACAATGGCGAACGCTGCACAGCAGGGTCGCGCATTCTGGTCCAGAAATCGATCTATGCGAAGTTCGCGGACCGTTTCGTCGAGCGCGCAAAGAAGATTGTCGTCGGCGACCCGTTAAACGAGAAAACAACGGTTGGTCCGATGATCAGTCAGGGACACCTTGCCAAGGTTCGCAGCTACATCGAACTTGGCCCGAAGGAAGGCGCTACGCTTGCGTGCGGCGGTCTCGACGCGCCCTCCTTGCCTGACTCCATGAGCAAGGGCAACTTCGTGACTCCCACAGTCTTCGTTGACGTCGACAACCGTATGCGCATCGCGCAGGAAGAGATCTTCGGACCGGTTGCCTGCCTGATTCCGTTCGAGGACGAAGCAGAGGCAATCCGGCTGTCGAATGACATCTCGTACGGCCTGTCAAGCTACGTCTGGACTGAGAATGCGGGTCGCGCTTTGCGCGTTGCGGCGGCAGTAGAGGCCGGTATGTGCTTCGTGAACAGTCAGAACGTGCGTGATCTGCGTCAGCCGTTTGGCGGCACGAAGGCGTCTGGTGTCGGCCGGGAAGGTGGCACTTGGAGCCACGAGGTGTTTCTCGAACCGAAAAACGTATGCATGTCGCTCGGCTCGCACCATATTCCGCGCTGGGGCGTCTAATTCCACCCGGCCGATAACGCCTCAGGAGCTTATATGGGCAAACTTGCACTTGCAGCGAAGGTGACACACGTTCCATCGCTTTACCTGTCGGAACTCGACGGCCCTCACAAGGGATGCCGGCAGGCGGCCATCGACGGTCACCGTGAAATTGGTCGTCGATGCCGGGAACTCGGCGTCGATACTATTGTTGTTTTTGATGTGCACTGGCTGGTCAACAGTGAATACCATATCAATTGCGCGCCGAAGTTCGAAGGCATCTACACCAGTAACGAGCTTCCGCACTTCATCAACAACATGCAGTACGCGTACCCCGGGAATGTTCAACTCGGGAAGCTCATCGCTAACGCAGCGAACGAGATGGGTATCAAGACGCGTGCACATAGCGAGACCTCGCTAGACCTTGAATACGGCACGCTCGTTCCGATGCGCTACATGAACGCCGATCAGCACTTCAAGACGGTGTCGGTCGCTAGTTGGTGCATGTGGCATGACCTTGAGACCAGTGCCCGGTTCGGACTGGCCGTGCGCAAGGCGATCGAGGAACACTACGACGGGACGGTTGCGATTCTCGCGAGCGGGTCGTTGAGCCATCGCTTTGCACAGAACGGAACAGCCGAGCAGTTCATGCACAAGGTCTGGGATCCGTTTCTTGAGCAGACAGATCGCAATGTAGTGCGTCTTTGGGAAAACGGGGATTGGAAGACTTTCTGCGAAATGCTTCCTCTCTACAACGAAAAATGCTGGGGCGAAGGTGGGATGCATGATACCGCCATGCTCCTCGGCGCATTGGGTTGGGAAGATTACGAAGGGAAGGCTGAGGTAGTCACGCCTTACTTCGGTAGCTCCGGCACGGGCCAGATTAATGCGATCCTGCCGGTCACGCCTCTCCGCGATTGAACAAGGGGAAAGACATGCCACATCTGACTCTTGAATACAGCGCAAATCTCAGTGATGCCTCGAGCATGGACCAACTCTGTCACAAGCTCGCAAAAGTGCTCGTCGCTCAACAGGAGATCGGGAAGCCTGTGTTTCCAATCGGCGGCGTTCGGGTGCGTGCCCTGCGATGTGAACAGTACGCCATTGCCGACGGACGCGCCGATGCCGCGTTCCTTCATGCGAATCTGAAGATTGGAGCGGGCCGCTCAGATTCGGCGAAAAGAGCTGCAGGCGACGCACTATTCGAGACAATCAAGGCGCATTTCAGAAATGAATTCGAAAAAAGCGGGCTTGCACTCTCGCTCGAGATAGGCGAGTTCAGCGAAGCCGGCACATGGAAGCACAACAATCTTCACGCCAGATTGAAGGGCGAAGCCTGAGAGGAATGAGATGCTCGACAACGACACCATAAAAAAGCTTGCCGCACAGCTGGAAGAGGCGGAGAAGACGCGCACGCAACTGCGCCATTTCTCCGCAGCGTATCCACAAATGACGATTGAGGACGGATATGCGATTCAGCGAGAGTGGGTAAAGCTCAAACTCGCGCAGGGACATGTGATCAAAGGCCGGAAGATTGGCCTTACATCGAGGGCGATGCAACGTTCATCCCAGATCACAGAGCCCGACTATGCTCCTCTTCTCGACAGCATGTTTATCGAAAGTGGGCAGGATATTCCCGTCAGCCGATTCATCGCTCCCCGGGTAGAAGTCGAGCTTGCGTTCGTGCTGAACAAAGCGATCAAGGGACCCAATGTCACGATTTTCGACGTCCTCGACGCCACAGCTTACGTGACACCGGCTATCGAGATCATCGATGCTCGAATTGAGCAGTTTGATCGCGAAACGAAAGCACCGCGGAAAGTCTTCGATACGATCTCTGACTTTGCCGCCAATGCCGGCATTGTTGTTGGAGGACGACCGGTTCGGCCGATGGATGTAGATCTCCGCTGGGTAGGCGCTCTCCTCTATAAAAATGGCGCAGTCGAGGAAAGTGGCCTGGCAGCCGCCGTCCTCAACCACCCAGCGACCGGAGTCGCCTGGCTGGCCAACAAAATCGCCCCGTACGATGAAGCTCTTAATGCCGGCGATGTGATACTCAGCGGTTCGTTCACCGCACCGATCGCAGCTCGCGCCGGAGACACTTTCCATGCTGACTATGGTCAGCTTGGAGGGATCGCGCTGAACTTTGTGTGAGGACGTATGGATCTACCTAAAAATTCGTTCAAGGATGCGCTCGCGCGCAACGAGCAACAGTTCGGTCTGTGGGCAGCTTTCGCGGACGCATACGTAACCGAGGCACTCGCGGGAGCCGGGTTCGACTGGCTGCTGATTGACAACGAGCACGCTCCGAACGACGTGCGAAGCACATTGGCGCAGTTACAGGCGGTCGCACCGTATGCATCGCATCCTGTGGTCAGGCCAGTCCGCAGCGACACTGCGTTGATCAAGCAATATCTGGACATCGGCGCGCAGACGCTTTTGCTGCCAATGATCGATACAGCCGAACAGGCCCGTGAAGCGGTTGCCGCAACCCGTTACCCACCCCACGGCGTACGCGGCGTTGGCAGCGCGCTCGCCCGCGCCTCGCGGTTTAACCGCGTAGGCGGATATCTGGAAAACGCTCACCGAGAAATCTGTGTGCTAGTTCAGGTCGAAACAACGACGGGCCTCCAGAATCTCGCGGCGATTGCTGACGTCGACGGAGTCGATGGCGTGTTCTTCGGCCCGTCTGATCTTAGCGCGTCGATGGGCCTGTTAGGAAAGGCTGGCGCCGATGAGGTTCGCTCCAGCATTCGCTCGGGTATCGAAACTGTTCGGCGGGCAGGCAAAGCAGCAGGCGTCCTTGCACCGGATCAGTCAATCGCACGAGAGTACCTGGATGCGGGCGCCACGTTCGTAGCTATCGGAACCGACGTCGGACTGTTGAATGCTGCGGCTTCGGCCCTGCTGTCCGCTTACAGAACGCCTGAACAGCCAACCAAGCTGAAGGACAAAGGCGGATACTAAAAGCAGTTGCGTTCAGACGCCCATGCGCATGGGCGTCTGAACTGGAGCTCGCTAGATCGTGCGTTTGACAAACATGTTTGAGCCAGGAAGCAATTTCTTACGCCCACCTAGGACCATCTCTTTGCACCGAAATCTCGACCGAACAAGGGATCCAACCAATTGTGCAAATGCATTACGAAGGATGTTTTTGCACTTTGTTGAAACCCGCCGCATCTCGTTGCACTTTGTCCGTGAAAGATGAACGCGATTCAGCTCGCATTTTCGGACCGCGCCCGTTCGAGTGATCCGAGCTCCTCGCAGACCGAGTGCGGCCAATAGTTGCCGTTCACTTGTCGTGGAAAGCCGTCATTCGAATAGCCGCTTCACGCTCGGGAGCGGCCAATGGCACACCCCGACCACGCGGAGGATCCGCCCGATCCTTCGGTATATTTGAGTATCCGGGTACATCGAAAGTGGCCGCGCGAATTTCGGCGAATAGGGACGCGATGCGTTTCGCTTGGACGAAAGCGCGGTCCCCCGTGTGCCGCATCACTGCGAGATTGAACGCAAAGCGATCTACTTCAAGCTCAATGTCTGCCGTTTGACGAGGCCTCATCCTGAAAGCGATGAGCAAAACGAGCGAATAGCGCTGCATGCCTCGGTCAGGACGGCATCGTCAAGCGCATAAGCAATCCGGATGTAAGGTCCGAGTCCAAATGCGCTGCCATGGACCGTCGCTACGCCTGCTTCGTCGAGCAGGGCCGTTGCAACATCCTCGTCGCTGCGAAGCACAGTGCCAGCTACAGTGGTCATGCCGATCAGGGCCGAACACGACGCAAAAGCGTAGAATGCGCCGCCCGGTTTCGGGCACGTCAATCCGGGCGCGGCATTGATCAGGTCGACCACCCGGTCGCGCCTGCGTTCGAACGCCCCACGCGATCGGATGATGAAGTCCTGTGGCCCGGTCAGTGCAGCAAGCGCGGCATGTTGCGAGATCGAACTGGCGCCTGAGGTTTGCTGACCCTGCAGCTTTTCCATCGCATCGAGCAGCCAGCGCGGACCTGTTCCGTAGCCTATGCGCCAACCCGTCATCGCATAGGCTTTGGAGACCCCGTTCATGGTGAGCGTACGCGCGGCGAGCCGGGGTTCGACCTGCGCGATCGTGAAGAACGATGCTCCGTCGAAAATGAGATGTTCGTAGATATCGTCCGACAGCACGAGCACATGCGGATGCGCGAGCAGTACTTCTGCCAGCGCCGCGAGTTCTTCTCGCGTATAGACGGCGCCCGTCGGATTCGATGGCGAATTGAGAATGAGCCATCGCGTGCGCGGGGTGATCGCTTTCGAAAGCGCCTGCGGCGTCAGCTTGAATCCGCTCTCGATTCCGCACGACACGACGGCCGCATGTGCGCCGCACAACGCGACCATTTCCGGGTAGCTCACCCAGTACGGCGCGGGCACGATGACTTCATCGCCTTCGTTGAGGGTTGCAGCCAGGGCGTTATAGATGACCTGCTTGCCGCCACTGCACACAATGGTGTCCTGCCAGCCGACGTCCAGTTCATTTTCGCGCTGGAACTTCCCGGCGACTGCTTCGCGCAGGCTGCGCATGCCTGCAACCTGCGTGTAGCGCGTATGGCCGGCCCGGATGGCTTCGATTGCCGCTTCGCGTACGTGCTCGGGCGTCTCGAAGTCCGGCTCGCCTGCGCTCAGCGAGATGATGTGCGCACCGCTCGCACGCCGTGCTGCAGCGCGATCCATCATCCGGTAAGTGGCCGATGGCTGCGCACGCGAGAGATTCACATTGAGCGGGCGAGCAGATGTTTGCATTACACCTTCCTCTGCAACGTGTGATAGCCGAGTGCCGCGCGCGCCTCGCCTAACGTCATACCATCTGCAATGCGCGCGCGGATCTGCGATTCCGTCTCTTCAATCTTGCGTGCCAGCGCCGCAACTTCGTGCGCGCGAGCGCGCGGCACGACGACGACGCCGTTCGCATCCGCAACGACGATGTCCCGTGCGGTCACCCGCGCCGTGCCGATCGAAACGGGTGCATTGATCGATTCCACCTGAACGCGGTCCTTGCCCGTACGCATGAAGCGTCCGCGGCTGAACATCGGGTAGCCGTCGTCTAGCGCTTTGGCTACGTCGCGGCATACGCCGTCGATTACCGTTGCGGCAATTTTTCGCGCGCCCGCATATTGGGTCATGATGTCGCCCCAGACCGTGCAGTCCGTTCGACCGTCGTTATCGATCACGATCACATCGCCTTCGGCCACATCGTCGATGAAATCGCCGACGCTGCCTGGCGGCGTGCTCGCGCTTACGTATTTGACGGTGAAAGCCGGACCAACCACCGTCTTCCGGTAATCATCCAGTGCGGCGATACCCAGACACTGGCCGGGCAGACCGAGCTTGTCCATTGCATCGGAGACGCCCGGCGTGTCCAACCCTTCAAAAAGGGCGACGAGTTCTTTGTCTTCAGCGCTCATTTGGCTTCCTTCACGTGGATAGCTTCGAATTCCTTGTCATGCATGACTTCGGCGACAGAGCGGCCTGCGCGAACGGCCTTCACCATGCCGTCCTGGCGCTTCGCAATGCGTTCACCGAGTTCGACCACTTCTTCAATGCGCGCGGCAGGCACGAACACCGTGCCGCAGCGATCCGCGATCACGTAATCGTCTTCATGCACGACCACGCCCGCGAACGTCACGGGTTTGCCGGAACTGATCTGCGCAACGCGATTGCGTGCACTGATCATCGTGATGCCGCGCCCAAACACGGGATAGCTGATCGACTCGCTGCCTTCGATATCGCGGCTGCATCCGTCGATCACCGAGCCGCGAATCTTTTTCGCGGTCGCTGCGTTGGCGATGATGTCGCCCCAGCAAGAAATGCCCTCGAGTCCGCCCGCGATCACGAGAACGCGATCGTCCGTGCGAATTTCATCGATAACGGGGGTGATGAGATGAACGGACGGCGTCGCATCTGTCTTGGGTCCCAGTTGAATGGTGCTCGCGCGTCCAACGATGCGCGGGCAATCCCAGAGCGGGCGGATGCCGAACGTCGCGCCAGGCAGACCAAGAAAATCGAGTGCGTCGGAAACCGTGTTGGAATCGAGTGAGGCAAGCCTGTCGAGCAAAGTATGGGTCGTCATGGTCTTGACCAGATGCGTTGCGGAGCATGCAGTCTCAGCTGTAGAGTCGTATATGTAAATTCCGAAGAACGGAACCCTTTCATACGCTGAAGCTATTAATGCCATGATTAACTTTCGACTTGTTCGCCACTTGTGGCTGTTCCTCGCCGTCGCCGAGGAAGAGCACTTCGGCCGCGCCGCGCAGCGGCTCGGCATGTCACAGCCGCCTTTGACTGAACAGATTCAGGTGCTCGAACAGGCGCTGAAGGTCAAGCTGTTCGAACGCGGGCGACACGGCGCAAAGCTCACGCAGGTCGGCGCTGCAATCCTCCCGGCCGTTCGAAAATTCGCCGAGCAGCTCGAACGGCTGGAACTCGCCGTGCAGGAGGCAACGCAGGGAAACAGCGGTGTATTGACGATCGGCGCCATTGCATCCGCGATGATCGATACGCTGCCGCCTTTCATCGAACGCCTGAAGGCGCAGTTTCCCCAGCTGACTGTATCGGTCAAGGAGATCGACAGCGTAGAAGCCGTGCCGGCTCTGGAGCGCGGCGACATCGACCTCGCATTCGCGCGACTCGAAGGCGAGCAGGGGCCGTCGATTCAATCGTTGGCGCTCAAGCAGGACCGGCTTGCGGTGGCCTTGCCGAAGACGCACCGGTTTGCCGAATTGCCGCGCGTGCGGCTCGCATCGCTTGCGGAAGAAGCGTTCGTCATGTTTTCGCGGCACTTCAGTCCGAATTACTTCGACAGCATCATTGCGACTTGTCGCGGTGCGGGTTTTTCTCCGCGTGTGCTGCACGAAGTGCGCTCGGTTGCATCGCAGATTGCATTCGTCGGCTGTGGACAGGGCATCGCGCTCGTGCCCGATTCGCTGAAAAGGATGGCGGCGGACAACGTCGTGTTACGGCCTCTAAAAGAGTCGGTCACCGTTGTCACGACTGCGGTCGCGTGGTCGACCCAGCGGGCAAACCCGATCGTCGATGCGGCAGTCGAAACCCTATCCAAAAGCAGAATTGTCCAGACGGGCAAGGCGTCTTCAACTCGCCCAGGTCGTACAGCCAGAGCGTAAGTAGAGCTTCTTCGATACGACCGGCAGAAGGATTCCTTCCGTTCTTCGGAATTTACAGAATCAACACGGTACTCGATATTGACCGCGTTTACCCGCACGTCTGCGGGAATTTATATCCGCGATCGGAAAGGAGTGCCGCTGTGTCGAGTTCCGGATTCACTATTCATCCGCCGCCCGCGCTGGCGCCATCAGAAGTTGTGGAGGCGTTGCGCGAGATCGTGACGCCGCACATCAGCGACAGTCTCCAGCGCGTGTCGGGCGTGGTCGGATTGAGGCGATATCACCGTAGCCGGAAGCTCGTCGGTACGGCGTTCACCGTAAAGACGCGTCCCGGCGACAATCTTCTGATCTACAAGGCGTTGATGGATATGTCGCCCGGGCATGTCCTCGTCGTAGATGGCGGCGCCGATACGACCAACGCACTGGTGGGCGAACTGATCATGCTCTACGCGCAACAGCGCGGATGTGCGGGCTTTGTGCTCGACGCGGCAATCCGCGACAGCGCGGCATTCTTCGAAGCCGATTTCCCTTGCTACGCGCGCGGTTCGAGCCATCGTGGTCCCTACAAAGCCGGGCCGGGTGCGATCAACGTGCCGGTTTCCATTGGCGGGCAGGTCATCTCGCCTGGGGATCTGATCGTCGGGGACGAAGATGGTGTCGTTTCGTTTCCTGCGACGAACGCACGGAACGTCCTTGAAGCGGTCGTGCAGATTGCCGCGAACGAAGCGCGTATCAAGGATGAAATCGCGACGGGCGCTCGCGATCAGACATGGCTTCAAAAGGTGCTTTCGGCGCACGGACTGATCGAATAGCGTCCGGCGCAAACATTTCCATCTCCTTCACCTCAGCGGCGATGTCGATTGGCATCGCCGCTTTTTCATCGGCCTTTCAATAGGCCAGGCGTATCGAATCCTTCCTGAATTCGGAATAGACATGCCTTTTTGCGCATCCGAGCATGTGTCTGAGCGTGCATTTCACGGACTCGCATAAAGCGGAGGATGACGATGAAAGTATGGATGGTAATTGCACTGGCCGGCCTGGCCGCAAGTCAAATCGCCCTTGCCGACGATTCGACGCTCGCGAAGATCAAGGCGTCACAGTCGATCACGCTCGGCGTGCGCGATAGTTCGATTCCGCTGTCGTACACGGGCGGTGACGGTCAACCCATCGGCTTCCAGATGGATATCTGCAAACAGATCGTTTCCGCCATTCAAACGCAGCTTGGCTTGCCGAAGCTCGATGTGAAGTATCAAACGGTCAATTCGCAGAATCGCGTGGTGCTCGTGCAGAACGGCACGGTGGATCTCGAATGCGGCTCGACGACGAACAACCAGGTACGTGCGCGCGACGTCGCGTTCTCCGTCACGACCTACATCGAGGAAGACCGGATGGCCGTGCGGGCCGATTCGGGCATTCACAACCTGCGCGATCTTTCCGGAAAAACCGTCGTCGCAACGACGGGGACGACTGCCATTCAACATCTGCGTCAGCACGAACGGGCAGCGGGCCTGAGCTGGACCGACCTCTACGGCAAGGATCACGCTGACAGCTTCCTGATGCTCGAATCAGGTCGAGCCGATGCCTGGGTGCTCGATCAGGGCGTTTTGCGGGCGACGATCGCGAGCGCGCGCAATCCAGCTGCCTACACTGTGACGGGGGAGCCGTTCAACACGGAGCCGATCGCCATCATGTTCCGCAAGGACGACCCCGATTTCAAGAAGGTTGTTGACGGCACGATCCGGAAGATGGACGCCAGCGGCGAGATGAAAACACTGTGGAGCAAATGGTTTCTGCAGCCGATTCCCCCGCGCGGGATCCGCATGAACATGGAGCCGCCCGAAGCGCTGGTCAAGGTGTGGGCGCAGCCGAATGATTTGCCAATGGAAAGCTACGCGACGCGGTAACAAGACGGCATTGACAGGCGGGAGATCAAAATGGCGCTGGACTGGAGTGTGTTCTGCAAGGAAACGACGACGGGCGATGTGATCGCCAGCTGCTTTGGCAGCGGTGGTGATCAGACTTACCTGAACTGGATTCTTTCGGCATGGAGCTGGACATTGGCGGTCTCGCTCGGCGCACTCCTAGTCGCACTGATCGTCGGTGTGACAGTAGGAACGTTGCGCACCTTGCCCGACACACCGTGGCTCGCGTCGTTCGGCGCCGCCTGGGTCGAACTGTTCCGCGACATTCCGCTGCTTGTTCAGATATTTCTCTGGTACTTCGTCATCCCCGATGCTTTTCCATTTCTCAAGAAATGCTCGCCTGCCTTGCTTGTCATCGTGGCGATCGGGTTGTTCACGTCGGCGCGCATCGCGGAACAGGTACGTGCTGGTATACCGGCATCGATAAGACCGTAGAGCGTCACAGATGATTGGGCCCAAGCGGAGCCACAGACGGCGAAGGCGGCCGCGGCAATAATCGATTTTTTCATTTTGCAATCCTATCTATTTGTTTTGATAGTAAGAAATAATTTATACCTGAACGAATCACTTCAGTTCAGGCTGACCGTCTTGAAAACAACGTATTTATCGCCGTTGACCTGATAAAGCGTCACGTTTGCCGCCCGCAGGTCACCGTTTTCGTCGAACGATATCTTGCCGGTAACACCGTCGAAGGATATCTTGTGCAATGCGGGCAAATAGTCCTTCGGAACGGTCGAATCGGCAGTTTTCATCGCCTTGATGAGTGCCCAAGTTGCGTCATACGTGTACGGCGCATACAGAACAACTGGGCCGTATTTCTTGAATCGCTCCTGGAACGCACGACCGTTCGGCAACGCCGAGACAGGTTGCCCCGATTCCGCAGAAACGGTACCTTGGGCTGCGGCATTGCCAGCCAGTTGAATGAACTTTTCAGTAGAGATCGATGAGCCCACGAGTGGAATGTTCACCGCAAGACTCGTCATCTGCTTGCGCAATGGCCCTGCTTGCGAATCCACACCGCCATAGAACACGGCTTGGGCGTCCTTCGATTTGATAGCGGTGAGCACACCGCGAAAATCGATTATCTTGTCGCTGACGTACTCGCGGTCGACTACGTCCACACCATTCGCCTTCAGTTCCGCGGCAACGACGTCAGCTAGACCTTGACCATAGGCCGTCCGATCGTCAACCACCGCGATACGCTTGTACCCCTTGATCTTGGCCATGTATTGCGCGATGACCTTACCTACGTAACTATCGTCGCCGATTACACGAAATGCCGTCGCAAAGCCTTGTCGCGTCAACGTTGGGTTAGTAGCAGAAGGCGATATTTGGGGAATTCCAGCGTTTGCGTAGACCTTCGACGCCGGCAAGGCTGCACCGGAACTCAAAGGTCCGACGACACCGTTGAGTTTTTGATCGACAAACTTCTGCGCGACGGCTACAGCCGTCTTCGGATCGGCGGCATCGTCTTCTGCGTCGAGGGCAAAGTGCACGGACTCCCCCTTGATCTTGATACCCGCGTCGTTTGCCTCCTGGATCGCGAGGCGGGCGCCGTTTTCAGCATCCTTGCCGATATGAGCCACCGGTCCGGTTAGCGAGCCGGAAAAACCGATCGTCACTGTCTGGTCGGCATTCGCCAGCGAGATGCAGGTAGTGCACGCCGCGATAGCGATCCCGATCCTGGTTTTAGATTGCATGTGATCTCCTTTCACTTTGTTTGACTTCATCATGCGACATACGTCTTCGTTTAACTCATAGCCCCCTGTTTCATCATTCGCGAGGATCTATGTAAAAAGTGCTTCTGTAGGCCAATCGTGAAACGCGATGTTCTGCGCTATCGTCTTTGGCCGAAATTGCGCTATCAATCGCGATTTGGGAATCGTGATTACTAAAATGAGGTTGCGCGCGATGATGTTCTTGTGGCCGGCACGGTTCGCCGACAATGACGTGTCGTTAACGTCTCCCGCTTTCGGTTCCTCATGCGCTACGTCCATGAGCCTCTATCTGCACGTCGACGAGTGCGTATCTCGGATGAACGTGGCCGACCGTTTCGGGAATCTGCCCAAGCGGACCGAACGGCACGACTGGCGTTGGGCATGACATCGACGACGCCGGCTGAGTCTCTTCGCTATTTCCGTGCCGGTTCGTGATGAGCGCCAGGAACTGATCGGGCTGCTTTCTGTGACAGGGCCGTCCGAGCGGAAGAAGAAGCGCCCGATACATGAGGTCGCGGATCAGTTGCATATCGCTGCTGCTGACATCGCCCGTATTCTTTCTTCGAACCACTAGTGCTCAGTAGACCGACGGCTCCAGCGGCTTTCCAGCGAAGCCGCTGATGATAGGCCCGCTCATGGTGCTCCCTTGGGCGGTTTTGTGGGCAAAGCGGCCGTTTGAATGTCCTCGCGAATCGATGCAGGAATGGGCGTTTGTAGCTGGTGACAGGATTGCGCCTTAGCCCTCTCCTCCCGATGTCCTCGCACGCGGTGTTTGACGATCGCCGGGCGACACAATCCAGCCACGGGATAGTCCGTGGCGAGCCCTGTTCCACTCAATTCGTGACCTCTCCCCGCCACCGCTAGTTCTCGGCCATTGCCGCGAATACTTATGCTCGCCCCGCGCGCGAGCTTTGTATCGCGCTAGCCGCGATAAGGGCGTTTATCGCCGCTGCCGCCTTTTTAATCACGCCAGATCGGGTTGTCTTGCATTAGCCGCGTGCGTAATCCACACTGAAAATCCCGCCCTGCGCCCCGTGCAACGGGTTTTACCCGTGTGACCCTGGCGCGCTGGAGTGCCGACATGTCCCGCCCCGCCGCCATCACCCCCGATGCGATCCGCACCACCGTCCTCGCGATGCTCGCCGAGGCCGGCGACACCGCCCCCACGTCCGACGCCCGCTTCCGCAAGATCGTGTCGGTGCGCAGGCTGCGCGCACGGCTCGGCGCCGGCGACCCCGCGACGCTGTAGCTACACCGGGACGACATGACCGAAGCCGATGATCTGTATTGATCACCCGTTGGCCGTTTCTTCACCGTTGGCCGCGATATCCACCGCATGGTATGCGATGTTTATCAGCACGCGGCCGTTCTCCTGTGCGATCTGCCGCCCACCAAACGCCAAGGCCAGAACGGCACGGCTAGCGATCCGCAATTAGGTCGCTCATTTGGAAGACCGGTTGACGCTCGGAAACGGGCATCGATTAAGTGGTGAATCGGGAGACGGCTCTGGCGTCGAAAATGCCCATTCGTAAAGCTCGGGCAGGGACGGTTGATTGCCGAACATCTTCACAGTCTATCAGCGGGTAAATTGCGGGTAAAAATCGGCTTTCTCAACCTTCAAGGAGTCGCTAAACCACCACCAGCAAGGCTTTCCGCGATTCCAAGCTCCTCCTGAACAAGGAAGATGATGCTGAAATGGAGGGGATTGCTTAAAAAGTTTGAGCCATTAACTTCTGGTTTGCGTCCCTTTCCTACGCTCGCGGCATAAGTAGGTTCGCATTGCCAAAGAAGTTGCGCGGGGCCGTTTTCTGCCTTATGTGAGTCATTTGATTGGCGACGCGCACTCCGCTGTCGTCCGCCGTGTTTTTTCACTCTGTCCGACACCGCGTTTAAGCGACACCGCAGCATCATCAATCGTTATATTTTTCGAAAAGGAGTCCCAAATCGTCTTTGATTTGATCTCTCACTTCTTGAAGGGCTTGAAGCCTTTTGAATCCGGAGTTCTCCGGAGGTAGTAGCCTGGCAACCGGACGGGTGTCGGCCCATCTCTGCACCTCATGTGCGAGCCATCCCACCCTCCGCCCAGACAGCAATCGTGGTTCCGGGAACGTTTTCTCACGAACCAGTTGCTGGACGGTGGTCGGTGACAGAGACAGCGCCTCTGCCACTTCTTTCAGCGAGAGACAAATCTTCATTGCGACTCCGAGTTCTTCTGTTTCCGCTAGCTCCTGATCGACCTGAGAAACCGTCAACATGAAGAAACGAACGGACGGAAGATGAACAACAATTCATCGTTAAAGTCGAGCATGTACAGAGGAATTTAGCTGGCGGCCGGAATTGTGGCAAACGCCCTCAAAGAAAGGAAATTCCTTCCGGCACCGTAGCCGCCAGACAATGCACTTCCCGAAAGTTCCGTGGAATGCCGCCAGCCAGCCAAAGCTGAGCCGAAAACTCCCAAACGCATCTTCTATAGCGTCAATCCCTCTCAATTGAACTTCAATCATTGAATTCCGTGCAGCGCGCAGAAATGCAGAATGCCCTACTCGCTGATCGGCATGCTCTCAAAGCTATCGCCGCCTCTCCGATTGGTGACCGCCGCACAGAATGTACCGTCGGAATCTGTCCAGAGAGCACACGAAACGCCCGATGCACAACTGTGACCGAAAAGGTATCGCTCTATGCGGCGTGGACCATGGTATCGCTTAGCCTGGGCATGACCTCTAGCATAATCGAAGCCCCAGTATCTAATCTCACACCCTGCAGCATTCCAGCGCAGTGATTGCATGTGCTACTTCTTCGAAGAATATTCCGCAGCAATCGCTTCCAGGCGATGTGACAAGTGCGTAAGCCACCCGCGCCGTTCGTTGTCGTACGTATGCCGGTTATAGACGCCAATAATGCCAGGCTGGACATGTCCGAGGACGGCCTCGGCAATTTCGTTTGGGCATCCGATGGTTGCGAGCAGCGTCCGGGTGGTCCGTCGAAGATCGTGAGCGGACCAATGGGTGACAGGCAAACGCGGCCGATCGTGGTTCGGAGCAATCTTGCAGTACGGCTGATGGTAGTAGACGCCGTGCTGGACCACGGTCTGGTTCATCGCCTCCCCCCGCGCGTTAGGAAACAGAACCGTTCCCTTTGCCTGATCGAGACGTCGTCGCACAATAACTTCGGCACGGCCTATGAGCGGCACGCGCAGATCCGTTGCCTTCTCGTTATTAAGCCCCTTGGTCTTTTGCTTTGGGATCGTCCACCAGAGACCGTCACTCTCGTCCGCAATCTCGGTGCTCTCCATAGAAACAATTTCGCCCCCTCTCGTGCCCGTCCATAGATAAAGCGTCAACGCATCCGCGACAGTCAGACTGAAATTCGGCAACCACCGAATTAATGTGCCGAGTTCGTTGACCGATAACACCCTCTTCTGTGTCCCGGTGTATTTCCCCTCGATCTTGCGTCCTTTGCTCTTCAGCCGCCCTCTTAGAATCTCCTTCCACCAGTTTGCAGCGTTTTCGGGAAGGCGACCTGCATCCAGCGCGTAATGCCACGCACTGCCGAGTTCCATGCGAAGGCGCGCAGCGAGTACAGGCGTAGACCGATACGACTCCAGAAAATCGAAAGCCTGGGCACGCGTCAAAGCAGCCGCGCGCACATCCGCAATGGGCCCCAACATCGCCTTGAAAATGCGTGCGACCTCGACCGCGCCTTTTTTCTTTCGATTGACCTCGACATATCCCTGCAGATAGTCGCGGCACAGCCGCTTGACGGTGTAATCCTCTGGTGACGCCCGAGAAGCCTCTGATTCCTGCTTTCGACGCAGCGCAGAGAGTTCAGCTCCGGAGTCCCTTTCGACCCGGCACTTCTCCCATGCAGCGATAGCTGCGGCAAACGACATTGCCGGCCATTCACCAAGCTTCACTTGGCGCATCCGACTGTCGACTGGCGACTTGTAGCGGTAAGTCCAGGATTTGCGGCTCGTCGAAGCTTGAAGTCTCAGTCCTGGAAAACCCTCAAACGTCATGTGCTCGCCGCTAGGCACCTTAGCTGCGGCACGTGCATCAAAGCGCATACTTCCCTCGGCGTAGGTTTTTCTGAGGGAAAGCATACTTGGCGTAGGTTTCCCGCACAACGCTTTAAAAACCTACGCCATTGCAGCGAGCTCAGTCACACGCCGACGAGCGATAACGTGATATACAAGCCAGAAAAGTCATCAAATTTTTCTTTTAATACATAGACTTAATGTACTTATCGGCTTAACTGGGAACAACTTGGACAAGTCCCAGATTTCCGCTATTCGTTTTCGTCGAAGTAGTGTCCGAACTTGAGCTGCTTCGTGCGGATATAGCGCTCGTTTTCCTCGCGCATCGGAATGGCCAGCGCGACGCGTTCGCACACCGGAATGCCGTGCTTCGAGAGCGTGTCGAATTTCTCGGGGTTGTTGCTCATCAACCGCACGGACGTCACTTTCAGCGTGCGCAAAATGCCCGCTGCCGAGTCGTATTCGCGCGAGTCGTCCGGCAAACCGAGATCGAGATTGGCCTCGACAGTATCGCGCCCCTGCTCCTGAAGCGCATACGCGCGAATCTTGTTGGACAGGCCAATGCCGCGACCTTCGTGACCGCGCAGATACAACAGCACGCCGCAGCCTTCGGCCGCGATATAGCGCAGCGCGAGATCAAGTTGCTCGCCGCAATCGCAGCGGTAGGAGCCGAGCACGTCGCCGGTCAAACATTCGGAGTGCAAACGCGTCAATACCGACGACTGGTTCGCGACATCGCCCATGACGAGCGCGAGATGTTCGGCGCCGCTGTCGACCACGCGAAACACGTAAGAAGTGAACGTGCCGTAGCGCGTGGGGAGCGTGGCGGTGGCGTCGAGAACGACGCATTCGCCGTTGATTGCGCCGTCTGCTGCGGGCGACGGATCGTGAGACGTGAGCATGGCTTTAGACAGTGGTGCTGGACATGAACCCGAGCAAACCGGGGATTAGGTACGGACAGGAGTTTACCGCTAATCGGCGCCGCGCATCGGCATGCCCATGCGCGGCGCACAAAACCCCGCTCCGGCAAGGCGTAAACGCCACACAAGGAGGCAACGACGCAACGACGCGCAGCGCGGCACGCTAACCGATCTCGATGCGTTGCGCGCTCCAGGTATTCCCGGACACACTCGCTGACGCGTCGCGCCTATACTGGAATGGCCTGTCCTCGACAGCCCGCCGCGCCGGCGTGCTGCACTGCGAAACGGAGCCGCTCCATGACAACCGTTGCACAGCTTCTTAAAACGAAACCGAATAACACGACCGTTTATACGATCGGAGCCGACGACTCCGTCTATGAGGCGATCAAGCTGATGGCTGAAAAAGGCATTGGCGCGCTGGTCGTGACAGATGGCGACAGCATCGCGGGGATCATCACCGAGCGCGACTACGCGCGCAAGGTGGTGCTGATGGACCGGTCGTCGAAGGCGACGCCGGTGCGCGAAATCATGAGCAAGGCCGTGCGCTTCGTTCGTCCCGACCAGACTTCCGAAGACTGCATGGCGCTCATGACAGAACGGCGCATGCGTCACCTGCCGGTCATCGAAAACGACAGGCTGATCGGCATGGTGTCGATTGGCGACCTCGTGAAAAACATCATCGCCGAGCAGCAGTTCACCATTCAGCAGCTCGAGTTCTATATTCACGGCGAGCGTCCGTGACGCATCGCGCGTGTCTGCCCGCATAGCTCCGTGTTTGCCTGCGCCTTTTCCTGATAAAGCCGCAAAAAAAGCCCAATCGCAAAACGGTTGGGCGAAGCTACCTTTCGGCAGCGGAGGTTCCTGTGGACCGCGGACGGCGCAACTCGCCGCGCCGCATTTTCCTGTGGACTCGCGCTCGAGTCTCGCGCCGGCGTCGCATGTTCGCGACGCTGCTTCGCGCGTTACTTGAGACGGGGATTTTGCCTCGGTTCATGCCGCGTGCGCCGCATTCATCGCGGCGCCCGCACTGTTACTCGACATCCAGATTTGTATTGCGTGCGGCGGACCGCCTCGTACGCGATACCGCCTGGTTACTCAACTTGGCTTAGTTGCCGAAGTACACCGACTTCGGGCCGCTCGTTGGTGCGGTCATCCGTGCGCCCATATTGCCCGATTGGACGAGCCGCTCGTCGCGCCGCCGTAGCCGCTCGTATCGGCGACCGGCAATTGCGTTTGCGCCATGGCCGGATTTTGAGCCTGCACTTGACGCTCGGCGGCCTGGACGTCGGCCGGATAGTCCGGGTCGTTGCTCACAGCCGGGTTATAGCCGGCTTGTTCCAGCTGGATCAACTGATTGCGCACTTCCGCGCGGGTCACGGGTTGCTGGCTCGACTGCGCGAACGAAGCGACCGGAGCGGCGAGAGCGGCTGCAATGGCGACTGCCTTGATAAGCGATTTCATGATCATTACCTCCAGACTTGGTTTTATTTGCTGCGCTAGCCACACCATGTGGAAGCGAGTGATTCCAGTCTAGTCACCGCTTCTCCAAGGGAAAACCCCTAATTGTGAGATACATAATTGTGGGAAACGAAAAAGTGCGACGAAATTGCCGCTCTTTGCGATGCCGCACGCAAGAGTGACGCAATAGTTAGCGAATTCGTAACGGCTTGTGTCCGACGTATCCGTGCATCACGGTTAGCGTGCCGGTTTTGCAGCCGAAGCCGCGTCAAGTGGTCAAATCTGCTCGTCGCGACCCAACTCCGCGTGCGGCGCCAGAAGCAGTTTGCGCGGGCCGCTCACGAACGCGCTGCCGGGCTCGAAAAATCGCAGCGGCCGATGCGTTTCGCGCGACAAGCCAATGCGCGTCGTCACACCCACCGGCGTGCCGCCCTTTTCTATTGCGCCGATCCACAAGTCGCGGCCCGTGCAGAGATCGTGTCCGTCGAACGACTGGCCTATGCCCAGCGCCACGGTGAGCCGACCCGGTCCGCGCGCAAGATCGCGCAGCGGCACGCCGGGCCGGCGCGCTTCCATCAGCGGCAGTCCTTCCAATGGCTCGATTGCGCGAAGGAGGACGCCGGCGCCCACGTCCTCCGCCTCGGCCGACATGTTGATCATGTACGAAACGCCGTAGGTGAGCCGCACGTAGGCATGGCCGGGCGCGAGGAACAACGAGCCGTTGTACGCCCGGCGTCCGATGAAAGCGTGACCGGTCGAGTCGCCCACCGGATACGCCTCGGTCTCGACGATGCGCCCGCTCATGCGCCCTTCGGGCACATCGCGCACGAGGTACTTGCCGACCATAAAGCGCGCGAGATCGGCCGCGCCGACGGGCAAATCGTCACGCGTCAAGGGGATGATGGGAAGCCGGGACTTGCGCATACGGTTGGGCCCTCGCTGTGCGTTCGGGTTGGCGCGTTCGGGTTGCGTTGCTTTCCTCGCAGCGCCGCGTTCAATATGGAACCAATTGGAGTATCGTTGGCTGCCGGCCCGTGCTCGCTTCCGTTCACGCGAAGCAGCCTCGCCCGGCACGCAGACGGACGCATTCGCAAGACCCGTAGCAACATTCCTTCCAATCCGGTTCCGCAGTACCTGTAGTGCAACACACGGTCCCCGTCCGGGGACAGGCGTATCGACGACAACCGCAACTATCTTGCATGAGACAGGAGTAAGACGCTCACGCGTCAACTCCGGTCGACAGGAGAATCTGACATGAAAGCATTCACGGCAATCAGGATGATCGGCGGCGCGCTGATCGTATTGGCATCGCTCAACGCGTCCGCGCAAAGCAGCGATACAGCGGCGACGCCTTCGGCGGGGGCATCGTCGACGGCGACGGGCAAGCAGGCGAAGGCCGCCAACCGCTCGCTCGGACGCAAGGTCCGCAGCGCGCTCGCCAAGACGAAAGGCATGAGCGTCGCGAACATCAGCGTGCGTGCGCGCGGCGGTGCGGTGACGCTGGCCGGCACGGTGCCCGAGCAGTCGCAAATCGATCTGGCGACCCAAACGGCGCAAGGTGTGGCGGGCGTGACGTCGGTGAAGAACGGCTTGACGGTTCGTCCGGTTGGGCAGTAACGAGCGGGCGCGGCTCGCGCGCGCCGCTAAGTGGCGAGCGCCAATGTCCGGTCGCACGGACATTGGCGCTCGCGATGCTCTCGGCCGAGGCCCCTCAAGCGAGCTTCGACAATAAATATAAATCGTTAATCTTCAACGAATTACCGCGAATTCATAACGACTGCGCAAGCAGGAACGATGACAGGAAAGGAACTCATGCCCACACCCACGACTGTCTCGCCTCGCTGGACGCTGGCCGTGCCTTTTGTCGCGTGGATCGTGCTCGGCGTGTCCTACGCGTTGCCGGGCAGTGCGCTGTTGCTCGTGCTGGTGGGCGTGGCGTTGTGCGCGGCGGTGTTCGCGGCCGTCCATCATGCGGAAATCGTCGCGCATCGCGTCGGCGAACCGTTCGGCACACTCGTGCTCGCGGTCGCGGTCACCGTGATCGAAGTCGCGCTGATCGTCTCCGTCATGCTGACTTCGGGCCCGGAAAAAGCCGGCCTCGCGCGCGACACCGTGTTCGCCGCGGTCATGATCGTCTGCAACGGGATTGTCGGGCTGTGTCTGCTGGTGGGCGGCATTCGCCATCGCGAGCAGGATTTTCAGAGCCGCGGCGCGGCGGCGGCGCTGGCGGTGCTGGCGTCGTTGTCGGTGCTGACGCTGGTCATGCCGAACTACACGACCACGAGTGTCGGCCCCATGCTGTCGCCGTCGCAACTGGCGTTTGCGGGCGCGTCGTCGCTCGTGCTGTACGGCGTGTTCGTGTTCGTGCAGACGGTGCGGCATCGCGATTATTTTCTCGCCGGCGTGCCCGACGAAGACGTGCACGCCGCGCCGCCCAGCGCCGGGCTCGCGCTCATGAGCGGCGGCCTGCTGCTGGTGTGCCTCGTCGCGGTCGTGCTGCTCGCAAAGGTGCTCTCGCCGGTGGTCGAAACAGCGGTGCAGAACGCGGGCGCGCCGCCCGCCGTGGTCGGCATTGTGATCGCGGCGCTGGTGCTGCTGCCGGAAGGTCTCGCGGCGGTGCGCGCGGCGCGCGCGGATCGGCTGCAAAACAGCCTGAATCTCGCGCTCGGGTCGGCGCTCGCCAGTATCGGCCTGACGATTCCGACCGTGGCCGGCGTGTTTCTCTCGACGGGACAGCCGCTCGTGCTCGGCATCGACGGTAAGGAAACCGTGCTGCTCGTCCTGACGCTGCTGGTCGCCACGCTCACGCTCAGCACCGGGCGCACCACGATTCTTCAGGGCGCCGTGCATCTGTCGCTGTTCGCCGCGTATCTGTTCCTGTCGTTCGCGCCGTGAAGCGCGCGATTTAGCACGGGCGCATTGGGCGCCCGCCTACTCTTCCCAATTCGCCGCGATCCAGTCGCGAAACAAATTCAGTTTCTGCTGATGCGCGACCGAATCGGGATACACGAAGTAATAGCGCCAACCTGTCTTGAGCACCGTCTCGAACGGCCGCACGAGACGCCGCGCGGCCACGTCTTCGTCGATCAGCGCGAGATCGCTGATGGCTACGCCGAAGCCCTGCAACGCCGCGTTGGTCGCCATGTCGAGCGTGTCGAAGCTCGGGCCGTGTTCGGCGTCGATGGACTGCGCGTGGCTCGGGTCCGCTTCCGCGACCTTGGCAAGCCACATCTTCCAGTCGCGGTGATCGCGCGTCGGATGCAGCAGCGTGTGACGCGCGAGATCGGCGAGCCCGGCAAGCGGCTTGTCCTTCAGCAGATCGGGCGCGCACACCGGCGTGAGACGCTCCTCGAACAGCGGCACCGATTGCACGTCCGCGCCCGGCGACGAGCCGTAAATAATCGCGGCGTCGAACGGTTCGAGCTGGAAGTCCACGTCGTGCTGCCATGTCGTCGTGATCTGCACGTGCAGATCGGGATATTCGGTCTGGAAGCGCATGATTTTCGGCAGCATCCAGCGCATGACGCAGGTCGGCACTTTCAGCGCGAGGTCCGTCCGTTGCCGTGTCAGGCGCAGCGAAATGTCCTCGATGCGCGCGAAACTTTCCTTTACCGCGGGCAGCAGCATCTCGCCTTCGGCGGTGAGCGTCAGCCCTTTCGCGTGCCGCTTGAAGAGCGGGAACTTGTAGTACTCCTCCAGCGCGATGATCTGCCGGCTTACCGCGCCTTGCGTCAGGCACAGATGTTCGGCCGCGCGCGTGAAGCTGCGATGGCGCGCCACGGTTTCAAAAATCTGTAGCGCGTTCAAGGGCGGAAGACGTCGCATCGAAGTGTCCGGATCAGAAAAAATCATTGAGGCGTCGAGCGAGGCTGATCGCCGACACCGCTTGCAGCCCCACAGGATACGCGATTCGCGCAGTGCCGCACGAGTCGCGGCGAAGTCCGGCGCATGCGCGCGGCTCATGCGCTGCGGCACAAACACGCCCCATGCGCGCCGCCGCGCACCCATGCGGTGCACGATGCGCGCCCAACTGCACCGGAACCGAGCTTTGCTCATACCTCCGCGACACCACACCGCCATCCGAAATATGGACGTTAACCCCAATGCACCAGTGCGTCAGCCTTTTCGCCCGTTGGCCGCTGCG
The DNA here is from genome assembly GCF_036016995.1 of Paraburkholderia sp. MPAMCS5. Classification (NCBI taxonomy): domain Bacteria; kingdom Pseudomonadati; phylum Pseudomonadota; class Betaproteobacteria; order Burkholderiales; family Burkholderiaceae; genus Paraburkholderia; species Paraburkholderia sp. MPAMCS5. Next base: position 42,233 of record NZ_JAYXBK010000013.1, read on the forward strand.
CGCGAGCGCATCGCGCGCGGACCGGCGCATGAGCTTACGTCATGCTGCTCATGCGCATATTTCGTTTGTTGAGGAATTTTGGCAAACCTAGAGTGCATCACGTGCGACGCGGCAACCGGGCCTCGCGCCCGACATGCCGGTGCTCGCGGAATTGCCGCCGAACGCGTGCAGGCTGATCGCCGCGCGCAATGCAGCGACGCCGATTTCATTGCCGAACCACACGCCTAAACCAACCTCCGCACAACCCGACATTTTTCGACCGAGGACAGACCATGAACCAGCAGAAGCCCGTTCGCTCGACCGCTCGCCGCGCATTCGCCACACTCGCCGCGACGCTCGCCTTCACCAGCCTCGGTGCGCTGTGTGCGTTCGCGCCGGCCGCTCATGCCGACACGCTCGATAGCATCGCGAAGTCGGGCACCGTGCGCATCGGCGTGTTCATGGACTATCCGCCGTTCGGCTCGATCGGCCCGGACATGAAGCCGATGGGCTACGACATCGACGTCGCGAATCTGATCGGCAAGGCGCTCAACGCGAAGGTCGAACTCGTGCAGGTCACGGGCGACAACCGCATGGCCTACCTCGCGGATCACAAGGCCGACATGCTGCTGTCGGTCGGCCAGACGCCCGAGCGCGAGAAGGTGATCGACTTCTCGCAGCCCTACGCGCCCTACTACCTCGCCGTGTTCGGCCCGAAAGCGCTGCCGGTGAAGAACGCCGCCGATCTCGCCGGCAAGTCGATTTCGGTCGCGCGCGGCACGCTGGAAGATCTGAGCGTGACGAAGATCGCGCCGCCCAGCGCGACCATCAAACGTTTCGACGATCCGAACGGCGCGATTTCGGCGTTCCTGTCCGGTCAGGCACAGTTGATGGTGGTCGGCAACGACGTGGGCGCCACGATTCTCGCGCGTCATCCCGCCAATGATCCGGAGCAGAAGTTCTCGCTCTTCAGCTCGCCGGATCACGTCGGCCTGAACAAGAACGAGCCGCGCCTGAAGCAGAAGGTTGACGACACCATTGCCAAGGCGCGCAAGGACGGCACCATGAACGCGATCTCGCAGAAATGGCTGCGCACGCCGTTGCCGGCCGATCTGTGAATGCCGCGAATGTCCAGCACGGAGTTTGACCTCACGATGAGCGCGCCGTCATGACCTATGCGTTCGACTTCAGCGGCTTCGGCCTCTACGCGGGCATGCTCGCGCGCGGCGTCGCCGTGACTTTGGGGCTGACGGCCGTCTCGACCTTGCTCGGCGGCCTGGTCGGCATCGCCGGCGCGAGCGTCGCGGCGGCCGGACCGAAATGGGCGCGCTGGCTCGTGGCGAGCTATGTGGAACTGATCCGCAACACGCCGTTCATCGTGCAGTTGTTCTTCGTGTTCTTCGGCTTGCCGAGCCTTGGCCTGCATATCGACGAAATCCAGGCCGCGATTCTGGCGATGACCGTCAATCTGGGCGCCTATGCCATCGAAATCGTGCGCGCCGGTATCGATTCGATTTCGCGCGGCCAGGTGCAGGCGGCGCAGGCGCTCGGCCTGCATGGGCGACAGGTATTTCGCTATATCGTGCTGCCGCAGGCGCTCGCCAATGTGTTTCCCGCGCTGCTGAGCCAGGTGCTGATCGTGATGCTCGGCTCGGCGGTCGTGTCGCAAATCTCGGTGCCCGATCTCACGTATGCGGCGAATTTCATTCAGTCGCGCAACTTCCGCTCGTTCGAAAGCTACGTGATCATCACCGCGACGTATCTGCTGCTGTCCATCGCGCTGCGGCAAATCCTCAACCGCCTCGGCCGCGGCCTGTTCGCGGGCCGTGCGGCGCGCGGCGCCGACGCCACGCCGCGCAACTGGCGCAGCCGCCTCATGTTGCGCGGGTTGCGCGGCGCCCGCACTCTGCCGACGGAGCGCTGATCATGGTCGAATTCACCTTGTGGGACATCGCCCGCAATCTGCTGCTCGCCGCGCGCTGGACGGTGTTGCTCTCGCTGATCGCGTTTGTCGGCGGCGGCATCGTCGGGCTGCTTCTGCTCGCCATGCGCGTGTCGCCGCTCGCGTCGCTGCGCCGCATCGTCGTGCTGTACGTGGAAGTCTTTCAGGGCACGCCGCTGCTGATGCAGCTTTTCCTCGCGTTCTTCGGTTTGCCGCTCGTCGGCGTCGACGTGTCGCCGTGGGTCGCCGCCGCCGTCACGCTGACGCTGTACACGAGCGCCTATCTGGTCGATATCTGGCGCGGCTGCGTGGAAGCCGTGCCGCGCGGCCAATGGGCCGCTGGCGCGAGTCTCGGCATGACGTTCGGCCAGCAGCTGCGCTATATCGTGTGGCCGCAGGCGCTGAAAATCGCCGTTGCGCCGACGGTCGGCTTTCTCGTGCAGGTGGTGAAGAGCACGGCGCTGGCGTCGATCATCGGCTTCACCGAACTGACCAAGACCGGCACGATGATCACCAACGCGGCGTTCCGGCCGTTTCCGATCTACGGCATGGTCGCCATGATCTACTTCGCGATGTGCTTCCCGCTGACCTGGTACGCGCGCGTTCTGGAAAAGCGGCAGAAGGCGGGACAGCATCGCTAGCATTCCCCATGCCGCGCGTCACGAAGAGCGCCAGCCGTCTTTGGGACGGCCGGCGCTTTTTTTATGCGGCGGCGCGGGAGAATTCCGCGAACTCCGGCCGGGCATTGAAAAATTCGCCGCGTGCCCAACCTTCGGGTGTCACAGCGCGGACCGCAGCCGCGCAATTTGTTAGCATGGACGCGACGTGACGCCACGGCCTCGACCCGTACCGACTATCCGAAGGAGCCGCATCATGAACGACCCGCAATGCACCCAATTCCTTTCGGACATCCGCAGGCCGCTGCTCGCGCTGCATAAAGCGATACTCGATCACGAGCGCGCGTCGTACGAAAAAGAATTCGGCCCGGTCACGCCCGCGGCGTTTCTGCAAGTGCTGATCAACGGTTCGGGGTTTCGCTGGCTGACGCCGCTATCGACGATCATCGCGAACGTCGACGAAATTCTCGACGACAAGGAAGCCGACGACGCCGACCGCCTCGCGGCTGCGGAAGCCGTCACGGGCCTCTTTTCCGCCGATGATCCGAACAACGCCTTCTTGCCGCGCTATCTGCCGCTGTTGCAAGCCGATCCGGGAATACTGCATCTGCATGGCCAGGTGTCGCAGCTGTTGCGCGGCGCACGGGCTGACTGAAAACGGCGAGTTCAGACCGGCGGCTCCCGGATTAGCTCACCGTTGGGAAGCACGCGATTCGAGCTTGGCGAGGCTCATCGCGTGCGAGTGCTTTTCGTGAACTTGCGCCGGTTAGGCAGGATTACCAGGCTTACTTAACTTCATCCGCGCAAAAACGCGCTGTTTCCGCGCGATTCATACTGGATTCGTAAAGATGTGACTGGTCTCGGCTCGGCCCTTGGGGTGTCGAACACAGGGACGCACGGTGCATTGCTCAAATTGCCTGGGTTTGCTGAACAAATCAAAGGTGAGCTTTTGCGGGACGCGTCCACGGAAAAGCGGCAATGCAGGCGGCGCAAAGCCCTGCTAAGGTAAGCGGACTTCATCACGACCGCTCAACCGTCATGAACAACTGGCCGCTTCCCGAAAGCTATACGTTCCGCGATCAGACCGTGCGCTTCAATGTGACCGGAACCGGCCCGCCGCTCGTGCTGGTGCATGGCACGCCGTTCTCTTCGTACGTGTGGCATCGCATTGCGCCGCATCTCGCGCAGATTCGCACCGTCCATTATTACGACCTGCTCGGTTATGGCCAGTCGGCGATGCGCGAGGGGCAAGACGTGTCGCTCGGCATCCAGAATGAGTTGCTGGCGCGATTGCTCGCTCATTGGGGGTTGGAGTGCCCGGACGTGATCGCGCATGACTTCGGCGGGGCGACGTCGTTGCGCGCGCATCTTATCGACGGTTGCGACTATCGCAGCCTCACCCTGATCGATCCGGTCGCAGTCGCACCGTGGGGCTCGCCCTTCGTGCAGCATGTGCGCCGCCACGGCGACGCGTTCTCAGGGTTGCCGCCGTATATTCACGAAGCCGTAGTGAAGGCCTATGTGCGCGGCGCGATCGCGCGCGACATCGCGGACGAAGAACTCGCGCCCTACGTCGCGCCATGGCTCGGCGCCACGGGACAAGCCGCGTTCTACCGGCAGATCGCGCAAATGGATCAGCGCTATACCGACGAAGTCGAAGCGCGCTATCCGCACGTGCGCTGTCCGACGCAGATTCTGTGGGGCGAAGAGGACCGGTGGATTCCGCTGGAGCGCGGCCGTCATCTGGCCGCGTTGATTCCCGAGGCGCGCTTTCAGGCTGTGGCGCGGGCCGGTCATCTGATGCAGGAAGACGCACCGGAGGCGATCGTCGCGGCGGCGCTCAGGTGGCTCGACTGAAGCGACCCGGACGCCTTGCGTCCAACCCCGCGCCTAGCCGCGTCCTTGCGGCAGGTACGGCATCGGATCGATCGGCTTGCCGTCGTGGCGCAACTCGAAGCCGACCGAGACGCGGGAGTTGTTTTCGTCGCCCATCTCGGCGATCTGCTGGCCTTGTCGAACGATGTCGCCCGCTTTGACGAGCAGCTTGCGATTGTGCGAATACGCGGTCAGAAAGTCCTTGTTGTGCTGGACGATGATCAGACTGCCGTAGCTGTTCAAGCCCGTGCCGGCGTACATGACTTTGCCGTCGGCCGCGGCGCGAACCGGATCGCCCGGCTTGCCGCCAATCTCGATGCCGCGCGTCTCGCCCGGCTGGAATGCTTCGACCACGCGCCCGCCCGCCGGCCACGTAAGCGACACGCCGTTTGCGTGCCGCGTGGTTTGATGCGCGACTTCGCGCGCTACGGCGCCGCTGACTGCGGGCGAAGCTTGCGACGCACCGCCGGACGCGGCCACAGGCGCGGCCGCCGACGAGCCTTGCGCGGCACCCGCGCTCGCCGCCGCAGCGGCGGCAGCTTTCGCGGCAGCGGCCGCGGCATTGACCGCCTGCACGGTTTCCGGCGACGCGACGTGCAGCACCTGGCCCGTGCGGAGTCGCGAGGATGCCTTCAGGCCGTTCCATGCCTGCAACTGTTTGACGCTGCAATGATGGTGCTGCGCGATGCGCGCGAGCGAGTCGCCGCGCCTGACACGGTAGACCAGCGGCGGCGCTTTCTTCAACGGCGTGGCGGCAAGGGCGCCGGTTCCCGCCGACACACTCGCGGAACCCGGCGCATTCGCCGCGCCGGCCACCGCGACGCCCGACGCCGCCGATGCAGCGCCGGTCTCGACGCCCTGCTGCCCCACGTTGGCACAACCGCTCATGGCCAGCACGAGCGATGCGCCGGCAAGGCCGGCCAGCATCGCCCGGTCGAAACGCTTTCCCATCATGTCCGACTCCTGCTTTATGTTTATAGACAAGCGGGATGCCGCCCCGGCGCTTCGATGCGCGCGATCCGAATGACGCGCTGCGTGTCGTCGCGACCTGGCGAGACCGCCTCGTGCGGCCTGTCATCCGGTCTTGTCGGCTGGTCCTGTCCGTCGACTGGACAGGGCCAGATTAGATTAAATTTCCAGCCGAATTGTAAAGTGGGTTTCACAGAAAACATCGCGCGTCACACAGTCTGATACAAACGTTACGCGCGACTTCGGCCCTCTGTGTAACGGCACGAAGTCGCGCCAACTTGAATGGGCGGTTTTCAAAAAAAACGCGATGGATCTTGCGTCCATCGCGGCATGCCGCAAGCACCTTGACCGGGCTCAGCTGTAGTACTGCCCGTCGTAGCGCACATAGCCCACGGGATGATGCGTGAAGTGCAGGACCGGCAACACGGGATTAGTGTTGTCCTCGGTGGGATAGGCGCTTGCCTCGGAAATGTATTCGCCTTGCGCCTCGATCGGCTGACCGGCTTGCAGGCCTGGAATTTCCTGGGCGAGCCCCTCGTTGTCGCCGAAACGGATCGCCACGAACACCTCAGTGCCTACGAGGTTTTGCGTGCCGCCTTCGAACTTCAATACCTTGTCGATCTTGATGACCAGGTGCTGATGATTCGCGCCGTGGTGATTGTCCGGACTCGCGAACACTTTGCTGATGGTGCCTTGCACGCAGGCCAGCGGCGCGCCCAGCGAATGAACATAGCGATGGTGAGGAAGGATTTGCGTCGCGCGATTGCTCATGACATCTCCGTGAAAGAAACCAGACTCGGATACGGCGAAAAAAAGGCGCCCTGGAAGGTTGCGGCGCGCTCGGTTTGAGCAGGTCGTCGAGCAGGAGTTCATGCGCGGCGTCGGCATTCGCCTTCACGCTTTAGGATTTCTCCGAAGCCTTATTAGGAAATGGACGATAGGTTGGGGAAGGCAAAAAAAATATTCTTACGTCTCTTTTCGAGTGCCGGCCGCGAAACGCCTTGCGCACCGCCGGAACACCTTTCCTTCAGAGGTTCAAGTGGATTCTCTTACATCAGCAAACCGCTTCATGAACGGCTTTTTCTTTGGCGCGGTGATCGCGACCGCCATCATGGTGGCGCTCGGCACCGCGGGCCAGTTCTTCCCCTTCATGGCCAAAGTGCATGCGCTCGGACAGGTCATTGCGACGGCCCTGATCGCGCTGGTTATCGGCGGCACGAAACCGCTTTTGTACAAGACCGTGTGGAGCGAGCGCCGCAGCGGTTTCATCCTCGACGAAGACCTGAGCGCGACGCTGCGCGGCCGGACTTTCGGCATTCCCGCAGGCGTGATGATCGGCATTCTGGTTCAAAACTTCCTGACGAGCTGAGCGGCGGCCCGATCTGTTCGAGCGCGGCCGGCCCATCCAGCGAATCTAGAATTTATGCCGGATCGCCGCGCGCACCACCACCTGTTTCGATGTCGATGACGGCGCTTGCGCGCCTGGTATGAAAGCGTCGTCGAGTATCGAATACGTCGAGTCGCCGGTAATCTGCTGATATTCGCCCTGAATATAAACGTCGGTTCGTTTGGACAGGTTGTAATCGGCCATCAAACCAAACGAATGGATTTTCGGTTTGACGCCGCCGCTCGACGCATCGACGGTTTCGATCGTGTACACGTATTGCGCGCCGACAAAAAACATCGGTGAAAGCTGGTATTTTCCGTTCACCTCGAAATTCTGATACTTCAGCGAATTCAGCAATACACCCGGCGGCACGAGCGGCGTAATACCCAGATAACCGTTTCCGGTCGGATTCAGATAATTCGAATTGCTATAGACAAAGCCCGCCGTAGCCGGACCGAAGCTATAGGTAATACCGCCGCCGAATACGCGCATGCGAGTCGCAATGAAACTCGCATCGTTGGCGGTGATTGCGCCATTCGCGCCATTACCCGGATTGTTCGCCTGCAAATAAGCAGCGCTCACGAGCAGGCCGCCATAAACATATTGCCCGCCCACGCTGTATGCGCGGTTATTGCCGAAGTTGGTGGCGTTGCTGAAGCTATAGGTGCCGCCGAATTGAAAACCGCTGATCGACGGGCTCGTATATTTGACGGTGTTGTCGAGGCGAAATGTGTTGTCGGTGTTGTCGTTGTCGTAGGGATGCGAGAACAGCGAGCCGGCCCAGTTGCCATTGGCCGTGGTCTGCGCCAGATAATCGACCACCGAATCGTATTGCCGCCCGAACGTCAACACGCCGTAGCGCTCGGCGCTCAAGCCGACGAACGCCTGCCGCCCGAACATCCGGCCGCCCTGATTGAGCCGGCCGGAATTCACGTCGAAACCATTTTCGAGCTGGAAGATGGCCTTGAGGCCGCCGCCCAGATCTTCGGCGCCCCTGAGGCCCCAGCGGCTGCCTTGCGCATAGCCGCTTGCCAGTTCGTAGACATGGCCGCGGCCGGCATTGTTGGTGTAGTTGATACCTTCGTCGAGCACGCCATATAGCGTGACGCTCGTCTGCGCCAAAGCCGGCGCGGCAAAAGCGGCGGAAAGAGCCGTGGAAACAGCCAGCGCGAACACTTGCTTGTTCATGACGATCCCCCTGCACGCGGCTAACAGAACAACCGATCCGACGCATTCTTCTTGACTGTGCGGCAATGTCTGCCGGGAGCGCGCTTCTAAAGTCCGACGCGCGTTCGGAAATCCTCACATGCCGGAGGCCGTCCGTCCATTGGGTGTCGCGTGGATATCTCAAAACGTTGCGAAATCTCCACTGCCGGTTAGCGCCATTTCGGCGCACACGCAGACTGGACGGGCTTTCGCGGTCGTGCGACGGCAAACAGGCCCGTCACAGAAAGAAATATAATTGCTGACTTTCGCAGCGCAGAAGCGGAACTACCCCGCGCTGCCGGGGTCATTTTTACTGCCCTGAACAATCGAGCCGCCAGACCGGCCGGTTGAAAGCGGCGATGCGGGTCGCGTATCCGCCGCAGCATCAATCCACTATTCCAAAGCCTTGTGAGACGCCCGACGCGCTGAAAGAGCGCGCCGTCGCACGGGGCTGCTTTTTGGCAAAAGAAGAATGCAAACGTCGCAATCCCGTCTAATCGAGCTGGACTTTTTTCGCGGACTCGTTCTGCTGATCATCGTGGTGGACCACATCGGCGGAAGTATTCTGTCGCGCGTCACGTTGCATGCTTATGCGTTGTGCGACGCCGCCGAGGTCTTCGTGTTTCTCGGCGGTTTCGCGACCGCGACCGCCTACGCGGCACTCGCCGAGCGACGCAACGAAACGATCGCGCGTAGCCGCTTCCTGCGCCGCTCGCTGGAAATCTATCGCGCATTTCTCGTGACGGCCGGCCTCATGCTGCTGGTGAGCGCGGTCTTGAGCGCGCTCCATATCGACGCGCCGAATCTCGCGACCACCGACCTCGACGACCTGATGGACACGCCCGTCGCGGCTCTGCGCGACATCCTGCTGTTCCGCCGTCAGCCCTATCTCGCTTCCGTGCTGCCCATGTACGCGCTCTTCGCGCTGCTCGTGCCGATGATCCTGCCGCTCGCGCGCAGCAAGCCGTGGCTGCTGCTGGCAAGCAGCGTCGCGCTGTGGGCCGGCGCGCCGGCCATCAACGCCTACCTGCCCGCCGCGCCGGACATGCATTGGGACTTCAATCCGTTTGCCTGGCAGTTGCTGTTCGTGCTCGGCGCGCTCGCGCGTTGCCAGCCGGTCTATCAGCGAGTCAGCGCCCATCGGCTCGGCTGGCTCGCGACCTTCGCGGCGTGCGCCGTGGTGGCGGCCGCGGCCTACTACAAGCTTTTCATCGAACGCGAGCCGCTCGATGCAAGCTTCAAGCAGAACCTGTCCTACTTGCGGTCCGTCAACTTCCTGGCCATCGCGTGGCTCGTGGCGAACCTGATCGAACTCGGCTGGGCTAAAAAGCTCGCGCAGCGCTTGCCGCTGATCGGCTTGATCGGGCGCAAGGGGCTGCTCTGCTTTATCGCCGGCGCGGTGATCTCGCTCGTGGTCGACTCGGTGCTGTACGCGGCCACCGACGGCTATCTGAACTACCCGCTCGGTTTGCTCGCCGACGCCTGTGCGGTCGCGGCGCTGTTCGCCGTCGCGTGCGGCGCCGGGCCGCTCAAGCGCCTGATGACGCGCGTGTTCGGCGCGCGGCTTCGCACATGGCCGTGAGCCGCAGGGGGTGAGCGGCGCTCGAGATGCTGATAGCATGACGGCCGCGCGTCATCCCTCGCGTCGGCTCCCTACACTGACATGCGTCTATTCCTCTGTCCCGCGCTGGTTGTTCTGTGCGCCGCGTTCGGCGTTTCCTCGTTCGCCAGCACGGTGACGACTCACAGCTTCCATTCGTCCGCGCTGGGACGCGACTGGTCCTACACGCTTTACCTGCCGACCGGCTACCGTCCGGATGCAGCGCGCATTCCGGTTCTCTATCTTCTGCACGGCAACAATGGCGATGCCAACGACTGGATCACGCGCGGCCATCTGCAAACGACCGTCGACGCGCTGATCGAACACCGCGATATCCCGCCGCTCGCAATCGTGATGCCGCAAGGCGGCACGGACTGGTACGTGGATCGCAAGGAGAAAATGGAGAGCGCGTTCTTCGACGATCTGCTGCCCGAAGTCGAAACGCACTACGCCGTGTCGACGCAGCGCGCGGGGCGGATGATCGGCGGCGTGTCGATGGGCGGCTTCGGCGCGTTGCGCTACGCGCTGACGCAGCCGGAGCGCTTTTGCGGCGCGCTGCTGCTGAGCCCCGCCATCTATGTGAACGAGCCCCCGCGCAGCTCGGCCGCGCGGCGCGTCGGCGTGTTCGGCGAGCGTCAGTTCGATCCGCATATCTGGCATGAGCTGAACTATCCGGCGCAGTGGGACCGGTATATGAGCCGGCCGTATCGCGTTCCCATGTTCATTGCGGCCGGCGACGACGACCTCGCGATCCAGGCCGACGCGTCGTTGCTGTATACGCAGCTTCGGCTGGCGGGCAATCCGGCGGCGCTGCGCATTATCGACGGCGCGCATACGTGGGATGTATGGAGCGCGTTGCTGCCGGGCGCGCTGAAATACACGCTCGGCTGCACGAGGTTGCCGGCGCAGGAGCATCCGTCGAATCAGCGGCCTTGAGCCCGGCGCGCGCCGGTTGCGGATCGCAGCGGCACGCTTGCGACTATTCCACGAGATCGGTCCACAAGACCATCAACACAGTCATCAGCGCGGGACCGATGAAGAGCCCGAGCAGCCCGAACGTCTCCGCGCCGCCGAGAATCCCGAACAGCACGAGCAGAAATGGCAGGCGCGTCGAATTGCCGATCAACACCGGTCGCACGAAGTGCTCGGCGACGAACACGACAATCGAGCCGAACACCGCGAGGCCGACGGCGCCCGCCACCGAACCTTGCGAGAACAACCATAAGGCGGCAAGACCGAACGTCACCGGCGCGCAGAACGGCAGCATCGCCGCGATCGCCGTGATGAGCGCGAGCAACGCGACATGCGGCAAGCCGGTCACGAAATAGGCCACGCCGAGCAACGCGCCTTCGCCGAGTCCGACCACCACGAGTCCCGACACGGTGCCGCGCACCGCGGCGGCCATGCGTTGAACGAGTTCCGCGCCGTCGTCGCCGACACCGCGCCGCAAGCCCTTGACGAGCGCGCCCGACAGACGCGGTCCAGCCTGAAAGATCACGAAGAGCGTCACCAGCATGAACGCGAAGACGGTCACGGCGTGCACGGCGCGCGCGCCGAAGTGGCGGCCGAGCGTGACGACCGTGGTGCTGTGCAAGCCTTTCATCGCGGCCGAATCGCGCAAAGGCTGCGCGAGATAGGCTTGCCACCACGCCGCGAGTTGCTGCGAGCCAACCGGCAAACGGTGGATGAAATCCGGCATTGCAATGCCGTTCTCCTGCGCGGTCTTGAACCAGTCGGTCAGATCACGCGCCTCGCGCAACGCCTGCGCGATCCCGAGGCCCACCGGCAGCACCACCAGCAACGCAATCGCGAGCGTCAGCACCACGGCGATCAGCGTGGTGCGTCCGGTAAGCCAGCGGTTGCCTTCCACTTTGCGCAACAGCGGCCACAACGCGATGGCCAGCACGCCCGCCCACGCGACCACGGGAATGAAGTCGCGCACGACCCACAAAGCAAGCAGCACGAGTCCAATGTAGAGCACGAGCGAGGCCGCCCTCTGCTTCTTGACGCGCTCAGGCGTCAGCAGCGACGACGTGGGACGCTTCGTTTCGGGATGGGCTGCAGGTGGGCGTGAATTCATGTGGGTCCGGGTCATAGCTGGAAGATGCGCGCGAGCCGACTCGAAAAAAGCAAACCCGCTAGACTTGCGGGACGCGCTCGCGCAGCGGCAGTAACAATCACAACAACAATCACAACAACAACAACAACAACATCTTAAAGGAAGCCCGCGAGCCGCTTCTGGACGCGGTTTCGGTGTCTCACTGGTTACAACACTGCGTTGCAAAAAACGCTCTTATCTCAATTGCGAGTAAATCTCGCTCCGCCAGGCCGCGCCGCTTCGAGCGCCACAAAAAGTCAAGTCCGATTGTTGCTAATCAGGGAACAGTGTTTCAACTCGGACACAATGGTTCTCCGGCCCGCGCGGGACTACATTCGGCACACCCACAAATACGGAGCCGACAATGATGACCCTGGAGTCCATCCCCCTTGACGGAACCAACGGCCTACGCATCGAGATCCTCGAGCGCTCCGACACGACGCTGGTGATCCGCTGGGTCGAGCCCGGACGATGTCATTACGGCGAGCAGCGGTGGCGGCGCAGGTCGGCGCACACATCGGGAACGTGCGCAGTATCGCGCCGCAAGATTCGCCGTGGCGACGCCGTGTTCAAGCCGGCCGAGCGCCCCGCGCCGGCCAATGCATCCGCGATGATCTGCGCCGAAATCCTCGGTGCCTTGCCGGCCGAAGCCTGAATTTTCCGCGGCATTTCTGCCCGTCCTCCGGTTTGCTGGCCGAGATTTTCCGGGCGCGCCGCGGACCCGCCTACCCGATTGCGGCCCTTCGCCACGTGCGTTAAGGTGGATCTGCTTGCGCCGCGTCATCCAGCCGGCTCGACGCGCGGCGCTAAAGTGACTCGTAGCAGGTGACATACCACCCACCGCGCCGTGGCCGCCACGGCGCCGCTTGAGGGCCTACCATGGCAGAAGACACGCCGCGCACGTCGCATCAGCCAGGCACCGCGCCTGATCATCGCAAGACCGCCGCGAGCGGCGCGCCTCCCGTCCCGCTAGTCGCTCCGCAGCAATTCTCCACCGACGTCCTGCTCGAGAAATACGCCAAAGGCGCCGAGCAATCCGCCGACGACGTATACCGGCGCGTCGCCCGCGGCGTCGCCGAGGCCGAGCCGCCCGCGTTGCGCGAGCCGGTGGAAGCGCAGTTCGTCGAGAACCTGCGGCACGGCGCGCTCGGCGCGGGCCGCATCATGAGCGCTGCGGGCACGGGCATCGCCGCCACGCTTATCAACTGCTTCGTGCAGCCGGTCGGCGACGCGATTCAGGGCGTCGACGAACAAGGGCTTCCCGGCATTTACGTGGCCTTGCTGCAAGCCGCCGAAACGATGCGGCGCGGCGGCGGCGTCGGCTACAACTTCTCCGCGATCCGCCCCAAAGGCGCGCGCGTTCACACCACGAGTTCGTCCGCGTCCGGGCCATGCAGTTACATGGACGTGTTCGACGCGTCGTGCCGGACCGTGGAAAGCGCCGGCTCCCGGCGCGGCGCGCAGATGGCCGTGCTCGACTGCAACCATCCGGACCTGCTCGAGTTCATCGAGGCGAAACACTCGAAGGGACGCTGGAACAACTTCAACGTGTCGGTCGGCGTGACCGACGAATTCATGCGCGCCGTCGAAGAAAATCAGCCGTGGCAACTCGTGCATCGCGCGGAGCCGTCGCCGGCGCTGCGCGCGGCCGGCGACGTCCGGCAGCGCGACGACGGCCTGTGGGTCTACAGCGAGCGGCCCGCGCGCGAGATCTGGGACCGCATCATGCGCTCCACTTACGACGTCGCCGAACCGGGCATCGTCTTCATTTCGCGCATGAATGAAGACAACAACCTGCGCGCGGTCGAAACCATTCGCGCGACCAATCCGTGCGGCGAGCAGCCGCTGCCCGCCTACGGCTGCTGCAACCTCGGGCCGCTGAATCTCACGCGTTTCGTGACCGATCCGTTCGCGCAGCTCAAAGGCCGCCAGCCTTCGTTCGACTGGGACGGCCTCGCCCAACGCACGCGCACGCAGGTGCGCTTTCTCGACAATGTGCTCGATGTCACGCTGTGGCCGCTGCCGCAGCAATACGACGAGTCGCGCGCGAAGCGGCGCATCGGCGTGGGCTTTACCGGACTCGGCGATACGCTCGTGATGCTCGGCTTGCGCTACAACTCGCAGGAAGGCCGCGACTTCGCCGTGCGCATTGCGCGGCTGATGCGCGACGAGGCCTATCGCGCGTCGGTGGAACTCGCGAAGGAGCGCGGCGCATTCCCGCTTTTCGATGCCGCGCGTTACCTCGAAGCGGGCACCTTCGCGTCGCGCCTGCCCGAGGACGTCAAGGAGGCGATCCGCCGCGACGGCATTCGCAACAGCCACCTTCTTTCCATCGCGCCGACCGGCACCGTGAGCCTCGCGTTTGCGGACAACGCGTCGAACGGCATCGAGCCCGCCTTCTCATGGACCTATAAGCGCATGAAGGTGATGGCCGACGGCGGCCGTGAATCGTTCGATGTCGAAGACTACGCGTACCGGCTGTATCGCGAGCTGGGCGGCGACGTGAACAGGCTGCCGGACTATTTCGTCAGCGCGCTGCAAATGTCCGCGCGCGATCATCTGGACATGATGGCGGCCGTGCAGCCTTACGTGGACACGTCGATCTCGAAGACCGTCAACGTGCCCGCCGACTATCCGTTCGACGCCTTCGAAAGTCTCTATTTCGATGCCTGGAAAAGCGGCCTCAAAGGCCTCGCCACCTATCGCCCGAACGAAACGCTCGGCGCGGTGCTGAGCGTGGGCCCGCCGCAAGCCGACGACACGCTCGCCGAGAGCGATCTCGATCCGTTGCGCATTGCCATCGATCATCGGCCGAAAGGCGAACTGCCGGCGATCATCGAGAAGGTCGAATACCTGACGCAAGCCGGCAAGAAATCGCTGTATGTGGCGGCGTCGTTTATCGAAGTGACCGGGCGGCTCGGCGGCGAAGACGTGACGATCGAGCGGCCTATCGAGTTCTTCATCCCGACCGGTCAGCGCGACGAATCGCAGCAATGGATCACGGCGACCATGCGTTCGCTGTCGCTCGCGGCGCGCGGCGGTTTTGTCGCGCGCAATCTGCAGGACATGCGCAAGGTCTCGTGGGATCGCGGGCAAGTGCGGCTTGGCGAAGTGCAGCGTCTGGACGGACATCGCACGCCGCGCTGGCACGACTCGGAAGTCGCCGCGCTCGCGTTCGCCATCCAGCAGATTCTGCATCGCCGGGGTTTTCTCGACGCCGAAGGCAATCAGGTTCCGTCGCGTTTGCTCGCGCGTTTGACGCGCGGACAGATGAAAGCGGAAACGGCGTTGTCCGCGGACTTCGGCATCCGTCCGCATCCGGGAGACGCGGACACGCCGGAACTGACGCAGCCGGGCATGGCGCCCGGACTGCATACGATGCTCGGGCGCAAATGCGGGTCGTGCGGCGCGAACGCCGTGATCCGCAAGGACGGCTGCGACTTTTGCACGGCGTGCGGCGAGGTGGGCGCGTGCGGGTGAGCCGGCGCGGGCTCGATGGCGAGCCCGGTCAGCGATGATTCGCGGCGCGGGTTTTTGCGAACCCGGCAAGCAAGTTCAGTGCGCCGTGATTTGCCATCTGAGCACGGGTTGCGTCGCGCCAGCGGGCATTGCCCACGCGCCGTTCGGACCGAAGTCCCAGCCGGCGAAACTCGCCGGGTCGCTCATCTGGGCTGTCGTGAGCCCATTCGACGCCGGCAGGTTGCCGCCGCTCGCCGCTTGCCCCGTTGTCTCCACGTTCCAGTAGACATCGTCGCCAATGCCATTGCAGACCGCGCAGATGCCGCCAACCTGACGCGATACCGCGCGCACGGGTCCCGACACGAAAGATTGGGTGATCGTTCCGTTGTTGCCGCCCACGAGGCCGCCTGTTGGCCCGTGCGAAGAGATTCCCGAGACCGGGCCGGAGACGTACGACTCGGTGATCGTCCCTTCGTTATCCAGCACGAGCCCGGCGGTAAAGCCGTCGGACGTGACTCTGGCGCCGCTGCCCGAGCGCGCGATCAGCCCGTAGTTCTGCGCGACGAGCCCGGCGAACGAGTCGCCTGCGTCGTTGGTCGCCGAGACAATGCTCCCGGTCGTGAAGACGTTGGCAATCGTTCCGCGATTGCTGGCGGCCAACATGCCGGTCCCGTTAGCAAAGAAAACCACTGTGCTGGAGTTCGAGTTGAGGTTCACGTCGCGCACGACGCCCTGCGTCCCGATCGCGCTAAACAGCGAATTGAAGCGCGGCGAGAGATTGGAAATCGTATGCCACATGCCGTCGAACTGGCCCGTGAGCGGCGTGGCGGAAGCGTAACCGAGCGTGGTGAACGCGGCATTGCTTGCGTCGATGTCCTTGCCGAGCGCGTAGTTGCCGGCGAGGTCGTTGTCGATGTTTTGCAGGTCCGTGACCGAATTGACGAGTTGATAGCCGGTGATCTGCGTCACGAGTCCGCTATAAAGCGGCGCGCTCCACGCGGCGTTGCCGACCAGCGTGCCGGGGCTGTAGCTGCCGTTCATGTCGTAGAGCGCACTGACGATGCCCGTGCTCGCCGACCAGTCGATGGTGCCGTTGTTGATGACGCTGCCGCCGTTGTCGATGCCCGATGCGTCCGCGCGCAAGGTCAGATTGCCCGCGCCGGTGTTCGCGATCGTCGTGCCGGACGTGACCGAGACATTGTGATACGCCGCCAGCGTGAGCGATGCCGGACCTTGCCAGTTCAGGCTCGAAGCAACGCCCAGGTCGCCGGTCGCGCCGTTCGCGCCGGTCGTGTTCACATTGACTGACGTGCCCGCGTTCAGGCTTTTCTGCAACGCGCGGGCGGCGGCATCATCAATCGTGAATTCGGGCGTCGAGAGATTCCATCGCGCGGCATACACGGCGGCATGTTTGCCGAACGCCAGTTGCGCGGCTTGCGTGTCGACCGTGCCGCCGCTGCCGTCCGCATTGGTTGCGGAAATCTTGCCCGACTGCTCGACGCGGCCGCTGTCCGCGACTAGCCAGACGTGGCCGTCGCGGTCCGCCGTGCCCGTCGCGCGGATGTGCGTGCCGCGGCCCGCGAGCGCGTAGACGTTGCCGTCCGCGGCTTGGAGGCTCGCCTGCGCGGCCTCTATCCGCCCCTTGTTGACGACCGTTCCGCCACTGCCCGTCTGCACGAAGACCTGTCGGCTGCCGGACGAGTCCTGCAACAGCACGTTCTCGCCGGCGGCCAGTTCAGCGGTGCCGTTCGGCGCCGAGACATCGCCCGCGTTGACGACGGCGCGTCGCGCGATCAGAAACACATCGCCGCCGCTCGAACTGATTTTGCCGAGGTTGATCACGCTGGCGTTTTCATCGCCCGACAGCGTGAGCGCGCCGCCTTGCATGAAGGCGTCGTTGCAGATGTCGAGGGTGGACGCGACGAAGCGTCCGCCCGTGCTGATCACGCCCGAGCGTCCCACGACGATGCCCTGCGGATTGATCACATACAGGCTGCCCGTGGCACTGAGGCTGCCGAGAATCGCGGACGGCGAGCCGCCCGTCACGCGATTCAGCGTCGCGCCCGAGCCGTTGTCGAAGGTGACGCTGTTGTTCCTGCCGATCGAGAAGCTGTCCCACTCGATCACGCCGCGCGTCGAGCCCGGTTGCGTGATCGCGAGGCTGTTCCCCTCGCCTGCTATCGCGCCTGCGCCGGCAACATAACGGCCGCCTTGCGGCAGGACGCCCGCGCCAAACGCCGCGTGCGTGATCGAAAGCCCGGCCAGTGAGATCGCGATGCCGAGCCGGATAAGTCCGTTCGGCGGCTGATGTTGATGATGCGGCACCTGTCGCGCGGACCGGGCTAGTTCTCGACGTGTCATACTTCCTCCCCTTTGCGCAGAGCGCGGAACGGCTGCCGGCAACCCGCAGAGCCGACCGGAAACGGGTAAGTCGCAGCGTCTGAAGAATAGCCGTTGAGGTCGCTGATGCTTGCCGATATCTCTGCGTTTTGCGCCTTCTTATGAGACTCTTACGACTGTTTTTTCATCAGAGGCCAAAAGAATGGACACCCAGGGAGCAGCCGTCGTCACCTACCGCGATGCGGAGATCGAGAACGTGCATCACGCGCACATTGCCGTCGTGGACGCCCACGGCAAGCTTCTTTACAGCTTTGGCGATCCGACGCGCATGACGCTCGCCCGTTCGGCGGCGAAGCCCGCCCAGGCGCTCGCGGTGCTCGAAGCAGGCGCGTTCGAGCAATTCGCTTTCGACGACGCCGATCTGGCGCTCATGTGCGCGTCGCATAGCAGCGAGGACCGGCATATCGAACGGGCCAGGTCCATGCTCGACAAGGTGCAGGCGCAGGAATCGGACCTGCGCTGCGGAGGCCACGCTCCACTGTCCGACGCGGTTTATCGCTCCTGGGTGAAGCGCGATTTCACGCCGAGCGCCGCGTGCAGCAACTGCTCGGGTAAGCATGTCGGGATGCTGGGCGGCGCGCGGGCGCTGGGCGCCGCGCTCGACGGATATCACCTGCCGGACCACCCGATTCAACAACAGGTGAAGCGGGTCGTCGCGCAATTGTGCGGGTTGCCGGATGACCGTGTGCAATGGGGCATCGACGGTTGCAATCTGCCCACGCCGGCATTCCCGCTCGACCGGCTGGCCTTCGTCTACGCGCAACTGGCGCACGCGCCGGATGCCGCGGACGAAGGCAAGACCCAACGCGCGGCGGCGCTAGCGCGAATGTATCGGGCCATGACCGGATATCCCGAGCTGGTCGCGGGCGAAGGGAGATATTGCACGCTTTTGATGCGTGCTTTCGAGGGGCAAGTCGTCGGCAAACTCGGCGCGGACGCCTGTTACGGCGTCGGCGTGCGCGCGTCGGCACACACCGAACGACTGGGCACGCAGGGCGCCGTCGGCATCTCGGTGAAGGTCGCGGACGGCAATGTCGGCGTCGTGTACATGATCGTGAGCGAGATACTGGAAAGACTTCGGCTCGGGACGCCGGGCCAGCGAAGTCAACTGACGGCTTTCCATCGGCCGAAGATGCTGAACACCCAAGGCGTGGAGTTTGGCCACGCGGAATTTCCGTTCGAGCTGACGAAGCACTAAAAGAGAATGGGCGGCGCAAGCGTGCTGCCCATTCGGGATCAGCAAACCTTCAAGGCAGCGGCGTCAACACCGCCTCGCCCGCGAAATGCCGCGTTGCATTGCGCACAAAATTGTCCACCGACGCGGCAATCGCCTCGGGCGAGCGTCCGCCCACATGCGGCGTCAACACCACGTTGCGCAGCGTCAGCAGCGCCGCCGGCGGCGCGGGCTCGCTTTCGTAGACATCGAGCGCGGCGCCCGCGATTATGCCTGCCGTGAGCGCGTGCGCGAGCGCCGCGGTGTCGAGCACGCTGCCGCGAGACACGTTGACCACGAATCCCCGCGAACCCAGCGCGGCCAATACCTTCGCGTCGATCAGATGATGCGTGCCTGTGCCGCCGGGCGTCGCGATCACGAGGAAATCGCTCCATCGCGCGAGCCCTTCCACACTGTCGAAATAGCGCGGCGACGCGCCTTCGCGCGGCTTGCGGTTGTGATAGCCGATCTCCATGTCGAAGCCCGCGCCGCGTCGCGCGACCTTCTCCCCGATGCTGCCGAGTCCCACGATGCCGAGACGTTTGCCCGACACGTTGGGGTGCATCGGCAAGGTGTCGCGCCACACGCCCTGGCGCGTCGCCAGGTCGAGTTGCGGCACATCGCGCACGATGGCGAGCAGCAGCGCGAACGCGTGATCGGCGACGCAATCCGCGTTGGTGCCCGCGCCGTTCACGAGCACGATGCCGCGCGAGCGCGCGTGCTCGACGGCGACGTTTTCATAGCCCGCGCCGAGCGCGCTGATGAATTCGAGCTGCGGCATGCGCTCGATTTCCGCGCCGGTGAGCCCCGTTGTTCCGTTGGTCAGCACCGCGCGTATCGTGCTGCCGTGCGCGCCGATTGCAGCGGCCCGTTGCGCCGGATCGGGCGCATCGACGATATTGAATTCGACCTCGATGCGCGCGCGGCTTTCATCGTCGAGAGAAATCAGAACCAGTAGAGAAGGCTTCATGTCGGCTTTTCTTGAAGGCATTGACGGACACAACACGCTAAAACCGAGTGTAGCAAGCCACTGCAACACGTGCTGGCGCAACGCCGTCCCACGCCTTTGCGCGAGAACGGCAATACATCGTGATGTTTGAAAGCTTCTGTTTTTTCGACGCCGGCAAAAGGGACCGTAGAATACCGGGACTTTTAGCGAAGAGAACCTCATGCTGGATACTCTGCCCGGCGTTTCCAAGCCCGCCAACGACGACTCGAAAATGTTCGACCTCGCGCCCGTCTCGCTGTGGGTCGAAGACTTCAGCGCCGTGCGCGATCTGTTCGACGCCTGGCGCGCGGAAGGCGTGACGGATTTGCGCGCGCATTTTGCCGACATGCCCGAACGGGTCGCCGCATGCGCGCATAGCATTCGCGTCGTCAAGGTCAATCAGAAGACGCTCACGCAATTCGAGGCAGCCGATTTCGCCGCGCTCAACGACAATCTCGCCGCGGTGTTCCGCGACGACATGCTGAAGACGCATCTGGAAGAGCTTTGCCAGTTGTGGGCCGGGCAATTGCACTTCACGAGCCAGACGGTCAATTACACGCTCGGCGGAAGACGTCTCGACGTGCTGTTAAAAGGCAGCGTGCTGCCGGGTCACGAAGAGCGCTGGGACCGCGTGCTGGTGTCCGTCGAAGACATCACCGAACTGGAAGGCGCACGGCATCGCGTGACTGTCGCCGAGCAATACGCGCGCGGTTTGTTCGAACATTCGCCCGTCTCGCTGTGGGTCGAGGACTTCAGCGCGGTCAAGCATCTGCTCGATCAGGCGCGCGCGGCGGGCATCAGCGATTTCCGTGTGTTCACGGACGTGCATCCCGAGTTCGTCGAACGTTGCATGCAGGAAATTCACGTGCTCGACGTGAACCAGCACACGCTCGAGATGTTCGCGGCGCCAGACAAAGCGACGCTGCTCGCACGCCTGCCCGAAGTGTTCCGCGACGATATGGCGCCGCATTTCCGCGAGCAGTTGCTCGACCTGTGGGAAGGCAAGCTGTTCCAGCAGCGCGAGGTACTCAACTATTCGCTCGACGGCAACGAGGTGCACGTGCACCTGCAGTTTTCCGTGCTGCCAGGACACGAAAAGAACTGGGATCTGGTGCTCGTCGCGCTCACCGACATCACGGCGCGCAAGAAGGCCGAGGCGTACCTCGAATTCCTCGGCAAACACGACGTGCTGACCAAACTGCGCAACCGTTCCTTCTATGTCGATGAGCTGAACCGGCTCGAACGCAAGGGACCGTGGCCGGTGACGATTATCATGGCCGATCTGAATGGCTTGAAACGCGTAAACGACCAGCTCGGTCACGCCGCCGGCGATGCGCTGCTGCGCCGCGCGGGCGAAGTGCTCGCAAAGGCCATGGAAGCGCCGTTCCAGGCCGCGCGCATTGGCGGAGACGAGTTCGCCATCCTCATGCCCAACGCCGACGAGCGCGGCGGCGCGGCGATGATCGACGCGGTCCGGCAACTCGTGGAGATGAACAATCAGTTTTATCCGGGCGCGCCGCTGAGTTTTTCGATGGGCGCGGCGACCTGTCAACGCGGCGATCGTCTCGAAGCCGGCGTGCAACGCGCCGACC
The DNA here is from genome assembly GCF_036016995.1 of Paraburkholderia sp. MPAMCS5. NCBI lineage: Bacteria > Pseudomonadati > Pseudomonadota > Betaproteobacteria > Burkholderiales > Burkholderiaceae > Paraburkholderia > Paraburkholderia sp. MPAMCS5. Next base: position 63,558 of record NZ_JAYXBK010000013.1, read on the forward strand.
TGCTGATGTACGAAGAGAAGCGCTCACAGTACGCGAACCAGTCCGACGCGAAAGCCAGCGGCAATTAACGCACGCGGGCCGCCGCGTTCACACCGCCGTCACGTAGCGCGCGACAGGTTTGACGATTTGCGGCGGCGGCGAGTCGTAGATGGCGCGCATGCGCTTCACTTCATCGACAGGGCTCAGGCCGAACAGGCGCTTGAACTCGCGGCTGAATTGCGAAGCGCTTTCATAACCGACGCGCGCCGCGGCCGCGCCCGCATTCAAACCATCCTGCACCATCAACAGACGCGCGTGATGCAGGCGCGTTGTCTTCACGTATTGCATCGGCGAAGTTGCTGTCACCGCCTTGAATTGCGCGTGAAAAACGGCGAGGCTCATGCCGGCTTCGGCGGCGAGCGTATCGACGTCGAGCGTGCCGTGATAGTCGGCGTGAATGCGGCGCAGCGCTTTTGCAATGCGCCCGAAATGATTCTGATGCGTGAGCGCCGCGCGAATCGCATCGCCCTGCTCGCCGGTCAGTACGCGATAACAGATTTCGCGCACGATGCCCGGCGCGAGAATGCGCGCGTCGAGCGGCGACACCAACGCATCGAGCAGACGTTGCACCGCGCTGCTCAATGCCGGATCGAGCGGCGTGGAGTAGATGCCGAGCGGTTCGTTGTGCGTCGCGCCTTGAGTTTCGTTCAACGCCATCAGCAATTCGGCGACCATCGTCAGATCGACGCGAATGGACACGCCGAGGAACGGCTCTTCCTCGCTCGCCTCGGTCTCGCATTCGAACGGCAGCGGCACGGAGAGCACGAGGTACTGCTGCGCGTCGTACTGGAACACCTGATCGCCGAGATAGCCGCGTTTGCGTCCCTGACACACGATCACGATGCACGGCTCGTACATGACCGGCATGCGCGGCATCGGGCTATTGGCGCGCATGAGATTGACGCCTTCGAGGCTCGAACGTGTCATGCCCGGCGCGGGCGCGAGCACGTCGAACAATTCGATGAGGCGCTGTTGCGCGGAATGGACCGCGGGCGTTTCGGACGAGCGCGTGGACATGACCATATAGTGACAACAAGAGAATAATGCTTGAAATGTAGCATCAAACAGCTTGCCGCGCGCCGCTCCAGGAGTTTTAGGCAAACCTTCAAGATATTCAGGTATTCACCGGGAAGCGCCCGGCTTCTACTATGAGAACCCCGCCGGAACATTCATTCCGGGCTGTGGTCTGCGTTGTTATCCCGCGCTGGTGTTCGCACTGTTGTCCGCGCGGGTTGTCCGAAATCACTGCGAGGTTCTGGCCATATCGGCGTGACGCGTCGCCGTTGGTCCATGCCTCGCGACATCACCTCTTTGCTGGAGCTATCCATGAGCACGACTTATGCCTATGCCGCGACCGACGCAACCGCGCCGCTCGCTCCGTTCGAAATCCAGCGCCGCGAATTGCGCGCGCATGACGTGCAAATGGAAGTGCTGTTTTGCGGCGTGTGCCATTCCGACTTGCACCAGGCGCGCAATGAATGGAAGAACACGGTGTTTCCGGTCGTGCCGGGTCATGAGATCGTCGGCCGCGTGACCGCCGTGGGTCCGGACGTGACGAAGTACAAGACGGGCGATCTGGTGGGCGTGGGATGTCTCGTCGATTCATGCCGTACTTGTGCAAGTTGCGAGGAAGGTCTGGAGCAATACTGCGAGAACGGATTCGTCGGCACGTATAACGGCGTGGACCGCGTCGACGGTCAGATGACGTATGGCGGCTACTCGACACAGCTCGTCGTCGATGAGGAATTCACGCTGCGTGTCCCGCAAAACCTCGATCCTGCCGGCGTCGCGCCGTTGCTGTGCGCGGGCATCACGACCTATTCGCCGCTGCGCACATGGGGCGCCGGTCCTGGCAAGAAGGTCGGCATTGTCGGCTTGGGCGGCCTCGGCCACATGGGCGTGAAGCTTGCGCGCGCGATGGGTGCGCATGTCGTGCTGTTCACCACGTCGCCGTCGAAAATCGACGATGCAAAGCGGCTTGGCGCGCACGAGGTGGTGATTTCGAAGAACCCGGAAGAGATGGAAGCGCACGCGAACAGCTTCGATCTGATTGTGAATACGGTGGCTGCGCCGCACGATCTCAATCCGTTTCTGAACCTGTTAAAGCGTGATGGAACGATGACGCTGGTGGGCGCGCCGGAGCACGATCATCCGTCGCCGCAGGTGTTCAATCTGATCTTCAAGCGTCGCCGGTTGGCGGGTTCGTTGATTGGCGGGATTGCCGAGACGCAGGCGATGCTGGATTTCTGCGGCGAACATGGAATTACTTCGGATATCGAATTGATTACGATGCAGAAGATCAATGAAGCTTATGAGCGGATGTTGAAGAGCGATGTGAAGTATCGGTTTGTTGTGGACCTGGATTCCTTGCGGAAGTGAGTTAGAGGTTTTTTTGCCTGCGGCGCTTGTTTTTTTGTGTCGCAGGCGGTGATTGGGTTTTTCACAAACATAACAACGCCAAGACAAAAAACCGCCCGCGCCGCCAAGGCTTAAAACAACACCCCATTGTCCGGAGCCCTCGATGATTGACCGAATAACCGCCATGCGCACATTCCTCCGAATCGTGGACACGAACAGCTTCACCCGCGCAGCGGAGTCACTCAACATTCCGCGCGCCACGGCCACTACCATCGTTCAGAATCTGGAAGCCCTGCTCGGCACTCAACTGCTCGCCCGCACCACGCGGCGTCTCAGCGTCACGCCGGAAGGCGCCGCCTACTACGAGCGCTGCGCGCAAATCCTCGCCGATATCGACGAAATGGAAGCCAGCATCCGTCACGCGACGGACAACCTCGCGGGACGTCTGCGCATCGAGATGCCGAGTGCAGTGGCAAGCGCCATCGTCCTGCCCGTGCTCGACGACTTCCACGCGCGCTACCCTCATCTCGATCTCGCTATCGGCGTCAGCAACCGCACCGTGGACCTGATAACCGAAGCCATCGACTGCAGCATCCAGCTCGGCGAATTGCCCGATTCCAACCTGGTGGCGCGGCAACTCGGCACACTCGAGCACGTGACCTGCGCGAGTCCGAATTACCTCGCACGCTACGGCACACCGACCGATCTCGGCGATTTGCGCGAACATGTCGCGGTGAATTGCATATCGCCGCATAACGGTCGCGAAGTCGCTTTCGATTTCGAAGTGGACGGCGAAGCGCAAAGCGTCAAAGTCAATGGCTTCGTCAAGGTCAGCGACGAACACGCGTATCTGACCTGCGGACTGCAAGGCCACGGCCTGATCCAGCCCGCGCGGATCGCCGCGCAGCCGTATCTCGACTCGGGACTTTTGCGCGAAGTGCTGCCGCAATGGAAGCCCGTGCCAATGCCCGTCTCCGTCGCGTACCTGAAGAATCGCCGCGTGTCGCCGCGCGTGCGCGCATTCGTCGACTGGCTCGCGGAGTTGTTTGAAAAGACCGAGCACGTCGATCAGGATCTCTCGCGCGTGCGCCAGTTGCTGCGCGGCCTGCACCCCGCTTAAAGCATTCGGTAAAGATGCGCAGCCATAGTGTCAGAACAGCACGACTGGCCAGATCAGCAGATTCACGTGGAAACTGAAGAAAAAGCCCGCTTCCAGCGGGCTTTTTTATCGCGCCAACAACCATGCGCTGCTTACTGCGATTCCTCCGCCCACACGGCGTCTCCGCGCGCCATCAACGCCGTCGATGCCGCCGGCCCGAACGTGCCCGCCGTGTAGTTGCGCGGGCGCTCGTTCGACTTGGCCCAGCCGTTGAGAATCGGCTCGGCCCACGCCCACGCGGCTTCCAGTTCGTCCCGACGCATGAAGTGCGTGAGACGCCCGCGAATCACGTCGATCAGCAAACGCTCATAGGCTTCCGCGCGACGCTCGGTGAAGGCCTGCTGCAAGTCGAGGTTCAAGTTGACCGGCAGCATATGCATGCCGCTGCCCGGCTCCTTCGCGAGCATCTGCAACTGGATCGACTCTTCCGGCTGCAACTGGATCACGAGACGATTGCCGTAGCTGCGCCCGCCGCTCGGAATGATAGAGAACGGCAGCTCGGAGAATTCGATGACGATCTCCGACACCTTCTTTTGCATGCGCTTGCCGGTGCGCAGGAAAAACGGCACGTTGGCCCAGCGCCAGTTGTTGATATGCGCGCGCAACGCGACAAACGTCTCGGCGCGACTGCCCGCCGGCACGTTGTCTTCCTCGAGATAGCCCTTCACCGCCTCGCCGTCCACCGCGCCCGCCGTGTACTGGCCGCGCACCGTATCGCGCGCGATGTCCTCCGGCGTCATGGGCCGCAACGAGCGCAGCACCTTCAGCTTTTCGTCGCGGACCGCGTCGGGGTCGAGCGATACCGGCGGCTCCATCGCGACGATGCACAGCAGTTGCAACAAGTGGTTCTGCACCATGTCGCGCAGCGCGCCGGTCTTGTCGTAGAAGCCGGCGCGGCTGCCCACCCCCACCGTTTCCGCGACCGTGATCTGCACGCGCTTGATATACGGCGCCTGCCACAGCGGGCCGAAAATCGGATTGCCGAAACGCAGCACCATCAGGTTCTGCACGGTTTCCTTGCCGAGGTAGTGGTCGATCCGGTAGATCTGCGCTTCGCTGAAATGCTTGCCGACCGCCGTGTTGATCTCCTGCGCGGAGGCGAGATCGTGGCCAAGCGGCTTTTCGAGCACGACGCGGGACGTGTCGTCCACGAGCCCCGCCGCCGAAAGGTTCTCGCAGATGTTCATGAACAGATCCGGCGACGTCGCGAGATAGAACACGCGGCGCACGCCGTCACGCGACGCTTCCCTCAACCGCTGATAGTCTTCGGCCGAATCGACGTCCATGCGCACGTATTCGAACAGCGCGAGAAATTTATCCCACGCGGCGGCATCGAATGCTTTCTTTTCAATGAAGGGCTTGGCCTTCTGCTCCATGAACTCGTTGATGTACTCCTCGCGCGACCACGGCTTGCGCCCAATGGTGAGAATGCGCGTCTCCGGCGGCAGATTGCAGTGCAGATGCGCCATGTAGAGTGCGGGCAGCAGCTTGCGAAACGACAGGTCGCCGGTGCCGCCGAAAATGATCATGTCGAGCGGAAGGTCGGGAGAAGCGGAAGCGTTTTGGGTCGTCATAGCGCGGTCGCAGCGTCGTGAGAAAGAGAGCGTCGGTCAGCCAAAGGCCAGGCAGAAAAAGCGGATGCGGGCCTCACGCCGCGCATCCGCACGATTTTCTGGCAAACGTCTATGGTGCAACGTTTTGTGATTGTTTGCACGGCAACATGTGCCGCAGGTTGGCGCAAGATGCCAACACACTTCGGCAAGGAGCTGTTTTCAAGGCATTGTCGTGTCGGCGGCGGCGCTGCGCCGCGCCGCGATCATCCACGCGACAAGGCTTCGCGCGCGACGCGGCACGCGGCCAGGTCCCATGCCGCGCAGCCGACACTTTTGAAAACCACCGGCGTGGACCCTGGCCGCGGCGCGGTGGTGCCCAGCACCTCGGCGATGCCTTGCACGCGCGTCCAATCCACGCCCGCCTGGATGAAATCGCCGGCTTCATGTTGCGCGCCGGCCTGATCGTCGACGAACAGCGCGCTGCCCGCGATCGTGCGCGCGCCGATCTCGACCATGTCCGGCGTGAAGGCGCCCACGCCGATCACGAGCCGGCCCGCGCGCGCTGCTTCGTCGTAGACGGCTTGCCTGCTCGTGGTGAGCGCAATCACCGTGTCGATCGAATCGGGAAGCGTTGCGTGGGGTTCGGCCAGCGGCCGCACCTCGAACGCCTTGCCGCGATGCGCGGCGCAAAACGCGTCGGCGCGCGCCGGCGCACTGCCCTTGACCCACACCCGCGCGCCGGGAAAGAGTTCGCCGATCGCTTCGAGATGATTGAGCGCCTGCGTGCCGGTGCCGATCAGCATGAATTCGCGCGGCGTGGATGCGGCAAACGTCTGCACGCCGAGCATCGACATGGCCGCGGTACGGCGCCCGGTGACCGTCGGCCCGTCGAGTATGAAGAGCGTTTCGCCCGTGTCGGCGTCGAACGCCATGACCTGTCCGTGGATTGTCGGCAGGCCGCGCGGGCCATTGCCTGGACAGACGTTGACGAGCTTGTGGATCGCGAGATCGGGCGCGGTTGCGGGCATCGACAGCAGAATGCCGGTTTCGTTGAGCGGCACGACGAGCCGCTCGGGGCTCGCAATGCGCCCCTGCGCGTAGTCGATGCTCGCGCGCTTGAGCGCCGCGACGAGCGCGGCATAGGGTGTGAGCCGCGCGGTCGCGGCGGCGTCGAATATCTGCGTGGTCGGGCGTGTCATGAGCGTATGAGGATCGCAGTCGGGAACAAGCGATTCTACGACGCGCGGCGTGAACGATTACGGTCACGGGAAAGCGCAGCGCCGCCCAGACGCCCGGTCAAAGCGGATTCACTGCGCCGGGCCCGGATTGGCGCTCTTGTCGACGGAATTATTGCCGTCCGTGAACATGGCGCGGCAGCGCGGGCTGAGTTCGTCGAGGTGCCGCTCCATGCAGGCGGTGATCTTCGCCTTGTTCGGAATGTCGATTGCGCAAAAGTGGATCGCGTCGCGGCGGCAGGCCTTGGCCTGCTCTTCACGCGTGGCGGCGTGAGCCGCACAGACAGCGCCGCTGACGAACAGGCTCGCAGCGAGCAGGACGTGGGTTCTATTCATCTCAAGTCCCCGTGTCGAAAGATCGATGCAGCCGCTTACGCACAAAACGGGCCCGATCAGTCGCCTTGCGACGTGCCCCGCTTCGCGCTAGATCCGGCTGAGCGTCATGCCGCGGCCGGCGTAGAAGCGCGTCATGGTGGCGAACGGCAGGTAGACATCGGCCTGTTGAGGCGCGATGCCCGACGGATTATGAAACCACACGCCGCCGGCGTCGCGTCCGTGCAGCAGGATCAGATGGCCGCCCTGGTGCTGATTGTGCCGCTCGGGATAACGGATTTCCGGGCTCACCGACACAATGGCGAGCGTCCGCGGATTCAGACGCTCGGCGATCGCTTCGAGCGGCGCCTGCGGCAACACGTCGACGTGCACGCCAAACGCGCCGGCCACCCACGTCGCGAACGGGCGATAGATCAAACCGTCGACGCCGCCGTCGTCCCGCATCCGATACACGCCATGCCGCAACGCTTCGTCCAGCAGCGCGGCGCGCGGCGCATGGTCGATACGCCAGTAGTCGAGCGCCGACTCGAGGCACGTCAGGCCGCACAGGCGTTTCGCCCAGAAACGATAACGCTCCGGGTCGGAAAAGCCGCTTGTTTGCCAGTCAGGGTCGTCGCAAGGATCGCCCTGTTGCTCGACGATATGGCGAACCCATTCGGGACTGCCCCATTGCGTGTAATACGGGACGCCGGCGTGGCGCAAGGTGGGTTCGTTCATGTTGACGCGGTATATCGGAAAAGGACGTGAAAGGCGGCGCACGCGTTCACAGCATGGCGCCCGGCTGCTGCATTGTGCCGCCGAAAATCGCCGAGGACGGTCGTCGGGTGAGGGATGTAGGCTTGAGCATAATGTTCGCAGGCGCACCCGCGATCCGCCATGGCGCGGGCGAAAAAAATGTGCCGAGCCTTGTCGGAAGGGCTTTACGAGCTCATCCGGGCATCTTTGCTTTTTATCTGCCAGACGAATATTTGCCAAATATTCGCGAGACAGATATTTTCTGCGAATATCCGCGAGACGAATATTTGCCAAATATTCGCGAGACGAATAAAATTCCTTTATTCGTTCAACGGATATTTTGCCATGTTGCATCTCATTGCCACACCGGACCAGATTGCGCAATTGCTCGCCGCGAGCCGCCGGCAAGCGGGCCTCACGCAGGCCGAAGCCGCCGTGCGTGTCGGCGTCAGCCAAAGCCGCATTTCGGCATGGGAAACCGACGCCGCCGCGCTCACCCTCGTCCAGTTGCTGTTGCTGTGCGGGGTTTACGGCCTGCAATTGCAGCTGCGCGACAAAAACCAGCCGGAGTCTGAACCGGCACCTGCGATCGAGTGGTAAGCATGGCCCGCCCCACTCATTCGCGCGCGCTTTCCGTCTGGGCGAACGGCGAGCGCGTCGGCGTCTGGCGCCTGCCGACGCGCGGCCCGATGGAGTTCGTCTACGAAGCCCAATGGATCGCCTCGCCCGCCGGCCGGCCGCTGTCGCTCTCGCTGCCGTTCACGCCGGGCAACATGGCGCATAAAGGGCCGCGCGTGCTCAATTATTTCGACAACCTGCTGCCCGACAGCGAGGTCGTCCGCAAGCGCATTGCTCAACGTTACCAGACCGAAACGCTGGACGCCTTCGATCTGCTGCAAGCTATCGGCCGCGATTGTGTGGGCGCGGTCCAGTTGCTGCCGGAAGACGACGCGCCGTCTGGCGTCGACCGGATCGAGGGCACGCCGCTGACCGAAGCGGAAATCGAGGCCATGCTGACACGCACGGTCAGCGCGCCGGTGCTCGGCGTCGCGGAAGATATCGACGATTTCCGCATTTCGCTCGCCGGCGCGCAGGAAAAAACCGCGCTGCTGTGGCACGACAACCAGTGGAAACGGCCGCATGGTGCGACGCCGACCACGCATATCTTCAAATTGCCGCTCGGGCTCGTCGGCAACAAGCTGGCCGATCTCACGACCTCGGTCGAAAACGAGTGGCTGTGTCTGCGCATTCTGAGCGCCTTCGGCCTACCGGTCGCGAATACCGAAATCGTCACGTTCGGCAAGCAGCGCGTGCTGAGCGTCGAGCGCTTCGACCGGCAATTGCATTCGAGCGGCCAATGGCTGCTGCGTCTGCCGCAGGAAGACTTTTGCCAAGTGTACGGCGTGCCCTCGCATCGCAAATATGAAAACGAGGGCGGCCCGGGGGTGCTCGATCTCGCGCGCGTGTTGCAGCAATCGGTGACGGCGGCGCAGGACATCGAAACGCTGCTTGCCAGCCAGATTCTTTTCTGGATGCTCGCCGCGCCGGACGGCCACGCGAAGAACTTCAGCATTCGCCTGCTCGCGGGCGGCCGCTACCGCCTGACACCGCTTTACGACGTGATGTCGATCTGGCCGGTCGAAGGCAATGGTCCGAACCAGTGGTCGTGGTTCAAGGCGCGCCTCGCCATGGGCATGTGGTCGCGCAGCAAACACGACGCCTTTCGCGACGTGCAGCGGCGCCACTTCAACACGATGGCGCTCCGGTGCTCGTATGGCGCGAGCGCTGAACCGCTGATCGAGCGTCTGATCGAGGACACGCCGAAGGTGATCGCACGGGTGGCGGCGGAGTTGCCGGAACGGTTTCCGGGCCGGGTCGCCGAGCGGATTTTCAAAGGCCTCAGGAACTCGGCCGCGAAACTCGCGAGAATGCCGCCGAACTGAGCGCGCTTGCGAGGCAGGCTTGCCAGACGCGCACGAGGGCCTTGGGTGGCTGCGCCCGGGTTTCACCGGTAAAATACGTTTATGCGAGATGCATAAAAAAGCGCATGAAAATCACCGCTGTACAAGCGCTGACTTAAGCGCTGAACCTGCCGGTTTTTTTCACTCGCACTGACAGACTCAGCGAGTCGTAAAGGCGCTTTTACAAAAACCCTGAGCGCCATGGTTTTACGGTACATTTGCTGGCCCCTGCGTAGCCGCGTCCCTGTGCGTCCATGATGCATGGCCGCGCGACGCCTGCCCTATCGCTCCCACAGCCCTTTAAGACGGCGGACTCTCACGCAGTATGACCAACGAAACACACTCACACTCCATGGCAGTCGCCGAGCGCGTGCGCGAGTTGATGAGCCGGCACGGAATCGGCAAGCGACAGCAGACCACCGAGCTTTGCCGCATCCTCGATCTGAGTTTTTCGCAGGGACACCGCAAGCTGCGCGGCAATAGTCCGTGGACCCTGTCGCAAATCAAAAAGGTCGCGCAAGTGTACGGCGAGCCGGCGGCGCAACTGTTCGGCGCGCAATCGCTGGACCCCGGCATGGTCGGCGCGATCGCGCAAGAGGCGGTGTTCTGCATCGGCGCAATCGAGCTGCCGTGCACCGCCTGGGTCGGCGCGGCGCTGGAACCAGGCAGCCGTCCGGAATTCGTCGCCTATTCGAAGCTCGGCCAATGGCGCGTGGCGCGTCACGACGGCGCGCTCTATCAAAGCGCCTATGAAGTCCACAAGATCGAGATCTATCCGCGCCGCGCGGAAACGGACAAGCCGACCATCGCGGTGGTCGACGACGATCAGGCGAGCGCCGACAATCTGCGCGACTATCTGGAGCGCAGCGGTTTCGCCGCGGTGGCGATCTACGGACTCGCGGCCTTTGCCGAGCAATTGCAAACGCAAGTGTTCGACGGCGTCGTGATCGACTGGCTATTCGGCGCACAGACCTCGGCGGCCGCGATTCGCGCGGTGCGGGCGTCGGAAAATCCCGACGCGCCGATCTTCGTGCTGACGGGCGAATTGCTGACGGGCAAGGCGAGCGAGTCCGAAATCAGCCAGGTGATTCGCAATTACGACGTCGCCTGCTACGAAAAGCCCGCGCGCATGGCGATTCTGGTGGCCGATCTGTCGAAGCGGCTCAACCGTCCATAAGACACCGGGCCGGCCGGCGCCGTCTCAGACGGTATGCCGCGAAGCCAGCGCGCGCTGCAATGCGTCGCGCAAATCCCCGTAATGTACCGGCTTTAATAACGCTTCGAAAAACGGCCGCGCGCCGTCCTCCATGCTGTTCTCCCCTTCCTTCGTCTGTGCCGCGCCGGCTTCGGGCGCATAAGCGCTGACCACGATCACCGGCACGCCCGACGACGGCCCGCCCCGCGCCGCGAAATCCGCGAGAAACGCGTAGCCGTCGCGCTGCGGCATGTGCAGATCCAGCAAGACGACGTCGCAGCGGCGCGCGTCGAGCCACGCGAGCGCGTCGTCGGCATTGGCGACGGCGTGCGCGTCGTAATCCATATGCGCAACCATTTCGCTCAGCGACTCGCGAATCAGCCGGTTATCGTCGACGATCAGCACGCTCGGCCGCGCGCCGCCCGTCTTTGCCTGCGCGGTCACGCCCGGCGGGTGTGCAGGCTCGACCGAGCTCACCGGAATCGTCACGGTAAAGGTCGTGCCCATGCCGACCGTGCTCGCCACTTCGACCGTGCCGCCGAACAGCTTCACGAGTCCCTGCACGATGGTGAGCCCCATGCCCGCGCCTTCGAAGCGGCGCGTGCGCGAGCCGTCCAGTTGCGTGAACTCCTCGAAGATGAGTGGAATCTGCGCCGCTGGAACGCCCGGCCCTGTGTCGCTGACCACGAAGCTGAGCAGCGCCGGCCGCTGCATCAGCTTCACGCGCACGGCGCCGGTTTCGGTATAGCGGATCGCGTTCGTAACGAGGTTATTGACGATCTGCCGGATGCGATGCGGGTCCGAATCGACGAGGCCGCTCGCGCCGCTCGCCTCGCTCTCGAGCGTCAAGCCGCGCGCGGCGGCGGACATCTCATGTTCATCGACGATCGACGCCAGCAACTCGCGCGGCTCGAAATGCTCGTAACGCAGTTCGAGCTTGCCGGCGCCGAGGCGCGCGTAATCGGTCAGGTCTTTCATCTGCGCTTCGAGATGCCGCGCCGCCGTGTCGAGCCGCTGGATCACCTTGCGGTCGGCTTCCGAGTGATAGTTAAAGCCCAGCAATTCGATCGACGACACGATTGCATGCAAGGGCGTGCGCAGCTCGTGGCTGATCATGCCGAGAAACGCGTCTTTCGCGAGACTCGCCTCGCGCGCCGCGCGGCTCGCCTGGTGCCCGGCTTCGAGCGCCGCGTGCTGCTGATGCATGAGACGCGCACGGCGCCGGCCGTTGAGCACGAGCAGCAGCGTCGCCGCCGCCGACAGCAGCAGCAACACGAGGCCGCCCGCAAACAGCATCCGGCGCTTGTCGATGAAATCGCGGTTCATCGCCTCGCGGTCGGCGACATCGGCGAAACGGCGGCTCAGCGCGAGATCGTTGACGTCGTTCCAGTGCTGGCGCAATTGCGCGACGATCGCATTGACGCCGCCCGGATCTGTCGTCAAAACGGCGACCTCGGGCTCGATTTCAGTCAACAGACGTTCGAGCCCGCGGATTTCATCCAGTTGTCTTTGCAGCAGCGCGACTTGCGGCGTGAGCCGGCGCGTCGAGCCTTCCATCACGTGCAGCTTCGACTGCAGCAACTGGTAGCGCAACAGGAGCCGCTGAAAGTCGTCGTCGACGCCGGCCTGATACAGCAGCAACTGATTCTCGAAGCGCGCGTAGGCGATTTGCAGTTGCGCCGCGTCCCAGTAGAAGCCGTCGTACGAGCCGGTCAACGACTCGGTCGCGCGCGGATTGAGCAGGTTCGCGTACAGCAGATAGCCGATCGCACCGACGGGCGCGGCGAGCGCCGTCAGCCAGATCAGCACATAAAGAACGCGGCGCCACGGACGGCGCGCTATTTGACGATGAGTGCCTTGATCTGCCATACGAATTTCGAATCGCCCAAAGCGCCCACGAGTTCGTCGGGGAACGCGTCGCGCGGATAGATGAGGAACAGAGGCCCGAAGTCGCTGATCTTCAGACGCCGGCCGTTCATGCTGTACGCGAGCACCACGCCGTAGCGGTCGCAGTCGGACACCGGAACCGTGTAGGTGTAGTCGTCGAGTGTGTGAATCTCGACCTGCGTGCCGTGTGCGCCTACCGTCTTCAGAATATCGCCGAGCAGCGGTCCTGAGAAGGTGGAGCGCGGCGTCCAGGTCGTGCCGGTCGTGATCGAATGAGACGGCAGCGCGAGCAGTTGAGCCTCGTCGAAGTGATACACGCGGTGGGCCGCGTCGGTGCTCCTGCTGATTTTGCCCGTGACGTCGAGCGACAACGCCGCGGCATCCGTCTGCGCCTCTACGCTCCACGCGGCGAGCGCGAAGAAGAGCCCGATCGCCCAGCGCGCGCTTCTGTACGCACTGAATCTGCTTTGCCTTGCTGCCGTCAGCCTGGTCATTTGCCTGTTTGCCCGTGGTCTATTTTTTCTCGCGACGATGCCGCCCGCGCGGAACGCCGTGTCTTTCCTTATGTCGCCCGACGCGATCGTCGAACGGCATGCATAATATCGTCAAAATTCTATGCAGAATCAAACGAAAGCCTGCCGCCACGCTGTTCGCCGAGGCGTTCCGCGCACCGGAGGCCGTCTTCGCACACGCGTTACGCGACTCACGAGCGTTATGAACAAGCCGGTTTTGCCTCTCACGTACGAGCAGCTCGATCACTGGATCGAATCGTTGCAGCCCGCTTTGCTTGCCGAGCGTTTCGCCCTGGCGATCGGCATTCTGCGCGGCGGCGCGCCGCTTGCGCTCATGATTTCGCATTCGGCCGGCACGCCGGTCGCGTTTCTGCGCTACGACCGCGCGGCGCGCAAGGTCGCGTGGGACTCGACGCTAGCCATTCCGCCCGCCGGCTCGAAAGTGCTGCTGTGCGAGGACATTGCGGGGCGCGGCTTCACGCTGACCGATTGCATCGCGTTTCTCCAGCAACACGGCCTGCGCGTGAAGACACTGACCGGCGCGGTCGACGAACTGAGCCGCACGCAGCCCGATTACGCGATCGACGCGCGCGGCTACTTCGCCCTGTTCCCGTGGGAACGCCAGGCCTACACGCAGCGTTATCGCGACGACTGGACGCGCATGGAAGCGGGCGACTCGTCCGCGATGGCCGACGATCACGAATATGCGACCTACGCGATCGACCTCGACGGCATTCTGCTGCCCGACGTGCCGCTCGCGCGCTACGACGAAGATCTCGCGGCGGCGCTGCTCGAACGCGATGCGCTGCTGCCCTTCGACGTGCTGCCCGGCATCGACCTGCAAAACGTTCGCACGATCATCACGGGCCGTCCGGAAATGGACCGCGCGCGCACGCAAGCGTGGCTCGCGCGGCATGGCTTCGGCCATATGCAACTGATCATGCGCACGCCCGGCACGCACGACGAAAGCCCGGCCGGCGCCGCCGCTCACAAGGCGGGCGCGGCGCTCGCGGGCGGTGTCACGCATTTCGTCGAAAGCGATCCGGTGCAGGCTTTATTGATCGCGCAACAAGCGCCGCTCCTGCGCGTGATCTGGTGGGACGCGCACACGCGCACCGGCATGCTGGTCGGCGCGCGCGCGTGGACCTAGCGCGTCAGGCCTCGCGCGCTTCTTTTTCCTTGCCGTCCCGGTTGTCTTTCCCGTCACGCAGATGCAGATGCCGCGCGGCGCGCTCCGAGGCGACGATGATCAGCTTCATCGTGGCACGCGTCGCGCCGACGAACAGCTTGCGCGCGATACGCTCGTCGAATGCGTCGAAATCGACTTCGGTCAGGATCACGCACGGCGCGGACTGGCCCTTGAAGCGGTAGATCGATTCGAACAGGACGTCGCCGTCGCGATACTCCGGATTCCCAAATAAATCGTACTTTCCGGTGAAGCTGCGCAGCCGATGCGGCCCGAGATGATCCTGTGCGGTCATCACGGAGCCTTCACGTCCGCGAAACGACAGCACCGCGATGTCCTGCTTGCGGAAACCGAGTGACAGCGCCTGCGTGATCGCGCGCTTGGTCGCCTCGGTGGCGCCTTCGGCAGCGTTCGTTTCGTCGTAGACGGACAGCGAAATGTCGGAGCCGTCGAACGGACTGCCGGAGGCGAGCGCCGCCGCGACCGGCACCGATGCACCGATGACGTCGCGCACGTAATCCAGAATGTCGCGCGGACTGCGATAGTTGGTGGTTTCCTTCAGCGTGGTCCAGCCGGGCAGCGCGACCGGCTCACGCATATACAGGTTCTGCAGCGGATCTTCGAGCCACCACCACGCACCGCCGGGACGCAACAGGCGTTCGAGTGCGGCGACCCACGGCTCCTGAAAATCCTGGCCTTCGTCGACGATCAGCACGTCGAATTGCCAGCGCGCTTCAATGGGCGTTTCGGCGAACATCGTTTCCAGCCGGTCGAACACCTGGCCCGACTGGAAATCGGGCTCGCGGCCCGCGTCGCGCGCAATCCAGTCGCACAGTTGATGGTAATTCGCGACCTTCGCCTCGGGCGGCGCGACACGCGCGATGTGATCCGCCAGCGGCCGGTTGAAACACACATACAAAGGACGCTGCCCGCGCGCCACGGCGTCTTTCATCACCTGCACCGCGAGTTGCGTCTTGCCGGAGCCGGCCGTGCCGATCACGCGCAAGCGAAATGGTGAGAAGTCGAGCCGCCGCGCCCAGGTTGCCAGGCCGCCCGCGAGCCGCGTGACGAGTGTGCCCGCCTGGCCCACGAGCGCGCTCGCGTCCGGCGTGAGCGCGAGTTCGTCGGCGAGAAAGTGATGGATTTTCGACGCACAGGCGAGGCGCGGTTCGTCGGCGGGCAATGCTTCGCGGATCACCGCGGCGAGCCGGTCACGGCGCGTTGCGTCGACGATCCGCGCGGGATTCACGCCGGCAATCGCAGCGTCTTTCACGATGTGGTCGGGGCAGTACAGCAGTTCCTCGATAAAATACGTGCCCGCGCCGAACGCGGCGGTAAAACGCCGGTGCAAACCCTCGATGGTATGCGCGAGCGCAATCGCCACATTGCGCTCGGTTTGCAGATAGACCTTGACGAGCCCCTTCGGCGTTTCGCGCAGGAAGCCGGTTTTCTGTTCGACGATCATCACGCGTCCGGCCGGACTCACGATCACGAAATCGGCCTCGCCGAATACCGAGAAGTTCTGGTTGAGCCGCGTCCAGTGCACGCCGTGATAGACGGTGTAAGTGTCGGGAAGCGCCTGTTCCAGCAGCGCAAGGGTTTCGCGCTCGCGCGACGCCGCGCCGGTGGCGGCGAGGCTCTTCCAGTCGTCGGGAACAATGCGGGCCATGCGGTGCCTCAGCGTATTTCGGTGCGCTCATTGTACGCAACGCATCGGGCGGCCGGCTGCGCGCGCGGCAACGCGAGGCGCATCGTGTATCGTTACTGGTTGAACGCCGCGCGCGAGGCGCGGCTTGCCAATTGTCAACAAAAGGAACTGACCGGATGATTACGATCTGGGGACGCGCGAACTCAGTCAACGTGCAAAAAGTCTTGTGGTGCTGCGACGAACTGGTGCTGGCGTACGAGCGCATCGACGCCGGCCTGCAATTCGGCCGCAACAACGAACCCGACTATCTTTCGATGAACCCGACCGGCAAGATTCCCACGCTGGTCGACGACGACTTCGTCCTCTGGGAATCGAACTCGATCCTGCGCTATCTGGCGCTGCAGTACGGCGAGTCGGGCCCGCTGTATCCGGCCGAGCCGAAGCTGCGCGCGAGCATCGACCGCTGGCTCGACTGGTCGCTGTCCACGCTGCAACCGGCCGAGCGGCCGGTGTTCTGGACGCTCGTGCGCACGCCGCCGGAACAGCGCGACGCGGCGAAACTCGCCGACGACATCCGCGGCGTCACGGTGCTGTGGCGGCTGCTCGATACGTATCTGCAAGGGCGCTTCTTTCTTGAAAGCGACAAGTTCACACTCGCCGATATCGTGATCGGCGCGTACGCAAAACGCTGGTTCGGCCTTGCGGGCGTCGAGCGGCCGCCGCTGCCGAATGTGGAGCGCTGGTATTCGCGCATCGCGACACGGCCGGGCTTCAAGAAATACGTCGACTTTCCGTTGACGTGAGTCCGGGCGCGCGCGCTCGCCCGGCGCAGCGGCACACCGGCGTTGACCTTTATAATCGACGCATGAAGAACGCCAAGCCAGCCGCGAACGCCGCGAACACAGCCAGTCGGGAGAAAGTGGAGCAAGCCGCCGCTGCCTCGTCCGCTCACGCGCATGCGCATCCCGCCGCGCTCGCGCCCGGGCATGCGCATGACGGCTCGCAGGAAGCCGCGCTCGCCCTCGCGGAGGAATACTGCCGCGAGCGCGGCGAAAAGCTCACGCCGATCCGCCGCAAAGTGCTCGAATTGCTGCTGAATTCGGGGCGCGCCACGAAGGCGTATTCGTTGCTCGACGACATGCGCCAGATTCATCCGGGATCGGCGCCGCCCACGGTTTATCGCGCGCTGGATTTCCTGCTCTCGGCGGGGCTCGTGCATCGGATCGAATCGATCAACGCGTTCACTGTCTGCCACGACCTGACGCAATGCCAGCACGGCATTCTGGTGGTCTGCCAGCAGTGCGGCAATGTCACCGAACTGCATCAACCGAAACTGCGCCAGGCGCTCGTCGCGCAAATAGAAGACGCGGGTTACCGCATCGCGAGCGACGAAATCGAGTTGAAGGGAGTGTGTTCGGCGTGTCAGGCAGCGGAAGCGGCCAGCGCCACGGCCGCAACTGCGGACGCCTTGAAAGCGGGATCGACGGCGCCCATCGCCGCTAAATAACGGTTGTGCGCTATTAATAACGGCGATGCGCTGTGACTCTGGAGCAAAGCGCTGTCTGCTTCCTTGCGCCTCGCGCTTTGCGCCTTGCCTTGCGCCGCGTGGCGCCACGTAGCGCCTGAGCGTTCAACGCGCCGCGCGTGCGCCGATGGCGTCGTGCAACAGCGTCACCAGATCTTCCGGCAACGCCGGCTTGGTCATGAAATGCTGGAAACCTTCGCCGATGCTTCGCAGGCGGTAAGCGTCGTCCGTGTGGCCGGTCAGGGCTACTGCCACCGAAGGCGCGTGATCGCCGCGAATCTCGTGATCGCGCAAGCGCTGGATGAGATAGAAACCGTCCATGGCGGGCAGTTCGAGGTCGCAGACCACCGCATCCGGCAATAGCCGAACGGCCGCTTCGACACCCTCTTCCGCATCCGCCACTGCGACGACGTTCGCCCCTTCCGCTTCCAGCAACAAGGTCAGCGATTCCCGGCTGTCCGGGTCGTCTTCCACGAGCACGATCGTGGCGTGATCGAGTCTCAATGCTCCGTTCATTTTCTGTTGTTGCTCTATCAATCCGGTTAGGCCGTCAGACTGGGCCAACGTATCGCCTTGCTTTTTATGCTGATGATGCTGTTTGCCGCCGATTCGCGCGGCCGCAGTAGTGCTGTTCATGGTTCCGACTCGAATTCATGTGCCAAGTTGCAAAAGGCGTCCGATTGTAAACCGGCCGCTTCCATAACCCGCGCACAGTAACGCGCCAAAATTGCACGCCAATGAAAAAGCGGCTCCCGGCGGCCATCTCCCTGCCAACCGGTGCCGACACCCGATTCGCCACGGCGCCCCGGGCGAGACGTTGCACGGGACGCCGCGGCATCTTTTCTGTTACTGCTTCGATTTCTTATGTGGCGCCGGCATCCCCGTTGCGCGACGCGCGCATTCATCCCCGTGAGTAGCACGTTATGTGCCGCGCATGAGGCCGTGCACGAGGATCGCGCCTGAAGCCGCGCGGATCAGTCCGCTATCTTCGGACCTATTCCCTGCACCAGCAGCGCGACGGCGTGACGCGCAATCTCCTTGGCGCCTGGCGGGCGGCGTCTCGGGTCGTTGCGCCACAGCTTCGAGGCGGCCAACGGCAAGACCGTCAGCCCGAGCAGCGTGACGAATACGAGCGAGGGTTCCAGCGCGGGATTCAGACGCCCTTCTTTCTGCCATCGCTCGATGGCGGCAAGCGATGCCTTCTGATGCGCGTCGCCGAAACGCCCGTGCATGCGCTGCCGCAGCAAACCGCTGTCGCTAATGACTTCGCGCACCCACAGCGACGGAAACCACGGACGCTCCACCGCCGCCTGCACGAGCCGCTCCGCAAGCTGCGTGATCGCCTTGACGGGATCGTCGGCATGCTCCTGGAACGGCACGCCAAGGCTCGCGCGCAACGGACCGAAACGTTCGTCGATCAGCACGTCGAGCAGTTGATCGCGCGTCTTGAAGTAGTAATGCATCATGGCCGGCGTGAAGCCGGCCTCGCGGGCAATCTGGCCCAGCGTCGTATCGACGATGCCCTGGCGGGCGAACAGCTCGACCGCCGCGTCGAGCAGACGGCCGCGCTGCTGCGGACCGCGCGCGGCGCCCGACGGTCGGCCCGGCCGCCGCGCGGGCGTATCGTGCGACGCCGATGTTGGCGAGGCACTTGCCGCGGCGTCCATGGCGACGCTCGCGGCCGGCCTGCCGCGCTTGCGCGTCTTCACCGCAGCCGCGCGTTGCGGCGCATGCTTCGCGCTGCCCACTTTTTTATCCACCGATGGAATCCTTGCCATTGCACTCATTTGACGGGCGACAGAATGTCGCATATATTAATTTCCACATTAATTAATTTCAAGGCGGTTCTGTCATGCAACACTCGAGCGTCACGCAATCCGATCATCTGATGAACGGCGATCCGCCCGCTGCGGCGCCGGGCACCGCCGAGTCGGCGTCGAGGCGCGAGGCAAACACGCGGTCAGGCGAGCGCGCCGCCGATCATCCGCCAATTCGCCTGCTCTTCCCCGCGTTGTTGCTGGTCATGCTGCTCGCCGCGCTCGACCAGACAATCGTGTCGACCGCGCTGCCGACCATCGTCGGCGAACTCGGCGGACTGAACAACCTCTCGTGGGTCGTGACGGCTTACCTGCTCAGCTCGACCATCGTCGTGCCGCTTTACGGCAAGCTCGGCGATCTGTTCGGCCGCAAGATCGTGTTGCAAACCGCCATCGGAATTTTCCTCGTGGGCTCCGCATTGTGCGGGATGGCGCAGGACATGACGCAGCTGATCGTGTTGCGCGCCTTGCAAGGACTCGGCGGAGGCGGCCTGCTCGTCGTCACGATGGCCGCAATCGCAGACGTCATTCCGCCCGCCGAGCGTGGCCGCTATCAAGGTGTGTTCGGCGGCGTGTTCGGGCTCGCGACGGTGATCGGTCCGCTGCTCGGCGGTTTTCTCGTCGAACATCTCACGTGGCGCTGGATTTTCTATATCAACCTGCCGCTCGGCATCCTCTCGCTGCTGGTGATCGGCGCGGTGTTCAAGCCGCATGTGCGCCACGTGAAGCACGTCATCGACTACATGGGCGCCGCGTTTCTGGCGGGCGCGCTCACCTGCGTCATTCTGTTCACGAGCGAAGGCGGCACGGTCTTGCCGTGGTCGTCGCCGCAGCTGTGGATCACGCTCGGAATGGGGCTCGTGGCGATCTGGGGTTTCATCCACGAAGAACGCAGCGCCGCCGAACCGATCATGCCGCTCGAACTCTTCAGGCAACGCACGTTTGTGCTGAGCAGTCTGATCGGCTTCATCGTCGGCGTGGCGATGTTCGGCTCGGTCACGTTCCTGCCGCTCTATCTGCAAGTGGTCAAAGGCTCGACGCCGACACAAGCGGGCATGCAGATGCTGCCCATGATGGGCGGCCTCTTCGTCATGTCGATGGTGACTGGCCGTTTGATCAGCAAGATTGGCCGTTATCGCATGTTTCCTATTGCGGGCACGCTGCTAGTCGCCGTCGCCATGGTGTTGCTCGCGCGTTTGCAGATCGACACGCCGATTCATGTGATGTATCTCGACATGGGCCTGCTCGGTTGCGGTCTCGGCATGGTGATGCAGGTGTTGATCCTCGCGGTGCAAAACACCGTGGAGTTCAGGCATATGGGCGTCGCCACTTCGGGCGCCACGCTGTTCCGTTCGATTGGCGGCTCGATCGGTGTGGCCGCGTTCGGCGCCGTCTTCTCGAACGGCCTCGCCGGGCGTCTGGAAACGCTGATCCCGCCCGACACCGAATTGCCGCATGCGCTCGGGCCCGCCGCGATCCACCAGTTGCCTGATGCGTTGCGCGCCGATTATCTGCAGGCATTCGCCGGTGCGCTGCACACGGTGTATCTGTCGGCGGCTTGCGTCGTGCTTCTCGCATTCGCCCTCGCCTGGCTGCTCAAAGACCATCCGTTGCGTCAGCAATAATCCACCTCCCCTGCTTCGGGCGCATCACGCAAATACGCATTGCGCGCGCCCGAAATTCATGCCCGTGCAGCGCGCTCTAACATAAAAAATCCGGCGCCTGTTCGTTCTTCTGGCATGCGCGATCATTCGTCCTACCTGGTAATGTGCGGTAGCGCACACAACATAGGGTGGATCGTCCATTGACGCCGGCACCGAAACGCCACATATTGAAACCCGCGGCACGGCAAGCCTGACTTGCTTTGCCCGGACTCTCTGGCGCATGTAGATCGTGGTTTCCGCGGACACCTGGACCGCCTCAAACGCGATCGGGAGCATGCCTTCATTGGCATTGTTTTCCACAGGTGGAGCCATAGCATGTCCATGCAGACTCTAGCGGGCCATCAATTTCCGACGCCCTGCAATCAATGTGGCGGAGCCCTGTACCGGGAAGTCGATCGTTGCCCGTACTGCGGCGCAGGCCATCCACTCGACTCGAGCCCGCCGCCCGCGCGCACCGCGTGGCGAGGCAGCCACTTGAGCACGATGAACATGTCAACGCTCCAGGACAGCTTCGGGCCGCCGGCGATCAGCGAACCCGACTTCCCCGGCGGCGCACTACACGCGGGCCTCAACCTCGCGCCCGCAGGCGCGCTTCAGTCGTCGACGTCGTCGCTGCTTGCCACCGACACGTCGCTGCTGCCCGCCACCGATATCGACGATGCCGATGAATTCGAGCCTCACGTCGGGTTGCGTCTGCGCAACGTGCTGCTCGCGGCGGCGGTGGTTGTCGCGGCGGGCCTGGCGTATGTCGGCTACGCACTATTCAGCGACTCGCAATTCGGCCGCAGCGAGCCGCCCGCCGACGCCAACCAGGACGCGAGGACAACAACCGGCATCATCGAGCGATATACGCCCGCTCAATCGGCCGGCTCGCGCCCTGCTGCTTTGCCTGGCACTTCGCCTGGCGCGGCGGTGGCGATCGCCGCGACGCCCAACGTGATCAATCTGATGCCGACGGCGCAAGAGAAAGTGGCGGTTCCCGCCAGGCCCGCGACGCCACAATTCCGCAGTGCCGCGCAAGCGTTGCAGGCGGCGCATGCCGCATTCAGCGCCAACGATCTGAGCGCCGCGCAAGCCGCGCTCGGCGCGGCACAGTCGCTGCAACCGGACAATAGCGCCGCGCAAGGGCTGGCCACCGAGATCAAACCGTTGGCCGCGCGCCGCGATGCCGCGTTGCTCGCGGCACGCCTGTGCGCCGATCAGCAGTCGTGGCCCTGCGCGCGCGAGCATGCGAACGAGGCGCTCGCGCTCGACGCCGGCAACGACGCGGCGAAGACCATCCTCGAACGGGTGATTCGCGAAACCGGCTGGGCGCCGCTGAGTCCGCAACTGGCGAACGCCGGGCAGGTCCACAAACAGGCAAGCAATAAATAGTCTGGATGCCGAATCGATCGGCACAGCCGTACCAACCTGGACCGATAGGTAAAAACCATGCTGAAGAAACTTGTGACGAAATGGCTGGGGCTCGTGCTAATGGCGATGTTTTCCCTGGCCAGCGCCGAGCCCGCGCATTACAAGATCGTCACCGGGCCGGAGCGAGGCACCTACATCCAGTTCGGTCAGGATCTGTCGAAATGGGTCGCGCAGCCGGCCGGCATCGATCTCACGGTGGTGGCGTCCAAAGGCTCTGCCGAGAACGTGCAACGCATGCGCTTCGAGCCCGGCGTGAAGCTCGCGCTGGTGCAATCGGACGTTTATCAGGCGTATGTCGACATGGCCAACTCGGGCAATCCCGACGCGGGCACGACGATTCGCCCGCTGCGCCTCATCATGCCGCTCTACGACGAGGAAATTAACGTGGTGGTGCGCGCGGATTCGCCGCTCAAAACGCTCAGCGACATCAAGGACAAGACGATCAGCGTCGGCCTGCTCGGCAGCGGCACTGCACAATCGGCGACCACGCTGTATCGCCTGATGTTCGGCCAGCCGATTCCCGAAGAGAACATCCAGCATCTCAGCAATGAAGACGCGCTCGCCGCGTTGATCGTGAAGAAGGTGGATGTGGCGATCATCGTGGTCGGGCAGCCGGCGAAACTCTTCAACGACATGAATCCGGAACTGCTGCAACAGATCCGTCTGCTGAAAGTCGATCCCAACGCGCCTGAAACGGTGCGCGCAAAACAGATCTATTTCCCGGCGACGATCCGCGCCACGAGCTATCCGACCTGGCTGAAAGAAGATGTTCCGGGTCTCACGGTGAAGGCATTTCTCGTCACGTACGACTACGGTCTGCGCGACACCGTCGGCAACCTGAATCACTTCGCCGATTCGCTGTGCGCCAACTTCGACAACTTGCAGGAACACGGGCATCCGAAGTGGAAGCAAGTGAAGCTGGAGTTGCCGACTCTCGTGCGCGGCTGGAAATATTACCCGCCGGTCGAGAAACATTTGCGGGCCTGCCTCGCGAACCGAAACGCCGGCATCAGCACGAACATCAACGCGACGGCGGCTCAGCCCGCGCAGAAACCGCGCAGCAATTGCACGAACCAGGAACGCCTGCTTCTGCTGTGCAAGTAAGGCGCGCGAAGGCCAGCGCGCTTACGCCTGTCACGCGCGCTCGCTTGCGAGCGCCGCGCTTTCCATGGCCCGCTGCAACGCCTCGTAGACTTTCGGGCGATTGCATTGCGACACGTTGAACCGCAAGTAACCCGCCGCCGACTGCGACACGCTGAACACATTGCCCGGCGCGAATACGACATTTGCGGCCAGCGCGTGGCGCGCAATGTCGGCTGCGTCGAGCGAATCGGGCAAACGCGCCCACACGAACATGCCGGCGCGCGGCCGGGTCCACACGTCGAGACCGGCATAGCCTAAACGGCGCATGGTCTCGCCCATCGCGTCCGCGAGCTTCGCGCGCATGGATTCGAGATGACGCCGGTAAGTGCCGTCCACGAGCAGGCGATGCACGACGCTTGCCGCGAGTTGCCCGTTGCCGAACGACGTGGCGAGCTTCAGGTCGATCAGCGGCTCGATCCATTCGGCGCGCGCGGCAATATAGCCGCAACGCGCGGCGGCGGAGAGCGTTTTCGAAAAGCTGCCTATCGACACCACGCGCGCGAGCCCGTCGAAGGCCGCGAGACGCGGCGCGGCTTCGTCTTCGAAGTCCGCGAAAATGTCGTCCTCCACCACGATCAGATTGTGTTCGCCCGCGAGCTTCAGCAGCCGATGCGCAATCGCGGGCGCGAGCGTCGCGCCGGTCGGATTATGAATCGCGGAATTGGTCACATAAAGCCGCGGACGATGCTCGATCAGCGCGCGTTCGAAAGCAGCGAGATCCGGGCCGGACGGCGTATAAGGCACGCCGACGATGCGCGCGCGATGTGCCCGCAGCAGCGCCTGAAAGTTGAAATAGCAAGGATCGTCGATCAGAACCGTGTCGCCCGGTTCGAGCAGAAAGCGGCACACGAGGTCCAGCGCGTGCGTGCCGCCGTCGGTCAGAACGATCTGTTCCGGCGGCGCTTCGACACCATGCTGCGCGAGCCGCCACGCGAGTTGCTGACGCAGCGCCGGCAAACCGTAGGGGTTGGCATAGTCGGCGAGCGGCGACTGCGGATCGCGCGCCAACGCCCGCAACGCGCGGCGCACGCCGTCTTCGGGCAGCCACGATGCCGGCATCCAGCCACAACCCGGTTTCAGCATGGTCGAACCTGCCTGAAGCGACTGGCGCGTGAGCCACAGCGGGTCCACCTCGCGATCCAGACGCGGTCCAAGATCGGCGAGCGTGAGCGGCGGCGCATGGCCCGACACGAAAAATCCCGAGCCGCGCCGCGCTACGATCACGCCTTCGGCCACGAGCCGGTCGTAGGCCTCGACCACCGTCGATTTCGACACGCCAAGCGCGTCTGTCATGACGCGGATCGACGGCACGCGAGCGCCGGGCATCAGCGAGCGGCTCGCAATACGCTCGCGAAGATTGTCCATGACGATGCCGACGCGCGTGCCGGACGGCGGCGTTGCCGGTTCAGTTTCAGCCATCTGTACTGCTCCTTCGTCGGTACAGTTTGCATGAATTGTACTGATCCGTAGCTTAACGTTTTCTCGCCGGAAGCGGATGCTATAGGCTTCATTTCACTGCGCATGGATCTTTCCGATGGACAAGACAACAAACGGCTGGTTGAGCGGGCTCATAGGCGTGTTGATTTTCAGCGGCTCGCTGCCGGCCACCCGCATCGCCGTGCTGGGACTCGATCCTGTGTTCGTGACGGTGGCGCGCGCGACCATTGCGGGCACGCTGGGTTTGTTGCTGCTGGTCGTGTTTCGCGAAGCACGCCCCGCGCGCCGCGATCTCGTTCCGCTGGTAGTCGTCGCGTTCGGCGTGGTGGTCGGCTTTCCGCTTCTGACCGCGTTCGCGCTGCGTCACATCAGTTCGGCGCATGCGATCGTGTTCGTCGGATTGCTGCCGCTCGCCACCGCGATCTTCGGCGTGCTGCGCGGCGGCGAACGTCCGCAGCCCGCGTTCTGGCTGTTTTCGGCGCTCGGCAGCAGCGCGGTGGTCGCGTTTGCCTTGCGCCACGGCCTCGACGCGTCTCCCATTGGCGACGCGCTGATGCTCGCCGCGATCGTCGTCTGCGGGCTCGGCTATGCGGAGGGCGCGCGGCTTTCGCGGCATCTCGGCGGCTGGCAGGTCATTTCGTGGGCGCTCGTGCTGTCGCTTCCGCTCATGCTGCCGCTCGCGTGGTGGACCCGGCCGGTTTCGTTCGACGGCATCAGCCACGCGGCGCTGTGGGGCCTCGCCTATGTGTCGCTGTTCAGCATGCTGATCGGTTTCGTGTTCTGGTATCGCGGGCTGGCGCTCGGCGGCATCGCGGGAGTCGGGCAACTGCAATTGCTGCAGCCGTTCTTTGGGCTGCTGCTCGCCGGCTTGCTGCTGCACGAACAGGTGCCGCCATCGATGATCGCGGTCACCGTCGCCGTGGTGGCCTGCGTGGCTGGCGCGCGGCGCTTTTCCAGGACGGCGCCGGCGCGGCGCGCGGCGTGAAAGGCGCGGTAAGGTCGCGATCGTTCAACGCAATTTCCGTCCCGCGATTTTTGACGGGCTTCAAATTCGCGCACGCGGCGGGCATAGTAAAACGTATCCTCAGAACAACAGGCCGCCCGGCCGCCCAGGACTACGTATGAACACAAACCGCCCCGCGTGCGCCGCATCGAACGCAACCTCGTCCGCCGGCGCCCCGCTGATTCGCGACGCCACCCAAGCCGACCTGGCCGCCATCCAGCGCATCTACGCGCACCATGTGCTGACGGGCGTGGCGTCGTTCGAAGAAGTCCCGCCTTCCGTCGACGATCTCCGCACGCGGCTCGCCGCGGTGCGCGGACATGGACTGCCGTACATGGTCGCCGAGATCGACGGCGAAGTTGCGGGCTATTGCTACGCGACGCCTTATCGCCCGCGCGCCGCGTATCGCAACACCATCGAAGATTCGATCTACGTAAGCGATGCCTATCGCGGCCGCGGCCTCGGCCGTGTGCTGCTTCAGGCGTTGATAGAACGATGCGAAACGGGGCCGTGGCGCCAGATGGTCGCCGTGATCGCGGACGGGGGCAGTGGCGGATCGCTGTCGCTGCATGCGCAGTTAGGTTTCGAGCTGACCGGCACATTGAAGGCAGTGGGCTTCAAACATGGTCGATGGCTCGACACCACGTTGATGCAGCGCACGTTGGGCGTGGGCGATTCGACGCCGCCCGATTCAGCCTCCTGACAGCGAATCAATAAGGCCAGCCAACGCGTCGCGCCAGTTCGCGCCAGTCTGCCCGAGGCGGCAGGTTAAAATCGCGGTCATGCCCAACACGCCGCCTTCCGCCCCGCTTCCGCCCGCCGCCGGCACTCGAACCGGCGACGCGCCGCGCACCGAATACACCGTCGACGAACTCGCGCGCGTGAGCGACACCACCGTGCGCAACGTGCGCGCCTATCAGGACCGCGGCCTTCTCGCACCGCCGGAAAAGCGCGGCCGCGTCGGCGTGTACGACGACACGCACGTGTCGCGTCTGAAGCTCATCAATCACCTGCTCGCGCGCGGCTACACGCTCGCGAACATTCAGGACCTGATCAAGGCCGTGGACGAAGGCCACGATCTGCGTTCCATTCTCGGCCTCGAATCGGCGATTGGCGGGCGCTGGTCGCGCGAGCATCCCAAGAAGTTCTCGCTGATCGAACTGCTGCAGATGTTCGGCGACATGGCTTCGCCGGGCGCGCTTGCGAAAGCGGTCGATCTCGGCCTGCTCGAACGCGACGGTCTCTCTTTCGTCTCCGGCAGCCCCACCGCGCTCGCCGCCGGCGCGACGCTGGCGAAGGCCGGCATTCCGCTTACCGATCTGCTCGACGCCGTCGACATCGCGAGGCCACATTTCAGCGCGGTCGCCAAGGCCCTGGTCGATCTGGTGGTCCGTCAACTCGACCGCTACGATCCCGACGCGCTGCCGCCGCCCGCCGATGTGCCCGCCCTCGTCGACGCCATCTGGCGCGTGCGCCCGCTCGCCATGGTGCTCGTGGAAAGCGAAATGAACCGCGCGCTGGAAGAAGCGTCCGGCGATTATCTCGGCGATCGCGTCGCGGCCATCATGGAAAAGAAACTGGGCCGCGCCGCGAAAAGCACCGCGACAGAGCGGCCCGCGGGAAAAAAGACGGGGCCGAAGAAGTAACCTCGCGCGGTTAGTCAAGCTCGTCTCATTCCCAATACGGCGCATGACCTAGAGGCGCGCGTCTAGACGCGCCGCTTGCGTCATCGGGGTTGCGCTCCTATCGTTACATCATTCAATGTAACAGTTAAGAGCGTAAAAAAGGAGACGGCCCTGATGAACGCACGCATGCCTCATGACGCCGCGGCGCACGACGCGTCAGCGCCCGTCGAGACCGACATCGCCATCATCGGCACCGGCTTCGCGGGGCTCGGGATGGCGATTCGCCTGCGGCAAGCGGGCATCACCGATTTCATCGTCGCGGAGAAAGCCGCTTCGGTCGGCGGCACGTGGCGCGAGAACCACTATCCCGGCTGCGCGTGCGATGTTCAGTCGCACGTCTACTCGTTCTCGTTCGCGCCGAATCCGCGCTGGACTCGCATGTTCGCGCGGCAGCCCGAAATCCGCGCGTATCTCGAACAATGTGCGCAACGCTTCGGCGTCGAGCGTCATGTGCGTTTCGGCCACGAACTCGCGAGCGCCGTCTACGACGACACGCGCCACCGCTGGCATCTGACTTTTGTCAATGGAACGCAATGGTCGGCACGCGTGCTGATCTCGGCGATGGGCGGGCTCTCGCGCGCAGCCATGCCGGACATTCCCGGCATCGAAACATTCAAGGGCAAGGCATTTCACTCGCAGCAGTGGGACCACACGTATTCGCTCGAAGGCAAGCGTGTGGCCGTGATCGGCACGGGCGCGAGCGCCATACAGTTCGTGCCGCAAATCGTCCAGCGTGTCGCGCATCTCGATCTGTTCCAACGCACGCCGCCGTGGATCATGCCGAAAGCCGACCGTCCGCTGAAGTCCATCGAGCAGTGGCTCTTCAAGCACGTGCCGTTCACGCAGAAGATCATGCGCTCGGCTCTCTATTGCATGCTCGAATCGCGCGCGCTCGGTTTCGCGATTCATCCCTCGCTGATGAAGACCGCGCAGAAAATCGCTGAGCGGCATTTGCGCCGCCAGGTGCCCGATCCGCAATTGCGCGCGACGCTCACGCCGAACTACACGATGGGCTGCAAGCGCATTCTGATTTCGAACGATTATTTTCCCGCCCTCTCGCGCGCGAATGTTTCGGTAACGACCCACGCAATCGAGCGCATCGAGGAAGACTCGGTGATCACGAGCGACGGTGTGCGTCATCCGGCTGACTGTCTGATCTTCGGCACGGGCTTTCAGGTCGCCGATCCGTTTCCGCCGGGCGTGGTGCGCGGACGCGGCGGCGTGGATATTGTCGATACATGGCGCGACGGCGCGCATGCGTATCTCGGTACGACATTGCCTGGTTATCCGAACTTTTTCATGATCGTCGGTCCGAACACCGGGCTCGGCCACAACTCAATGGTCTTCATGATCGAATCGCAGGTCGAATACATTCTGCGCGCACTGAAGACGATGCGTGCCGAACACGCTGACGCGATCGAAGTCCGGCCGCACGTGGAGCGCGCGTACAACGAGCGGATTCAGCAGAAGCTCGGCCGGGCGATCTGGTCGACGGGCGGCTGCAAGAGCTGGTATCTCGACCCGAAAACCGGCAAAAACACCACACTGTGGCCCGGATTCGCCTACAAGTTTCGCCAGGCCACCAGCAGCTTTCGCATGGACGATTACTTCGCTTATTCGCCCGCGCTGCAAACAGCCGGCACGCATGCCGCTCCGGACACACCGGAAGCGACACTCGGCGCGCGCAGCAATGCGTCCGCATCGGCGCAAGCGTCCTGACACAAGCATAACGACAACACACGTTCAGAGAGGACAGGAGATAACGCCAATGAAGCATTTCACCGACAAAGTCGCCGCTATTACCGGCGCGGGCTCGGGCATGGGCCGCTCGCTGGCGATCCGGCTCGCGCGCGAAGGCTGCCACCTCGCGCTGGCCGACCGCAACGCCGCGAGCCTCGAAGAGACCGCGCGGTTTGCACAGGCCGCCGCGCCGCAAATCGTCGGCGCGCCGCTTCTGATCACCACCGCCGTGTTCGATGTCGCGGATCGTGCCGCCATGTTCGCGTGGGCTGCGCAAACAGTCGAGCAGCACCGGCGCGTGAACCTCGTGTTCAATAACGCGGGCGTCGCGCTGTCGAGCACCATCGAAGGCATGGATTACGCGGATCTCGAATGGATTGTCGGGATCAACTTCTGGGGCGTGGTGCACGGCACGAAGGCGTTTCTCCCGCATCTGAAGGCGTCGGGCGAAGGCCATATCGTCAATACGTCGAGCGTATTCGGTCTCTTTTCGCAGCCGGGCATGAGCGGCTACAACGCGACCAAGTTCGCCGTGCGCGGTTTTACCGAAGCATTGCGCCAGGAACTCGACCTCATGAAATGCGGCGTGTCGGCCACCTGCGTGCATCCGGGCGGCATCCGCACGAGCATTGCGCAATCGAGCCGCATTGCGCCGAATATGGTCGGCTTCATGCTGGAGAACGAACAGCAAGGCAAGGACGACTTCGAGAAGTTTTTCATCACCACCGCCGACGAAGCCGCGCGCGT
Organism: Paraburkholderia sp. MPAMCS5; assembly: GCF_036016995.1. Classification (NCBI taxonomy): domain Bacteria; kingdom Pseudomonadati; phylum Pseudomonadota; class Betaproteobacteria; order Burkholderiales; family Burkholderiaceae; genus Paraburkholderia; species Paraburkholderia sp. MPAMCS5. Next base: position 93,533 of record NZ_JAYXBK010000013.1, read on the forward strand.
GATTCTGGACGGCGTGCGCAAAAACAGGCGGCGTGTGCTGATCGGCCGCGACGCGCGTGCCGCCGACTGGCTCGCGCGCACGCTGCCAGCCGCGTATCAGGCGCTGGTCGTGCTGCAAACGCGGCGCATGAAGCGCACCGCGGAGAAACGCGCCCGGCGCATGGCGCAACTCGCAGACAGGCGCGCGTGAGGCAAAGGCGCCGAACGCATCTTCACGCGCGCCTTCAGCACAGTGAGCACCGCACACACGGATCAAAAAGATTCACAAGGACCACAAGGACCACAAGGATCAAAAGGAGAAAGGCATGATGCCCGTTCGCCGCGACCTACGCTTTAATCTTCCGCAGGACCGAGCCTGTGACTGGCACGCGCAAGGCTCGCATGTGACACACTTCTTCAATGCGCTTTCGCTGCTGTTCCCTGCCGGCGAGCGCTTTTTCATGGACAGCGTGCGCAACTATCGCGATCACATCGACGACCCGGTGCTGAAAAAGCAGGTGCTCGGCTTCATCGGCCAGGAAGCGATGCACACGCGCGAGCACGTCGAATACAACGATCTGCTGCAACAGGCCAACCTGCCCGCGCACAAACTCGACAAACGGCTGTGGGCGATTCTGAACTTCGGCCGCAAGGTATTGCCGCATTCGTATCAACTCGCCGTCACCGTTTGCCTCGAACATTACACGGCGATGCTGGCGGGCTTGCTGCTCGAAGACGCCTCGCGCATCGGGGGCTCCGTCGAAGGCTATGCGCAGATGTGGACGTGGCACGCGCTCGAAGAAACCGAGCACAAATCCGTCTCGTACGACGTGTGGAATACGGTACTCAAGCCGGGCGTCTCGCGTTATCTGTTGCGCACGGGCGTGATGCTTGCCACCACGCTCACGTTCTGGCTGATCGTATTCGACTACCACGTGCGTCTGCTCGTCGCCGATCGCAAACGCGGCGGTCATCTGCGCGGCATGTGGCGGGTGGTGAAGTATCTTTATGGGCCACGTCATGGCGTTTTCCCGCGCATCGCCCGCGAATGGCTAAGCTTTTTCCGGCCCGGCTTTCATCCGTGGGATCACGACAATCGCGCGCAACTCGCGCGTATCGAAGGACTCGTCGCCGCGGTCGACGCCTCGAACGCCAATCTGCCGAACACGCGCCGCGCCGCGCGGCGCGGCGCGCAGGCGGCCGCGTGATACGCGACATGATGCTAGTCGATGCCGGCGACGTGCGGCTCGCCGTCTATATGAGCGGTCCGCGCGACGCGCCGCCCATCGTGCTCGTCCATGGCTATCCCGACTCGGCGGTGGTGTGGGAACCGGTGCGCGCGCAGCTCGACCGGCGCTACCGCGTCATTAGCTATGACGTGCGCGGCGCGGGTTCGTCGCAGGCGCCGTCGACGCGCAACGCGTATCGTCTCGAACGACTCGCCGCCGATCTCGCGGCGGTCACCCATGCAACGTGCGGACACAAGCCGTTTCATCTGGTCGGCCACGACTGGGGATCGATTCAAAGCTGGGAAGCGGTCACGGACCCGCAATTTCAGGGGCGCATTGCGTCTTACACGTCGATATCCGGGCCGTGTCTCGATCATGCGTCGTTCGGTTTGCGCGGCAGGCATGGTGTTGATCAAAACGATAGGATGACGAAGCAATTGTCGCGCGGCAGCGTTCGTCAAACGCTGAAGTCCTGGTACATCTTCTTTTTTCATTTGCCCTGGTTGCCCGAACTCGTGTGGCTTCTGGGCGGCGCTCGTCTCTGGGCGCTGTGGCTGCGCGCGACCGAACGCGTGCGCGCGCCGCGTGACCCCGCGCAAAGGCGCAATGCGATCAACGGCCTGAATCTTTACCGCGCGAATTTCATCGACAAACTGCTGCACCCGCGCGCACGCCCTGCGCATGCGCCGGTGCAGATCATCGTGCCGCTGCGCGACCGGTATGTCGGGCCGCAACTGTCGCTCGGACAGGAAGGCTGGCTCGGCGCCTACGAACGGATCGAAGTCGACGCGGGCCATTGGGTCGTGTTGCGCGAGCCGCAATGGATTGCCGCGAACATCGAGCGCTTCGTCGAGCGTTCTGTCGTGCGTTTCGTCGCGCAACATGAAGCCGGGCTGGGCGGCCCGGGCACGTCTTCGATCAACGCGCGCGCGGCAAGCGAGTAAACAGCGTCGGGTAGTCGATCACCAGGCCGTCTTCGTCTACTTTCATGTTCGCCGTGAAGTCGCGGAAAATACCTTCATAGCGGTACTCGCGATTCAGTTCGATGCACGAATAAGCCTGTTCGGCACGCGTGACCTGCAAGTCGGGCGTCGAAATATAAGCGACCGAAATCGGCTGACGCGCCCCTTGCGCGAGTTGCAGCCGGCGAATCGGCAGCGTGTTGGTGAACGGCGTGGCGGCGATATCAATGTCGATGCATCCTTCGATCGCGCTCAGCACGAGGCCGTGGCCATCGCGCCAGTGACCCTCGCCGTCGCCGTGCAATTCCAGTTCCGCGCCGCCGATTATCTTCAGCCACGCATAACGTGTGCGCCATTGCACATCGCAGCCCACTTCATAGTGCAACCCGTAGGCCTTGCCGTAGCGTTGCCCGACCAGCGCGCTTTCCACTTTGAAGCCGTCGTCGCGCGCGTCGAAAGCAAGATGCTCGATACCGTCGCCTTCCTGTGATGCCCACCGCAATTTACGCATGGGTCGTCTCCTCGTAGAGCGCGCTCGATGCACGCCGCGCCTCATATCGTAGCGCGAACGGCCGGCATTCGCCGATGCGTCACGCGCGCCCTCGTCATTGTCACGTCATGGCTGCAAATAGCGACTATCAACGCGCCCGCATGCTCGCCGCCGCGCCGCTGCCCTATGCTTGCGGTTCGCACTCATCCGCTTTCCCGCGCGGGTTTTACTCGAAAGACTCGCGCCGCCGAACCTCATTGCCGAACCATGCACGCCGCCGCGACCGAAGCACCCTCCGCCCCCTTGCGCACGCTGTTGCGCAGCATTGGGCAGGTCGTGTTGCAAGGGAACGCGTTCACGGGCGCATGCTTGTTGGGCGGCTGGCTGCTGTGCGACCCGCGCCTCGCGTGCGCCGCGCTGATGGGCGCCATCGCGGCCAATGTGAGCGCGCTGCTGGCCGGTCATCACGACGACGACATCCGCGCCGGCCTCTACGGTTTCAACGGCGCATTGGCCGCGCTCGCCGCGTTTGTTTTCATCGCCGATAACTCGACCGCCGCCGCCACGGCGATTCTCGCCGCCACAGGCACGGCGTGGCTTCTCGCGCCGTGGTCGCGATGGCTGCGCTCACGCGGGCTCGGCTATTTTTCGAGCCCGTGTCTGATCGTGACATGGCTGTGGCTGCCGCTCGCGCAAAGCGCCGGACAACCGGCGAGCGTCGCGGCCACGCATTCGCTCGACGCGGCGCGGCTTGTCGGCGGCGTGCTCGCCGGCCTCGCGCAAACCGGCTTTGCAGCGGGCGCGCCGGCTGGACTATTGGTGCTGATCGGCATCGCCGCGGCCTCCACGCGGCACGCGCTGTATGCGCTCATCGGCGCGGCGTTCGCGAGCGGCGTACACGCGCTTCTAGGCGCGCCCGCAAGCTCGTTCGACGCGGGCCTGCTAGGATTCAACGGCACGCTCACCGCGCTTGCGCTGGCCGATTGCGGCATGGCGTGGATGCTCGGCGGCGTGGCCGTCTCAGTGGGATTGCAGGCGGCGGCCGTGGCCGTCGGCTTGCCGGCGATGACCGCGCCGTTCGTCGCCGCCACATGGGGCGCGCAATGGCTCGGGCAGCGCGTAACCCGCCACCCGCCTGGCGAAACGACGACACGCAACGCGTAATGTGTAATGTGTAACGCGGGTGTAATGCGTAACGCGGCACCGCCTGTCCGCCAGAACCGCGCAATGCTCAGGCCATGTTCACGCACAATCAGGAGGCACCCCATGACGTTCATCCATACCCCTGCGGGCCGCGTCGCGGAATCGGGGCCGCTGTCCGAAGCCGAGCGGCAGACTCGCATCGACCTTGCCGCCGCGTACCGCCTCGTCGCGCTCAACGGCTGGGACGATCTGATCTATACGCACATTTCCGCGAGCGTTCCCGGCGATCCGGGCCATTTCCTGATCAATCCGTTCGGCCTCGCGTTCGACGAAGTGAACGCGTCGAATCTGGTGAAAATCGACATCGAAGGCCATATTGTCGGCGCGAGCGAACATGCGGTGAACGTGACCGGCTTCGCGCTGCATGCGGCCGTGCATGCGGCGCGCGCGGACGCCTTTTGCGTGATGCATCTGCACAATACGGCGGGCGTGGCGGTGTCGGCGCAACCGGCCGGTTTGCTGCCCGCGTCGCAGCACGCGCTGCGCTTTTACGGCCAGCTCGCGTATCACGACTATGAAGGTCTTGCGTTCACACCGGCCGAAGGCAAACGGCTCGTCGATCATCTCGCGGACAGGCCGGCCATGCTGCTGCGCAATCACGGTACGCTGACGGTCGGCCGCACCGTCGCCGAGGCCTATGTGCTGATGGCGACGCTGCTCAAAGCGTGCGACATCCAGTTGCAGGCGCAAGCCTGCGGCGCGCAACTCGTCGTGCCTGACGATGCCGTCGCCGCGCGAACGGCCGAACAGCTCTACGACGGCGGCGCCATTGAAGGCGCGCTCGAATGGCCGGCGTTGCTGCGCAAACTCGACCGGATCGATGCCGCTTATCGGAATTGAATCCGTCGACCGATCATTTTTTCAAAGGAGACCGTGCATGCCCACGTTTCATATCGAACTATTCGAAGGCCGCTCGCTGGAACAGAAACGCGAGTTCGTCGAAGCGATCACGAAAGCGACTTGCGAGTCGCTCGGCGTCGAGCCGAATTCGGTGGACATCATTCTCACCGACGTGAAGCGCGAAAATTGGGCAACCGGCGGACGCCTGTGGTCCGACAGCCCGAGCTGAATTCAAACGCTGCGCGCGTTGCACGCGCAGCCTGGTGATGTTCAGCGGCGCGTAATTAAACGCGCCGCTGTGGCGGCATAACAACACGCCGCCCCTGCTCCAACCGCTTAGAAGCGGTGGATGATGCCCACGCCAGCAGCAACCTGGCTACGCGACGAGGACGGAGCCGTGTTTTGACCGTCGCCGATATCGGCCGTTGCGTTGATGATGCTCACGCCGTTGTTGCCGATCGTCTGGCCGCTCGCACGCTGATACGCTTCCAGCGCGTACAGACCCGTACGCTTGGACAGGCTGTAGTACTGCGAGAGGTTGAACTGGTGGTAACGGGCTGCGCTCGAGATGCCGTTCGATTCCGTTGCACGCGTGTAGCTATAGCCTGCAGCCAGATCCAGCGAGCTGACCGGCTTGAAGTGCAGCACTGCGCCAACCGTGTTGAAGATCGCTTCGTGACGGAAGGTCGAGTTCACGCCCGGGATGTATTGCACGTTCGAGTACGAGAACGACACGTCCCACTGCGGGTTGAACGCATAACCGCCCGTGACCGCCACGCGCTGCTGAGCCTGCGCCGTGCGATAACCGTTGTTGATGCCCGACACGCCCGGTTGCGAACCGTTGTTCGAAGCCGTCGAATTCGCACCCCAATCGCCGCCGCCGGAGGTCGAGTTGTTGATGCGCTGGAAGCCTGCCGCGATACCGAACGGACCGTTCAGGTACTGCACTGCCGCGCTCCAGGTCGAACCGGCGTTGACGCTGCCTGCCTGGCCGCCCAGTGCGTACGAGCCGCTCACTGTCAGGCCGCCCATGCTCGGCGACGTGTAGACCAGCGAGTTGTTCACGCGATACACCGTGTCCAGCGAGTCGATATCACCCGGATGCGCGCCGTATGCGCCCGTCAGCCACGTGGTCGGGCTATACGGCGACAGCAGCGTGTAGTACGACGTGTACTGGCGGCCGGCCGTCAGCGTACCGTACGTGTTGTTCGTCACGCCAACCCATGCCTGGCGGTTGAACGCGAGGCCGGACACAGCCTGCGCGCCGGTTGCGCTGTTGAAGCCCTCTTCCAACTGGAAGATGGCCTTGGTGCCGCCACCGAGATCCTCACCGCCCTTCAGGCCGAAGCGGCTGCCCGCCCAGATGCCGTTGTTCATCTTGATGACCGAGCGGCCACCCGAATTCGAACCCAGTGCTGCCTGGCTGCTCTGGTAGCCGAGACCCGTATCGACGATACCGTACAGCGTGACGCTGCTTTGAGCGTGCGCGCCCAGGGCGAACAGACTCAGGGCCGAAGTTGCAAGTGCCTTTTTCATTTATGCTCCTCTTAAAAAAATTGTTCTAGATCACCGGCTTTTGCGAACCGCTCAGCCGGTGAATCGAGGGTTTGGGGGGTCAGAAGACCGGGTGTCCGTTGATCAAGCTAGGTAACCACGTGGAGAACATCGGCACGTACGTCACAATATTGATGGCGCTGAAGATAGCGAGGTAATAGGGCCACGCCACCTTAGTAGTTTCCCCAATCGACACATTGCCAATTGCGCATCCAATGAATTGCACCGAGCCGATAGGCGGATGCACGAGACCCAATGCGCAGTTCAGCAGGATCATGATGCCGAACTGGACGGGACCGACGCCGCTGTGCATCGCCATCGGCAGGAACAACGGCGTCGTGATCAGGATGTGCGCCGCCATGTCGACGAACGTGCCGAGGAAAATCTGGATCACGTTGATGTAGAGCAGCATCAGCCACGGCAGGCTCGTCGCGCCGTCGAGCATGTGCTCGATCGCATCGGGAATCTCCAGATAGGCCATCTGGAAGCGCAGCATGTTCGACACGCCGATCAGCAGCAGCACCACGCCGGTGGTCTTGGCGGCCTTCGAAAGCGCGAAGGACAGCTTCTTTAACGTCATCGAGCGATACACGACGACCGTCAGCACCAGCGAATAGGCCACTGCGATAGCGGCGGCTTCCGTTGCCGTGGCAATACCTTTTGCCACGCAAACCAGAATGATCGCGATGACCATCAAGCCCGGCAATGCGCCGAGGAAAGTGCGCGCGACAGCGAACCAGCCCGGAAAACGCTGCAATTCGGTCGAACCGTCCGGACGACGCGGATAGCCGTAGCGCACCGCTTGCCAGTAGGCGGCGACCAGCACGAAGCCCATCACCCACAACACCGGCAACAGGCCGGAAAACAACAGATCGCCGATCGACACGCCGCTCATCTGCACGCCGTTCAGCGTGCCGGTGATGCCTTGCGCCGCGAACGCGTAGATGATCATGTTCGTCGATGTCGGCATCAGCGCGCCCGCGAGCGACGAATGCGTCGTGACGTTGACCGCGTACGCCGCGCTGTAGCCTTCACGCTTCATCAACGGAATGACGACGCCGCCCATGGCCGACGTGTCCGCAGTGGGCGAACCCGAGACGCCGCCGAACAGCGTGCACGCGACCACGTTGGCCATGCCGAGGCCGCCGCGGAAATGGCCGACCGTGGCTTGCGCGAAGCGCAGGATGCGATCGGCGATGCCGCCGTGCAGCATCAGTTCGCCGGAAAAGATAAAGAACGGCACTGCCAGGAACGAGAACGCATTCATCCCCGAGATCATCGACTGCATGGCCGTCGCCGCGGGCAGTCCTTCATACAGATACGTCAGCACGCACGACAGCCCCAGCGCGAACGAAACAGGAACGCCGAGCACCAGAAAAACGAGGAAGCTGAGAGAAAGAAGGGCGAGTTCCATGATTGCTCTAGTTGTGTTTCTTGGCGAAAAGCGCGAGCAGGTTCTCGAATGAGAACAACGCGATACAGGCGCTGGCAATGATCGGAATCATGTAGCGCAGGGCTTCGGGCAAGCCCAGAATGGGAATCCGGTCATGCAAGGTGGTCTCCGCCATCTGCAGGCAGCCGAAGAAAATCGCTATTGCCAGCACGATCAGACACACATGCTGGAATGCATGCGCGACGATCTGGCCTTTCGGCGGCAGGCTCTTCACGAGCGAATCGAGACCGATATGGCCGCCTTCGCGGACCTTGAGCGCGGCGCCGAACATGGCGATCACGATCACGAGCAACAGTGCGATCGGTTCGACGAAATCGGGGGCGTCGCTAAACACGTAGCGCATCACGACGCTGTAAATCACGAGCAGACTCAGCGCCGCGAGGCTGATCGAGGCGAGTACCGCCAGCGCGTGAAAGAGAAAATCGTTTGGGCGTTTCATGAATCTCATTGACCCCATCCTTGCCTACGACGGACAGCTCTGACGCGTGAATTTAATTAGCAATACTACTTTCCATTACCCGTGACGCAATCGGCGACAAGCGGGAAAGTCCGCAGTCTCATCCGCGAAACCTTTCCCGCTGCTTCGAAAGCGCTATGCGAGTCTTACTTGACTGCCTCGATCTCGTCGACAAGCTGCTTCATTTGCGGCGTCTTTTCGTACTTCGCCCACACCGGCTGCATCGCCTTCACGAACGCCGGGCGATCGATCTGCGACGACGCCACGATCTGCGCGCCGCCCTTCGTCACCGTTTTGGCCGCATCGGCTTCGCGCGCGGTCCACAGCTTCTGGTAGTACGGCACCGAGTCGGCCGCGGCCTTCTTGATGATGTCCTGCTCTTGCGGCGACAGCGTGTCCCAGATCTTCTTGGAGAAGACGAGTATTTCAGGTGTCATCGAATGCTGGGTTTCCGAATAGACCGGCGCGACCTCGAAGTGCTTGGTTTCTTCGTACGACGGCAGGTTGTTTTCCGCTGCGTCGACGAGACCCGTCTTCAGGCCCGTATAGACTTCGGCGAACGGCATCGGCGTCGGCGTGCCGCCCATTGCCTTGATTTCGTCCACCATCAGATCCGACGGCTGCACGCGCACTTTCAGGCCCTTCATGTCGGCCGGCGTGTGGATCGGCTTCTTCGTATAGATGGAACGCGCGCCGCTCTCGTAGAACGTCAGCGCGATCATGCCCTTCGCCTTGAAGGCGTCGAGAATCTTCTGGCCTTCGGGGCCGTACATCACCTTGCGGAAATGGTTGATGTCGCGGAACAGGAACGGCAGCGACGGAATCATCGATTCGGGCACGATCTCATTGAATGCCGCGCCGTTGGCGCGCGCCATGTCGAGTGCGCCGATACGCACCTGATCGATCGTATCGTTCTCCGAACCCAGCGCGCTGTTGCCGAAGACCTTCACCGAGTCCTTGCCGCCCGTCGCCTTGTTGATCTGCTCGCCCATGTACTTCACGGCCATGTTGGTCGGATACGTGTCGCCGTGCACGTCCGACACGCGGAACACGCGCGCCTGCGCCGACATGGCGCCGAAAGCCAGCACGGAGGCGGCGACGATCAACGAAACACGGGAAGAGGCAAACTTCTTGTTCATCGTGACATTCCTTGAAAATTAGACATCCGATCGACCGCGGGAAGGCCGCGTGCGGCGGGCCGCTCCTGGCGGCCTGTTTCGGATGCGACATGGTTTTGCTGCGTCTCCCGGCGCGGCGTTCGCAGTGTCCTGGGGCGGACGAACGCCTTTGCCGTGCTGTCCGTGCAAACGTCCCCGGCGCAAAGGTCAGCACTCCTGCCAGACAACTCCACTTCTTTTACTTCTGCTGCGTCGGCGCGCGTTTCGCGTGCGCGATGGCGCGCGAAAGCCGCCACGTACGAACGACGATCCCGAAAACCACAGAAAGGAATCTGTTTGCGCTTATACGTTGTACGACGACATATGAAGTCTATTAAACGCTGTTTGAGTTGTACAGACAGTATTTACCCGAGGAAAGCGAGTATCGGCAAGGATGGCCTGACAGGCTGAAATCACGTGGCGGCAAGGTGGCGAGCCGTCCAGCACAAAGAAATGAACGGACGATGATGCGCACGCACCTTCGTCGATTTTCCGTGGACATGCGTCAAAACCGTGGTATTGGCGCGACATGTTGTACGACGAGTGATGAATATACGCTTAATTTCAAGCAACCGGTGCCGCCCGCGACAACGGGGCGGCGCCCTGCGCGGCCTCGAATTCAGCCTCGAATCCAGACTCGAATCCAGCCTCGAACCCGCCTTAAAGCTCGCCGGCGAACTCCGGCTCAGGCAAGCCGCTCACGCCCGGACGGAGCGCGAACAGATGCCCGTCATGTTCGCTCGCGCCCGTTGCGGGACGAATCGACGTGACGAAAAGCGTGTCCAGATTAGGGCCGCCGAACGCGCACATGGCCGGCTTGATGGCGGGCACGGCGATCTGGCGGTCGAGCTTGCCTTGCGGTGTGAACCGCAGCAGCGCGCCGGCGTCGTTCGCGCAAATCCAATAGCAGCCGTCGGCATCCACGGCGGCGCCGTCTGGCCGGCCCACATAGTGGTTCAAATCCGCGAACACACGACGGTTGCGCGGCTCGCCGGTTTCGATGTCGTAGTCGAACGCCCAGATCTGTCTGCGCGACGGATGCGAGTCCGACAGATACAGCGTCGCGCCATCCGGCGACCAGCCCAGACCGTTTTGCGTGATCAGCCTGTCAACCACCGGCGCCGACAGCACGCCCTTCGCATCGAACCGGTATAGCGCGCCGGCCGGATTGGCCGCGGCCATGTCCTGCACCATCGTGCCGGCCCAGAAGCGGCCTTGCCGGTCGCAGCGGCCGTCGTTAAAACGCATGTCGCCGCACGCGAAGTCCGGCGCGGCGAGCTTGCGGCCCGTCACTTTCACCGGCTCGCCGGTGCGCGCGGCTTGCGTGGCGGCATGAGCCGAAGCCTCGTTCAGCGCGAACGCGAAAAGACCGGTTTCGCAGCCGGCCAGCACGGTGCCGCGACGATCGAACGCGATGCACGCGACTCTCTCCGGCAACAGCCATTCGGACCGCTCGCCCGCGTCGAGCGCGAGACGCACGATCTTTTGCGCCGGAATATCGACCCAATAAAGCGCCTGCTCCGCCGCGCGCCAGACCGGACTTTCGCCGACGAGCGCCGGCGCCTGGCCCGCGCCCTGGACGCGCTCGACTCGTGGATGGCCCGCCGCGCTCACCGCTTCGGCTCCATCGGACCGGCGAGCACGAACGCGCCGCCCTGGAAGCGCTGCGTGGGATCGTCGAGATCGGCAGTCGGCGTCGTGACCGGAAAGAGATGCTCGAATTCGACCGAGCTGTCCTGCGGACGAAAACCGAGAAACGCCGCCTTCGTGTTATCGACCCACTTGGTGCGGTTATCCGACACGCCATACACGATTGCGTGACCGACGCGATTGGTGAACAGCGAACAGCGCACCAGCTCGATGAAGTCGCGATAGCTGAGATACGTCACGAGCATGCGCGGGTTCTTCGGCTGCTCGAACGACGAGCCGATCCGCAGACACACGGTTTCCAGGCCGAAGCGGTCGAAGTAATAGCGCGACAGCGATTCGCCGAAGCATTTGGTCACGCCGTACAGGCTGTCGGGGCGCAACGGCGCGTCGGTATCGAGCACTTGCGTCACTGGATGAAAACCCACCGCGTGGTTCGAACTCGCGTACACGATGCGCTTCACGCCCTGCTTCTGCGCCGCCGAGTACAGGTTGTAGAGGCCGCGAATATTCGCTTCGATCAGGTTTTCGAAAGGCGCTTCGACGGAAATGCCGCCGAGGTGAATCACGGCGTCCACGCCTTCCAGCAGCGCGTGAACCGCGGCTTCGTCGGCGAGATCGACGATGAAGGCTTCCTCGTGCTCCGCCACCTCGCCGAGCGGCGCGATGTCGGTCACCCGCACGACGTCGGCCCACCCCGCGAGCGCGCCGCGCAGTTGCGTGCCGAGATTGCCGGCCGCTCCGGTGAGCAGAAGACGTCGGAAAGGTTTGTGTGCGGCGCCGCGCTCAGGATTCGAATCAGTCATGTCTTTCTATTGAAGGGATTACCCACTGTCATGGAGGCGAACGAGGCCTTGACGCCTTGACGCCTTGACGCATTGAAACCTCGAAGCCCTGAAACGCAACGAGCCGCGAAATCGCGGCCCGTCGAAACAGCCTGTCAGGTCACCGGCGCCGGGTTGAAGAGCGCCAGCGCATTATGCAGCTTGAGTTTCTCCGCACAGGTCTTCTTGCGTCCGCTCGCGACGTCGAGCATGAAGCGGAACAGCTCCCAACCCACCTCTTCGATCGTCGCCGAGCCCGTCGCGATGGTGCCCGCGTTGATATCCATCAGGTCATGCCAGCGGCGCGCGAGGTCGGAGCGCGTCGCCACCTTGATGACGGGCACTTCGGCGAGGCTGTACGGCGTGCCGCGGCCAGTGGTGAACACGTGCAGATTGATGCCGGCGGCAAGCTGCAGCGTGCCGCAGATAAAGTCGCTGGCCGGCGTGGCCGCGTAGATCAGCCCTTTCTCGCGCACTTTTTCGCCCGGCGACAACACGCCGGAAATCGCCGAGTTGCCCGACTTGATGATCGAGCCCATCGCCTTTTCGACGATATTCGACAGCCCGCCCTTCTTGTTGCCGGGCGTGGTGTTGGCGCTACGGTCCGCGCCGCCGCGCTTCAGATAATCGTCGTACCACTGCATCTCGCGGATGATCGCCGCCGCCACCTCCGGGTTAGCCGCGCGCGCCGTCAGCTGGTCGACGCCGTCGCGCACTTCGGTGACTTCGGAGAACATGACGGTCGCGCCCGCGCGCACCAGCAGATCGGTCGCGAAACCCACGGCCGGATTCGCCGTGAGGCCGGAGAACGCGTCGCTGCCGCCGCACTGCACGCCGACTACGAGATCCGCCGCCGAACACGTCTCGCGACGCCGGTTGTTCAGTCGCTTCAGATGCCCTTCGGCGGTTTTCATGATCGACTCGATCATCGACTGGAAGCCGACATGCGCTTCGTCCTGAAGCACGACCACGTCGCCGTTCTCGTCGGCGCCGAGCTCGCCGATGTCCGCGATCTCGCTCGGGTTCTGCGCCGATGCGATCGGAATCGTGCCCGGCGGCATCAGGCGTTCCGGCTGAAGCTTTTCGCAACCGAGGCTGACCATCATCACTTCGCCGCCGAAATTGGGGTTCAGCGCGATGTTGCGCACGGTGCGGATGGGCACCATCGCGTCGGGCGCGTCGATCGCCACGCCGCAGCCGTAGGTGTGGCCGAGGCTCACCACGTCGTCGACATTCGGATACTTCGGCAGCAGCTCGGACTTGATGCGCGCGACCGCGTGCTGAACCACGTCCGCCACACATTGCACGGTCGTCGTGATCGCGAGGATGTTGCGCGAGCCCACGGAGCCGTCCGCGTTGCGATAACCCTCGAAGGTGTAGCCGTCGAGCGGCGGCATGTCCGGCGCCTTGATCGTGGCGATGGGCAGATCCTCCAGCCCCGGCGGGCTCGGCATGCGGATCACGTGCTCGTTGATCCAGCTGCCTTTGGGCAGCGCCTTCAGCGCGTAGCCGATCACCACGTTATAGCGGATGACCTCGTCGCCTTCGGCCAGATCGGCGAGCGCGACCTTGTGACCTTGAGGCACGCGCTCGCGCAGCACGAGGCCGTCGGCGAAAACCGCGCCCTCGCCCAGGCCGCTGTCGTTCACGACGATCGCGACATTGTCATTGAGGTGAACGCGAATGTAGAGCGGGGAAAGTTCCATTGCATCGATCCTTATGGCGATTTACGCCTTCTGCGCCAGCTATTCATACGTCATCCTACAACATGAACGGGCTGAGGATGTTCCGTATTTACCCTATGACCAGTATTATGCCGCGAAAACATTGTTGAGTTAGGCGAATTGTTGTTGTACGATGACGTATAAGAAATCTTCATTTCTATTGATCTAACTTACACCGACGCTTGGATACACACATCATGACGACACCGCAGGAACTCAAGCAGATCGTTTCGGAAGGCCTTCTCTCCTTCCCCGTCACCGATTTCGACGAACAGGGCGAATTCCGCGCCGACACCTACGCGGAGCGCCTCGAATGGCTCGCTCCGTACGGCGCTTCGGCACTGTTCGTGGCCGGCGGCACGGGTGAATTCTTCTCGCTGACGCACAACGACTATTCCAACGTCGTGCGCACCGCGACGGAAGTCTGCCGCGGCAAGGTGCCGATTCTGGCCGGCGCGGGCGGCCCGACGCGCGTCGCGATCGAATACGCGAAGGAAGCCGAGCGCCACGGCGCGAACGGCATTCTGCTGATGCCGCACTATCTGACCGAAGCCTGCCAAGAAGGTATCGCCGCGCACGCCGAAGAAGTCTGCAAGTCGGTGCCGAACATGGGCGTGATCATCTACAACCGCGCCAATTCCAAGCTTAACGCCGACATGCTCGAAGGTCTGGCCGAGCGCTGCCCGAACCTGATCGGCTTCAAGGACGGCGTGGGCGAAATCGAGAACATGGTGACGATCCGCCGCCGTCTGGGCGACCGCTTCTCGTACCTCGGCGGCCTGCCGACCGCGGAAGTCTACGCCGCGGCTTACAAGGCGCTGGGCGTGCCGGTGTACTCGTCGGCGGTGTTCAACTTCATTCCGAAGACGGCCATGGACTTCTACCGCGCCATCGCCGCCGACGATCACGCGACGGTCGGCAAACTGATCGACGAATTCTTCCTGCCGTACCTGAAGATCCGTAACCGCCGCGCGGGCTACGCGGTCAGCATCGTCAAGGCCGGCGCGAAGCTGGTCGGCCACAGCGCCGGCCCCGTGCGCGCGCCGCTGACCGACCTGACCGAAGACGAAATGGCGCAACTCGACGCGCTCATCAAGACGCTCGGCTCGCAGTAATACCGCGCGCGTGGCCGGCTAGTCGATTATCCGGCGGCCACGCGAACAACAGGCACATCGAGGCCAAGCGCAGGGCCAAACGCAAAGCCGAACCCAAGCCGCACGAACAGCAGCGCAACGAGCGCCCGGAGACGCACCGTCGCCGGGCGTTTTTTGCAGATGCTTCCGGCGCGGCGGCAAGCCGCAACGGCCCGGACTCCGGTCCGTTGTACAAGAATTAAGGAGATAACCATGGAAATGAGCCGCACGGCAAATTCCGCAAGCGTCGCGAAGCGCACCAACGTCCGCTACGCGATCCTGCTGCTGATCTTTCTGATCACCACGTTCAACTACGCCGACCGCGCGACGCTGTCGGTCACCGGCACCGCGATGCGCACGGAGTTCGGCCTCGACGCGATCAGAATGGGCTACATTTTCTCCGCGTTCAGCTGGGCTTACGTGCTCGCGCAATTGCCGGCCGGCTGGCTGCTCGACCGCTTCGGTGCGCGGCGCGTGTACGCCGCGAGCATTTTCTTCTGGTCGCTCTTCACGCTGCTGCAAAGCTCGATCGGCCTGCTCGGCAGCGCGGCCGCCGCCGTGACGGGCCTTTTCGTGCTGCGTTTCGCGATGGGCGCGGCCGAATCGCCGGCCTTTCCGGCCAACGCAAAAGTCGTGGCGAGCTGGTTTCCGACCACCGAACGCGGCACCGCGTCGGCGATTTTCAACTCGGCGCAATACTTCGCCGCGGTCGTGTTCACGCCGCTGATGGCCTGGCTCACGCACGCGTTCGGCTGGCACATGGTCTACCTCGTGATGGGCGTGGCCGGACTGCTGCTCGCGCTCACGTGGCTCAAGGCGATGAAGAATCCCGCCGATCATCCGGGCGTGTCGGCCGCCGAGCTGGAGTACATCGAATAGGGCGGCGGCGTGGTGAACGGCCACCAGAAAGCGCGTCCGCACGACGTCGCGAAATCGGGCGGCTGGTTTCTCGTCCGTCAACTGCTGAGCAACCGGATGCTGCTCGGCGTCTATCTCGCGCAGTACTGCATCAACGTGCTGACGTATTTCTTCCTCACGTGGTTTCCTATCTACCTCGTGCAGGCGCGCGGGATGACCATTCTGCACGCGGGTCTCGTCGCGTCGCTGCCGGCGATCTGCGGATTTTCCGGCGGCGTCCTCGGCGGCGTGGTGTCGGACGCGCTGATCCGTCGCGGCCATTCGCTGACCGTCGCGCGCAAGGTGCCGATTGTCGGCGGCATGCTGCTGTCGGTGTCGATCATCGGCTGCAATTATGTTTCGACGGACTGGATCGTCGTCGCGCTGATGTCGCTCGCGTTCTTCGGCAAGGGCATCGGCGCGCTCGGCTGGGCGGTGGTCGCGGATACGTCGCCGAAGGAGGCGCTCGGTCTGTCGGGCGGCATCTTCAACATGTTCGGCAACGTGGCGGGCATCGTCACGCCGATCGTGATCGGCTACCTGGTGGCGCAAAGCGGCTCGTTCAATGGCGCGCTGGTGTTCGTCGGCGCGAATGCGCTGCTCACGGTGTTCAGCTACCTCGTGATCGTGAAGGACATCAAGCGCGTGGAACTGCGTCCGCAATAAGCGAAGCGCCGTGCTCATGGTTTCGCGCGGCCTGCCCGGCACCCGCCCGGCCCGCAGCCGGCGGCTGCCGGGAAGTTCTCAAAATGATCCGGCGTTTCTATAATCAGTCGTCAGACGACGGTATAATGGATCGTAGGAAATTTGTGCAACTATCTGATTCAAGGGGCGTTTTCGATGGCTACACCACTGGCGTCCGCCGTACCGCCACGACGCGCTCGTAATCTTGCCGAGCTCGTCGTCAATTACGTGACCGAGCAGATCGCGTCCAACGCGCTGAAGCCCGGCGACAAGCTGCCGACCGAATCGCAACTCATGGTCACGCTGAGCGTGAGCCGCACGGTCATTCGCGAAGCCATTTCGCGCCTGCAGGCAGGCAAGATCATCGAGACGCGGCATGGCATCGGCAGCTTCGTGCTCGAACCGCAGCGCGAAAAGCTCGGCATCGACATGGTGCCGGCTACCACGCTGCGCGACGTGTTGTCCATTCTCGAACTGCGCATCAGCCTGGAAACGGAATGCGCGGGTCTCGCCGCCCAGCGCGCCAAGTCCGAAGACCTCGCGCGCATGCGCGTCGCGCTCGACGCAATCGAAGCGACGCGGCACAACGGGCTCGACAGCGTCGACGCCGATTTGCAGTTTCATATCTCGGTGGCGCGCGCCACGGGCAACCGCTATTTCGTCGACATCCTGACGCAAATGGGCAGTGCGCTGATTCCACGCAACCGGCTCGATTCGGCCGGCATTGCGCGCGCGGAGCCGGACGCGTATCTGTCGCTCGTCAATCTGGAGCACGAAAGCATTCTCGAAGCGATCAGCCGGCACGACGCGGAAGGCGCGCGGGCCGCGATGCGCATGCATCTGTCGAATAGCCGCGAGCGTTTGCGTCGGGCGAACGAAACGGCTGAGACGAACAGCTGAAGAAACGGCCAGGCAACGGCGCTTGGCCGTTTTTTGCGGCTAAAGAGCAAAACAAAATGGCCGGAGAGTCGATCTCCCCGGCCATTTTTCATTTCAACCGCGGCTTGGCCGCGGTTCGACACGCTTAGCTCCGCGTGATCTCGCCATCGCGGCGGCGCCACAGGTCGAGCGGATTGCCGTCGGCCAGCGCTTGGGGCAACAGGTCGGCCGGGAAGTCCTGATAGCAGACCGGACGCAGGAAGCGCTCGATCGCGGTCGTGCCCACCGAGGTCGCGTGGCTATCGGAGGTCGCCGGGAACGGGCCGCCGTGGACCATCGCGTGACACACCTCGACGCCGGTCGGGAAGCCGTTGACCAGCAGCCGTCCGGCCTTGCGTTCGAGAATCGGCACGAGCTTGCGGGCTGCGGGCACATCGGCGGTGTCCATCTGGACGGTCGCCGTCAATTGGCCGGCAAAGTGCTCCGCCACTTGCAGCAACTCCTGCTCGTCCTTGCAGCGGATGATCGTCGATGCCGGTCCGAACACCTCGTCCTCCAGCGCCGGCGTGGCGAGGAAGGTTTGCGCGTCGGTCACGAACAGCGCCGCGCGCGCCTGGTTCGGGCCGGTCACGTCGACGCCGCGCGCCGCCGTTTCCACGCCCGTGGTCGCCGCCAGCTTGCCCTCGCCTTCCGCGTACGCCGAGTGGATGCCCGCCGTGAGCATGGTCTGGGCGGGCTTGCCCGTCAGCGCCTCGGACGCCACGGCGACAAAGCGCTTCAGCGCGTCGCTGTCGATGGCGATCGCAAGGCCCGGATTCGTGCAGAACTGGCCGGCGCCGAGCACCAGCGAATCGACGAAGCCGCGCGCGATGCCCTCGGTGCGCTGCGTGAGCGCGTTCGACAGCAGGAACACGGGGTTGATGCTGCTCATTTCCGCGTAGACCGGAATCGGTTCGGGACGCGCTGCCGCGACGCGCATCAGCGACAAGCCGCCCGCGCGCGAGCCGGTGAAGCCGACTGCCTTGATCGCCGGATGCGCGACGAGCGCTTCGCCGACCGAGTTGCCCGCGCCGACGATCAGCGAGAACACGCCTTCGGGCAAGTCCATTTCCTCTGCGACGCGCTGGATCACGCGGCCGACCATCTCCGACGTGCCGAGGTGAGCGCGGTGCGCCTTCACCACGACCGGGCAGCCAGCCGCGAGCGCCGCCGCCGTGTCGCCGCCGGCCACCGAGAACGCCAGCGGGAAGTTGCTCGCGCCGAACACCGCAACCGGGCCGAGCGGAATCTTCTGCATGCGCAGATCGGAACGCGGCAGCGGCTTGCGCTCCGGCAGCGCCGAGTCGAGCGTGGCGGCGAGCCACTGGCCTGAGCGCACCACTTGCGCGAACAGCTTGAGCTGACCGGTCGTGCGGCCGCGCTCGCCTTCGAGACGCGCCTTCGGCAAGCCCGATTCCTGCTGCGCGCGCTCGATCAGCGCGTCGCCCAAAGCAGTGATACCGTCGGCAATGCGCTCAAGAAATTCAGCGCGCACGGCGAGCGGCAATTGGCGGTACGAGTCGAACGCCTTGCCCGCCAGCTCGCACGCGAGGTTGACGTCTTCCGGCGTGCCGCTGCCGAAAACCGGCTCGGCGATGTCCGAACCCGTGGAAGGATTGAAGGCGTGCAGCGGTTTTTGCGCGCCGCGCACCGCCTTGCGGCCGATCAGCATGTCGCCGGTGATACCGGTGGAACTGGACATTTTTCTTTCCTTGGATTGGAGTCTAAAGATATAAGTCATCCTACAACACGGAGAACTGCTCGCGCAACCCAAACCGCCTCACGAAATGGGGAATTCGGGTTTACGTGGCCGTTACAACAGCGAGGCTGAGTGCTAATCTGGAACAAGACGTACGACGACCTATAACATGCCATGAGTCGTCGTCAGAGCCCGACCCGATCCATTGTCGTTCGAGGAATACGTTCATGCCAGCCGCGCCTTCCCAGCCCTACCAGTCTCTCCCCAATAGCTTTCGCCACGCGGTTCGCGGCGGCGATACCTTGATCGGCTGCTGGGCGTCGCTCGCCAGTCCGATCGTCACGGAAATGCTCGGCGTGCTCGGTTTCGACTGGATGCTGCTCGACGCCGAGCATGCACCCAATGACGTGCTCACGCTGATCCCGCAACTGATGGCGCTCAAGGACAGCCGCACCGCCCCGGTCGTGCGCCCGCCCGCCAATGACAGCGTGGTCATCAAACGTCTGCTGGACAGCGGCTTTTGCAACTTCCTCGTGCCATTCGTCGACGACGCCGACGACGCCGCGCGCGCCGTCGCCGCCACGCGCTATCCGCCGCAAGGCATTCGCGGCGTTTCCGTGGGGCACCGCGGCAACCGCTACGCGACGGTCCCCGACTACTTCGACATCGCCAACGACAACGTCTGCGTGATCGTACAGATAGAAAGCCGCAAAGCGGTGGACGCGATTGACGAGATCGTGGCTGTCGAAGGTGTCGACGCCGTGTTCGTCGGCCCGTCGGATCTGGCGGCCGCGTATGGGCATCTCGGCAATCCCGGGCATCCCGACGTGCAGCGGGCGATCGCGCGCGTGTTCGAGCGCGCGCAGGCCGCGGGCAAGCCGAGCGGCATTCTTGCACCGGTGCAAGCCGACGCCGAGCGCTATCTCGCGATGGGTTGCCGCGTCGTCTCGGTCTGCGCGGATCTCGGGCTTCTGAGAAACGCCGCGCAGGCGGTTCATCAACACTTCATCCAGAAACCGGCGGCCGAAGCCTGAGGCAACGCATCGATCAGGCATGAATCCACGTAAGCCGTGGCCGCCATGACATCTCCGGAGCATTCCATGCAAAAAGCAGGCTTTATCGGACTCGGCATCATGGGCAAGCCCATGGCTGCGAATCTTCTCAAGAACGGCGTCGCGCTCGCCGCCTTCACGCGCAGCGGCGTTCCCGACGATCTCACGCAAGCCGGCGCGAAGTCGTGCGACAGCCCGGCCGCGGTCGCCGGGCAGGCCGACGTGATCTTCATCATGGTGCCGGACACGCCGGATGTGGAGCGCGTGCTGTTCGGCGAAAACGGGCTCGCGGGCGCATTGCGCGCGGGGCAAACGGTGGTCGACATGAGTTCGATTTCGCCGATGGCCACACGCGATTTCGCCGCGCGCGTGCGCGAGACAGGCGCGGAGTATCTCGACGCGCCGGTCTCGGGCGGCGAAGTTGGCGCGAAGGCAGGTTCGCTCACCATCATGGTCGGCGGCGAGCAGGCAACCTTCGACAGCGTGAAGCCGCTGTTCGACATGATGGGCAAGAACGTCACGCTGATCGGCGCGGTCGGCGCGGGACAGGTCTGCAAGGTCGCGAATCAGGTGATCGTGGCGGCCACGATCGAGGCGGTCGGCGAAGCGCTGCTGCTCGCCTCCAAGGCCGGCGTCGATCCGGCGCGCGTGCGCGAGGCGCTGATGGGCGGCTTCGCGTCCTCGCGCATTCTCGAAGTGCACGGCGAGCGGATGACCAAACGCACCTTCGAGCCGGGCTTTCGCATCGAGCTGCATCAGAAGGATTTGAACCTGGCGCTGTCGACCGCGCAGGCACTCGGCGTCGCCTTGCCGAATACCGCGACCTGTCAGGCACTTTTCAACGCGTGCGTGGCGCACGGCGGCAAAGCGTGGGATCACTCCGCGATGGTGCGCGCGCTCGAAGTGCTCGCCAATCACGAGATCGGCCAATAAACGCACTAAAAACCCACTGACGGCGCACTGAAAACGCCTCAAGCGTTTGCCTTGTCCGGCAGCGCCGCTTCGCCCTGTTCGACGCCGATGAACGGGCCAGGCGGCGCGCGTTGCGTTCAACGCCTGCATGAGTCATCAACATTTTTTTCGATTTTTCATTTAATAAGGATGACGTAACGAAGGCGCTCGCGGCGCACCGCGCGCCTTCGCGCATCGACGACGATTCACAACGCCCGTAAAGGGCCAGGAGACATGTGTGGCACACCAACATGACAACACCGGCAAACGCGTCGCATCGAAAACCCTTGCTCAGGCCGAGCCGCATTCCCCGGCACGCCGGGCATTCATGGTGTTCGCCGGCACCTCCGCGGGCGCGACGATGCTCGGCGGACTGTCCGCATGCGGCGGCGGCGGCAGTTCCGGCCTGACGCCGGAAGACCCGATCTGGGGCAGCGACGGCGCCGCCACGCAAATCATCGCGGCGCTTGCGAACATCACGCAGTCGATGTTTCCCTCGCGCGATTTCCTCGTCACCCAATATGGCGCGCAGCCGTGCGCGGTGGTTGCCGCGACGAACCCGTACACGGGTGCTTCCTCGCCCGCGAGTCCGGGCTCGAATCAGACCAACGCCGCTTCGTCGTTCGACTCGCGGCCCGCGTTTCTCGCCGCGATTCAGGCAGCCAACGCGGCCGGCGGCGGACGCGTCGTGGTGCCGTCGGGCACGTGGTATTGCGCGGGACCGATCGTGCTGCTCAGCAACGTGAACTTCCATCTGAGCGCGAATTGCACGATCTATTTCAGCCCGAATCCCGCCGACTATGCGAAGGACGGCCCCGTGAACTGCGGCGCGAACGGCAACCTTTTCTACAGCCGCTGGCAGGCCAACGACTGCCTGAACTACGGCTCGCCCGTCTACGCGCGCAACCAGTCCAACATCGGGCTGAGCGGCGAGGACGCGACCTCGATTCTCAACGGTCAGGCGATGACGCCCTTCTCCGGCTCGGGCAACACGGCCACCTGCTGGTGGACCTTCAAGGGGTCGAACGGCGCGTACGGTTGCGTGAATTCGTCGACGCCCTCGCAGGTGTATCTGAACCCGAACAACGTCGACTTGCGCACCGCCGCGCCCGGCATTTCCGACACGCTCTACGCGCAGCTCACGAGCCCGACGACACCATGGCAGGAGGATCAGAACTATTTGCCCGCGCTTTCCGAAGCAGGCGTGCCGGTGGCGAAGCGTATCTTCGGCGTGGGTCACTATCTACGGCCGTGCATGGTCGAGTTCATCGGCTGCACGAATGTTCTGATGGAAAACTACTCCACGAATAACACGCCTTTCTGGCAGCATCATCCGACCGATTGCCGTAACGTCGTGATTCGCGGCGTGACGACGAACAGCATCGGCCCGAATAACGACGGCTTCGATCCCGATGCGTGCGATACCGTGCTCTGCGACGGCGTCACCTTCAACACGGGCGACGACTGCATCGCGATCAAATCGGGCAAGGATCTCGATACGCAATACGGCCCCGCGCAGAACCACGTGATCCAGAACTGCACGATGAACAGCGGCCACGGCGGCATCACGCTCGGCAGCGAAATGGGCGGCGGCGTGCAGAACGTCTATGCGCGCAATCTGCAGATGCTCAATCAGAACTGGGCGACGAATCCGCTGAACATCGCGATCCGCATCAAGACGAACATGAATCGCGGCGGCTTCGTGAAGAACTTTTATGTCGATAAGGTCACGCTGCCGAACGGCGTCGCGCTGAAAGGCGGCGGCTACGGCAGCGCGCTGCTCGCGGGCAGCCCGATCAACGGCAAGGTGCCGCTCGGCGTCGCCACGGCGGCGGCGTCCAACCCGTCGGCGGCACAAGGCGGCCTGATCACGTTCGACTGCGATTACCAGCCCGCCAACGACGCGATCCGAACCCGTCCCGCTGTCGTGCAGAACGTGAACATCTCGAACGTGCAGGCGAGCAACGTCACGCTGAACGGCGCGACGGGGTCGTGCTTCCAGGCGATCGTCGCGCAAGGCCCGGTCGCATTCGACTACAACGGCCCGGCCCCCACGCCGACCATCCCGCCGATCACGGGCGTCACGCTCTCCAACTGCAATCTCGGAACGGCGGTCAGCGCGGGGCCGGCCACGGCGACCACACCGGGGCCGATCTATGCGTACAACGTCAACGGGATTACGTTGAAGAACGTGGTGATCGGCTCGACGACGTACAACACGACGGTGGTCGATCAGCGTTAAGCGCATCGGAAGTTGCAAAAGCGGTTGCAAAAGCAGCGGCAAATGCAGGCAAAAAAAAAGCCGCTTTTCGGAGCGGCTTTTTTACTGACGGGCGTGAAGCCCGTCGCCAGATCAGGCGGGAGCAGGCGGGATCAGTCGTCCAGCAGCGACAGGTCGCGCACCGCGCCCTTGTCGGCCGACATCACCAGCTTCGCGTAGGCCTTCAGCGCCGCCGACACCTTGCGCGGACGCGGCTTGGCCGGCTTCCATCCCTTCGCGTTCTGTTCCTCGCGGCGGCTTGCCAGCTCGGCGTCGGACAGCAGCACGTCGATCGTGCGGCTCGGAATGTCGATGCGGATCTTGTCGCCGTCGCGCACCAGGCCGATCGCGCCGCCCGCCGCCGCTTCCGGCGAGCAGTGGCCGATGGACAGTCCCGACGTGCCGCCCGAGAAGCGGCCGTCCGTGAGCAACGCGCATGCTTTGCCGAGGCCTTGCGACTTGATATAGCTCGTCGGGTAGAGCATTTCCTGCATGCCGGGGCCGCCCTTCGGACCTTCGTAGCGCACGATCACCACATCGCCCGCCTTCACCTTGCCCGCGAGGATGTTCTCCACCGCCTCGTCCTGCGATTCGGTGACGTGAGCCGTGCCCTCGAACACCAGAATGCTTTCGTCGACGCCGGCGGTTTTCACCACGCAGCCGTCGAGCGCGATGTTGCCGGTCAGCACCGCGAGACCGCCTTCCTTCGAAAACGCGTGCTCATACGAGCGGATGCAGCCTTCGGCGCGGTCCGTGTCGAGACTCGGCCAGCGCGTGTTCTGGCTGAACGCGATCTGCGTCGGAACGCCAGCCGGACCCGCCATGTAGAAGGTGCGGACCGCTTCGTCCTGCGTGCGCACGATGTCCCATTGATCCAGCGCGTCCTTCAGCGTGGCCGCGTGCACCGTGGGCACGTCGGTGTGCAGCTTGCCCGCGCGGTCCAGCTCGCCGAGGATCGCCATGATGCCGCCCGCGCGATGCACGTCTTCGATGTGGTACTTGTTGGTGTTCGGCGCGACCTTGCACAACTGCGGCACGACGCGCGACAGGCGGTCGATGTCGGTCATCGTGAAGTCGATCTCCGCTTCGCGCGCGATGGCCAGCAGGTGCAGGATCGTGTTGGTCGAGCCGCCCATCGCGATGTCCAGCGTCATCGCGTTTTCGAATGCCTTGAAGCCCACCGCGCGCGGCAGGATGCCCGCCTGTTCCTGCTCGTAATACTGGCGGGCCAGTTCCACGATGCGGCGTCCGGCGCGCTTGAAGAGCTGCTCGCGGTCCGCGTGCGTGGCGACCACCGTGCCGTTGCCCGGCAACGAGAGACCTAGCGCCTCGGTGAGGCAGTTCATCGAGTTGGCCGTGAACATGCCCGAGCACGAACCGCAGGTCGGGCAGGCGGAGCGTTCGACCTCGGCCACGTCGGCGTCGGAATAGCTCTTGTCGGCGGCGATCACCATCGCGTCCACCAGGTCGAGCTTCTTCAGTTCGATGGTGCCGGTTTTCGGATTGGCGAGGCGCGTCTTGCCGGCTTCCATCGGGCCGCCCGACACGAAGATCACCGGAATGTTCAGGCGCATCGCGGCCATCAGCATGCCGGGGGTGATCTTGTCGCAGTTCGAGATGCACACCATCGCGTCGGCGCAATGTGCATTGACCATGTATTCCACCGAATCCGCGATGATGTCGCGGCTCGGCAGCGAATACAGCATGCCGTCGTGGCCCATGGCGATGCCGTCATCGACGGCGATGGTGTTGAACTCCTTGGCGACGCCGCCCGCGGCCTCGATCTCGCGCGCGACAAGCTGGCCGAGGTCCTTCAGGTGGACATGGCCAGGCACGAACTGGGTGAACGAATTGACGACGGCGATGATCGGCTTCGAGAAGTCTTCGTCTTTCATGCCGGTGGCGCGCCACAGCGAGCGCGCCCCCGCCATGTTGCGGCCGGCGGTGGAAGTTTTGGAACGGTATGCGGGCATCGTGGTTGTTGGAAAAATATCGCTTGAAGGAAGCGGGCCACGGGAGTGAAGGCCCCTTGCGCGCCCGTGCAAACAACCTTTTGAGCCGCGCTCCGGGCAAACCGCGCAATTATCCCACAGCCCTTGCAGGCGTGCGGTTTGGGCGTGCGGTGTGGGCGGCATTGAAGCGTGCCCAAGAAAAAAGCGGCGCCCGAACCCGAGCGCCGCCTGCCGATTCCGCTCAACGCTAAACGTCACGCGCAATCATGCCGGTACGACTCGCCGACACTTACTTGATGGCGACCGGACCGCCCGTTTCCGACCAGCGCGGCTCGGGCGCCTTGTCGTTGCTTTTCGCGAGCAGGCACACCACGCCGGCGGCGACGATGTCGAACACCGCGAGCAGCACGAACAGAGGGCTATAGCCGACCTGCGTGACCAGCACGCCGAACAACGCCGTGAAAGCCGCCGCGCCCAGATAGCCGGCCATGCCGCCCATGCCCGTCGCAGTGGCGACTTCGTTCTTGCCGAACACATCGGAGGTGATCGCGTAGAGCGCGCCCGACAAGGTCTGATGCGCGAAGCCGCCGACGCACAGCAGCGCGACCGCCACATACGGACTCGCCACGAGGCCCACGCACGCCGGTCCGATCATGCACAACGCGCCGACCACGAACACCATCTTGCGCGACGTGAACAGCGACACCTTCGCGTACTTGTGAAAAAACGGGCTCAGATAGCCGCCCAGGACGCAGCCGATATCCGCCGCGAGAAACGGCATCCACGCATACAGCGCGACTTCCTTCAGGTTCATGTGACGCTCGGTCATCATGTAGAGCGGAATCCACGCGTTGAAGGTCTGCCAGGCCGGCTCGGACAGAATGCGCGGAATGCCGATCGCCCAGAAGTCGCGGCTTCGCAGCATGGCGAGCCAGTTGCGCCGGGGCGCGCCGTCGTCGCTATGTTTCGCTTCCTGGCCGCTGAGAATGTAGTCGCGCTCCGCGTCGCCCAGCAGTTTCTGCTTGCGCGGATGCTTGTACAGCGCCATCCACACGACGCTCCACACGATCCCCGCCACGCCAACGATCACGAACGCCAGTTGCCACTGGCCATGCAGCAGCGCCCACACCACCAGCGGCGGCGCGAGCACCGCACCGATCGACGAGCCGATGTTGAACCAGCCGATCGCGACCGAACGCTCCTTGGCCGGGAACCACTCGCTCGTCGCCTTGACGCCGGCGGGAATGCCCGCCGCCTCGGCAATGCCGAGCAGGCCGCGGAAGAACGCGAGACTGCGCCAGCCCGTCGACCACGCCGCCGCCGCGCAAGCCAGCGACCACGCCAGCGCGAACGCTGCGAAGCCGAGCTTCGTGCCGACCGTATCGAGCACGAAGCCCGCGACCGGCTGCATGAACGCATAGCAAAGCTGCCACGCGACGACCACGTGCGAATACTGCTCCGTGGTGATGTGAAGGTCGTTCATCAACGTCGGCGCGGCCACCGACAACGTATTGCGCGCCAGGTAATTGATGATGAGCCCGGCGGCGACCAGACTAACCATCCACCAGCGGATTCCCTTGATCTTCATTGCTGCGTCTCCTGGTAATGCCTGAACTGTCAGGACTTGCGTGCCACGTCCTTGCGCGAATAATCGATGCCGACAAAACCGCCGCCCTGGAAGCGCTGTCCGAGCGCGTCGAGCGGATTCGGGCGCGACAGGATGTCGTCGGCGAAATCTTCGGCGTTTTGCGTCGGCTGGTAGCCGAGGCGCGCGGCGCCGCTGTTGTCCCACCAGCTGCGCCGGTTGGCCGACACGCCCCAGACGGTGAGGAAGCCGACGTCTTCGGCCTCCACGCAGCGGTCGAGGAAATGCATCAGATCCTGATGGCCGAACCACGTGCTCAGATGCCGCGGCTCGGTCGGACGTTCGAGACAACTGCCGATGCGCACGCACACGCTTTCGATGCCGTGCTTGTCCCAATACATGCGCGCGAGCGCTTCGCCCCACACCTTGCTCAAGCCGTAAAAGCCGTCGGGGCGCAACTCGCAGTCGAGACTGAGATGCTCGGTGACCGGATACATGCCGATCGCGTGATTCGAACTCGCGAACACGATGCGCTTCACGCCGTGCCGGCGCGCGCCCTCGTACACCTCGACGAGACCGCGCAGATTGTTTTCGATGATTTCGGGCAGCGGGCGCTCGACGCTCGTTCCCGCGAAATGGATCAGCACATCCACGCCGTCGAGCAGCCGATCCACCACCGCCGGATCGCGCAGGTCGCCGTGCATCACGTCCTCGCCTTCGACCAGAGGCGTCAGCGCTTTCGAGCCGGCCGCCGAGCGCAGCGGCGTGCCGCGCGCGATCATGGCGGCGCGCACGACCGAGCCGAGCTGACCGCCGGCGCCACTCAGGGCAATCTTTTTCATGGAGGGTTCCTTTGCTGCACCGGCTGGCCGTCGGTGGAAGATTTAAGTTGTACGATAACGTACTATCGTCCATCCAGAAACGGATTTCAACTAGGCATTTACCCGGAGGCACATGAATGGTGCGTCGCTTTAATTTTGGCGAATCAGAGACTTACCATTCAATTATTTATGTGATGTCGTATAACTTTGCGAATCATTTGGCGTCGCAAATCACGCCGCCTCTGCTCGCCCCTGCGCAAGCCGCCCGATTCGTCCACGTGCTTTGCTGCTACGCGGTCGATTGCCGCACTTTCCCTGCTGCGCCATAAAAACACGCGCCACAATCAATCAGAAAAAACTGATAAAGATCAAATGCTTGCAGGCACAAAACCGCAAAAAATCGTAAAACAACGTGGTTTTTTGACGCACGTCGCGTTGCAGCATAAATCCCGCGCTTCCCCTAATCTTCGGCCATCTGCGAAACGCAGAGCGCACCGACACCGGTCGACGCGCGTAGTCCATCCACGCGGCACCACGCCCTCACGATCATGAACTCCGCAATTTCGGCATTCGACCTCGCCCGCATCCAGTTTGCGTTTACGGTCTCGTTTCACATCGTTTTTCCGGCGCTGAGCATCGGTCTCGCGAGCTTCATCGCCGTGCTCGAATGGCGCTGGCTCAAAACCGGCAAGGCCTACTACAAAGATCTTTGCCTGTTCTGGTCGAAGATCTTCGCCGTGGCCTTCGGCATGGGCGTCGTCTCCGGCGTCGTCATGAGCTATCAGTTCGGCACCAACTGGTCGGGCTTTTCCAGTTTCGCCGGGCCCGTCACCGGACCTCTTTTGATGTACGAGGTCATGACGGCGTTTTTCCTCGAAGCCGGCTTCCTCGGCATCATGCTGTTCGGCTGGCAGCGCGTGAGCCCGCGCGCGCACTTCGGCGCGACGCTGATGGTCGCGGTCGGCACGCTGATCTCCACCTTCTGGATTCTCGCGTCCAATAGCTGGATGCAAACGCCGCAAGGTTTCGAAGTCGTGAACGGCCAGGTCGTGCCGCTCGACTGGTTCAAGATCATCTTCAATCCGTCGTTCCCGTACCGGCTCGCGCATATGGCGCTGGCGGCGTTCATCGTCGCGGGGCTGGTGGTGGCGGCGGTCGGCGCATGGCATTTGCTGCGCGGACGGCGCGATCCGGCCGTCAGGAAGATGTTCTCGATGGCGCTCTGGCTGCTGCTGATTCTCACGCCGATCCAGGCGTTCGTCGGCGATCAGCATGGTTTGAACACGCGCGAATATCAGCCGGCAAAGATCGCGGCGATCGAAGGTCTGTGGGACACCGAGAAAGGCGGCACCGCGCTCAACCTGTTCGGCATTCCCGACATGCAGGCGGAGACCACACGCTACGCGGTGTCGATTCCGCACCTCGGCAGCCTGATTCTCACGCATAGCTGGGACGGCGAAATTCGCGGCCTGAAGGAATTCCCGCCGCAAGACCGCCCGAACTCGACGGTGGTGTTCTGGAGCTTTCGCATCATGGCCGGCCTCGGCGTGCTGATGATCGCGATGTCGCTCGCCGCCTGGGCGCTGCGCCGCCGCGAACGCCTGTTCGAATCGAAGTGGTTCCAGCGCTTTGCGCTCGCGATGGGCCCGAGCGGTTTCATCTCGCTGCTCGCGGGCTGGGTCACGACGGAAGCGGGCCGCCAGCCGTGGGTCGTGTATGGCGTGATGCGCACGTCGCAAGCCGTGTCGCCGCTCACCGCGCAACAGGTCGGCATTTCGCTGATGGCGTTCGTGGTCGTCTATTTCCTCGTGTTCGGCACGGGCATCTATTACATGCTCAAGCTGATGCGCTCCGGTCCGGCGTTGCCCGGACAGACGCCGCACGGCGTGCCGCAGCACACGCCGGCTCAGACGGCGCGCCGCCCCTTCTCCGCCGCCGATCAGATGATCGATGCCTGACTTCCGCACTCTTTCACCGGGACAGAAAATGGACGTAACCGTAGTGTGGGCCGCGATCATCGCGCTAGGCCTTTTCATGTATGTGGTGCTGGACGGCTTCGATCTGGGCATCGGCATCGTCTTCCCGTTTTTCCCCGACGAAAAGGAACGCGACCTGATGATGAACACCGTCGCGCCCGTCTGGGACGGCAACGAAACCTGGCTCGTGCTCGGCGGCGCGGCGCTTTTCGCGGTCTTCCCCATGGTGTATTCGACCGTGTTGTCGGCGCTTTATCTGCCGCTCGTCTTCATGCTCGTGTGCCTGATTTTTCGCGGCATGTCGTTTGAAATTCGCGCGAAGGCCAATCGCACCAAGCACCTGTGGGATCTGGCGTTCATCGGCGGCTCGGCGGGCGCCGCGTTTTTCCAGGGCGTCGCGCTGGGCGCGTTCCTGCAAGGCATTCCGGTCGAGGCCGGCGCGTATGCCGGCGACGCGTTCGGCTGGCTCACGCCGTTCAGCCTGCTGACGGGCCTCGGGCTCGTCGTCACGTACGCGTTGCTGGGCTGCTGCTGGCTGGTCGCGAAAACCGAAGGCGACCTGCAGCGCCGCCTGCACCGCGTGGTGTGGCCGCTCACGATCGTGCTGCTCGGCTTCATCGCGATGGTGAGCCTGTGGACGCCGCTGCAAGAACCGAACATCGCGCAACGCTGGTTCCACGACGGCCTCTTCTACCGGCTGCTGCCCGTGCCGTTCCTCGTCGCCGCCTGCGTGTTCTTCATGCGGCGCGCGGTGCGCGAGCGGCATCACAACACGCCGTTCGCGCTCGCGCTGCTGCTGGTGCTGCTCGGTTACGCGGGGCTGCTGGTGAGCCTGTGGCCGTATGCGATTCCGTCGAGCGTGACGCTGTGGGAAGCGGCCGCGCCGCGCACCAGCCAGACGTTCACGCTGGTCGGCGCGGCAGTGATTCTGCCGGTCATCGTCGCTTATACGACGATGGGTTACTGGGTTTTTCGCGGCAAGGTGCGTCATGGCGACCAACATCACTATCACTGAGTCCGCGCGCAAGCTGCCGGGCTGGCTCTGGTTCATCGCGCTGTGGTGCTTCGGCGTGGGCTCGGCGATGTCGCTCGGGTTCGCGTTCAAGCTCTTCATGAACGCCACGCTGTTCGCTGTCAAATGACGGTTTCGGGCGCGCGTCTTCCGCGCGCCGCTGCTCGGGTCGCGCCATGAGCCGCCTCGCATAACCTTCCGAATCCCGCCGCCGCCGCTTAAAAAAGCGCGCGCGCGGCTCGTCTACGTAGCAAGCCGGAACCGAAGCGCGAGAGAGACCCAGGACAAAACCGTGGCGCCGGCGATCCCACACACGGGGAATGAGCGGCACGCCGCGCCGCGCCGATCGGCTGATGAAACGCGGGGTAGCCGGCCATGATGCGATTCACGACAATAGAAGTAAAACGAGACCCAGCAACGGCGGCAGTCCACAACGCGCAAGCCCGACTCGTGGAGACATCATGAAGTTTCTTGTGGCGGACGACCATGAACTGATCCGGCAAGGCGTCAAGGGAATGCTTCGCGGTCTCGACGCCGACGCCCAATTCGACGAAGCCGACAGTTGGGAAACTCTCGCCGCTGCCGCGCGGCCCGACGCCGATCACGACCTTGCGATCGTCGATCTGCATATGCCGGGCATGAGCGGCGCGTCATCGCTGGAAATGCTGTTGAAGGCGAATCCCGCGCTGCCGGTCGTCGTGCTCTCTGCCGAAGAGTCGCCCGACGAAATGCGCGCGGTGCTGGCCGCAGGCGCGCTCGGCTTCGTGCCGAAGCGTCAGCCCGCGAGCGTGATGATGAAGGCGATCGAACTCGTGCTGTCGGGCGGCGCTTATGTGCCGATGGAAGCGCTGAGTCTGCTCGGCTCGCGCGACGCGCCATCCACGGAAAGTTGCGCGCCAGGCGCGGTAGGCGGCGGCTCGGCGGCAGGCGCAACCGCGGCCGGCCCGAGCAGCGCCACGCTGGTGGAACCCGTCGCACAGCTCCAGGCGTTGCAGCCGCATCAGCAGCACTTGCTGGAAAATCTGTCGCCGCGTCAGCAGGAGATCATGCGGCTCGTGCATCGCGGCTGGACCAACAAGATGATCGCGCGCGAACTCGGCGTGGCCGAGGGCACGGTGAAGGTGCATCTGTCGGTGATCTTCCGGGCGCTCGGCGTGCACAACCGGTCGACGGCCATCGCCGTGATCAACGGCTGGCTGGAGGCGGGGAAAACGCTGTAGTGAAGCGCCGCGGCGCGGCGGCACGGGCGGGGCGCAGGCGAAGCACACGCGAGGTGCGGGCGAAGCACTGGCGAGGTGCAAGCGAGACACCCGCGAAGCACACGCGCGGCGCACGGTTCGTGCTTTGCGGCGAGACGCCGCCACCGTCGCCGCCGCCGCCGCGAAAAACCTCAGGTCCGCCGCCCCTTCCTGCCGCAAAGCACTTTGCCGACGACGCCGCGAGCCAATTCGCGCCCCAGCCTTCGCTTCGCGCGCCGCCCTACCCGGCCTCGTTGCCCGCGCTGCTTCCCTCGCTGCTTCCCCCACTGCTCGCGCCCGCGTCGGCGGGCAACTCAACTGCCGCGGCCGCCCGCCCCTTGTCCAGTTCCGCCTGTTGCCACAGCATTTCCAGCGTGCGCCGCAGACGCGCCGCCGTGACCGGCTTGTGCAACACCGGAATGCCCTGCAACGCGAGCGCCGCGAGTTCCGCCGACGCCATATCGCCTGTGATCAGCAGCGTCACCGCGCCTGCGTGGCCGCCGCGCGCGAGCATGTTTCGCACCGCCGTGAGCGCCTGCGCGCCGGTCCGATGATTGGCCAACTGGTAGTCGCACAGCACGGCGTCGGGCACGAAGCCTTCCGCGAGCGCGGCGAGCGCCGCCGCTTCGTCGCGCGCGCCGCGCACGATGCAGCCCCAGCGGCCGAGCAGGCTGGCGAGGCCTTCCAGGATCGACGGCTCGTCGTCGATGCACAGCACGCGGCGTCCTTGCGCGGCCGGTCCGCCCGCCACCGTTTCGTTCAGGCTCGCGACGACGCCGCTCGCGTCGCCCGCCTGCACCGCAAAGCGAAACACCGAACCGCGCCCCGGCGCCGAGCGCAATTGCAACTCGCCGCCAAGCATCTCGACGAGGCGCTTCACCGTCGGCAAGCCGAGACCGTGACCCTGGCGCGCGTCGCGTTGCGGATTCGCGACCTGATAGAACTCCTCGAAAATGCGCGCGTGTTCGTCGGCGGCAATGCCGATACCGGAATCGCGCACCTCGATATAGCCGCCTGCCGGCCGCCTCGCGCGCCTGAAACCGAGCCAGATCGCGCCTTCCTCCGTATAGCGCACCGCGTTCGAGAGCAGGTTGCTCAGCACGCGTTCGAGCAGCACGGGATCGTCGTGGATCACGATCGTCGTCGGTGCAATGCGCAGCGCGAGCCCCTTCGCGGCCGCCTGCGGACGATACTGGCTGCCCACGCGCTCGAACAGCTCCGAGAGCCGGAAATGCAGACGGATCACCTGCGTGACGCCGCTTTCGAGCCGCGCGAGATCGAGCACCTGGTTGAATAGCTGGTTCAGCGCCTCGACGTTATAGACGATGTGCTCGGCAGTCTTCGCATGCTGCGCGGACGTGGCCGCCGGATCGTTCAGCGACGCGGCCAGCAATCCGATCGCATGCAGCGGCTGGCGCAAATCGTGGCTCGCGGCCGCGAAAAAGCGCGTTTTCGCGAGGCTGGCTTCTTCGGCGACCTGCTTTTGCAGCGCCAGTGATTCCGCCAGGTACTGCTGATCGACACGCGCCTGCACCACCTGGCGGAACAGCTTGCGATAACTGAGCGCATACACGTTGATCGCGCAGAAAAAGAAGGCGAGCACGATAGCCAGAATCGTGCGGTCGAATGTATGCACGCCGAAATGCAGCACGATCGACGGAAACAGCAGGAACGGAAGAGCCGTGGCGAAGTTCAGCAGGTCGAAACCGTTCGACATGAAAACGCCCGCCGCGAGCGTGACGAGCATCACCGTGTGCAGGAGCGGCAAATCGCTTTGCGGACTCTGGAACGCGAACCAGATCGCGAGGCCCGGCGCGCTATACAGCAGCACGCCGCGCACGGCATGCAAATTGATCCAGCCGCGTGGCGACACGAGTTGCGGATAGCGCCGGTTGCAGATCCAGAGCGCGAGGCCCGCGCAATTGGCCGCCGCATAAAAGCCGAAGCACGCAATGAAAAGCGGCGGCGAAGGTATCGTGGGCCAGTAGATCGCCACCAGCACCGCGATTGAAAACCAGTGCGAGAAGAATGCGATCGGATCTTGCGCGTAGAGAACGCGCACAAGATCTTCGTCGATGGCACGCTGGATCGGGTCGGCCCGCATCGCGCGGTCTCCTTGTCGGGCACGGCAAATTCGGTGATGGGGCGAGAAAGCCCGGTGCTGTCGCGAAACGCGGCCAGGGCTCGCGCGCGACGCATCGCCAGGGCGCGAGGCGGCGCAAAAACCGCACGGTTGTACAGCCATGCAGCGGCGCGATACGACCGCTTTCTCATCAGACGAATGAGGGGTGCGCTGGCGGATGGTTTACCCGGCAGTTTACCCATCAGCTACTACTTAATCCATATAGGCGAAGCCGACGCCCGCAACCATACTGCCTCCACAAACACAGCGCGGCCGCAATGTTTTCCTCTTCCACTCCACGCCTGTAGCCGAGGCTCCCCGCGCTGATTGCCTTACCCGACATGGAGGCTTTCATGGGCGCAGTTCCGAGCCACGAGTTCGTCCGCAATCTCGACGATGCAATCCTGCCCGATCTGTGGCGCCGTCGCACGCAGTTGTCCGCCGACGAGATGGTGTCGATGGTCGAGCTGGTCAAGCGGGCATTGCGCACCTATCACCCGATGGAGTTGCAAGCGCTCGCCGAAGACAAGGAAGAACTGGTCGCGCAATTCATTTATTTCAAGGTGCTGCGCCTCGCGCCCGGCCACACCGAAACGCGCGCCTGCGCGGAGAGCGCGCCGTCGAACGGTTACGCACTGTGCGCGTATTTTCGCCGCTATCTGATCGACTGCCTGCGCAGCGCCGGACATCAACGCAACGTGTCGATGGAGGTCGACGGCATGGCGCAGGAAATCGATCTGCATGCCCACGCATTGGAAGACCCGGTGCAAAGCGTGCTGCTGCAATATGGGCTCGACGAACAGCGCGTGCGGCTCGCGGCGCGCGCTTTTATCGAAAGCCTCGACGAGCCCGAGCGCATCGTGCTGGCCGGCAGCCTCGGCTGGTGCTCGGAAGGCAAAGGCGGACTGTCGGCGGTTGCGGCTTCGCATCGGGTGCCCTCGTATCACTATCGCGCCGTCAAACTCGGCGTCACCATGAAAAAGACGGCCACTGCCGGCGATTTTTCCAATACGAAGATCGGCCGCTGGCTCACACATGTTCTGGGCATCGAGATCGACATCGAGAATCGCAGCGCTATTCTGATTACGCTGAACCTGCTGGCAGCCGAATCGAGCGATAGCGAAATGAATGAAGCAGCGGCGTAACTCGCGCGCGAAAAAGCGTTCTGCTTTAAAAGCCCTTGTTTCAGGGCCTCGAATTCCAGTGGCAGGAGTTGGCGCATCGAATCGATGCGCCTTTTTTTGTCTTCGCGCACCGCCTACGATGAAAAAGCCGCGGCCGCGCGCCGTCTTCCTTCCGAAGTCCGGTCCCTTCCTGCACGATTCCTGACGAGGTGGTCCACCATGAACCGCTTATCGAGCGCCGTGACGGCGATGCAAGCGCATTACGAAGTGGTCGTAGTCGGCTCCGGTTATGGCGGCGCGATTGCCGCGAGCCGCATGGCGCGCGCGGGCCGCAGCGTGTGCGTGCTCGAACGCGGACGCGAATTCATGGCTGGCGAATATCCGCGCACGCCGTTTCAGGGCGCAGAACAGATCCAGTACAACACCCCGCTCGCGCAAATCGGCTCGCCGCTCGCGCTGCTCGAAGTGCACGTAAACGACGACGTCAACGCGGTGGTCGGTTGCGGCCTCGGCGGCACGTCGCTCGTCAATGCAAACGTCGCGTTGAAGATCGATCCGCGCCTATGGGACGACGCGCGCTGGCCCGCGGCCTTGCGCGCCGATGTAGCAGGCCGCGACACGGGCTATCAGCGCGCGTGGGACATGCTGGAACCCTCGCCCGTTCCAGGCCGCTTCCGTGAATTGCCCAAACTGCTGTCGCTCGAAAAATCCGCCGAGGCACTCGGCACGGCGGATCGCTTCAGCACGCCGCCGGTAACCGTGACTTTCGTCGACCGCACGAACGCAGCCGGCATCGGACAAAAGGCGTGCAAGGGTTGCGGCGATTGCAATTCGGGTTGCAACTACGACGCGAAGAATTCGACGCACATGAACTATCTGCCCGATGCGGTTGCACACGGCGCGCAGATTTTCACCGGCGCAGCGGTTCATTCGGTCGTGCGCAATGCCGCCACGCAGAACTGGCAAGTCGCCTATCAGCTCGTGCATCTTGGCCGCGAGAGCTATGACGCGCCCGATCTTTTCGTGAGCGCGGATATCGTGATCGTGTCGGCGGGCACGATCGGTTCGAGCGCGTTGCTCTTGCGCTCGCGCGACGCGGGCTTGAGCGTATCGGACGCGCTCGGCAAGCACTTCACCGGCAATGGCGACGTGCTCGCGTTCGCGTACAACACCGACGATGTGGTGAACGGCGTCGGCTGGGGCGCGCATGAGCCAGGCGAGATTCCCCCTGTCGGACCGACCATCGCCGGCCTCATCGACCTGCGCAATACCGTCGACGTGAAAGACGGCTTCGTGATCGAGGAAGGCTCGCTCGCGGGTCCGGTCGGCACCGCGCTCGTCGGCCTGCTCGGCGCGGCCGCGCCGCTCGAAGGCGTGGACGTCGGCGGCCCGCGTTCAGCGGAACAGCAGCTCGCCTACGATGCACGCCAAGCCGAAAGCATTTTGCGCGGCCCGTATCACGGCGCGCTCAATCACACACAAAGCTACCTGGTCATGGCGCACGACGACGAAAGCGGCCAGATCACCGTGAACGACAAGGGCCGCCCGCGCATCGCATGGGAGAACGCCGGCAAGCAGCCGATCTTCGCGACCGTCGAAGAGACGCTGAAGAACGCGACCGTGCCGCTCGGCGGCAAATATCTGCGCGATCCGATCTCCAACGCAGTGCTCGGCAACCGGATCGTCACGGTGCATCCGCTCGGTGGCTGTGGGATGGGCGAGGACGCGGACCATGGCGTGGTCGATCATATGGGCCGCGTGTTCAGCGGCACGACCGGCGCGGACGTGCACGAGGGCCTCTACGTGATGGACGGCGCGGTCATGCCGATGTCGCTCGGCGTCAATCCGCTGTGGACGATCTCGGCGCTGGCCGAACGCAATTGCGCGTTGCTCGCGGCATCGCGCGGCTGGACGATCGACTACGCTTCGAAGGGCGCCGCCGCCACGCCGCCGCCGGAAAAGATCGGGCTGCGCTTCACCGAAACGATGGTCGGCCACTACACGCCCACCGGCGCGAACGAGGACGCCGCGACTCCGATGGCCTTCACGCTCACTGTTGAATCCGATGACCTTGAATACATGCTTAGTGATCCAAATCATCTGGCAAAGACTGCCGGCACGCTGACCTGCCCCGCCCTCTCCGCACAACCGATGACCATCGCGGACGGCACCTTCAATCTGTTCGTTGCCGACCCCGCGGATGTGGACGAGCGCAACATGAACTATCGCATGACGCTCAATTCCGCCGAAGGCAAGACCTTCTATCTGATCGGGCAAAAGATCATCACGCGCACGTCGCCGCTTGAATTGTGGGAGCAAACCAATACACTCTACGCGCAGCTTCGCGGTGCGCCGCAAACGAACGCGCCGCTTATCGGCAGCGCGAAGCTCGTCATCACGCCGGAAAATTTTTTGAAGCAGCAGCGCACGCTCGAAGTCACGAACGCGCCCGATCTACCGACGCGGCTCGAATGGACGCTTAAGTTCGGCAAGTTTTTCGCGGGCGTGCTGTTCAACGAATATGGCGGCGTGGCCGCGCCCTTGCAATATTACGATCCCAAAGCGGCGCCGCGTTTGAAGCGCGCGCTGCGCGCGCCGGCGCCGCAAGTGTTTTTCTTCGACACAGCCGACGGCACGCGCTTGCGGCTCACGCGCTACGTCGATCCCGCGCGCAAGCACGCGCGGCCCGTGTTGCTGATTCACGGCTCGGGCGTGTCGAGCCGCATCTTTTCGACCGATCTGATCGGCACGAATCTCGTCGAATATCTGTGTGTCGCGGCCTACGATGTGTGGCTCGTCGATCTGCGCGTCAGCATCGAAATGCCGAGCGTGATGAAGCCGACCGATGTCGATAAGGTCGCGCTCGAAGATATTCCCGCAGCCGTGGCGAAAATCCGCGAGGTCACGGGCGCGCCGGATATTCAGGCGCTCGGTCACTGCATGGGCGGCCTCGCGTTGAGCATGTCGCTGCTGGCGGGGCTCGAAGGCGTGCGCTCAGCGGTGATTTCGCAGGTCGCCGCGCATCCGGTGCCCGGCACGCTCGGCAAGATCAAGGCCGGCCTGCATCTTCCCGGCATCATGCAGTATCTCGGCGTGACCGATCTGAACGCGTATACGCAGCATGAAAAATGGCCCCACAATCTTTTCGACGAAGCGCTGCGGCTCTTTCCCGTCGATCACGCCGAGGGCTGCGGCAACCCGATCTGCCATCGCGCGACGTTCATGTACGGCCTGCTTTACGAGCACGCGCAGCTGAGCGCGACGCTGCATTCGAACTTGCAGGAATTGTTCGGCGTGCACGATGTCGGCGTGTTCAGGCACCTCGCCGCGATGGTGCGCGCGCGCAAAGTTGTCAATGCCAAAGGCGACGACATCTATCTGCAAGGCTCAAACGGCATGAAAGGTCTCGCGGGCATGCGCATGCCGATCGGCTTCATTCACGGCGAGCGCAACGAAACCTATGTGCCGGAAAGCACCGCGCTCACCTACGGCATGCTCACGAACGCGTTTCCCGAGCAGCCCTATGAGCGGCATTTGATTCCGGGCTATGGGCACATCGATTGCATTTTCGGCAAGAACGCGGCGGTCGATGTGTATCCGATCATCGCGCGCTATCTGGACGCGCATTGAAACGGGCGCACCAGCGCCGCGCTGTTCAGAACAGTTTGCCCGGATTCAGAATGCCGTGCGGGTCGAGCGCATGCTTGACCGCGGCCATTGCCGCGAGTTCGGCGGGCGAGCGCGAGATCGGCAGGAACTCGCGCTTGAGCAAACCGATTCCGTGTTCCGCCGACACGGAGCCGTGCAGCGGCCCGAGCATGTCATAAACGAACGCGTACACCGCGTGATGATCGACGCCGGGAATCGAATGGCCGTCTACCGTGACGTGCAGATTCGAATCGCCGATATGCCCGAAGAAATACGATTCGTTGCCGGGCCAGCGCTCATCGAGCGCCGCGCGGCAACGCTCGACAAAGTGGCCAATTCCGCTGATCGGCAGACTCACGTCGAAGTTGATCGCATCGAGCCGCACCGGAAATTCAGCGGTGCATTCGCGAATCGCCCACAACGCGCGCGCGTCGGCGACCGACTGCGCGATCACCGCATCGCGGATCGCGCCCGCTTCGAGCGCGCCGGTCAGCGCAGCGGCAAAGCGCTCGCCGTCGTCGTCCGAATCGAAACTCGCGTGTTCGATCAGCGCATAAAGCGGATGCGCTGCGTCGAACGGCGAGCGCGTGCCCGTGAGCTTCACACCGAAGTCGTAGAAGTCCGGCCACATGATTTCGAACGCGCCGATGTCGTTGCCAAAGCGCGTGGACAAAAGCCGCAGCAGCTTCACGGCAGCGTCGTAGCCGTCGAGCGCGACGAGCGCCGTGTGACGCGCGGCGCGCTGCGGATGAAGCCGCAACACCGCGCGCGTGATGATGCCGAGCGTGCCCTCCGAGCCGATAAACCAGTGCTTGAGATCGTAGCCCGTATTGTTCTTGACCATCTTGCCGAGCGCGCTCAGCACGTCGCCGTTGGCGAGCACCACTTCGAGACCGAGCACCTGGTCGCGCGCGGTGCCCGACTGGATCACGCGATTGCCGCCCGCATTGGTCGCGAGATTGCCGCCTATCTGGCACGAGCCGCGCGCGCCGAGATCGAGCGCGAGTTCGAAGCCCGCGTCCGCCGCGGCTTCCTGCGCGCTCTGCAAGGTCGTGCCGGCCAGCACGGTCAGCGTGGCCGAAGCCGCATCGATTTCCTCGACGCCGCTCAAGCGTTCGAGCGACAACGCGATGTCCGTGGCGCGCGCAATCGCGCCGCCCGCGAGCCCCGTCATGCCGCCTTGCGGCACCACCGGTTGATGAGCCGCGTGGCAAATGGCGAGCGCGCGCGACACCTCCTGGGTGTTGCGCGGCAACAGCAATGCCGCGGGCCGTGTGGGGGCGTGGCGCGTCCAGTCGGTCATCGCCCGTTCGCCGATCTGCTCGCCCACGCGCACCGCGTCGTCGCCGAGCGCAGCGCGCAGCGAATCGAGTGTGGCGGCCAGCGGCGCCTGCATGCCCGTATCACGGCCCGCGTCGTTGCTATTGGTCATGCCGTGTTCCTTGTCGTGCTCATGTCGCTTTAGCGGCCTGCTTCTTCCGATAACCCATCGAATCGTTGATGCGGCCGAGAATATAATCGCCCGCCGCCACCGGCTGATACTTCAATTCGTTCGTGCTTGTGCCGAGATCGCGCGGATCGACCATCGCACCATACGTGGGATCGTAAAACGTCGCGATCGAATAACGCTCGCGCCCCGATGCATTGATCACGCGATGCAGCGTCGAACGAAAACGGTCATTGGTCCAGCGCGCGAGCAGATCGCCGACGTTCACCACGAAGCTGCCCTCGACCGGCGGCGCATCGATCCAGGTGTCGTTCGCGATCTCGCGCACCTGCAGGCCGCCCACCTGGTCCTGCCACAGCAGCGTGATGCAGCCGTAATCGGTATGCGGCGCGACGCCGAATTGATCCTCGTCCGACTGAGGCAGTTGCGGCGGATAGTAGACCATTTGCGTGCGTTGCATCCGCTTCGTATAACGCGGCGCGAAAAAGTTTTCGTCGACGTCGAGACTCGCCGCCACGGCGCGCAGCAGATCGGCACCGCACGCGCCAACCGCTTCATAGTAGCCATACAGCGCGGCACGCAACCCGGGCATGAAGTCCGGCCAGTTGTTCGGCCCGCGCAGCGCCTGACCCGCGAGCACGTCCGGATCGTCTTCCGGCAACTCCAGCCCGATGCTGAAAAACTCCTTGTAATCGGGCCTTTTCGCCTGATACATGGTTGCATCGCCCAGCGCATTGAAGCCGCGATGCCGGTGATTGACCGCCGCGCGCCGCTTCGTTTCCGGCGGGAACGCGAAGAAGGTGCGCGCGGCCTGCGCGGCCGCGTCGATCGTCGCTTGCGGAACACCATGATTGACGATGTAGAAGAAGCCGATGGTCGTGCACGCTTCGCGAATCTCCCGCGCCACGCGCTGCAAAGCCTGTGGATCGCCCGCGCGCACGCCGGCAAAGTCGATCAGCGGAATACGGGTCACAGGCATCGCGTGGCTCCATGAAAGATCGGCGAGGCGGCGGGATCGCCTTGTCATTGCAGTGGTATATACCGCCAAAAGCGCCCTCGCAAGTGAACTCGCGGCGCTGCGCGTCAGGGCTTTTCTCTACTCGCGTCTTTATTTATTTCGCGCGAAAACTGCGGTATATACTGCCTCGCATGACCTGCGCCGCGCTACGGGTGTGTGCGGTTTTTGCGCGCTGCTCGCAGCTCACGTGTATGACCCTCGCTTTGTCCACCGGAGAATCTCATGAGCATCCTTGCAGGCTGGAAGTGTCGTTTGGTCATGCTGGCGTTGTGCGCGGCAAGCGTCAGCGCTTACGCCGAGGATCAGCTCGCCAAAGTGAAGAAAGCGGGCGAACTGGTGGTCGGCACGGAGATGCAGTTCGCGCCTTTCGACTTCCTCGAAAACGGCCAGCAAGCGGGCTTCAACAAAGATCTTTTCGCGGAAGTGGGCAAGGAAATCGGCGTCAAGGTGCGCTTCATCGACTTGCCGTGGCCGAGCGTGCTGCCCGGCCTCGAAGCGGGAAAGTTCGATATGGTGGGCGGCCCGCTCACCGTCACGAAGGCGCGCATGGAGCGCTACACGTACACGCTGCCCGTCGCGGACGCGACCGACGCGCTCCTCAAACGCGCGAACGACGCGGCGCTCAAGCAATCATCGGACATTGCGGGCAAGACGGTGGGCGCGGGCAAGGGCTCGGCGCAGCTCGACCAGTTGAAGGCCTACGTCGCCACGTTGCCGAAGCCGCCTGAAATCCGCGAATACGTCGACAACAATCAGGCCTATGCAGACCTCGCCGCGGGCCGTATTGCCGCGGTGGCGAATTCCATGACCAACATCGCCTATGTGGCCAAGCAGCGCCCCGAAACGTTCGCCGTGGTGCAGCCGCCGTTCGGCGCGAAAGTGTACTTCGCGTATTGCCTGCGCAAAGACGCCGACAGCAAGCCGCTCGCCGACGCGTTCAACGCCGCGCTCGTGAAAATGCACAACGACGGGCGCCTCACGGCGTTGCAAAAGAAGTGGTTCGGCGTCGCCATGGAAGCGCCCACCACGCTGCCCACGCCGAACTATTGAACGCGCATTGCGCGGGGCACACAGCGCAATGAACGCAGATTAGCGAGGGCAACGCTCATGTTCAGCGCGACCGTCTTCCTTCAGGGCATGCCGCTGCTGCTGCATGCGGCGCTCGCCACCGTGGGCGTTTCTTTGACGGGTCTTCTGATCGGCTTCTTCGTGGCCATCGGCGTGTGCTCGGCGCGGCTCTCGGCGAATCGCGCGGCACGCCGGTTCGGCGGCGCCTATGTGTTCTTTTTTCGCGGCGTGCCGATGCTCGTGCAACTGCTGCTGGTGTACTACCTGCTGCCGTTCGCGGGCATCAACGTGTCACCGCTCGTGGCCGCGATCAGTGCGGTGTCGCTGTGCTCCGCGTCGTATATCGCCGAGATTCTGCGCGGCGGTTTTCTCAGCATTCCACCGGGCCATATCGAAGCGGCGCGCATGCTCGGCCTCTCGCCGCTCGACACGCTGCGGCGCATTCTCGTGCCGCAGGCATTCCGCCTGACGCTGCCCTCGCTCGTGAACGAAATGGTGCTGCTGATCAAGGCGTCGTCGCTGATCTCGGTGGTCGGCGTGGCCGAGTTGACGCGCACCGCGCAGAACATCGCGGCCAGCACGTATCGGCCGCTCGAAGCGTATCTCGCGGCCGGGCTCATTTACTTCGCGATCTGCGGTGCGCTCGCGCTCGTCGCCCACGCCGCCGAATACCGTTTGCAGCGCGCCTGAACGCGAGGAGGCGAAACCATGCAGCAGTTCGACCCCAGCGTCATCACGCATAATCTTCAGCCGATCGCCGCCGGTCTCGCCACGACGCTCGGCACGTGGGCGGCGGGCGTGGTCATCGGCATGCTGATCGGTTTTGTGATCGCGGTGCTGCAACTCTTTTGCGGACGATGGATTCGCGGCCTGTTGCGCCTCTATATCGAACTCTTTCGCGGCACGCCGTTTCTCGTGCAACTCTTTTTGCTGTACTACGGCGGTCCGTCCGTCGGTCTCACACTCGAACCCATGACAGCCGGCGTGCTCGGTCTCGGCCTCTACGGCAGCGCCTATTTCGCCGAAGCATTCCGCTCGGGGTTCCAATCGGTGCCGCCCGGTCATCTCGAAGCGGCGTCGTGCCTGGGTCTCACGCGCACGCAAGCGGTACTGCGCATTCAGATGCCGCAAATGCTGGTGCTGATCGTGCCCGCGCTCACGAACCTCATCATCGTGTTGAGCAAGGAGACGGCCGTGCTGTCGATCGTCACGGTGCCCGAACTCACATTCGTGCTGACCGGCATCGGCTCGGCCACCTTCGCTTTCGTCGAAACGCTGCTGGTGCTGTGCGTGTGCTATCTCGCGCTCGTCGAACTCACTTCGCGCGCGGGCATG
Organism: Paraburkholderia sp. MPAMCS5; assembly: GCF_036016995.1. Taxonomy (NCBI): domain Bacteria; kingdom Pseudomonadati; phylum Pseudomonadota; class Betaproteobacteria; order Burkholderiales; family Burkholderiaceae; genus Paraburkholderia; species Paraburkholderia sp. MPAMCS5. Next base: position 136,992 of record NZ_JAYXBK010000013.1, read on the forward strand.
TGGGCCGAAGCCCGCATCGCACGCTTCATGGCATAAAGGAATCGGATCACTTCATGAACGCCATCGCCGACATGCCCTCTTCCGCCCCGCCCGCCGCCGGCACTCAACACGGCGCGCCGCTGATCGAAGTGCGCGATCTGCGCAAACGCTTCGGCGAAGTCGAGGTGCTGCGCGGCGTCGATCTGGAGATTGCCCGCTCCGAAGTGGTGTGCATCATCGGTCCGTCGGGCTCGGGAAAAAGCACGCTGTTGCGCTGCCTCGCCGCGCTCGAAACCTACGATCACGGCGACGTGCGCATCGAAGGCGAACTGCTCGGCTACAGCGAGCGCAACGGCCGCCGCGTGCGCGCGTCGCAGGCCGAGATCAATCGCGTGCGGCGCAACGTCGGGATGGTGTTTCAGCAGTTCAATCTGTGGCCGCACATGACAGCGCTCGGCAACGTGATGGAAGCGCTGCTGCGAGTGCGGCATCTGCCGCACGACGAAGCGCGCCGCCGCGCGAACGCGATGCTCGACACCGTGGGCCTGTCGCACAAGGGCGATGCGTATCCCGCGAAACTGTCGGGCGGCCAGCAGCAGCGCGTGGCGATTGCGCGAGCGCTCGCGATGGAGCCGCACATCATGCTGTTCGACGAGCCGACTTCGGCGCTCGATCCGGAACTCGTCGGCGAGGTGCTGCAAGTCATGAAGCAACTCGCGCGCGACGGCATGACGATGGCCGTCGTCACACACGAGATGGGCTTCGCCGCGCAGGTCGCGGACAAGGTCATGTTCATCGACCAGGGGCGTATCGCCGTGCACGGCAAGCCGCGCGAGGTCTTTCACGACGCCGGGCAGCCGCGCCTGCGGCAGTTCCTGCAGAATTACTTCGAGCGCAACGCCTTCTGGGCGCGCGGCCCCGACGACGCAGAACCGCTATGAGCGCGCGCCCTGCTTTAGCCGCCTCGCGCGGGCCGTGATGCGGAGGCGGGCCATGTCCTCCATGCTTCGCGGCAAGCGTCACGACAAGCCGCTGGCCGCCACGACGCCGGCAGCGCAGGCGCCGGCCGCGCGCTACGAGCAGGTCAAGCATCATATTCGCGGCATCATCGAATCGGGCGCGCGTCAGGCGGGCGAACGCCTGCCCTCGGAACTCGATCTTGTCGCGACGCTCGGCGTGTCGCGCATGACGGTCAATCGCGCGTTGCGCGAGCTGGCGCACGAAGGGCTCGTCACGCGCGTATCGGGTGTCGGCACCTTCGTCGCGCAAGCCAGGCCGCAATCCACGCTGCTGATGATCGCGCATATCGGCGACGAGATCCGCTCGCGCGGCCACGAATACAGCTACCGTACGCTGCTTTTGCAGCGCGAGACGGCTTCCGTGGTGGTGTCGAACGCGTTGGGGCTCGCGCCCGGCGCGTCCGTTTTTCATGTGATCTGCGTGCATCGGGAAAATGGCTTGCCCGTGCAACTGGAAGACCGCTACGTCAATCCCGCTATTGCGCCGGATTTCCTGCAGCAGGATTTCGCGGCAATCAGGCCGTCGGAGTATCTGTTCGAAAGGGTGCCCGCGCACGACGTCGAGCATATCGTCGATGCGGGACTGCCCACTCAGGCCGAAGCCGAACTGCTCGAAATTCGCGCCGAAGAGCCGTGCCTCACGCTCGTGCGCCGCACATGGACAAGCGGCGTGGCGGTGACGTTCGCGCGCTTCGTGCACCCCGGCTCGCGTTACCGGCTCGGCTGCCGCTTTTCACCGGATATGTCGCAACGGCAGGGCTGATCAGACATTCCCCGCCAGGTGAAAGCGCGACGCCGGGTGCCACAACTGCACGGAAGTCGCGACGTCATCGCCCACCCACGTACGGCGCCAGAGCTGCAAACACGGCTCGCCGATTTCCATCAGCAGATGACGCCGCACGGACGCGTCCGGCTTCTGCGCGTAGATGCGAAACTCGGCGCGCTGGATCGGCGCGAGACGCACCATGTAGTGATTCGGTGTTTCGACCGTGAAGTCCTGCTTCAGATACTCGGGGAACACCTTGGGATTGACGTAGCGGTCCTCGTACTGGATCGGCTCGCCCTCCTCGCTATGCACGATGCACGAGTGAAACGCAGGGCCGCTCGTGAGACCGAGCGCTTCGAGCGCCCTTGGGTCGTCGCTCGGTTCGAGCGTGAGCACGCGCGCCGAATGCCGATGCCCGCGCGCGGCGATTTCGTCGGCGATATTGCGAATTTCCAGCACCGTCGATTCATACCGCTGCGGCGCGACGAAGGTTCCCGAACCCTGCACACGCGTCAGCACACGCTCAGCCGTCAATTCACGCAGCGCGCGCGACACGGTCATGCGCGCGACGCCGAATTCCTTCACCAGTTCCGCTTCGGACGGAATCAGGCCGCCCGGCTTCCAGTCGCCTTCGCTAATGCGCCGGATCACATAGCGCTTGATCTGCTCATAGGCCGGCATGGCCTTCGCCGGTGTGTCCTTGCAGGCCGCGCGGTCATCCGGCCTGGCGTCGGGCGTGCCTGCTTGCCCCTGTTCCTGCTCCTGCTTCTGCGTATTTGTAATTGTGTTCACTCCGACCTCGTGGGTGGGTTGCGGGTAGCGCTCCATCAGGCAATGTGAGCGGAGGCCGGCGCGCTGTCGGCACCGAACGCGCCGGGCGCGCCGAGCGCGCTGTTCGCGGCCGCCGCGAAGTTGCTCGCGCAATCGCCGACAGGGCCGACAGCCGCGAGGCTCGCCAACGACGCGCCCGCGCCGGTTTGCGCGCCGCCGCTCGCCGTGACGCTGCCCGGCGTCATCTTACCAGGGCTCGGCAACGGCGGAGGCGCTTCACCCGCGATCATGCGAAACGCCACGCTCATGTCGTCGGCAAGCGGACGATCGTCGCGATAAGTCGGCACGATCCGCCGAACGCGCCGCCACAGCGACTGCGTATGCGGCGCGCGCGGCGCGTCGGTGGCTTGCAGATCGTAGGCCTGCGCCGCGGCGAGCAATTCGATGGCGACAATGCGCCCCGCGTTATCGACAATCTCCAGCGCCTTCAGCGCAGCGGGGGTCGCGTGGCACAGGTGGTCTTCCTGCAAGCCCGACGTGATGCCGCCGTCGAGACTCGCGGGCAACGCGAGACGGCGGTTCTGCGCGACGAGCGAAGCCGCCGTGTACTGCGCGATCATGAAGCCCGAGCACGTGCCGCCCGGCTCCGCGAGAAACGCGGGCAAGCCGCTCACGAGCGGATTGACGAGACGGTCGAGCCGCCGCTCGGCCATCGCGGCGACCTGGGCCATCGCGGTGGCGAGACTGTCCATGGCAAGCGCGATCGACGCGCCCACCGCGTGCGCCTGCGAATACACGCGCGGCGCTTCCGGCGTGCCGGCGACGATCGGGTTGTCGGTGATCGAAGCGAGTTCGCGATTCACCACCTCGGCGGTCGCGGCGAGCACGTCGCGCGCGGCGCCGTGCACGTGCGGAATGGTGCGCATGGACAGCGGATCTTGCGTGCGCTGGCCGACCACCGCCGCGAGAATGCCGCTGTCCGCGAGCGCGCTGCGCATGCGTTCGCCGACCAGGTTCAATCCCGGCGAAATGCGCAACGCGAGCGAGTCTTCGTCGAATGCGGCAAGCTGGCCGCGCAGATTCTCGAAGCTCATCGCCGCGACGACGTCGGTCCAATCGAGCAGACGCACCGCGCGCGCCAGCGCCAGCGCCGCAAGTCCCGTCACACAAGGCGTCCCGTTGATGAGACTCAGCCCTTCCTTCGCTTCGAGCACGAGCGGCTCGCGGCCGAGCCTGCGCAACGCGTCGCCGCCCTTCAGGCGCTCGCCGCGATAGCGCACATGTCCCTCGCCGATGCACACCAGCGCGATGTGCGCCATATGGCTCAGATAACCGACCGATCCGAACGCCGGCACTTCGGGCAGGCAATCGGCGTTGAGCAGGGCCACCAGTTGATCGGCGACTTCGAGACGAATACCCGAGTGCCCATGCGCGAAATTGTTGACCGCCGCGGCCATGATCGCGCGCGTCTCGGCGACACCGAGCGGCGCGCCGACGCCCACCGCGTGACTCATCAGAATGTTGCGCGACAGCGTGCGCTGTTCTGTCGGCGACACCACGACATCGCACAGCGCGCCCACGCCGGTATTCACGCCATACGCGCGAATGCCGCGCTCGACGATCTGCTCGACGAGCACACGCGCCGCCGCAATGCGCGCGCGGGCGTCGGCGGAAAGTTCGAGCGGCTCGCCGGCGGCGACCGCCGCCACCTGAACCCAGTCGAGAGGACGATCGGAACGGATCACGGCCATGATGGTGCTCTGCGCGATAAGTAACGTGAAATGAGGCGGCGGCGCGTTGGCGCGGCGCCGTTCAGTGCGTCGTGCGGTCCTGGTGACTCGACACGAATTGCCGGAAGCGCTCGGACTTGCAGTCGACGAACACTTCGTCTGGCGTGCCGTCGGCTTCGACCTGTCCTTGATGCAGGAACATCACGCGGTTCGACACGTGGCGCGCGAAGCCCATTTCGTGCGTGACCACCAGCATCGTGCGGCCTTCCTCGGCGAGCGAGCGCATCACGCGCAACACTTCGCCGACGAGTTCGGGGTCGAGCGCCGACGTGGGTTCGTCGAACAGCATGACCTTCGGATGCATGGCCAACGCGCGCGCAATCGCCACGCGCTGTTGCTGACCGCCTGACAGATGCGCCGGATAGTGGCCGCGTTTTTCCGCGAGACCGACTTTCGCGAGCAGCGCCTCGGCTTCTTCAACCGACTCGGCGCGGCTGCGCTTCTGCACGCGCATCGGCCCTTCGATCAGGTTTTCGAGCACGGTCATGTGCGACCAGAGATTGAAGTTCTGGAACACCATGCCGAGTTGCGAGCGCACGCGATCCACCTGACGGCGGTCGCCCGGTTGCAGCTTGCCGTCGCTGCGGCGTTTCATTTTCAGCTCCTCGCCGGCGAGCGCGACGGAGCCGTCGTCCGGTGTTTCGAGCAGGTTCAGGCAGCGCAGAAAGGTGCTCTTGCCCGAGCCGCTCGCGCCGAGAATCGAGATCACGTCGCCTTGATGGGCGTCGAGCGAAATGCCTTTGAGCACGTGATGATCGCCGAACGATTTGTGAATGTTCTTGACCGACAGTGCAACGGGTGCCGTAGCGTTCATGGAATTCTCCAGGTTCATCCGGAATGGCCGGCCGTTCAGGGCGCGGCGCGGCGTGCTTCGGTCGTGGCCGACACCGGGCGGCTCGGCGCGGACTGCCGGGGCGCCGCCCGCAGATGCCGCGACAGACGCGCTTCGAGCAGACCGAGCGCGCGCACGATAATGAAGTTCAGGAACAGATAGATCAGCGCGGCGCAAACGAACACTTCCGTCGTGCGGTACGTTTGCTGAATGATCTGCTGCGCGACGCCGGTCACTTCCCACACGGTGACGAGACTGGCGAGCGCGGTGGATTTGACGAGCAGCACGGCTTCGGTCGAATACGCCGGCAGACACTGGCGCAACGCAATCGGGCCGATCACGCGGCGCAGCAGCGCGAAGCCCGAGAGGCCGATCGAATAGCCCGCTTCGATCTGGCCGACGGGCACGGCCATCAAGCCGCCGCGAATGATTTCGGCGGTATAGCCGGCCGTGCAGAGCGCGAGCGATAACACCGCGCACATATACGGCTCGCGCAGCACAGGCCACAGAAAACTCTCGCGTATCACGCCGAACTGGCCCATGCCGTAGTACACGAGGAACATCTGGATCAGCAATGGCGAGCCGCGAAACACGAGGATGTAGGCGCGTGCGAAGCGGTTCGGCAGCCAATGCGGCGACACGCGCATCGTGACGATCACGAGCGACAACAGACCGCCGAGAATCAGCGAACAGAAGAAAAGCCCGAGCGTGATCGGCACGGCAGCGAGCAGTTGCCTCATCGTGTCGAGCAGAAAGTCGAAGTCGAAATTCATGATGCCGTTTCCGTCAGTTGCGCGCGAAGTTGCGCTTGAAGGACCGGCCCACGCGTGCTTCGGCGTGGTTGAAGACCCGGTTCGAGATGCTGGTCATGAGCAGATAAAGCGCGCCGCCGACCACGAAGAACGTGAAGTACTGATGCGTGGAGCCCGCCGCCACCTGACTCGTGCGCAGCAGTTCGGCGAGACCCGTGACCGAGATCAGCGCGGAATCCTTCAGGCTCAGTTGCCATACGTTGCCGATGCCGGGCAACGCGAAGCGCAGCACTTGCGGAATCAGAATGCGCCGCGCCATGGTCAGAGTCGGCATGCCGATGGAACGCGCCGCTTCCAGTTCGCCGCGCGACACGGCGAGCACCGCGGAGCGATACACCTCGGCCTGATACGCGCCCGAAATCATGCCGACGGCCAGCGCGCCGATCACGAACGGCGGCACGCCGACAAAGCCCTCGGCGCCGAACCACTGGCCGACGGTCGTCACGAGTGTCGAGCCGCCGAAGTAAAACAGATAGATGACGAGCAGTTCGGGCACGCCGCGAAACACCGTCGTGTAGGTATCGCCGATCACGCGCAGCGTGCGCGAGCGCGACAGCTTGGCCGCCGCGACGAGCGCGCCGAACAGCGCGCCGACCGCGAGCGCCGCGAGCGTGAGCGCGACGGTCATCAACGCCGCGAGCAGCAGCACGCCGCCCCAGCCTTCCGGCCCGAAGCCGAGCATCTCTATCAGAGCCATTCTCTACCTCTCATTCGTGACGGCGGATCGAACGGGCGGCATGCGCGAGTGCGAGCTTGCGCATGCCGCCTTCCTGCGACGTCTCGTGAATCAGGGCGTGACGTCGGTCTTGAACCACTTGGCGGATAGCTTCTTCACGGTGCCGTCGGCGAGCGCGGCGCTGATCGCGGTGTCGAACTTCGCCCTCAGGTCGGCGTCCTGCTTGCGGAACGCGAGGCCCTCGCCCGGCCCCCAGATCGGGCCGCCGATCTTCGGACCGGCCATCGAGATCGACGCCGTTTCCTTCTTGTCGATGTTCGCGGCGTAGTACGTCACGTCGTCGAACGATGCGTCGATGCGGCCGTTCGCGAGATCGAGATCGCGCTCCGGCGAAGTCTTGTAGACGCGGATCGTGGCAACGTCCTTGAAGCCTTCGTTGATGAACTTCGTGTACACCGTGCCCGACTGGATGCCGATGGTCTTGCCCTTCAACTGCTTGCGCAAGGCGTCGACGGTCGGCTGATCGGCTTTCGGATCGCCCGACAGTTTGACGACGCCCGCGCCGGGCGCGGCCTTCGGCAGCACTTTCGTGTCGGACACGGCAAAGGTGGCGGGCGTGGCCGCATACGGCTTCGAGAACGCGATGATCTTTTCGCGTTCGGGCGTGATCGAGATGGCGTCCATCAGCACGTCGAACTTGCCCGCTTGCAGGCCCGGAATCATGCCGTCCCAGTCTTGCGCAACCAGGTTGCATTGCAGCTTGATGCGCTCGCACAGATTGGCGACCAGTTCGGGCTCGAAGCCGCCCAGCTTGCCGCCGGGCAAGGTCAGGTTCCACGGCGCGTAGCCGCCTTCGAGCGCGATCGTCACCGTCTTCCAGTCTTTCGCCTGCGCCGGCGCCGCGAGGACCGCCGCTGCGCCGAGCACGGCGCCGATCAATGCTTTTGCTGCCGTGGTGCGTTTCACTTTCACGTCGAAACTCCTTTGATTGGGAAACCGTCGAACTGAATGCGGAGGGATGCAACGGGATGCGACTGGATGCGAAGCGCGCTTTTCGCTGCCGCCGAATTTGTATAGACAAGTCTGCATGAGACAAAAAGCCGTCGCAAGCGGATTCGCGCAAATTGGCCGGAATCATCGGGTAAGCCCCTAGATAATTCGGCAGGACAAGGCTCTGCGGGCGCTTGTCGAGCCAACGGGCGCACGCCATATCGCAAATAAGATGCGTCGGCCTGATGGGTTTTGTCTAGACAGGTTGAGAGCCGGGAGGCGAAGATGCGCCGCGACCGTGCGCTACCAGATGAACGGAACGAAACGAAAACGCACGCGCTTCATGTAGTCCGGATAGCCGTCGAGCGCGGCGGCCAGCACGCGTTCCTCGCGCACCGCGCGCCAGCCGAGGCCGCCCGCCATGACAGGCACGAACGCGAGTCCCCACCAGGAACCGAGCAGCAAAGGCGTGCCGACGAAGAACAACAGCGCCGCCGCATACATCGGATGACGCACGCGCGCGTAAGGACCGCTGTCGATCACCTTATGCCCACGGCTCGTTTGAATCTTCACGACCGGCGCGGCAAAACTGTTGGCCTGGAACACGAAGCGGCACATGAAGATGCAGAGGAACACGCACAGCGAACCGAGGCTCGTCAGCGCGACGGGCAGCGGCGCGGACCAGCGAAAGCGCACGGCGTCGAGGCCCATCACGATGAGCCACGCGCACCACACGAGCGCGACGCCCATCATGAAGTGCCGGTCCCAGCCGCTTTGCTGCTTCTGCATGGGCGGCGCGAGGCGCTCGGCGAGCAGGTCCGGATCATGGCGCGCGAGCCACACGCCGATCCACAAGCTCAGCGCGCCCAGCTCGATCACATACCACCACGCGGCCGGCCACGCGAGCGTGCCGGCCGCGCCGAACAGCAGCACGCCCATGCTCGCGAGCCACAGCACGGTTTGCACGACGAGGCGCGCGATCATGGCCGTGGCCGCTCAGGCTGAATCCGTTTGCGTGCGCACGCGCTTGAATACGCCGGCGATATCGACGTCGCCGGTATCGAGGCCGAAGCGCTCGCGCAGACACGCGGCGAGTGCTTCGGCGCTCGCAAGACGCTGTTCGCCGACCACGCTGCCGTCCGCCGCGCGTTCGTTCAACTGATCGTCGAGCAGCGTGAGCCGCGTTTCGGGCAACACGCGGCACACGATCAGATGGCTCGCGAAGATCGCATCCGGCGACGTGGACGTGTACCAGTTCGACGTTTCGTAGTCGATCCATTCCACCGGATGCAGATCGAAACGATAGACGCGCGACCAGGTTTCCTCGCGTGCCTGCACCTCCAGATCAAGCGCGTTGTGCGATGCGTCCGCGAGACGGAACACGCCGAGTTCCGTGGCTTGCGCGAGCCCCGGCGCGAGGCGCAGCGGCGACGTCAACGTGACGCTGCCGAAACCGACATCGGCGATCCATGCTTCGTTGTCGATATCGACACGCAATACCATGTGCGTGCGCGGCGGCATGGCGCCCGGTTCGCGGCCCCACAGCACGCGCCCGATCAACGGCGTCACGCTGAAGCCCAACTCCTTCAGCACATTCGCGAGCAGCGTGTTCTGCTCGAAACAGTAGCCGCCCCGATGATCGCCGACGAGCTTTGTCTCGATGGATTCGAGGTCGAGCTTCACCGCGCGGCACGTCAGCGGATCGAGGTTCTCGAACGGAATGGCGCGCGGATGCAACCGGTGGATTGCCCGCAGCACCTCCAGCGTCGGCGCGCGCGGGCCGTCATAGCCAATGCGTTTGAAGTAGTTGTCCAGATTCAGGATGTGTGACATCGGCAGGGTCCCGTGGGGTTTGCGCGGCTGTTACTGCCCGCCTCCGAGTGCCGACTTCGCAATAGACGGCACGCTGATTCCATTGCTGGTTGCAAACTGTACCGCGGAACTGAGCGTGGACATTAGCGATTGCAACTGGCCCGGCGCCGATTGCGCGATATACGACGCGCTTTGCGCCGTCTGCGGATTCATGCCGGCCTGCAACAGCGAGGAAGGATTCATCTGTCCGATGCTGCCGAGTCCCGACTGCAAGCTCGAATATTGACTCACGCCTTTACCGAGCGAGGACAGGCCGTCGGTAAAGGCCTGCTTGTTGACCGGCGTTTGCGATGCGCCCGCCGCGCCGCCGGCACGGCTCGCGAATGCCTGCGTGAGCGTTTGCGACAGCGACTGCTGCGTGCTGCCCACCTGCGTCAACTGACTGACCGACGGCGTGCCGCCGGCGAGCAGGCCGGCCGCCTGCTTCGCCTGGCCGGCGGCGCTGCTCATACCCATCGCGGAAGCAAGGCTCGACTGGCCGCTCAGCACCTGCTGATTCGCGCCCACATAAGTTTGCAGCAACTGCGAGACGCCGCCCGACGACGCCGCGCCGCCAGCATCCGCCGAACTATCTCCGCCGCCGATGCCGAACTGCTTCAGATTCAGCTGTGCATGAGAGACGCCGCTCGCGAACAGGCCCGCGCTCGCCAGCAACGAAATCAAGAGGATGCGCTTCTTCATAATCTAACTCCTTGTAAAAGGCTGCGGAAAACGTGTGCGGTTCGACAGCCGGCAGCGCGACGCGTTCGCATGAATTCGTCGAATATCCGCGCGCCGCCCGGCTCCCGGTGCTCTTGCCCTCACGCATCGTTCCGTGTCGTTGACGCGTCCAGGGCGCGTCGGTACGATCGCGCAAGCCTCGCCGCTTCCGCGAACCGATGCCGGCATGCGCCCGTTAAAGAGCCACTTAAAGAGCCACTTAAAGGGCCACTTAATGAGCCATTTAACGCCGCGATGCGCGCGAATCGGTCCAACCCATCGAAACAGTCTCGATACAACACCGACAAGGCTCTTGATGAAGGTCGCCTCCTCCATCCGCCGCGCCGCGACTGCGCGTTCACACTCGCTGCCGCTCCGGCGTGCCGTGCTATGCACCGCGTTCGCGTGGGCTTCGGCTTCATCGGCGGCCATGGCTCAGGCTGCTCCCGATGCCGCGAGCGAAGCAACCGGCACCCGCGCCGACGCAAGCAACGCGCCTGCGGGCGAGCCGACAGGCTTCTGGAACCGTCCGCAGATGCTCGGCGACATGGGCGGCCTGCGCCCGTGGCTCGGCAAATACGGCGCGACATTCACGCTCACCGAAACCAGCGAACTGCTCGGCAATCTGCGCGGCGGTCTCGCGCGCGGCGTCGCGTACGACGGCTTGACCACCGCGACCGTGCAACTCGATACGGAAAAAGCGTTCGGCTTGCCCGGCGGCCAGTTCAACGTGAGCGCCTTGCAGATCCACGGGCGCAATCTCAGCAGTGACAAGCTCGGCACCTTGAATACGGCGAGCGGCATCGAAGCTCAGGACGCGACTCGTCTGTGGGAGCTGTGGTATCAGCAGTCGTTCCTCGACAAACGCGTCGACGTGAAGGTCGGTCAGCAAAGCATCGACCAGGAGTTCATCACCAGCACGAACTCGGCGTTATTCATCAACACGATGTTCGGCTGGCCCGCGCTGCCCTCGTACGACATGCCGTCGGGCGGCCCGGCGTATCCGCTGTCGGCGCTCGGCGTGCGCGTGCGCGGCCAGTTCGCGCCTTCGTTGACGGCGCTTGCCGGTGTGTTCGACGGCGACCCCCTCGGCAATAATCCGAACAACCGGAGCGGCACGAACTTCAACCTGCATAACGGCACGCTGTTCATCGGCGAATTGCAGTATGCGGTCAATCAGCCGGCCGACGGCGATACGGCTAGTGCGGCTGGTGCCGACCACGGCGGTCTGCCGGGCACATACAAGATCGGCGTCTGGTACAACAACGGCCGTTTCGCGGATCAGCGTTACGACAGCAACGGCGTATCGCTCGCGAGTGCTTCGTCGACCGGCGTGGGCGCGAACCATCGCGGCGACTACAGCTTCTACGCCGTGGCCGACCAGACGATCTGGCGTCCGAACCCGAACGAGGCACGCAGCCTCGGCGTATTTGCGCGCGTGATGGGCGCGCCGGGGGATCGCAACCTGGTGAGCCTCGCGGCCAATCTCGGCGTCGTGCTGAAAGCGCCGTTCGCGGGCCGCGACAACGACAGCGCGGGCCTCGCGCTGACCTACATCAAGGTTGGCAGCCACGCGCGCGGACTTGATCAGGATTACCTGGCGTCGAGCGGCGGCCCGTACGGCGTGCGCAGCAGCGAAACTGCGCTCGAAGCGACCTATCAATATCAGGTCACGCCATGGTGGATGCTGCAAGCCGACGCGCAATACACGTTCAATGCGGGCGCCGGTCAGAACCCGAACGACCCGGCCAGGCCGCTTCGCAATACGTTCGTGATCGGCGTGCGGACCAACATCGCGTTCTGACGCAACCCTGCAAATCAGCGCAGGCAAGCGCCGATGCGCCGCCTCACGAGGCAGCCGACAACCCGCGCGGCTGCCCGCGCAGCGACAGATCCTGCATCATTTGCGCGGCCAGATAATCGCAGGTGGGACGGTCCGATTTCGCACTGCGCGCCACCACGATTTCCAGCGGCTCGATCTTCGGCAGTCCCTGCGCTTCGCCGAGCACGGCGAGCCGCGGCGGCACGCTGCAACGCGTGAGCGCCACCACCGACAATCCCGCGTCCACCGTTGCCACGAGACCCATCAGGCTCGCACTGCTGAAGGCCGCGCGATAACGGACGCGCGCGCCGTCGAGCGCGGCGAGCGTGTGCTGGCGCGCCACGCAGCCGGGCTCGTAGAGTCCCACGGGTAACGGCGAGGCCGCCAGCACCGGCGTGTCGACAGACGCGCCCACCCACACCATCGGCTCGCTGCGTACGAATTCGCCGCGCAGTTTGCGGTCGCGCGTGACGAAGGCCAGATCGATCTTGTTGTCGGCGAGCATGGGCGCGAGCGACGTGCTTTGCGCGCAGACAATTTCAATTTCGACGTGCGGATACAGATTCGAAAAGCGCCGCAACACCGGCGACAACAACGACGACACGTAGTCGTCCGGTGCGCCGAGCACCACGCGTCCCGTCACTTCGGGCCGCACGATGGCCGACCACGCTTCCTCATGCAAGGCCAAGACGCGACGCGCATATTCGAGCAGCGTATTGCCGGGCCGCGTGAGCGACAGATTGCGTGTGTTGCGCGCGAACAGCGTGGCGCCGAGCATGGTTTCGAGCCGCTTGATCTGCATGCTGACCGCGGCCTGCGAGCGGTGCACATTCGCCGATGCCTTCGTGAAACTGCCCGTGTCCACGACCGCAACGAAAGTGCGCAGCAGGTCGACGTCGAAATCGGGGTGCATGATTTATCAATTCCGCTTATGGAATTTCTCAATTTAATTCGTTTGCGCGTGCCATGCAAGCCGCGCAAAATTCGAGGCATCACGTTACGGAGATCACCTCGCATGTCCCTCACCCCACGTCAACACGGCGCCATCACGCTGGCGAGCGGCGGGCTTCTGATGGGCACGATCGGCATCTTCGTCGAGGAAGCGCGGCTCGGTGCGCTGACCCTGGTGTTCTTCCGCTGTCTGTTCGGCTTTCTCTCGCTGGCCGCGTACTGCGCATGGAAAGGCTTCTTCACGCGCGCGCATTTCACGCGGCGCACGCTCGTGCTTGCGTTGATTTCGGGCGTGCTGATGGTGACGCAATGGGTCGGCTTTTTCGATGCGATTCATCGCACGAGCATTGCGGTCGCGACCGTGGTGTTTCACGTGCAGCCGTTCTGGGTCGTGCTGATCGGCGCGGCGCTTTTCAACGAACGGCTCGGCGCGGACCGGCTCGGCTGGATCGCGACCGCCTTCGTCGGGCTCGTGCTCGCGTCCGGCGTGGTGGCCACGGAGAATCTGCAAGGCCATACCCGCTATCTGATCGGGATAGGCGAAGCGTTGGCGGGGTCGGTGCTCTATGCAAGCGTCACGCTGATCGCCAAAGGGCTCGGCGATTTGCGGCCTCATCTGCTGACGCTCGCGCAATGCGCGGTCGGCGTGGTGTGCCTGCCGTTGATCGCGCCATTCATCGAGCCACTCAGCGCGGCGCATATGAGCCCGATGCAGTGGTTCTGGGTGATCGGCATGGGCATCCTGCACACAGGGCTCTCGTATGTGCTGATTTACGGCGCGCTGCCGAAGCTCACCACACCGATCATCGCCGTGCTGTTGTTCGTCTACCCGCTCACCGCCATTGCCGTGGATGCGCTCGTGTACGGCCGCGCGCTTTCGCTGCCGCAGCTCGCAGGCATGGCGTTGATCGTGATGGCGAGCCTGGGCGTCAATCTCGGCTGGCCGCTTTTTTCACTGCTGCTTCGCGGCGGACGGGCGCGGCGCCACGCGGAGTGATTCCGGCCGCGGCCGCCCCGATCGCTCATGGGTCGTAGTGAAAGCGGCAGGCAATCACGAAGATCTTTCCGGCTTTAGGCAAATACACGAGCCGATCCGCCAGCGTGATGCGGCGCGACCAGAAGCCGCTCAGGCTGCCGGCCAGCGGCTGCGGCTTGCCGCTGCCGGAAAATGGATCGCGCCGGCATTCCTCCAGCAACGTGTTGATTTTTTGGACGACCTTGCGATCGCATTCCTGCCAATGTAGATAGTCGTCCCAGGCTTCGTCGGTAAACATAAAAATGCTGTCAGCCTTTGCGGCCTCCTCGTTGCGTCTTTTGTGGTGGTTCATCGGTCAGCAGTTCGCGCGCAGTCGCACCGCCTGCGTTCAACTGGGCAATGGATTTCGCGAGCCGCTGGGCATTCTTCGACGAACTCAACAGATACAAGGTCTCCTGCATCGCGTTGAAATCTTCGAGCGAAACCATGACGACATTCTCGCCGCTCTGTCTCGTGATGAGCATGGGCGTGTGGTCGCGGCAAACGTCATCCATTGCTTGCTTGAAGCCGGCGCGCGCCTCGCTGTAAGTAAGGACGTTCATGGGTCGTTCGGCCTGAGAGGTTGCCCTCGGGCCGCTCCTGTCAAAAGTTAGGGACGCTTTCGCCGCCATTCGGATTGCCTGTGCGGCGAGGCTGTCAACTCAACCGCGGCCCAGATAAACGACACCTGAGCCACGAGAATCATTGTACAGCTCACCGTACAGAACAACCAACCCGGAACAGCGGAGGAATACGTCGTCTAACGGATCGACAGGATGCCTCGTTGCGTCCGCGCGCGCCAGTCAGCCGAATGGCCAACCCTCGGGCAAGCCCTGCCAGGCCTACTGCGGCAGCACTTCGCCCTTCGTCTCCGGCGCGAACGGAATCACGAACAACCCGGCGATGAAGGCAAGCGCCGTCAGCGCCACCGGCAGGCCAAGCGTGTGCATATGAAGAACCGCCGCGCCAAGCAGAAAATTCACGCCCGCGCCGACGAAGCGTCCGAACGACGTGCAGAATGCAAACGCCGTCGCACGGACACGGGTTTCGAACTGCTCGGGCAGCCACAAGCTGAAGAGCGCGAAATTGCCGCCGAAAAAACCCAGCACGAACAGCCACGCGATAAACGGCGCGAGCCCGTTCGGCAAATAGAACGCCCAGCCGAAACTGCCGATGATCGCCACCGCCATCCCCGCGAAGTAGAACGCGAGCGTCTTGCGGCGGCCGATGCGCTCAGCGAGCGGCGGCAGCGCGAGACAGCCGAGAATCGTGCCGATGGACAACAGCCCCGTGGCAAGCGACGCCATCCGGATCGAGTCGTTCTTCGCCATGCCGGCCTTGGCCGCGAGCTGAATCACCGCCGACGGCTCGTACACCGCGCCGGCCCACAGGCCGATGATGGCGATCGTCAACAGAATGCACGCGACCCATGTGCGCCGCCGATACGCCGGCCCCATGATTTCGCGCAACGGCTTCGCGCGTTCGGCGCGCGCGTCGGCCCGCTGCCATTTCTCGGACTCCTTCACGCGCAGCAAGATCAGAATCGCGACGACGACCGGCACCGCGCCCGTCAGGAACATCGCGCGCCAGCCGAAGTGCACGCCGACCGTGTAATTGAGCGCCGCCGCGAGAAAGAACCCCGCGTAATAGCCGGTTTGCAGATAGCCGGCGCCCATCTTGCGCCGGTCTTCCGGCCACGCTTCCGCCACGTAGGTGCCGGCCAGCGCCCATTCGCCGCCAATGCCCACGCCGGCAATGAAGCGATAGATGCCGAGTTCCCACACGTTGTGCGAGGTCGCGGAAAGTCCGGTGAAGATGGCGAACGTGAAGATGGTGCCGGCGAGCACTTTGGTTCGTCCGAAGCGGTCGGCAAGCGGCCCCCAGATGAACGACATGCCCCAGCCGACCAGGAAGAGCGCGAACAGAATCGAACCGGCGAGCCCGATATTGGCCGGCGTGGCCTCGTAACCCGAGCGCGGCAGCAACTCGGCCAGCGCGGGCGTGAGCACCAGCGCGTAGATGAACGAGTCCATGCCGTCGAGGGTCCAGCCGGCCCACGCACCCCAGAAACCCGCTATCTGCGAACGATTCAACGGCGTGCGACGCCGTGCGACCGACGTGCGGTCGGTAACTGAACTCATCATGCTTCTCCTACGGTTTGCCTACGTGACTGGACGGAAACAACGGGGACATGAAACGACGAGATGAGCGCGCTGGTTGATGGCGGCTTGCCGCTTGCAGAAACGGCTGGCACCGGCGGGAATCCGGCAGAGACTCAGGAGAGATCCGGCACGGAAGCGGAGGAAATTTCCGGGTTTGCCCGCCCTTTAATTCGCGTCTTTTTATATATAATATTTGAACTTATGAACGACGCAACAGATGGTTTTCCCCTGGACGCCCCGGCACGCGGCCCGCTTCTTCCGGCTGCCGCGCCGCGCGAGAGCACGTCCCGCGTGATTGCGGAAGCGCTGCGCGAGGCGATCATCGACGGCACGCTGGCGCCTGGCGCACCGCTGCGCCAGGACGCGATCGCGCGGCATTTCTCGGTCAGCGCGATTCCGGTTCGCGAGGCGCTGCGCCTGCTTGAAACCGAAGGCTGGGCAAAGGTCGCCGTGCACAAAGGCGCGACGGTTGCGCCCTTGTCGGCGGATGAAGCGCGCGAAATCTACGAGATCCGTTCGGCGCTGGAAAGTCTCGCCATCGGGCTCGCCATTCCCCGACACACGGCCGCCACGCTGCGCGAATCCGCCGCGCTGCATCGTGCCGCCGAGCGCGAGCCGGACCCGTCGCTCTATGTCGCGCGCAATGCCGCGTTTCACATGAGCCTGTACGCGCCGGCTGCGCGTCCGCAACTGGAAGATCTGATCGGCGTGCTGCATCGGCGCGGCGAGCGCTACTTGCGTCTGAAGTTCGGCTTGCCGTCGTATAAAGGCGAGTCCGACCATGAACACACCGAATTGCTCGATGCCGTGCGCCGCCGCGACGTGCCGGCCGCGCAGGCGCTCGTCGTCGCGCACCTGCTCGGCACGGGCGAGCTGCTGCACCGTTTTCTGACCGAACGCGCGCAGGCGGAAGCCGCGCTCGCGAACCGACCCAAGCCGCGCGGCCGACCTCCGCGCATCACCACCGGGAGTTGATTGAGCCGATGAACCGACCCGCCGAAGCGTCATCCGCCGCGCGTTCGTGGACCACGCGCCGCGACGAAAAGAACCGCCGCCTCGCGGCCATTGCGCCCTGGCTCGAAGACGGCGTGCTGCCGCCACACCGCATTGTCGATGCGCTCGAAACGCTGATCCAGCCAGGCGAGCGTGTCGCCCTCGAAGGCGACAATCAGAAGCAGGCCGACTTCCTGTCGCGCTCGCTCGCCAAAGCGGACCCGCAGAAACTTCACGACGTGCATCTGCTCATTTCGAGCATCAGCCGGCCTGAGCATCTGACGCTGTTCGAGCGCGGCATCGCGCATAAAGTCGACTTTTCGTTTGCCGGGCCGCAGAGCCTGCGGGTCGCGCAACTGCTCGAAGACGGGCAACTGGAAATCGGCGCCATTTATACATACGTCGAACTTTATGCGCGCATGTTCGTGGACCTGACGCCGCACGTCGCGCTGCTCTGCGCGGAAAAGGCCGACCGCCACGGCAATCTCTACACCGGCCCAAATACCGAAGACACGCCGACCATCGCCGAAGCCGCCGCGTTCCGGCATGGCATCGTGATCGTGCAGGTCAACGAGATCGTCGACGAACTGCCGCGCGTGGACATTCCCGGTTCGTGGGTCGACGTGGTCGTGCAGGCGGACCGCCCGTTCGCCGTCGAGCCGCTTTTCACGCGCGATCCGCGCCATATCGGCGATCTCCAGGTGCTGACCGCGATGATGGTGATCCGCGGCATCTACGAGCCGTACGGCGTCACTTCGCTGAATCACGGCATCGGCTTCGATACCGCGGCGATCGAATTGCTGCTGCCCACTTACGGCGAGTCGCTCGGCCTGAAGGGCAAGATCTGCCGCAACTGGACGCTCAACCCGCATCCCACGATGATTCCCGCCATCGAATCCGGCTGGGTCGACAGCATTCATTGCTTCGGCAGCGAAGTGGGCATGGAGGCGTATATCGAGGCGCGTCCGGACGTGTTCTTCACCGGCAACGACGGCAGCCTGCGCTCGAACCGCGTGCTGTGCCAGCTGGCGGGGCAATACGGCGTGGACCTTTTTATCGGCTCGACGTTGCAGATCGACGCGGACGCCAATTCGTCGACGGTGACGCGCGGGCGTCTCGCCGGCTTCGGCGGCGCGCCGAACATGGGCCACGACCCGCGCGGCCGGCGTCATTCGAGCGAAGCGTGGCTCAAGCTGCTGAAGGACACGGGCCCGGTGTCGCGCGGCCAGAAACTCGTCGTGCAACTGGCCGAAACCTACAAGAAAGGCGGCGAGCCGACTTTCGTCGATGAACTCGATGCGGTCGCGGTCGGCGCGAAAAACGGCATGCCGGTCGCGCCCGTCATGATTTACGGCGACGACGTGAGCCATGTGGTGACGGAGGAAGGCATCGCGCATGTGCACAAGGCCGAGGGCATCGACGAACGGCGCGCGGCGATTGCCGCCGTCGCCGGCGTGACGCCGATCGGTTTGCGCGCGAAGCCGGAGAAGACGGCGGAGTTGCGCCGGCGCGGCATCGTCGCGTATCCGGAAGATCTGGGCATCCGGCGCGGCGAAGCGAAGCGCTCGCTGCTGGCGGCGCGCAGCATCGACGACCTCGTCACGTGGTCGGGCGGTTTGTATGCGCCTCCGGCTCGTTTCAGGAGCTGGTAATGCGCGCGGCAACTGCTTTGCTCGCCCGCGAAGAACCGCCCGATACGCAGTTCACAAAGCGCCCGCTCGCGTTGCCCGATGCCGCGCAACTCGCCCGCTACGCCGTCACCGCGCTGATCGAAGAAGCCGAACTCACGCCCAAGCCCGCGCTCGTGGACCGGCGCGGCAGCGGCGCGCATCGCGACCTCGATCTGCCGATCATGCTGCGCTCCGCGCGTGCGCTCGAACCGACCTTCGCCGCGCTCGCGCGCGCGGCGCGCCGCCGCGGCGAACCGTCCGCGCTGTTGCGCACCGAACTCGCGCAGATCGGCCGCGCGGGCGAGCAGGATATGCTGCGCGCCACGGGCGGCAGCAACGCGCATCGCGGCGCGATCTGGATCGTCGGGCTGCTGGTCGCGGGCGCGTCGTTGCCCGATGCCGCGGCCCGGCCCGATGCATCGACCATTTGTCGACGCGCGGCGCAGATCGCGTGCTTCCCCGACCGTTTCGCGGCGCAGGCCGACAGTCACGGCGAACGCGCGCGCCGACGCTATCAGGTCGGCGGCGCGCGGCGCGAAGCGCAAGAAGGCTTTCCGCATGTGAACGGAATCGGCTTGCCCGCACTGCTCGCGGCGCGCGCGCGCGGCATCGACGAAAATGCCGCGCGCATCGACGCGCTACTCTCGATCATGGCCTCGCTCGACGACACCTGCCTGTTGCATCGCGCGGGTCTGGCGGGCTTGCAGGCGGGCCGCCACGGCGCGCGGCGCGTGCTGGAGGCCGGCGGAACTTCGACGCGCGAGGGCCAGGCCGCGCTCGCCGCGCTCGAACACGAACTGCTGTCGCTCAACGCATCGCCCGGCGGCGCAGCCGATCTCCTCGCCGCCACTCTCTTTCTCGACATGCTGGCGCATCACGACGCCAGCGGGAGCTGAGCCACATGGAACATCTGACCTTCGACTATCCGGCGCAACGCGCCGTCACGACCCGCGCGCATGTCGGCGTGGTGGGTTCGAGCGATCTGGAAGTGCTGCTATCGCCCGCTGATAACGCCAACGCGCTCGCCGCGCATGTCGTCGTGCGCACCAGCGTGGACGGCTACAGCCACATCTGGAAAAGCGTGCTCGACCGCTTTTTCACGCGCTACGACGGCGCCGCGCACATCGAAATCAACGACTTCGGCGCGACGCCGGGCGTCGTCGCGTTGCGTCTCGCGGAGGCGGTGGAAGCCGCCGAGCAGGGAGACGCCGCATGAGCACGGCCGCGAGCATGCATAGCGCGCCGCTGCTGCGCGACAGTTTCATTGAATTGCCCGCGCGCGAGCGCGCCCGCTCGCTGCTCGATGCGGGCAGCTTCCGCGAATTGCTCGGCCCGTTCGACAGGATCGAGTCTCCGTGGCTGCCGCTACAAGGCGTCGTGTGCCAGGCGGACGACGGCTGCGTGATCGCGCGCGGCACGATCGACGGCCAGCCCGCCGTGATCGCCGCAATCGAATCCGCGTTCCAGGGCGGCAGCATCGGCGAAGTGTCGGGCAGCAAGATCGCCGCGGCGCTCGAACTGGCGTTGCGCGATTGCGAGCGCGGCCAGATCGTGCGCCCGGTCGTGCTGTTCGAAACCGGCGGTGTGCGGCTTCAGGAAGCCAACCTCGGCCTCGCCGTGATCGCCGAAATTCAGGCGGCCATCGTCGCGCTGCGCCGGCATGTGCCGGTGGTCGGCGTGATCGCGGGCATGGTCGGCTGCTTCGGCGGCATGTCGCTCGCGGCGGCGCTGTGCTCGTACCTCGTCGTGACGCGGCAAGGACGGCTTGGCATGAACGGGCCGGAAGTGATCGAGCAGGAAGCGGGCATCGACGAACTCGACGCCAGCGACCGGCGCCGCGTTTGGCAACTGATCGGCGGCGAACAACGCGTGGCGGCGGCGCTGGCCGATCAACTCGTCGACGACGACGCCGACGCCGTGCGCGCCGCCGTGCATGACGCGTTTCGCGCGGGCGTGCCCGCCGCGCATCGCAGCGAACAGGTCGAGACGTTCTTGCAAAGGCTCGCGCGGATCGATCCCGCGAGCGTCACGCCGCACAGCATGCGCGAGGTCTATGCCGCGCAGTCCACGCCAATCCAGCCGCGCAAGGAGCAAGCATGAGCGACACGTCATTGAGCCGCGGCGCGCGCTGGTTCCGCGCGCTCGCCGGAGAACCCGACAGCGCGGCGCCCGTGTGGAGCGGCGACGCGCCGCTCGGCGGCGAGCGCGCGCGCTTCATCACGGTCGTGCCCGATCCGGCCAACCGCTTTCCACGCGCGACCGACAACGTGGTCGGACTCGAACAAGGCTGGCGGCTTGCGCAAACCGTGCGCGAAGCCATCGCGCAAGACGCGGCGAGCGGCACGCGCCGCCCGATCGTCGCGATCGTCGATGTGAAAAGTCAGGCCTACGGCTATCGCGAAGAAATGCTCGGCATTCACCTTGCGTGCGCCGCCGCCGTCGATGCCTATGCGTCGGCTCGCGACGCCGGGCATCCGGTGATTGCGCTGATCGTCGGGCCCGCCATGTCGGGCGCGTTTCTCGCGCATGGCTACCAGGCGAACCGCATCGTCGCGCTCGACGCGCCCGGCACGATGGTGCACGCGATGGGTAAGGAAGCGGCCGCGCGCGTGACGCGCCGCACGGTCGAAGCGCTCGACGCGCTCGGCGAAACCATCGTGCCGATGTCTTACTCGATGGCCTCGTTTGCGAAGCTTGGGCTGCTCGATCAACTGATCGAAGGTGTCGATGCGGACGCGCCCAACGCCGGGCACATCGCGCGCGTGCAGCAGGTGCTGTGCGAGCAGATTCGCGACGCGCGCACGGGGAGCCGCGATCTGTCGCGCCGGCTGGAATCGGCGCAGGCACAGAAGAACCGCGCGGCGTCGATCGAAGTGCGGCGGCGTCTCGCCGAACAATGGGATGCCCTGTGATGCAGGTCTGCGCAGCGCCGCCCTTCGTGCGCGAGTCCGCCGTGTCGTGCGACGCGCGCTGGCGGCCGCATGATCTGCTGCGCTTGCAGCGGCTGCCTGCCTTCGACGGCGAGCCGGCATGGGTGCGCGACGCCTTCGCGCGCGCGCCATGTGCCGTCGTGCGGCGCGCACTCGCCGCGCGGGAATACGTTGCGATTGGCCTGCGTGGCGCGCGGCGTTCCCAGCGCTACGGCACGTGGGCGGCGTCGGCGGACATTCTTGACGCTGTCGCGCCGGAAGCGTTGGCGCGCGGACAACCGCTTGCCAGGCGTGGCGCGTTGCCCGCTTTCATCGCGCTTGCCGCGTTGCAGCAGAATGCACGGAGCCCTTTGCACGAATTCGTATGGGGTCCGACAGGCAGCGCCGGTTTTGAACTCGCAACGAAGGTGGAAACCGTCACGGAGTCGAGCGATCTCGATCTATTGATTCGGATGCCGAATCGATTGACGCGTGAATTCGCTGCCTCGTTACTGGACCATTTGCAAACGCTCGCGCGTGAAACCGGCATCCGCGTCGATGCGCAACTCGAAACGCCCGAAGGCGGCGTCGCGCTCGTCGAGTGGGCCGCGGGGAAATCTCGCGTGATGGCGCGCCACGCGCGCGGCCCGCAACTGATTGTCGATCCATGGGCCGACGCGTCATGCTTGCGCTGATCTTCCCCGGCCAGGGCGCGCAGACCGACGGCTTTCTGCACCGTCTGCCGCAGCACCCCGCCGTGCAGTCCACGCTCGACGAAGCCTCCAGCCTGCTCGGCGCAGACGTGCTCACACTCGATGCACCCGACGCATTGCGCTCGACCGTCGCCGTGCAGTGCGGCCTCACCGTCGCGGGCGTCGCCCTCACCCGCGCGCTCGCCGATGAAGGTTTCATGCCGGACATGAGCGCGGGCTTGTCGGTCGGCGCGTATCCGGCGGCGGTGAGCTGCGGCGCGCTCGATTTCCCTCATGCGCTGAAGATGGTGCGCCGCCGCGCGGAATTGATGCAAGCCGCGTATCCGTCGGGCTACGGTCTCGCGGCGGTGTCGGGCTTGAGCGAACACGAACTCGCGACGCTCGCCGCGCAGCATGCCAACGAAGGCGAGCCGCCCGTCTATATCGGCAATGTGAATGCGCCGCGCCAGATCGTGATGGCGGGCGCGAATGCCGCACTCGACAGCTTCATTGGCCGCGCGTTGGCGGCGGGCGCGCGCAAGGCGACGCGCCTCGCGGTGAGCGTGCCGTCGCATTGCGAATTGCTCGCCAACGCGACCGACGAACTCGTGGCGTACGCCCGCTCGATTCCCTTTCACGCGCCGCGCAGCGGCTATATCGGCAATCGCGGCGGCCGGCCTTTGTATACGGCCGACGCGATTCGCGACGACCTCGCGACCAATATGCGCTATACCGTGCGATGGTTCGACGCGCTCACCGTGATGGAGGAAATGGGCGCGCGCGTGTCGATTGAAGCGCCACCGGGCCAGGTATTGACGGACATCACGCGCGAGCACTATCCGGACATCGCCGCGCTCGCGGCCAGCACGTTTGCGTTCGAACGGCTGACGGCGACGGCGCGGCGGCGCCTCGACAGCGAGTAAGCGGGCACTGCGGCGCGTCGCCTAGGCCTGTTCGGGCGCGCGTCCTATCGCGTGCGAGTCGGATGCCGTCGAGGCTTCGTCCTGCGCGCGCTCGCGCCCCGACGTCACCACCGCGCCGGTTCCGCCGGGCCGCCGCACCGACTTGGCATGGCGCTCGATCAGGCGCTGCAGCAGACAGAACGCGCATAGCAGCGCGCCGATCACGATGCGCGTCCACCAGGAACTGAGCGTGCCGTCGAAGGTGATCAGCGTCTGAATCGTGCCGAGAATGCCGACGCCGAAGAGCGAGCCGATGACATAGCCCACGCCGCCTGTCAGCAGCGTTCCGCCAATCACCGTCGCGGCGATGGCGTCGAGTTCCATGCCCTGCCCTTGCAAGCCATAACCGGACAGCACATAGAACGTGAAGACCGCGCCGCCGAGCGCCGAGCAGAAGCCGCTCAGCGCATACACGCCGACGCGCGTGCGCGCGACCGGCAAACCCATCAGCAGCGCCGAGCGCGCATTGCCGCCGACCGCATACACGTTGCGGCCAAAGCGCGTGAAGTGCGCGACGTAAATCGCGCCCAGCAGCGCGACGAACGCGATCAGCACGTTGGCGCTCACCGAGCCGACGCCAATGTCCAGCCGGAATGCGGAGATTGCGTGGAAGGCCGGATCGTTGATCGTGATCGACTGCGTGGTGATCAGAAAGCACAAGCCGCGAGCGAAGAACATGCCGGCCAGCGTAACGATAAACGCCTGCAAGCGGAAGAAGTGAATCAGCGCGCCCTGGACGGCGCCGAACGCGGTGCCCATCACAAGAACGATCGGCAAGATGATCCATACCGACAGATGCAGATGTTCGCTCAACACCGCCTCTACGATAGTTGTAAGCGCAACCACGGAACCCACCGACAGATCGATTCCGCCCGACACGATCACGAAGGTCATGCCGATTGCGACGATCAGCAGGAACGCGTTGTCGACCAGCAGATCGAGCAGCACTTGCCACGAGAAGAAGCCGGTGTACATCACCGAGCCGAACCCGAATAGCGCGCAGAACAGCAGGATCGTGACCGCAATGGGCAGCGTGCGCGGATCGACAACATGAGCCCATGCTTCGAGAAGTCGTCTCATCGCGCCACCCCGCGCTTTCTGATTATAAGCATACCGAACGATATGGCGAGCGAGCGCGCGGCCGGCGACTGGATCACGCTTACCGCGAGCACCACGGCGGCCTTTACGACCAGCGTCGCCTCCGGCGGCACGCCGATCGAATACGTCGTGTAAGTCAGCGTCTGGATGATCAGCGCGCCGAGCACCGTGCCCGCGAGACTGAAGCGGCCGCCGAGCAGCGACGTGCCGCCGAGCGTCACCGCGAGAATCGCGTCGAGTTCGAGCAGCAGGCCTGCGTTGTTGCCGTCGGCGCTGCGCACGTTCGAGCTGATCAGGATGCCCGCCACCGCGGCGGTCAATCCCGAGAAGCCGTACACCGCGAAGACCAGCGCTTTGGAGCGCAATCCGACGAGGCGCGTCGCGACCGGATTCACGCCGATAGCGCGGATGAACAAGCCAAGCGCTGTGCCTTCGACAAGCGCTGCCGTTGCGAGCACCGCGAGCGTGGCGATCCACACGGAACACGGCACGCCGAGCCAGTATCCGCCGCCGACGAACAGATAGCCGGGTGCGCCGATTGGAATGATCTGGCCCGCCGTCAGCAGTTGTGCGATGCCGCGCCCCGCCACCATCAGGATCAACGTGGCGATGATCGGCTGCATGCCGACAAAGGACACCAGCACGCCGTTCCACATTCCGCTCAGCACGCCGACGAGCAATGCCGCGAGCAATGCTTGCGCGACGAGTCCGCCGGTCGGCAGCGGCTGCGTCGCGAGCAGCGTGGCCGCCGCCGCGCCGGCGATCGCCACCACGGCGCCCACCGAGATGTCGATGCCGCGCGTCGCGATCACGAGCGTCATGCCGGTCGCCACGAGCGCCAGCGGCGCGGCGCGATTCAGCACGTCGATTGGCGCGCCGAACAGATGGCCGTCGAGCAGACGCAGCGACAGGAAATGCGGATTCACCCACAGGTTCAGCGCGCACAACAGTGCCAACGTCACGCACGGCCAGATCAATAGACGCTCGACGCCGTCGCGCGCGAGCCAGTTCGATAGCTTCATTCGCCGCTCCCCGCGATGAGTCGGTAGATATTGTCCTCGTTCGACGCATGGCCCGCGACCTCGGCAATCTTGCGGCGGTCGCGCAACACCGCCACGCGATGACTGACGCGCAGCACCTCGCCGATCTCCGACGAAATGAACAGGATGCTCAGGCCGTTTGCGCACAACGCGAGCAGACGGTCCATGATGTCGAACTTCGCGGCGATGTCGATGCCACGCGTGGGTTCGTCGAGAATCAGGAGTTTCGGATCGGTGGCAAGCCAGCGCGCGAGCAGCGCTTTCTGCTGATTGCCGCCGGACAGCAGTGCGATCGGCTGTTCCGCGTCCGAGGCCTTGATGCCGAGGCGCTCGATCCACAGGTCGGCCAGTTCGCGCGCGCGTTGGCGGCTGATCTTGCGCCACCAGCCGCGCCTCGCCTGCAACGCGAGCACGATGTTCTCGCGGATCGACAGGTCCGCGACGATGCCCTCTTTCTTGCGGTCTTCCGCGCAATACGCGATGCCATGGCGCACCGCGTCGTGCGGCGAGCGCAGACGCACGGGCTTGCCGTCCACGAGCAAGGTGCCGCTGTCGGCGCGGTCCGCGCCGAACAGCAGCCGCGCAGTTTCCGTGCGGCCCGAACCGAGCAGGCCGGCGAGACCCAGTATCTGGCCGCGCCGCACGTCGAGATCGATGGGTTGCAATGTGCCGCACCGGCCCACGCCGCGCAGCTCGATAAACGCAGGCGCTGCCTGTTTGCCTTGCGGATGCTCGCCCGCATCGGATGCTTCGTGCGCGGCTTCGCGCAGACGCGCGCTCATGCGCTCATGACCGACCATCTTCGAGACGAGTTGATCGGCAGGCAGATCGCGCGCGAGATATTCGCCTTCTCGCTCGCCATTGCGCATGACCGTGATGCGGTCTGAAATGGCATACGTCTGCTCGATAAAGTGCGTGACGAACAGGATTGCAATGCCAGATTGCTTAAGATGTCGAAGTATTTTGAAAAGCTGCGCGACTTCGCTGTCGTCGAGACTCGACGTGGGTTCGTCGAGTATCAGCACGCGCGCGTCCACGGAAAGCGCTCTTGCAATCGCCACCATCTGTTGCACGGCGATCGGGTAGGCATCGAGCGAACGTGTGACGTCGAGCGAGATATCGAGCCGCGCAAGCGCGGCTTGAGCGCGCCGTTTGATGTCGGACCAGTCGATCGCGCCGAAGCGCCGAGGTTGCCGGCCCGCGAAGATATTCTCCGCGACCGACAGGTTCGGGCACAGGTTCACTTCCTGATAAAGCGTGCGCACGCCGGCCGCCTCGGCTTCCTGCGGGGACGCGAACGCGACCACTTCGCCCGCCAGACGGATCGTGCCGGCGTCGGGCGCGAGAACGCCGGTGAGCACGTTGATCAAGGTGGATTTGCCAGCGCCGTTCTGCCCCATCAGCGTGTGAACTTCGCCGGGGAACAGGCGGAAATCAACGTTCTGCAGCGCTTTCACGCCCGGAAAGGTTTTGCTCACGCCGGTGGTGGAGAGAATCGGGTCTCGGGCGTTGGCGTTGGCGTTGGCGTTGGCGGAAGCGCACGCGCCCATGGCCGGCGGATTCGGTTCGGAAGCGGGATGCGTCATAGACCTCGCTCGATCGGCGTTGCGTTGATGCGGCGCGCTCCAGCATCGCGGACCTTGGGTGAAAAGAGACCGTCCGCTGCCCAAGCAATCGGACGGTCAGGCACCGCTGGAGAACTTTTTCGATCTGTCGTTACTGTGCTTATCCGCGTTTCTGCCGTGGTGCTGTGATTTTTATTCACGCATATTAATAAGGCAGCCTAACTACATTGTTTAATACTTGCGTGTCGGCAATGTCTGCGCCGCAACGCTCATCGGGAAGACCGTCTCTTGCGTGAGAATGCGCTTCGGCAAAGGCTTGCCGGCCACCACATCCTTTACCGCCGACATCAGCTGTGGACCAAGCAGCGGGCTGCATTCGACATCGACATTCATCTTGCCAGCGGCCATTGCCTGGAAGCCGCCTTTGGTTGCATCGAACGAAACGACGGTCACATCCTTGCCCGGATGCATGCCGGCCTCTTCCATCGCCTGGATAGCGCCCAGCGCCATGTCGTCGTTATGCGCATAAACCACATTGATCTTGTTGCCGTAGCTCTTGATGAACGCTTCCATGACCTGCTTGCCGCCGGCCAATGTGAAGTCGCCACTTTGCGAGGCGATGATCTTGAACTTCGGATCGCTCTTGATCACTTCGATAAGGCCCGCATGCCGGTCATTCGCTGGCGCGGAGCCGACTGTCCCCTGCAATTCGGCGATGTTCACCGGACCTTGCGAATCCTTATAGTGGTCGGCGAGCCATTTGCCGCCGCGTCGTCCTTCTTCCAGAAAATCCGAGCCGATCATCGTCACGTAAAGCGAGGTGTCTTTGACGTCGATGTTGCGGTCCGTGAGGATCACCGGAATCTTCGCAGCCTTGGCCTCGCGCAGCACCGGTTCCCAGCCTGACTCGACGACCGGCGAGAACGCGATCACATCCACTTTTTGTGCGATGTACGAGCGAATCGCCTTAATCTGGTTTTCCTGTTTTTGCTGCGCGTCCGAGAATTTGAGTTTGATTTTCGCTTCGGTGGCCGCGGACTTTACCGACTCGGTATTAGCGGTTCGCCATGCGCTTTCCGCGCCGACCTGCGCGAAACCCAGCGTGATCGGTTTGTCCTGCGCGTAGGCGCCCGGCGTGGCCAGCGTCAGCGCACCCAAACCCGCGCACAGCGCAAGCGCGCCCAACGCACGACATGCGGCGCGTCGTGTATTCGCCATGACTGTCTCCTGATCGTTGTTGTGTAGGCGATCCATCGAATCCGCCCGGCCGTCGCGGCACTCACGGTGTGTGGATCGTGATGTAGCGTAGTGTGCGGGGCGTTAACAGTCCAATCATATGATTCGCGTCGGCAATATCAGTTTTGATATAGGACACGGGATTGGCGACGGCAAGACGGTTTGTTGCGGCCCAATGCGATACGCGGATGGAGACGGGCCGGTGGCTGCCGTGAGGTTTTATGCGCTTACCTGCCGGGGTTTGTGCGACGCGGTATGGAGTGATAGCAAATTAGCGGGACGCGGCGCGCGGCGTGACCCATCGGAAGGTCAAGTTAATGCGCTCGCCCGCGACGCGCGGCTCCTTCGGCACACGATGCCGCCATTCGGCTTGCGTGCTGCCCTTCATCACCAGCAGACTGCCGCCCTTCAGGGAAAACGACTGCACAACGCCGCTTTTGTTATGCCGAAGGTCGAAAGTGCGCGCCGCGCCAAGACTGACCGATGCAATCACCGGCTGTGGGCCGAGTTCAGGCTCGCGGTCGGCGTGCCAGCCCATGCTGTCCGTGCCGTTGCGGTAGCGGTTGAGCAACACGCTGTTGAACTGCGCGCCGCAGAGGGCCTCGGCGGCGACCCTAAGCTCGGCGACGGCCGGCGTCCATGGCTGCGGGATGTTGCGGATGCCCGAGTAAACATAGACCGCATTCGGATCGCCCTGCCAGGCAGTCAGCCGCGGCAGCGCGACACGGCCGCCGGGCGTGCCCATCGTGTCCTGCCGCCATTCGACTTCACCGATGAGTTGCGCCAGAAGCTGCTCCGCCCGTGCGGGCGTGAGCCAGTCGGGATACCAGTCGACGTCGGGCGTCGGAAGGTCATTGAAAAGATCGTTCATAGGCGTGTCTGATGCGGGCGCGCCAACCTTGCGGGGCGCAACGTTGGCTATTATGGCGGCAACGACGGGCCGCTCACTTTCGGCGGCTTGCGGTTTCATTGCGCTTTGTTGACGCGCTCACCGCCGCGTCACGGCGCTTTTTCATTCTCTATCTTCCCGGACCATCACTATGATTCTTTCCGACGACGCGCTGGACCAGTTGTTCCGCGAAGCCCGCACGCATGTGGCCTGGCAGCCAAAGCCCGTCGGCGGCGCGCTACTCCAGCAACTTGTGGAGTTGACGCTGCTCGGCCCGACATCGGCCAATTCGAGCCCTGCGCGTTTCGTCTTCGTGAAAAGCCCAGCAGCGAAGGAGAAGCTGCGGCCAGCCTTGTCGGCGGGTAACGTGGATAAGACGATGGCGGCGCCCGTGACCGTCATTGTCGCGATGTTTGCCAGCAACGACCGGGCGATTGCGGACACGGCGTTCCGCAATTCGACGCTGCAAGGCGGCTATCTGATTCTCGCGGCCCGCGCGCTCGGCCTCGACGCCGGTCCGATGTCGGGCTTCGACGCCGCGAAGATCGATGAAGCATTCTTCGCGGGCACGACGATCAAATCGAACTTTCTGATTAATCTGGGCTACGGCGATGCGTCGAAACTCCACCCGCGCAGTCCGCGCTTCAGTTTCGACGAAGCGGCTCGCATAATGTGACGCGCATCTTTAGCTGAAAATCGCGACGTAGAACACCACGACCCCGATTACGGCGCCGATGAAGCAGAAGCCTTCTTCGGCCTCGTCGCCATTCGAACGTAGCCACGCGCCGACGAAGCCAAACAACCCGGCGATACCCAGCGCGACGCACAGCATCACGACATCGAACAGCGCGCTCTTGCCCAGCTCGGAGAAGTCGACGTTGCGCACGGCGAGGTACAACCCGAGCGCCATCAACGATATGCCGACGAGAGGCAACATGACATGGCTGCCCTCATGTCCCACGTGATGCGCGCGGTGCGCGGAATCGCCGTGATGAAAACGATGGCCCGAACCGAGCAGTTTCATGATCGCCTCCCGCCTCGCTATTTGCGGGCGATAACGCCGATTGAGCAGGCCTTTGACGCGCCGATAGTTCGCCATGGCTGGCTGTTTCGGCCTACTCTCTTTCAGAATAGTCCACGCCGGGGTGCAATTCAAAGCCCATTTAATTCGGGCGATGAAGACCGATTGCGGACGTTTGTGAGGGATCTTCCATTGCGACGCTTGCTGCGTACTGGTTCTCGCTGCAGTGCAACGAGACAGGCCGACTCAACTGTAAATGGCGCGAAGCTCGCCAACAGCAGCAGCATATTTCGCGCCGCGGGCACGCAGTTGCGCATGTCGGTAGAATGGTTCGACCGTTAGCTGCATCGCGCCAGCGAAGACTCTCCCGCCAGCGTGCCGTTCATGCAGGTTCCTTCCCGCCTTCGTCTTCTCTATGCGCCGCTCATCGTTTCTGGTACGCCTCATCCTGATTGGCATTCTGCTGCACATCTACGTCGGCCTTCGCCTGATTCCGGACATGCCCGTAGATAACACAGCTCGCTGGATCTCCGGGTTGTGGCTCGTACTGTCCGTATTTCTGATTCCACTCGGCATGCTTGCGCGCACCATCAAACGGCAACCGCTGGGCGACCGGCTCGCGTGGGTGGGCCTGCTTGCGATGGGCTTCTTCTCGTCGCTGCTGGTACTGACATTCGCGCGCGACCTTGCGCTCGCTTCGCTGATGACGATCGACGCAATCTGGCCCAAGACGATCGCCCTAGCTCACTGGCGGACCACCACCGCGGCCGCCGTTCCGCTGCTTGCCTTACTCTCGACCTCGATCGGGCTTGTCAACGCCCGCCGCCGCGCCAGGGTCGTGACGATCGAGGTGCCGATCGACGATCTGCCAGTCGCGCTCGAAGGCTTCACGATCGTTCAGATCAGCGACATTCACGTGGGCCCGACCATCAAGCGCCGCTACGTCGATGCGATTGTCGACGCAGTGAATCGCCTGAAGCCCGATCTCATCGCCGTAACCGGCGACGTGGTGGACGGCAGCGTGCCGCAGTTGACGCAGCACACGCAACCACTTTCACGGTTGAATGCGCGTCACGGCGCGTTTCTCGTTACCGGCAACCACGAATACTACGCCGGCGCCAACGCGTGGATCGACGAATTCCGACGCCTCGGACTGAACGTGCTGCTCAACGAACACGTGATCGTGGATCACGACGGTGCGCGGGCCGTCATTGCCGGCGTAACCGACTATTCTGCTGGTCATCACGACCCGCTGCACCGCAGTGATCCGATGGCGGCAATTGCGGGCGCACCAGGCGACGTCTTGATCAAGGTGCTGCTCGCCCACCAGCCTCGCTCTGCCGAAGCTGCCGCTGCGGCTGGCTTCACACTTCAACTCTCAGGTCATACGCACGGGGGCCAGTTTTTTCCCTGGAACTTTTTTGTGCGGTTTCAGCAGCCGTTCACCGCCGGTCTTGCACGTCTGAACGGACTCTGGGTATATACGAGCCGTGGCACCGGCTATTGGGGACCTCCGAAGCGCCTCGGCGCGCCGTCGGAAATCACGCGACTGCGTCTCGTGCCCGGCGAACCGGATTAAGGCGAGTGGAGCGCGGCCCTCGCGGATTATCGCGTCATGGTCGAACAAGGCGCGCAAAGGACGGGCGCCAAGCGCGATTTATTCCGCAGGCGCCACTGCGACACTAACTTGCGGTGCGAATGCCACCGATACTTGCATGCCCGGCTTCACGTTCGCGAGCTTCACCGGGTCGCGGCCCTGGATGTGGAACACCGAGCCGCCGGCGCCCTTCAATGCCATGACGCCTGAAGCGTGGTCGATTGCCTGCACTTCGGCCACGTTCGGGTTAGCGTCCGGCTGCGAATTTGGAGCCAT
The DNA here is from genome assembly GCF_036016995.1 of Paraburkholderia sp. MPAMCS5. Lineage (NCBI taxonomy): Bacteria > Pseudomonadati > Pseudomonadota > Betaproteobacteria > Burkholderiales > Burkholderiaceae > Paraburkholderia > Paraburkholderia sp. MPAMCS5. The sequence continues at coordinate 169,096 of NZ_JAYXBK010000013.1, forward strand.
TGCACCCTGCCCGCCAGCACCGCGCGTGACGCTTATCATAGCGTTGCGCATCATACGGATGTGAACTTTGCCGCCTGGCTTGATTTGCGCGAGGTTGTGCGTGTCCGTGATGTCGAGCGATGCCTCGCCGCCCCGTGCGTCGAAAACAGTCACGGTGTGCTTTGCGTAGTCGACGGATTTCACCACGCCTTCCGCCTGCAGGGTGCTGCTCCCTTCGAACGGCGCAGGCAGGCCCGCGGCAAACGAAACGAACGGAGCAGTGGCGATCAATGCGCCGGCAACAATGCCAAGAGCTTTAACTTTCATACATTCCTCAATGACGTGAACGGCAAACCCCGCCACCGTCGTGCAGGCCGGCAACGTGCGCGACAGGTATTCAAGGTGTGAACAGTTTGCTTTTCGCGATGGTCACCGTCAATATCTGGACTCCGTAATAATCAGGCGATCGGTCTGCGCTGGTTGTCGAAATTTCCTCTGCGCGGCAGCCCACGCTCGGGTCGCCAATATGCGCGCCCATCGTCTACACTTAGCTTGCAATAGATTCAGACAATGTTAATTCCATATCCTGAATATGGACTGTCCCATAAGGTTCGACTAAGCTCTGTCACCGTGTATTTTTCACACTCAACCATGGAGTCTCGATTATGGAACACGGCATCATTGCATGGATTATCATCGGCGCGATCGCTGGCTGGCTGGCTGGCGTGCTGGTCAAGGGCGGCGGCTTTGGCCTTATCGTCGACATCATCGTCGGCATTGTGGGCGCGTTCATCGGCGGCTGGCTCGCGGGCGTGCTGCACATTTCGCTGGGCGGCGGCTGGATCGGTTCGATCATCACGGCTGTGATCGGCGCGGTCATTCTGCTGTTTATCATCCGGCTCATCCGGCGAGGTAGCTGACCGTACCATCCGATGCCGTCGGCGTCAGGGGAAAAACCCCCGTGACGCCGTCTTTTCGCTCGCTTAATTATTCCGGCTCAAGACCGCACTGCCGGCAACATCGAGCCGGTGTCCCGCAGTCTTGCGTGCCAGGCGAAAGCCTGATCGAGCCGATGCGGCGTTTGTCCTTCGCCGCGCAATGCATCCCGGTAGTAGTCACGAAGCAGATCGCGATACCGTGGGTGCGAGCAGTTCTGGATAATCAGCGCGGCGCGTTCGCGCGGAGCGAGACCTCGCAGGTCGGCGAGCCCCTGCTCCGTTACGACTACGTCGACATCGTGTTCGTTGTGGTCGCAATGCGGAACCATCGGCACCACGCTCGAAATGCAGCCGCCTCTCGCCGTCGACTTCGTTGAGAAGATCGCACACGACGCGTTCCGCGCAAAGTCGCCCGAGCCGCCTATGCCGTTCATCATATGCGTGCCGCCCACGTGCGTTGAATTCACGTTGCCATATATGTCAAATTCCAGCGCCGTGTTCAATGCGATCAGCCCGAGCCGCCGAATCACTTCGGGATGGTTGCTGACTTCTTGCGGGCGCAGCACGAGGCGATCTCGGTAACGTTCGAGTTCGCCGAGCACCTGTGTCTGCCGCGCGGCCGACAATGTGATCGACGCCCCGGAGGCAAACGTGACCTTGCCGGCGTCCATCAGGTCGAAGGTCGAATCCTGCAGCACTTCGGAATAGATTTCGAAAGCATCGAAAGGCGCATCGACGAATCCGGCCAGCACAGCATTCGCGATGGTGCCGATGCCCGCTTGCAACGGCGGCAAGCGCGGAGGCATGCGTCCGCGCGACACTTCGTGCTGGAAAAACTCGATCAAATGGCCGGCGATCAGTCGGGTCTCCGTATCGGCGGGCAGCGCCGTCGACGGACTATCCGCCTTGTTCGTGACGACAATCGCAGCGATTTTTTCCTGCGGAATCTCGATCGCGGGTGTGCCAACCCGGTCGCGCGGATGAACGATCGGCAGCGGATCGCGATGCGGCCGGCGGCCCGGAATCCAGATGTCGTGCAGTCCCTCGAGTGCAAGCGGCTGCGCAAGATTGATCTCCACGATTAGCTTCTCGGCGAGGATCGCGAAGCTTGCCGAATTTCCGACCGATGTCGTCGGCACGATGCCACCGCTTTCGGTGATCGCCACGGCTTCGACGATCGCGACATCGAGTTTGCCGAGTTGATTCGCGCGCAGCATCTCGACCGTTTCGGAAAGATGCTGATCGACGAACATCACTTCACCGCGATTGATCGCGTCGCGCAGCGTCTTGTCCACCTGAAACGGCAGCCGCCGTTCGATCACATGCGCCTCGGTGAGCAGGCGGTCCACGTCGTGACCGAGCGACGCGCCCGTCATCAACGTGATGCGCAGTGGTTCGCGTTGTTGGCGAGCACACTCGGCCAATGCCACGGGAACGGCCTTGGCATCGCCCGCACGCGTGAAGCCGCTCGTGCCGACGCGCATGCCGTCCTGAATCAGCCGTGCGGCCTCGGCCGCTGAAGTGATCTTCTTGCGCAGCGAGGCGCACCGAATTCGCTCTTCGTACATGAAACGAGTCCCTCCATGTTCACCAATCGGGTCAAACAGCGCACACGTCTACGGCGTGCTCGGGTTCGCGGTCAGCATGTCGCAATGGCCGCGGCGTCATGATTGGACGGCGTCGCGACCAGCGTTGCGGCGGCCTGCCTGACGCGTCTAGCTGCCGAAGTAAATGTTGCAAAAGCTCATTGGGCCGACGCATTCTTCAGCGGTACTGGCGGGCGCGACAGCGCGGCTTGGCGGCGCAACGTCGTCGGCTTGACGGACGTTTGTCTGCGACACCTGTTGTTGCGGCGAGACCTGTGCCGTTTGTGCATGCGCGGCGGCCGCGGACAAAGAGCAGGCAATCAGGACAATATTCAACACTTTCATTTCGTTCTCCAGGACTAACGGTTACTGCGTGACAGCGATGAAACTATATGACTGCTGTGTGTGCGAATAAACGCGGGTGTCCGGAAGTCACCTTTCCATCTGGCACAAAAATCGGGTAGTTGTTTGAGCCGCGTGCACGGGTTGGTGTGCGCGCGTTGATCTGAATCCGTCAGCGGGACTGGAAAGGCGCGTCCTTGTCGAGCAAGGCGGTGCGAATGAAATGCAGGCAACTCAACATGCGTTGCATGTCGTGACGTTTTTCCGTATTCGGCTGCACCGCTTTCAACATGTCCTGCGCGATCCACGTGGCCGAGCGAACAGATACGAGGGCGCGATCGAGAGCGCGCGCGTCGGACCGCTCAAACAGTTGCGCGAGATCTTCGAGCGTAACTTTCATGGCCGCGCACCAGCGTGGATGAAGTGCGTGCGCATAATCGGCATGCGCCGCTTCGTTGCGCAAATCGATCACGGCGTGTCCCACTTCGAGCGTCACGAGCATCCAGCGCAACGCATGCCGGCGACGGCGCGAGCGTCGCGTCAACAGCATGCGCAATTGCGAACCGAGGTCGTGCGTGCTCGACTGAAATCGTTGATTGAGGTCCGGCCGGTCGTCCTTGCATGCGAGCACGGCCTGCGCGCGCAGGTCGCCCATGATTCGTTCGACGAGCCACGGCATGTCGGCGGGAAAGACGACCGCAAACACCATGGCCGCCATCAGCATGGAAGCAATGAGCGCAAGGCCGTTGTTGATCAGCAACGCCGGCTCGAAAGTCGCCACATTGTCCGGCGCGGCCAACAGGCAGAAAAAGACCGAGAAGCCGACGCCGAAACCCGTCGTGCGTTTGCGCGTCGCGAAGTGCGCGCCCAGCGCGAGCACGGGCGCGAGCGTCATGCAAAGCAGTGGAAAGCCGTCGATCTCGGGATAGACGTAGCAGGTGAACAGGTAGCCGGCGATGGTCGCCATCATGGCGCCGAGCGCCATCTGTACGGCCATCTTCGAAGCGTTCGGCGCGGTCGATGTCAGCGCGCACGCCAGCGCCGCGCCGATGACAGCGAGGCCGCCGCTCGGCCAGTCGGTGGCGATCCAGAACGCGGCCGCGATCGCCATCACGGTTGCTGAGCGGATAAACGTGAACGCGACCAGAAAATGGTTCGTTATGCTGACGTAACGGTTCGCGCTGCGTGGCTGCTCGATTGGCTTGCGCCCTGCAAGGCTGACGTACGTGTCGGAGTAGCGCGTCCATTCATTCACAAAGCGATATAACAGCTCTACCGCCGTGTCGAAGTCCGCCAGCGACTCCGCCGACGTGTGTTCCTGCTGCTTTCTCGCCTCCCGCACGCGCCGCGGCAGGCTCGCCTGAAACGAGCGAAGTCGGGCCGCGAGATTCGATACATCGACCGATGCGTCGAACGATGCGTCGCGCGGCGAACCGAGCAATGCCGCAAGCTCGCGAAAATATGGATCGGTGGCCGCCACGATCGGTGCCGCGCCGCTCGCGTGCAAACGCTTCAGCAACTGGTGCAGCGCGTGCAATCGAGCGCAAGTGTCCATGAACTCGTTGTTCAGACGGCCCAGATGATGGTTGCATGAGCGCATCGCCGGGTCCTCGAAAGCGGCGAAAATACGTGTCGCTTCAAAGCCCACTATCTCGTCGATGAGGTCCGCGAAACGCCGCTCGAACTCGCCGCGGTCGACCTGGCGGCAAAGCACGTCGGCAGCGAACGCAGTAAAATTCCGATACCTCATGTGCAGCGCGCGAAGCAGAGCATGGCTCGATCGCTGTGGCACGATCAACGCGCTCACTGCGCTCGAACAGACGATCCCCACCGTCACTTCCGCTGCGCGCGTCAGCGCCGCGAGGAAAAGCCCGTGTGGCGTCGTGACGTTCGGAATGCCGATCAGCGCGGCCGTATAGCCCGCGAGGACAAAGCCGTACCACCTGAAATGCCGGAACCGGACCGCCGCCGCGATGCACGTGCTCACCCAGACGATCATGACGAGCATATGCAATTCAGCCTGCTGAACGAACAGCGCGCCGAGCGTCAACGCCGCGATCGCGCCCACGGCGGTTCCAAGAATCCGATAGAAGCTTTTCGCGAGCACCATGCCGCTGAACGGCTGCATCAGCACAAACACCGTCGTCATGGCGATGCGCGGCTGGGGCAAATCCAACAGCATGGCAATGCCGAGCGCGATCAACCCGGCACTCACCGTTTTCGACAGATGCAGCCAGATGAGTCCGTCACTGTTGGCCCAGTCGCGAATGATCGCATTCAGACTGCGCGATGCCGCACACTCCTGGTCATCAGGATTGACCGTCGCGTGGGTCGCGTGCTGGCGTTTCATCGAAAAGCAAGGCGCCTCGGTTTGTCGCAAAAAGAAAGCGCCGGTCGATCGGGCGGGTGCCGGCAAGCAAGGCGCCGATTGTAGGAGCATGCGACGCGCGCATTAACAGGACGGCTGCGGAATGTCCCTTCCAGGACGAGCAACAATGGGCCTATCGGACAGGCGGACAATACGGCCTCTGCCGTGAATTAGAAGGATTGATGGATACGTTACAAAACATGCGAGTGTTCTCGCGCGTGGTGGAGGCCGGCAGTTTTACCGCCGCCGCGCAGTCGCTCAATTCGACGACCGGCGCCATGTCGCGCGCAGTCTCAGAACTCGAAGCCCATTTGCGTACGCGTTTGCTGAACCGCTCGACGCGCCGTCTGGCGCTCACTACCGCGGGCGAGCGTTACCTGAAGCGCTGCCAGCAAATTCTGACTGACGTCGATACCGCCGAAGAAGAAGCCAGTTGTGCACACGAACGCCCGAGCGGCGCGCTTCGCATGCATAGCTTCGCGAGTATCGGTCAGCATTACGTGTTGCCGGCAATCTCACGTTATCGCGCTCTTTATCCGGAAGTGACCGTGGAATTGACGCTGTCGCAGCGCATGCCCGATCTTTTCGAAGGCAGCGCGGATGTTGCAGTGATTGGCGCGTCGACGCTGCCCAATTCCGACCTCGTTTCGCTTCCGCTCGGCACGACGTTCAGCATATTGTGCGCGTCGCCCGCCTATGTCAGAGCGCATGGGGCGCCGCGGCGACCCGGAGATCTTGCGCATCACGCGTGTTTGATCCTGCATACGCCGGCCTTTCCGCCGCACGAGTGGGTACTCGACGGGCCCAACGGCAGCGAGACAATGGAAGTGGATGGTCCAGTGCAGGTTAATATCGCGGAGTCGCTGATTGTGGCGATCCGCGAGGGGATGGGCATTGGCATGGTGCCGCTTTACGCCGCCATCGCCGGATTGCGAGATGGGACGTTAGTGCGTGTATTGCCGGACCATACGCTGCAGAAGATGAATGTTTATGCGCTGTATCCGTCGCGCAAGTTTATCGACGCAAAAACGCGAACGTGGGTAGAGTTTTTGCGCACGCACCTACCGAAAGTCATTGCACGCGACGAGGCGTTGCTCGCGGAAATTGATCAACCCGATGCCGAGGAGAACGGACCTCTGCAAGCTGCTCCGAACTCGGTTGGAGAAAATCGAAACGCAGCGATGTAGTGACGATCATTGCCGCTGTGGGTTGGACGCAGCGGCAAACGGCTGCGGGTTCTGTCTGTTTTTCGCCGCCGTAAACGCAGAAACCCCACCTTGAAGGGGTGGGGTTTCTGATGCTGCTGGGGAGCCTGACGATTACCTACTTTCACACGGGCAATCCGCACTATCATCGGCGTGGAGTCGTTTCACGGTCCTGTTC
>NZ_JAYXBK010000014.1:0-175414 GCF_036016995.1 Paraburkholderia sp. MPAMCS5
AACGGTACGCCTACGATGCCGCCGACAATCTGATCGACGCGACCCGGGACGCCACCGCGAGCAAGGTTCTGAGCGATCTGCTGACCCGCTTTCGCGACACCGGCTACACCTACGACGGCTTCGACCAGCTCTGCCGCAAGACGCGGGACGGCATGGCGCAGGACTTCGTCTACGACGATGAAGGGCGCATGGTTCGCGCCTCGGGCCAGAGCAGAAGCGGCTTCCACAGCGCCCGCTACGCGTACGACGCGCTCGGCCGACGCACCGGCAAGACCACGAGCCGCACAGAGGAGCGCGTCGCGCGCCGACAGACGCCCCTCTATCATCACCATGCTCATGAAAACGGGCAGATGCACAGCATGTGCCGGCCACAACTACGATCCAATGTTCAGCTCAATTCCGCTCACGCAGAGTCAAAAGACGCCACCAACGCATAAAAAACACCGCAAACACCCAGCCACAACGCCCCACCCCCAAATTCAACCTTCCAGCCACCCCACCCACCAAACACCCCATTCCCCACCCACCACTGCCCAATACTTTCTCGTCGCCAACTCCCCTCATCCGCGCCCTTCGCTCAAGAACACGGCGCAGCTGTTCCGAACAGCCTCAAACCCCCGCCCCACAAGCAAACTGCGCTTCCAAACCTCTAGTGCAAAGCCGCAAATAAACCGCTAATCTCGACCCCGCACGCTAGCCTTCGCGCCGCGCGCAGCGCAAAAAGCGCCCCGCGCCGCACCCAAAAAATCCGACAAAAAAACAACCCGCAGCGGCAAGAAAGCGCAAGAAAGCGGCAAAAAAGCACCACCGGAGTACCCCTTGGAAAACTCAGCAACATCACCGACATCGACCGAAGACTGGATCGCCCGCAGCCTGCGCGCGGTCTGGCATCCCTGCACGCAGATGAAGCACCACGAGCGTCTGCCGCTCGTGCCCGTCGCGCGCGGTCAAGGCGCGTGGCTCTACGATCGCGCCGGTCATCGTTATCTGGATGCAATCAGTTCGTGGTGGGTCAACCTCTTTGGTCACGCGAACCCGCGCATCAACGCGGCGCTCAAGGAGCAACTCGATACGCTCGAGCACGCGATGCTCGCCGGCTGCACGCACGAACCCGCCATCGAACTCGCGGAACGCCTCGGCGCGCTCACGCACCACACGCTGGGTCACGCGTTCTTCGCTTCGGATGGCGCATCCGCCGTCGAAATCGCGCTGAAAATGAGCTTCCACTCATGGCGCAATCGGGGCTTCGCCGACAAGCAGGAATTCGTCTGCGTCGCCAACAGCTATCACGGCGAGACCATCGGCGCACTCGGCGTGACCGACGTCGCGCTGTTCAAGGACGCCTACGATCCGCTGATCCGCAACGCGCACGTCGTCGCATCGCCCGACGCGCGTCTCGCCCAGCCCGGCGAAACCGCCGCGGACGTCGCCCGTCGCGCGCTCGATCACGTGCGCTTGCTCTTCGAAGCACGCGGCACGAAAATCGCCGCGCTGATCGTCGAGCCGCTCGTGCAATGCGCGGCCGGCATGGCCATGCACGACGCGTCGTATATCGCAGGTTTGCGCGCGCTGTGCGATCAGCACGGCGTGCATCTGATCGCCGACGAAATCGCCGTCGGCTGCGGACGCACCGGCACATTCTTCGCGTGCGAACAGGCCGGCATCTGGCCGGATTTCCTGTGTCTGTCAAAAGGCATTAGCGGCGGCTATCTGCCGCTGTCCATCGTGCTCTCGCGCGATGAAATCTTCGACGCCTTTTATCACGACGACACCGCTCGCGGCTTCCTGCACTCGCATTCGTACACCGGCAATCCGCTCGCGTGCCGCGCGGCGCTCGCCACGCTCGAGCTGTTCGCGAGCGAGCGCGTCCTCGCGGTCAACGTCACGAAGTCAGCCGCGCTGAAGTCCGCACTCGCGCCGCTCGCGGAACACTCGAACGTGCGCAATCTGCGCCAATGCGGAACGATATTCGCCTTCGACGCAGTGATCGACAATGCTCAGCATGCCAAAGCATTTTCGCGCCGCTTCTTCGAAAACGCCTTGCAGCGGGAGTTGCTGTTGCGCCCCATTTCGACCACGGTGTATCTGATGCCTCCGTACATTCTCGACGACGAAGAACTCGCGTTGCTCGCCACGCGCACGCGCGAAACATTCGAAGCAACGCTCGCGGAGTTCCGCTGATGCATCTCCTCGACACACTCGCTCAAGGGCTGAAGGAAATCGACGAACGCGGCCTGCGCCGTCGCCGCCGCACGGCTGACACGCCATGCGCCGCGCACATGACGGTCGACGGCCGCGAGATCGTCGGCTTCGCGAGCAACGACTATCTCGGCCTCGCTGCGCATCCGCAACTGATCGCCGCCATCGTCGAAGGCGCGCAACGCTACGGCGCAGGCAGTGGCGGCTCGCATTTGCTCGGCGGCCACTCGCGAGCGCATGCGCAACTCGAAGAAGACCTCGCTGAATTTGCCGGCGGATTCGTCGACGCGCCGCGCGCGCTCTACTTCAGCACCGGCTACATGGCGAATCTCGCGACGCTCACAGCCCTCGCGGGACGCGGCACCACACTCTTCTCCGACGCGCTGAATCACGCATCGCTGATCGACGGCGCGCGTCTGTCGCGAGCCGACGTGCAGATCTATCCGCACTGCGACACGGATGCATTGAGCGCGATGCTCGACGCGTCGGACGCGGACGTGAAGGTAATCGTCTCCGACACGGTTTTCAGCATGGACGGCGACATCGCGCCGCTCGCGCGTCTCGCCGAACTCGCGGAACGGCACGGCGCATGGCTGATTCTCGACGACGCGCACGGCTTCGGCGTGCTCGGTCCGCAAGGGCGCGGCGCGATTGCCGAAGCCGCGTTGCGCTCGCCGAATCTGATTTCGATCGGCACGCTCGGCAAGGCGGCCGGCGTGTCGGGCGCGTTCGTCACGGCGCACGCCACGGTGATCGAATGGCTCGTGCAGCGCGCGCGTCCGTATATTTTCACCACGGCTTCCGTGCCCGCCGCCGCGCATGCGGTGTCGGCGAGTCTGCGCATTATCGGCGGCGAAGAAGGCGATGCGCGTCGCGCGCATCTTCGGCTGCTGATCGAACGCACGCGCGCCATGCTCAAGCGCACGCCATGGATGCCGGCCGATTCGCACACCGCCGTGCAGCCGCTCGTGATCGGCGCGAACGAAGCCACGCTCGACATCGCGGCGTCGCTCGATCGTGCCGGCTTATGGGTGCCCGCCATTCGTCCGCCGACCGTGCCCACCGGCACGTCGCGCTTGCGCATTTCGCTGTCCGCCGCGCATTCGCAAGCGGATCTCGACCGGCTCGAAGCGGGCCTGCAACAGGCAGGAGGAGAAGCCGCATGAGCACGCAAGACGCCGCACTCTCGCTCTTCGTCACGGGCACGGATACGGAAATCGGCAAGACCTTCGTTTCGTCGGCACTGTTGCGCGGTTTCGTTCGCGAAGGCCTGCAAGCGGCTGCGATGAAACCGATCGCGGCGGGCGCGTTCGAGCTGAACGGCGAACTGCATAACGAAGACGCCGATCAACTCGACGCCGCGTCGAGCGTCCTGCTGCCGCCCGCCATGCGCACGCCGTATCTGCTGAAGGAACCGGCCGCGCCGCATATCGCGGCCGCATTGGAAAATGTCACGTTCGACATCGACCACATCGTCGCTTGTCATCGGGAAGCACTGAACCGCGCGGATATCGTCGTGGTGGAAGGCGTGGGCGGCTTTCGCGTGCCGCTCACCGCCACGCAGGATACTGCCGATCTCGCCGTCGCGTTGAAGCTGCCGGTCGTGCTCGTGGTCGGTATGCGCCTCGGCTGCATCAGCCATGCGCTGCTGACCGCCGAAGCCATCGCCGCGCGCGGACTCACGCTCGCCGGCTGGGTCGCGAATCGCGTCGATCCGGACATGACGTTCCCCGACGAAAACATCGCGTCGATCCGCGCGCATCTCGCGCGCGAATACGACGCGCCTTTGCTCGGCGTCGTGCCGCATCTGAATCCGCTAGCGCCGGAACTCGCGGCCGCGCAACTCGACATCAACCGGCTTTTGCAGACGCTGCGCCACGCGCAGCGCTGAATCAACCATCACGTCCATTCATGAGGATCGACCACATGACGCAACTGAACATCGCTTCGTCGGCTGCCGACAGCGCCGCTGCCCGTAACACCAATAACGCCAATATCACCAACAACGCCGATACCAACGTCGCTGCACAAGGCAAGCCGGTCGCGCGCTGGCGCGTCGCCGATATCGTCGCGCTGTATGAACTGCCGTTCAACGACCTGATGTTCCGTGCGCAGCAAACGCATCGCGAGCATTTCGATGCGAACACCGTGCAACTGTCCACGCTGCTGTCGATCAAGACCGGCGGTTGCGAAGAGGATTGCGCGTACTGTCCGCAGTCGGTGCATCACGACACCGGTCTGCAAGCGGACAAGCTGATGCCCGTCGACGAAGTGCTCGCCGCCGCCCGGGTCGCGAAGGACAACGGCGCGACGCGCTTCTGCATGGGCGCCGCGTGGCGCAATCCGAAAGACCGCCACCTCGAACCGATCAAGGACATGATTCGCGGCGTGAAGGCGATGGGCCTCGAAACCTGCGTGACGCTCGGCATGCTGGAGACGCATCAGGCGCAACAACTGCGCGAAGCGGGCCTCGACTACTACAACCACAACCTCGACACGTCGCCGGAGTTCTACGGCCAGATCATTTCGACGCGCACGTATCAGGACCGTCTCGACACGCTCGAACGCGTACGCGACGCGGGCATCAACGTGTGCTGCGGCGGCATTGTCGGACTGGGCGAATCGCGTCGCGAGCGCGCGGGCCTCATCGCGCAACTGGCGAACATGGACCCGTATCCGGAATCGGTGCCCATCAACAATCTGGTGCAGGTGGAAGGCACGCCGCTGACCGGCACGGAATCGATCGATCCGTTCGAGTTCGTGCGGACCATCGCGATTGCGCGCATCACCATGCCGCGCGCGATGGTGCGCCTGTCGGCGGGCCGCGAGCAGATGGACGAAGCGTTGCAGGCCATGTGCTTCCTCGCGGGCGCGAACTCGATTTTCTACGGCGACCAGTTGCTCACCACGAGCAACCCGCAAGCGGAAGCGGACCGCAAGCTGCTCGAACGGCTCGGCATTCGCGCTGAAGCCGCGCAGCAGATGCCGGTCGAAAAGAGCGGCTGCGAACATGGCTGCGATCACGCCGCGCCGAACTGAGCGCAAGCAAAAAGGCAAACAAAGCGCAAACAAAGCGCGCCATAAAAAGCGCGCCATGAAAAAGGCCGCTTCGAAACCGAAGCGGCCTTTTACTTTTTTAAGCGCCGATATTATTTTCTGTCAACGATGAGTCGAATCCGCACGTCAAACCCACGCGTGCTGCGCGATCTCGAAGTCTTCGTCATGAAAGCGCAGCGGCGCCGCGCAGTGCACGAGCGTGTCGATGAAATACTTCGCTCGCGGCCATGGGCCAAATCCGGCTGCGGTATTGATATGCCCCGCGTCGCCGAGATTCACGAATGCGCTGCCGAAACGCTGCGCGAGTTCGCGCGAACCGGCGAGCGGCATCCACGGATCGGTTTCGCTGCCGATCAGAATGGACGGCACGCCGAGGCGCCGCGCTTCGAACGGTCCCGCGAATGCGAACTTGTGCGGGCTCGCGGGCGCGACGAACAGCACGCCGGCCACCTCGTTCGCATACGATGCCTGCTGCAACGCGTGCGCGGCCGCGAGGCAACCGAAGCTGTGCGCCGCCAGCACGAACGGCCCGCCTTCGCGCGCCAGCAACTCGCGCAGCGAGTTCGCCCAACGCGCGAGGTCGGGCGCGTCCCAGTCGGCCTGCTCGACGCGCAACGAGCGCGCGAACTGGCGCTCCAGCCACGTTTGCCAATGTGCGTCCTCGCTGCCGTGCAGGCCGGGAACCGTCACGAGCCGTGGCGGCCAGGGCGATCTGGTGCATGAAAGCATGTCTGTCCCTCGCGACGGGAAACCGGGTGACCATTGTCCCGCCGCACGTCGCGTGGGCGAACCAAGTTTTTGTGCTTTGCTTATGTGATCAAAGCGGCGGTTCATGTGCACGAACGCGCACGGTCGTGCGCAATCGCGCGAAATGGCTGGCGAAAAAGTAGAATGAAGCCTGCCCATAAAAGCCGGAGGCCTCATGTCGTCAGCGTCGTGCGCCGCGCCGCAGCTGCCCTGCCATGTTCGTCGGGCTCGCGCCTCGATTGGCGGGGCCGCATGAAAATCCTGTTCTACATGCCCGATACCGAGGCCGCCGCGTGGCTGCGCGAGTTTGCCCACGCGCTGCCCGAAGCCGAGCTGCGCGAATGGCAGCCGGGCGACACGCAATCCGCCGATTTCGCCGTGGTCTGGCGTCCGCCCCGCGAGATGCTGGCCGGCCGCGCCGATCTGCGCGCGATCTTCAATCTCGGCGCGGGCGTCGACGCGATTCTGGCACTCGAACGCGAGCAACCCGGCACATTGCCGCGCAACGCGCAATTGATCCGCCTCGAAGACACCGGCATGGCGCCGCAAATGGCCGAGTATGTGACGCACGCAGTGCTGCGCTATCTGCGTCGCTTCGACGAATATCAAACTTTGCAGCGCGAGCGCCGCTGGCAACCGCTCGATCCGCATCCGCGCGAAACATTCACGGTCGGCGTGCTGGGACTCGGCGTGCTCGGCGCGCACGTCGCGCAAACGCTCGCGGCATTCGGCCTGCCCGTGCGCGGTTATAGCCGTGGCGCGCGGCAGGTGGAAGGCGTCACCACCTTCGCCGGCGAAGCGCAGTTCGATGCGTTTCTCGACGGCGTGAAAGTGCTCGTGAACCTGCTGCCGCATACGCCGGATACCGCCAATGTGCTGAACGCCCGCACGCTGTCGAAGCTCGTGCGCGGCGCCTATCTGATCAACGTCGCGCGCGGCGCGCATCTCGTGGAAGCCGATCTGCTGGCCGCGCTCGCGAGCGGCCAGATCGCCGCGGCCACGCTCGACGTCTTTCGCGAGGAACCGTTGCCGCCGGATCATCCGTTCTGGCGGGAGCCGCGCATGACGATCACGCCGCACACGTCCGCGCTGACGCTGCGCGAAGAAAGCGTCGCGCAGGTCGCGCAAAAAATGCTCGCGCTCGAACGCGGTGAAGCCGTCGGCGGCGTGGTGAATATCGAGCGTGGCTACTGACTCGAACAATCGCATTGAAGGAGACACATGATGAATTTGCCCCAGCAAGTCAAAATCGTTGAAGTCGGTCCGCGTGACGGTTTGCAGAACGAGAAGGAATTCGTCGCCACGGCGGTCAAGGTCGAGTTGATCAACCGGCTCTCCGCGGCGGGTTTGCGCAACGTCGAAGCGGCGTCGTTCGTCTCGCCCAAATGGGTTCCGCAAATGGCCGACGGCGCCGACGTGATGACCGCCATCGAGCGCCGCCCCGGCACGATCTACTCGGTGCTCACGCCGAACCTGCGCGGCTTCGAAGGCGCCGTCGCCGCGCGCGCGGACGAGATCGTGATTTTCGGCGCCGCGAGCGAAGCGTTCTCGCAGAAGAACATCAATTGCAGCATCGCGGAAAGCATAGAGCGATTCGCGCCGGTCGCGCAGGCGGCCAGGCAACAGGGACTGCGCATTCGCGGCAGCGTGTCGTGCGCGCTCGGCTGTCCGTATCAAGGCGAGGTGCCGGTTGCGTCGGTAGTGGATGTGGTGCAGCGCTTCGCCGCGCTCGGCTGCGACGAGATCGACATTGCCGACACGATCGGCGTCGGCACGCCGAAGCGCACGCGCGAAGTGTTCGAAGCCGTGACCAACGTGTTTCCGCGCGAGCATCTGTCGGGCCACTTTCACGACACCTACGGCCAGGCGCTCGCGAACATTTACGCGGCGCTGCAGGAAGGCATCGAGATCTATCACGCGTCGGTGGCGGGGCTCGGCGGCTGTCCGTATGCGAAGGGCGCGACAGGCAATGTCGCGACCGAAGACGTGCTGTATCTGATGAACGGCCTCGGCATCGAGACCGGCGTCGATCTCGCGCAAGTCGTGGAGATCGGCAATTTCATTTCGACGGCCATCGGCAGGCCGAATGTCTCGCGCGCCGGCAAGGCGCTGCTCGCCAAAGCGCGCAGCGAAGCGGGCAATTGCGTGTGAGCTGCCGCCCGCGCATTCGCCGGATCGCACCCAGAATCGCATTCAACCAGGACGCTCAACAATGACGGACCCAGTTTCCCTCGAATCGGACGATCTCACCGCGCTGCCCGACTCCGCGCGCCGCGTCGCGCTATTGTTGCGCGAACGCGGTCACGCGGGGCGCATCGTGATGCTGCCGGAAACCGGCAAGACTTCCGCCGAAGCCGCCGCCGGACTCGGCTGCTCGGTCGCGCAGATTGCCAAGTCGATTCTGTTTCGCCGGCGTGAGGACGATGCGCCGGTGCTCGTTGTCGCGAGCGGCGCGAATCGCGTGGACGAAAAGAAGGTCGCAGCGCAGGTCGGAGAAATTGGCCGCGCGGACGCGAAGTTCGTGCGCGAGAAAACTGGCTATGCAATTGGCGGCGTGTGTCCGGTCGGACACGCGGTCGAACCGCTGACGCTGATCGATCAGGATCTGCTCGCGCTCGACAGCCTGTGGGCCGCCGCAGGTCATCCGCACGCGGTGTTCAATCTGACCGCGCAGGAGTTGATTGCGTTGACGGGCGCGCCGGTGGTCGATGTCGCGCAGCGCGAGACGGCCTGACGCGATGACAGCAGGAATGGATCGAGCCACGGAAGGCGGCGGCGTGCCGTCGCCGTGCATCAGCGTGTGCCGGATGGATGCTTCCACGGGATGGTGCGAAGGGTGCCTGCGCACCCTTGAGGAAATCGCGGGCTGGTCGCTCTACGACGACGACAGGAAGCGCGCCGTCTGGGACGCGCTGGAAACGCGTCACGCCGAGTGGATCGCCAGACACGCCAAGGTGCGGCGATGAACGCGCCGCCTCGTGTGGTCACCCTCGGCGAGACGTTCACTTCGACGATCACGTTTTCGGCGGACTCGGTGAAGTCGTTCGCCACGCTGGTCAACGACACCAACCCGCTGCATCACGACGAAGCGTATGCCGCGCAAAGCCGTTTCGGCGGACTCATCGCGTCCGGCACGCAGCCCACCGCGCATTTCATGGCGCTGCTCGCCGCGCATTTTTCCACCTATGCGCAGCCGCTCGGACTCGAGTTCGACATCAAGCTGAAGAAGGCCGTGCACGCCGGCGACAGGCTACTCTGCACCTGGCGCGTGCGCGACGCCCACTGGAAGGCGAGCCTGAACGGCGATCTGACGCATCTCGAAGGCTCGGTTGTGAATCAGCGAGGCGACGTTGCGGTGATCGGCACGTCGACCATTCTCGTGATGCCCAAGCCCGAGGCGGCCGTCAATGTCGATGCGAGCAGGAGCGCGCCATGACGGCGCTGCCCGAATCGATTCGTGTCTTCGAGCGCGGCTGGCTTTCGTCGAACAATGTGCTGCTGGTCGACGACCAAAGCGCGGCGATCGTCGATACCGGTTACGCGACGCATGCGACTCAAACGCTCGCGCTCGTGCGGCAAGCGCTCGGCGCAAGACCGCTCGATCTGATCGTGAACACGCATCTGCATTCGGACCATTGCGGCGGCAATGCGTTGTTGCAGTCGGCGTGGCCGTGCCGCACGCTGATTCCCGCATCGGAAGCCGCCGCCGTGCGCGACTGGGACGAAGCGCGTCTGACATTTCGCGCGACGGGCCAAACGTGCGAGCGCTTCGGCTTGACCGGCACGATAGCGCCGGGCGCGACGCTGCGCATGGGCGCGCTCGACTGGCAGGTGCTCGGCGCGCCCGGTCACGATCCGCATTCGCTGATGCTCTATTGCCCAGAGGAGCGCGTGCTGATCAGCGCGGACGCGTTGTGGGAAAACGGCTTCGGCGTGATATTTCCGGAGTTGGAAGACGAAAGCGGTTTCGCGGAAGAACAGGCGGTGCTGGAAGCCATCGCCGCACTCGACGTGCGCGTCGTGATTCCGGGCCATGGCGCGCCCTTCACGAACGTCGGACAGGCGCTGGAGCGGGCTTTTTCGCGCGTCGCGTGGCTGCGCGCCGACCCGAGCCGCAATGCAAAAAATGCGCTCAAGGTGCTGATTGTCTTCAAACTGCTCGAAGTTCGCGCGATGAACTTCGCCACGCTCCTGCACATGCTCGACGAAGCCACGGTGATGCGCGCGGCGGCGTCCATGCTCAAGCCGCGCGAAGCGTGGCCCGCGCTGCTGAAAGAGATTGTCGAGGAACTGGCCGCCGGGAACGGGCCGCTATCGGTGGAAGGCGAGGACGGCGCCCGGATCGTCGCGCGGGACGCGACACAGCGCGCCTGAGCGCCGCCACAAAAAGAAAGCCGCTCGACCTGGCAAGGCGAGCGGCGGAAATTCTGTCGGACGTGATCAGCGTCTATCTGAATAATACGCGCGCGTGATTTTTCACCGCATCGGTGATTTCCCTACAAATGCTTGACGGCGCCTTTTGACGCGGCTACGCGAGCTTGCCGCGCGGAAGGGGCCGGTCTTACCGCGCGTCAATGGGCAGAGACGCACAGACACACACGTGTATTCGTTTGCAATCCGTAGCAATGACGAGTTACGTGCGGCAAAACAACGCGGCCAAACCACGCGGCAAAACCATGCTGCAAAGCGCGGCGCTCATAGCGACGGCACACGCCGTTGCGGCACGATGCGCCAGCCGAGATTGACGCCGGCGGCGGCAAGCAGAATCAGCATTGCGCCCAGCACCTGAATCCACGCGAGCGTCTGCCCGAACGCGACCCGATCGACGATGATCGCCACCACCGGATAGATGAACGACAGCGCGCCGGTCATCGACGTGGGCAGCTTCTGGATCGCGCCGTACAACAACACGTACATGAGCCCGGTATTGACGACGCCCAGCACGGCCAGCTCCAGCCATTGCGCGCCGGTTGCGGGCAGCGCGTCGAAACGCACGAGCGGCGCGAGCATCACCACGCCGAGCAGAACCTGAATCAACGCGATCAGATGCGGCGGCGTGCCCTTCAATCGCTTCGTGATAATGGACGACACCGCATACATCGCCGCCGCGCCGACCGCATACGCGACACCGGTCAGATAGTGACCCGGCCTTGCCAGCACGGCCGGTTCGACCTTCACGACGAACATGAGCCCCACGAAAGCGACGAGCAGCCAGACAATCGTGGATGCGCTGATGCGCTCGCGAAACACCAGCGCGCCTAGCGCGACGAGCATGAAGGGCTGCGTGTTGTAGACCGCCGTGGCCATTGAGATGGAGGCGCGCGAATAGGCCGCGAACAGCAGCACCCAGTTGACGACAATCGCCGCGCCGCCGAGCAGCGCGAGCCCGAGCATTTTCCACGAAAACAGCTTGCGCCTGAAAAGACCCAACACCGCGCAGACGAGCGCGAGCGTCGCGCCGCCGAAAATGCAGCGGAAAAACACCACATTGAACGGGCTCTGCTGCGACGACACCACCAGCCAGCCGATGGTGCCCGACATCAGCATCGCCATGCTCATCTCCGCCGCGCCGCGCCGGATTTCGTTTGACGCCATGATCCGATCCTCGAATTGATTCCTGCATGGCAAGCAGTGTAAGCAATCCGGCGTCCCGAAAACATAACTAGAATGAAGCCTTACCGCGATTCAACCTCATTATCGAAGGCTGTAATGACGAAACGCCTTGCACCCTCAGCGCCCGCTTCGCTCGATGAAACCGACCGTGCGCTGCTCGCCGCGCTCGCCGAAGACGCGCGCCGCCCGGTCAGCGAACTGGCGCGTCTGGTCGAACTGTCCGCGCCGAGCACGGCCGAACGCATCCGAAGGCTCGAAGCGCAAGGCGTGATCGAGCGCTTCACCGTGCAGGTCGATCCGCGCGCGCTGGGCTTTACGCTCCAGGCGATTGTCCGCGTGAAGCCGTTGCCGGGGCAGTTGCATCTGGTGGAAGACGTGATCCGGCGAATTCCGGAGTTTGTCGAATGCGACAAGGTGACGGGCGACGATTGCTTCATCTGCCGCCTCTATCTGCATTCGATCGAGCAGCTCGACGAGATTCTGTCGAAAGTGACCGAGCGCGCCGAGACCAGCACGGCGATTGTCAAATCGACGCCCGTCGCGCGACGCTTGCCGCCGCTCGGCTGAACACGCGTAGCGCTTATTCGACGGCCTCGAAGAAATCCAGCATTTCGGCGACGAGTTCGTCCGGCGCTTCCTCGGGGATGTAGTGGCCGCAAGACAGCGAGCGGCCGCTCACGTCGCGCGCCACGCGACGCCATTCGGCGAGCGCGTCGAAGCACTTTTCGATCACGCCCTTGTCGCCCCACAACACGCGCAGCGGGCAAGCCAGCTTGTGCCCGCGCTCGATGTCCGCGCGATCGTGTTCCAGGTCGATACTCGCCGACGCGCGATAATCCTCGCACATTGCATGCACCGCGCCAGGCTGGGCGAGCGCCGAGCGATATGCGTCGAGCGCGGCCGGGTCGAACGGCGCAAGACCCGCGTGACGGCCGCCCATCACCGCATCGACGTAAGCGGCCGGGTTCGCGCCAATCAGCGTTTCCGGCAGCGGCTCGGGCTGGATCAGGAAGAACCAGTGGAAATAGTGCGTGGCGAACGCGCGGTCGGTGGCTTCGTACATGGCGAGCGTCGGCGCGATGTCGAGCAGCATCACACGCTCGACGGCGTCCGGATGATCGAGCGTCATGCGGTGCGCGACCCGCGCGCCGCGATCGTGCGCGCACACCAGAAAACGCTCGAAGCCGAAGTGGCGCATCACGGCGACCTGGTCGGCGGCCATGGTGCGCTTCGAATACGCCATGTGCGTGGCGTCGCCCGGCGGTTTGCCGGAAGCGCCGTAGCCTCGCAAATCCGTGGCGATGACGGTGAAGTGCTGCGCCAACTGCGCTGCGCAGCGCGCCCAGATCAGATGCGATTGCGGATGGCCGTGCAGCAGCAACAGCGGCGGCCCCGCGCCGCCCTTCACTCCGAAGATATCCACGTCGCCCACGGCAACGCGAAAGGGCGTGAAATTCTCGAAAGACATGGCAGCGTCTCGTGTCATTTGGAGTCAATGCATTGTAAGAGGCCAATGTGTCCAGACCAGGTGGGATAACCCACGCAAGCATAGAACCTGAACACTCCTTCCAACGGTTCTAAACGAACCGGCGAACCCGTGCGAGGCGCTTCGCCTATAATCGAACGATCGTTCTTAAACGTTCGAACGGCCCAGGCGGCTGCCCGCTTCCACGCGGCGCAAAGCGCATGCCGCTACACTCATCATTGACCGGGCGGCTTGCGCTGCACCGGTCTGTCAATCAGGAGACTCGCACTATGGCATTGCCCGCCGTTCTGCAAAATCTGGCGCTGCCCATCGTCGCCTCGCCGATGTTCATCGTCAGCTATCCCGAGCTTGTGCTGGCGCAATGCAAAGCCGGCATTGTCGGTTCGTTTCCCGCGCTGAATGCGCGGCCCGCCGAACTGCTCGACGAATGGCTCACGCAGATTCAGGCGCAGCTCGCCGAACACAAGGCGGCGAATCCCGCCGCGGTCATCGGGCCGATTGCCGTCAATCAGATCGTTCATCAGTCGAATACGCGGCTCGAACACGACGTGCGCGTGTGCGTCGAGCACAAGGTGCCGATCTTCATCACGAGCCTGCGCGCGCCAGCGCGCGAGATTGTCGACGCAGTGCACAGCTACGGCGGCATCGTGCTGCACGACGTGATCAATCTGCGTCACGCGCAAAAGGCGCTCGAAGCCGGCGTGGACGGCTTGATTCTCGTCGCGTCGGGCGCGGGCGGCCATGCCGGCACGACTTCGCCGTTCGCGCTGGTCGGCGAGGTGCGGCGCATTTTCGACGGCCCGATCGTATTGTCGGGCGCCATTGCGAATGGCGGCTCGATTCTCGCCGCGCAAGCCATGGGCGCGGATCTCGCGTACATGGGCACGCGCTTCATCGCGACCAAAGAGGCGCATGCGGTGGAGAGCTACAAGCAGGCCATCGTCAATTCGAGCGCGTCGGACATCATCTACACGAACCTCTTTACGGGCGTGCACGGCAATTACATTCGCGAGAGCATCGTCAACGCGGGCCTCGATCCGGACGCGCTGCCGGAATCCGACAAGACCAAGATGAACTTCGCCAGCGACAAGGCGAAGGCGTGGAAAGACATCTGGGGCGCGGGCCAGGCCGTCGGCCTGATGGACGACGTGCCAAGCGTGAGCGAACTGGTCAAGCGTCTCGCGAGGGAATACGACGACACGAAGGCGCGCCTCGGCATCGCGCGCTGAGGGCCGGCAACAGGCGAGCACGCGGCGGGCATAAGCTCGCCTTCCTACATATTCCGCCGATACTGCCCGCCCACTTCAAACAGCGCGTGCGTGATCTGTCCGAGCGAACACACGCGCACCACATCCATCAGCACGGCAAACACGTTCTGATCGTCGATCACCGCGCGTTGCAGCCGTTCGAGCGCGGCAGGCGCGGCCTCGCGATGCCGCGTCTGAAAATCGCGCAGACGGCTCAACTGGCTTTGTTTTTCTTCCTCGGTGGAACGGGCGAGCACGATGGGCGGCGGCGCTTCATGCGGATGCGCGCTCAGAAACGTGTTCACGCCGACAATCGGATACGAGCCGTCGTGCTTGCGATGCTCATACAACATCGACTCGTCCTGAATGCGTCCGCGCTGATAGCCGGTTTCCATCGCGCCGAGCACGCCGCCGCGCTCGGTGAGCCGGTCGAACTCGGCGAGCACCGCCTCTTCCACGAGATCGGTCAGTTCCTCGATCACGAAGCTGCCCTGATTCGGATTCTGGTTCTTCGCGAGTCCCCATTCGCGGTTGATGATCAACTGGATCGCCACCGCGCGACGCACGGATTCCTCGGTGGGCGTGGTGATCGCTTCGTCGAAAGCATTGGTGTGCAGCGAATTGCAGTTGTCGTAGATCGCGATCAGCGCTTGCAGCGTGGTGCGAATATCGTTGAAGTCGATCTCCTGCGCGTGCAGGCTGCGGCCCGAAGTCTGCACGTGATACTTCAGCTTCTGGCTGCGCTCGTTCGCGCCATAGCGCTCGCGCATCGCGATGGCCCAGATGCGCCGCGCCACGCGGCCGAGCACGGTGTACTCCGGGTCCATGCCGTTTGAAAAGAAGAACGACAGATTCGGCGCGAAGTCGTCGATGGACATGCCGCGCGCCAGATACGCCTCGACATAGGTGAAGCCGTTCGCGAGCGTATAGGCGAGTTGCGAGATCGGATTCGCGCCCGCTTCGGCGATGTGATAGCCCGAAATCGACACCGAATAGAAATTGCGCACGCCGTGTTCGACAAAGTACGCCTGAATGTCGCCCATTACTTTCAGGCTGAACTCGGTCGAAAAGATGCACGTATTCTGGCCCTGGTCTTCCTTCAGGATGTCGGCCTGCACGGTGCCGCGCACGTTTTCCAGGGCGAGGCGGCGCGTGGCGGCGCGTTCGTCTTCACTCAGCGCGCGGCCGAGTTGCCGCGCCTCGCGCGCAATCTGCTGATCGATGGCGACGTTGAAGAACATGGCGAGAATGGTGGGCGCGGGTCCGTTGATCGTCATCGACACGGATGTTTCGGGCGCGCACAAGTCGAAGCCGTCGTAAAGCGCGTGCATGTCGTCGAGCGTCGCGACGGAGACGCCCGAGTTGCCCACTTTGCCGTAAATATCGGGCCGCTCGTGCGGCTCTTCGCCGTAAAGCGTGACGGAATCGAACGCGGTCGACAGCCGTTTCGCCGGCATACCCTCGGACAGCAGTTTGAAACGCCGGTTGGTGCGCGACGGATCGCCTTCGCCCGCGAACATCCGCGTCGGGTCTTCGTTCTCGCGGCGAAACGGGAACACGCCCGCGGTGAACGGAAAATAGCCAGGCAGATTGTCGAGCATCAGCCAGCGCAGAATCTCGCCGTGATCGACGAATTTCGGCAGCGCGACCTTGCGCACCTCGGAGCCGGACAAGCTCGTAACCGTGAGCGCGGTGCGAATTTCGCGGTCGCGAATCCGCACGACATGTTCGTCGCCGGAATAGGCGGCCACGGTTTGCGGCCACGCGTCGAGCAATTTGCGCTCGCGTTCGCCGAGCGCCGCGGTGCGTTGCTCGATCAACGTGTCGAGTTGCGACGTGGGGGAAATCGCGGGGGACGTCGTGTGCGCGTCGGCGGCTTCCTTGTTTTCGGCGGCGCTCGCTTCGCTCAGCATGCGGCGCGCTTGCGCCAGTTGCCAGCGCTCGCGCGCGATTTGCGCCTGCGCGTCGGCCCGTTCGCGATAGCCGTGGATGGTCTGCGCGATCTCCGCCAGATAGCGCACGCGCGCGGGCGGCACGATCGCGTGGCGGCCGCTCGAAAAACGCACGTCGCCGGACACGGACAGACGGCCGCCGCCCGCGCGCAGGCCATGCTTGCCGAGCGCTTGCGCGAGATGCCGGTAGAGCGCGGTGACGCCGTCATCGTTAAAGCGCGAAGCGATCGTGCCGAGCACCGGCATCGTGTCGGGCGACTTGCCGAAGTCGCCGCGGTTGCGCTGCACCTGCTTCGCGACGTCGCGCAGTGCGTCGGCGGCGCCCTTGCGGTCGAACTTGTTGATCGCGACGAAGTCGGCGAAATCGAGCATGTCGATTTTCTCCAACTGGCTCGCGGCGCCGAACTCAGGCGTCATCACATAGAGCGACTCGTCGACGAACGGCACGATCGCCGCGTCGCCCTGACCGATGCCGGACGTTTCCACGACAATCAGATCGAAGCCCGCCGCCTTGCACACCATCAGCGCGTCGGGCAGCGCGTCGGAGATTTCGCTCGACGCGTCGCGCGTCGCCATCGAGCGCATATAGACGCGCGCGCCGCCACCCCAATCGCCGATCGCGTTCATGCGGATGCGGTCGCCGAGCAGCGCGCCGCCGGACTTGCGCCGCGAGGGGTCAATGGCGAGCACAGCGATGCTGAGCGCGTCGCCGTAGTCGAGCCGAAAGCGGCGGACCAGCTCGTCGGTCAGCGAGGATTTGCCCGCGCCGCCCGTGCCGGTGATGCCGAGCACGGGGACATCGGCGGCTTTGGACAGCGCGGCGAGTTGATCGCGTTCGCTTGACGCGACGCCGCCCGCCTCGAATGCGCTGATCAGCTGCGCTAGCCGGCGGAATGCGAGCGAGGTCGCGTCGGGCGAGTCCGCGCCGTGAATGCCGCTGTCGCGCGCGGCCAGCCGCTTGCCCGACAACCGTTGCGCCGTCAAACCGGCGATCCATTCGCCGGGCGCGTCATTTAATACTGCAGCACTCGCGCGCGCGGCCGACGCAGCGCGCTCGATCATGTCGTCGATCATGCCTTGCAGACCGAGCCGCTGGCCGTCGTGCGGCGAATAGATTTTCTCGACGCCGTATCGTTCCAGCCCGGCGATTTCTTCCGGGACGATCACGCCGCCGCCGCCGCCGAACACCTTGATGCGCTCGCCGCCGCGCGCTCGCAGCAAGTCGACCAGATAGCGGAAGTATTCGTTGTGGCCGCCCTGATAACTCGACACGGCGACGCCGTCGGCGTCTTCCTGCAGCGCGGCGGTCGCGACTTCATCGACGGAACGGTTGTGGCCCAGATGAATGACCTCGACGCCGCTTGCTTGCAGGATGCGCCGCATGATGTTGATCGACGCATCGTGGCCGTCGAACAGGGCTGCGGCGGTGACGAAACGCAGGCGCCGGCCGGCGCTCAGCTTGTGGCTGGCGGCGCGTTGCGGCGTGGACAGATCGGTCATGTCTCCCCCAGATCGGGACGCTG
Source organism: Paraburkholderia sp. MPAMCS5 (assembly GCF_036016995.1). NCBI lineage: Bacteria > Pseudomonadati > Pseudomonadota > Betaproteobacteria > Burkholderiales > Burkholderiaceae > Paraburkholderia > Paraburkholderia sp. MPAMCS5. Next base: position 17,825 of record NZ_JAYXBK010000014.1, read on the forward strand.
TTTGCGTGGATGGGTGCTGGAAACAGTATAGCGAAACGGGTCAGGGCGGCTTGGGCGTGGTTGGCGTGGTTGGCGTGGTTGGCGCTCTCGCCGCGCTCAGGCTTGACGAACCGCCATCGACTGGATCTGTTCGAGCGACGGCCACAGCGATTCATTCGCGAACCGGTCGGCCAGAAAGTCCACGAACGAACGCACCTTCGCCGACAGATGGCGGCGGCTCGCGTAGACGACATGAATCGGCAACTCGCGCGGCGGCACTTCGTCGACGAGCAGCGGCACGAGGCGCCCCTCGGCCAGATCATCGCCGATCACTTCGGTGCCGAGCAGCGCGATGCCCGCGCCGTGCAGCACCATCACGCGTTGCGCTTCGAGATGATTCACGATCAGGTTGCCCGACAGACGCACGCGCGCGGCTTCGCCGGTGTTGTGCAGGACGTCGAGCGCCGACACGCCCGCGTACTGGATAAAGTTGTGGCGCGCGAGATCGGCAGATGTTTTCGGCGTGCCGCGCCGGCGCAGATAATCCGGCGACGCGCACAGCAGCAGATGCGCCATCGCGATCGGCCGCGCGATCAGCGACGACGACTTCAAGCCGCTCGGCGAAGCGCGGATCGCGACGTCGAAACCCTCGTCGATCAACTCGACCACGCGGTCCGACAAGGTAATGTCGACGGTGACTTGCGGATACTGCGCGGCGTAGTCGGCGACGGCGGCCATCACGTGACTGAGGCCGAACGCCGACAGCGACGACACGCGCAAGCGCCCTTGCGGCACCACGCTCGCCGCGCCGACCACCTGCTCGGCTTCCTCGAGTTCGGTGAGCACCTGGCTCAGGCGCTCGTAGTATTCGCGGCCCGCCTCGGTCGGCGCGACGCGGCGCGTGGTGCGGTTCAGCAAGCGGGCGCCGAGTTGCTGTTCGAGGTGCATCACGTGCTTGCTCGCCATCGCCGCCGACATTTCCATTCGCTCAGCCGCGCCGACGAAGCTGCCCACTTCGACCACTTGCCGGAACACTTTCATGCTGACGAGGGTATCCATCGAATCGCTCGCTCAAGGAATTAATCGGCGTCATTTTGCACGGTTTATCAAGAGCGGGTGAGCAAACGACGACGGGCTGGGCGGCGGCGCGCGGGCGTCAAAAACGGCAAAGCCCGCGTTTCCGGAGAAAGCGGGCTCTGGTTGTGTGGCGCAATGCGCTGTGGATCGCGCCAGCGGCGGCTGCCGCGAAGCGAGCCGCCGCGAGGTGAGGCTCAGCGTCGCCTAGAACTTCGCGCGCAAACCGACGCCGTACGTGTTGCCGCTAGACTGCTTGCTGATGTGGTCGTACATGTACGCCGCGTAGACGTCCGTGCGCTTGGACAGCGGATAGTCGTAGCCGACCGCCGCGGTCTGACGCGTCTGATCGAAGCCGCCGCCGTCGCGCGAATACGCGTACGACGCCATCACCGTGCCCGGACCCGCCGGCACCGAGACGCCACCCTGCGCCGTGTTCACGTGCCAGCTCGTCAGCGTCTGGTCGTTGTGGGTGTACATGTACTGGCCGAACAGCTTGACGTACTTGAGGTCGTACGACACGCCGACCTGCGCGACGCTTTGCGCCTTCAGACCCGGCACGCCCGATGAATCGAAGCTGCCCAGGTCGCCCGGCGTGTTGTTGAAGTTCACATACTGATAGACGGCGGTCGCCGCGAACGGGCCGTGGAAATACAGCACCTGGCCGCTCCACTTCTTCGCGCCGTTCTGGGTCGTGTTGCCAAGCGCGTACATCGCGCTCGCCGACAGACCGTTGAAGTTCGGCGACTGATACTGCACCGCGTTGTTCCAGCCGGAGTCGCCGGTCACGCCTTGATCCGTCGAATACGTCGGGAACGTGCCGAGCCCGAGGTACACGTGATAGACCATCGGCGAAAACACATACGAATCGATGAACGGATTGAACAGGATCGTCGACACGAAGAGTTCGGTGGTCAGACGGCCGGCCGTGACCGTGCCGTACGGCGATTCGATGCCGACATAAGCGTTACGCGAGAACGTCGTGTCGCCGGCGAAGCGGCCGTACTGGCCGTTCTGCGCGCGGAAGAAGCCTTCCAGCGTGAAGATCGCCTTGTAGCCGTTGCCCAGGTCTTCAGCCCCTTTCAAACCCCAGTACGACGTGGACATGCCGCCGCCGGACACTTGCACCGCGTTCTTGCCGCCCGGGAATTTCTGCGCGCCGACCCATTCGTCGACCTGACCATAAAGTTGCACGCTCGATTGCGCAAAAACAGACGAGGCGCTGGCCAGCAAAGCGGCGCACGCGGTTGCCTTGAGAGTGGTCTTCAGCGCACGGCTGATGCTTGTTTTCATGGGTTCTCCAATCTTTGTCAAAAGGGGTGTGGCTGTGCGAAAGGGGAAGCTCGCGCGAACCATTGTTGTTGTCCGTTCGATCATCGAGCCAATCTGGGCGAGACCATCTTTGCGGACCATTTTTATAAACAAAAATATCGTGGGTTATTGCCGGTATATCGGTCTGGTTAGTTTTGTCGTCGACGGGCCTGTGAAAGCCCCCCGCGCGCGCCGGTTCGCGGTGCCGCCGCAAATGCGCGGGCTCCGCGTGAAACGGGCGCTCGCGTTGCGCCAGCCGCTCAATAACGCTTCAAATGACATACCGATGACGCGCCGCCGCATAATGGCCCCGATTTGACGACGACAAGCGGTTCATTGCCGAGTGTTTTCAAAAAAGTGTGGCGTCGAAACGTCAGATTGCGGGAGGGCTTTTAAAGCGCGGTGGGACGGTGTGTGGAAGTCAAGCGGATTGAAAGCCGGGAAAGCGGAAAGCGGAAAGCGGAAAGCGGAAAGCGGAAAGCGGAAAGCGGAAAGCGGGAAGCGGGAAGCGGGAAGCGGGGAAGCGGGAAAGCGGGAAAGCGGGGAAAGCGGGGAAAGCGGGGAAAGCGGGGAAAGCAAGGAACTGCAGAAGAACTAAACCAGCAACAGGCGTCGCCCAATATCAGATGCAACGAAGCGCCACACTCATCGAGCCAGATGACGAGCGGGCTTAATTTCGATAAGGCGAGCCTTCTGGCGGCCGTCCGTCCTCGGCCTGCCGTTGAAGCCCGCGCATCGAGCCGCGTTCTTCGTTATAACGGGCGACGTCGGCCCGAATGGAACCCGAGCGAACCGGCGCATTGGACTGCGGCCGCTGTCCCGGGCGGGACTCGGCGCTAACCGGCGTGATGGCGCCCACATACGGCACGCCGCCCCGGCCCTCGCCAGGATAGGCGCCCGGGCCAGCAACGCGGCGTATGCCGGAATTCGGCATGCCGTCACGATTGACCTCGCGACTCGCGTAGTAGCGGTGAGCAAACCCGTGCGCGGCAAATTGCGAGCCGTACGGCAGCCCCGGCCCTTTCGCATACGCGAACGAGCACAGCGCGACGATCAGCGCGCCCCACGCCCAGTGCTTCGTTCTCGACAACCCGTCCACCCAGTGACTCACTTGCCCGAAGACTTGCCTGAAGTCCACCGTTCGAGCTGCGACGGACTTGTTGGGGGAGACTGCCACAGCGCTGCGGACATGTCGCGGCGCGGATGATCCCGACGGCCTTTGAACGGTAATTTATGGTCGTCGGCAAAGGGTGTCGAGCCAAAAAGTGTTAGGTCTCGGCCGCTGTTGTAACACCTTGTTACCGCGACGTTTCTCTACGACATAACCATTGCACAAACAGCCTGAAACCTCTCGCGCGCCACGGCGTCAGGGGTTCGCGAAAGGCGTACCCGAAAGGCCATGCCGGCGGGGTTTTCCGGGCGATTGGCAAATCTCGCCGCAGAGACCAGGATTAAATACGGGAGCCTCACCCCCGGTAAATTTTGCAAGGCGTCGAAGCCCAACGCGATCGCAACTCGAATGCACTCAGTTCATCAATCGATTCGGCAAATGAATTTGCGTTTTTAATCGCTTTAGAAGGACAATAGTGGTTTTCCATTAAGCCCGAACCACGCTGCGCTTCGCGCACGCGCCTTGCGTGTTGCTCCGCATCACCGATTTCGAGATTCCATATGGCCCGCCCGAAACTGCTTCCCGACAACTTCACCTTGAGCCTCGTCGGCACCGTGATACTCGCCAGCTTGCTGCCAGTTCGCGGACAAGCCGCCGTGGGATTCGACTGGGTGACGAACGTGGCGGTCGGCCTGCTGTTCTTCCTACACGGCGCGAAGCTTTCGCGGGAAGCGATTATTGCGGGCGCGACGCACTGGCGCTTGCATATAGTCGTGCTGCTCAGCACGTTCGCGTTGTTTCCGCTGCTCGGCCTCGCGCTTAAACCGCTCCTTTCGCCACTCGTTACGCCGGCGCTCTATGCCGGAATTCTCTTCCTCTGCACTTTGCCGTCGACGGTTCAGTCCTCTATTGCGTTCACGTCCATTGCCAAGGGAAACGTGCCGGCCGCCGTATGCAGCGCGTCGGCCTCCAGCCTGCTCGGCATCTTCGTCACGCCCGCTCTCGTCAGCGTCCTCGTCACGAATCAGGCGGCCGGCGGTAGCTCCCCGTGGCACACCGTGGGCAACATCGTGCTGCAACTGCTGGTGCCGTTCGTGGCCGGACAACTGCTGCGCCCGCTGATCGGCAAGTGGATCGAGCGGCATCGCGGCGTGTTGAAGTTCGTGGACCAGGGCTCGATCCTGCTGGTGGTGTACGGCGCATTCAGCGAGTCCGTGAACGAAGGCCTGTGGCATCAGATTCCGCTCTCCGCGCTGGGTGGCGTGGTGCTGATCAGCGTCGTGCTGCTCGCGCTCGCGCTGGGCCTCACGATCTTCACGAGCAAGCGGCTCGGCTTCAACCGCGCGGACCAGATCACGATCATTTTCTGCGGTTCGAAGAAAAGTCTGGCCGCCGGCGTGCCGATGGCCAAGGTCATCTTCGCCTCGCACGCGGTCGGCGCCGTCGTTCTCCCGCTGATGCTGTTTCACCAGATTCAGCTCATGGTGTGCGCCGCGCTCGCGCAGCGCTGGGGCGCTCGCGACATCAGCGCCGAGACCCGTGCCGCCTCGCGCGACCGGACTGCCGCCGCCGTCCGCCGTTGAATACGCGCGCAATGCAAATAGGACATTCATAAGCGCCCTCCCTGAGCGTCGTTTTCGAAAAAGCCGCCTTGCGCGGCTTTTTGTTATTTCACGCGCAAACGCGGCTGTTGTCGCCTCGGCCTGATGGCATAGGCCGATTCCCAAGTTTTCCAGGCGCCGCTTCCCCTCTGCGGCAGATGCACCAAGTCCGTGCAACGCTTCACCAAAACTTCATTTAATTCTTTGCGCGGCAGGTCGTTAAGCCGAAGGTCCATCGCTACGCCTCTTTGCCATGCACCCTCGCTCGATTTCCCGATCCGCCGCGCCGCGCATCGACGAACTGATTGCCCGGCGCGACCTGTCGGCCGTCTTTCAGCCGATCATCGACTTTGAAGACGGCGCGATTCTCGGCTACGAAGGCCTGATTCGCGGGCCGGCCGGTTCGTCGCTGGAGGCGCCCTTCGCGCTCTTTTCACAAGCGCTTGCGGAAGGCTGCACGATCGAACTCGAACAGGCCGCCGCGCGCGCCTGCATCGAAGCCTTCGCGCGGCTCGGCTACGACAGCAAGCTGTTCCTCAACTTCAGTGCCGGCGCGCTGCGCCGCCTCACCGAAAGGCCGGACGACACGCTCGCGTTGCTGCGCCATCAAGGCGTCGACCCGCAGCGCATCGTGATCGAGTTGACGGAGCAAAGCACGATTCCCGACATCGGCAGCTTTTTGCCCGTGATCACGGCGCTGCGCACGGCGGGCGCGCAGTTCGCGCTCGACGACTACGGCACCGCGAACGCGAGCATGAATCTGTGGGTTCGCCTGCAACCGGACGTCGTGAAAATCGACCGCTTCTTCATTCACGACATTGCTAGCGACCCGCTCAAGTTCGAAGCCGTCCGCGCGATGCAGCACTTCGCGAGCGCGAGTGGCGCGCGTCTCGTGGCCGAAGGCATTGAAAACGAGGCGGATCTGATCGTCGTGCGCGACATGGGCATTGGCTGCGGGCAAGGCTATTTCTTCGGCCGTCCGAACGCGCAGCCGGCACGCGTCGTCACCGACGACGCCCGCGACGCGCTGCGCTCCGGCCACATCGCCGTGTTTCCGGAGGCCACGCGCACGCTCGGCGGCGCGTCGCCTTCGGGCGGCATGGCGTCGGAGAAGATGCTCGTGCACGCGCCCGCGCTGCCGCGCCAGGCGACCAACAACGACGTCCTCGAACTCTTCAATCGCCTGCCCGATCTGCACGCGGTCGCGGTGGTCGAACACGACGAGCCGGTCGCGCTGATCAACCGTCGCAGCTTCATGGACCGGTACGCGCTGCCGTATCACCGCGAGCTGTTCGGCAAACGGCCGTGTCTGCTGTTCGCCAACGCGTCGCCGGTGGTGATCGAGAAATCCATGACCGTCGAGCAGATGGCCAAGCTGCTCGCGAGCGACGACCAGCGCTATCTCGCCGACGGCTTCGTGATCACCGAAGACGGCAAATATGCGGGCCTCGGCACCGGCGAAAACCTGGTGCGCGCGGTGACCGAGGTGCGCATCGAAGCGGCGCGCTACGCGAATCCGCTGACTTTCCTGCCGGGGAACATTCCGATCAGTTCGCACATTGCGCGCCTCGTCGGCGCTCACGCGGGTTTCTATGCGTGCTACGTCGACCTGAATCACTTCAAGCCCTTCAACGATCAATACGGTTACTGGCAAGGCGACGAGGTGCTGAAATTCGCCGCCGCCGTGCTCGCCGACGTGTGCGATCCGACGCGCGACTTCCTCGGCCACGTGGGCGGCGACGACTTCCTGATCCTGTTCCAGAGCGACGACTGGCGCGAGCGCGCGCTGCGCGCGATCCACGTGTTCAACGAGGGCGCGCAGCGCTACTACGCGCCGATCGACCGGCTCGCCGGCGGCATTCACGGCGAAGACCGGCGCGGCAATCCGACCTTCTTCGGTTTCGTGACGATGGCGATCGGCTGCGTGCACGTCGCGCCGCGGCCGGCCAGTGGCCCGGCGCTCTACAACAGCGAGGAAATCGCCACGGTCGCCGCGCTCGCCAAACGCCGCGCGAAGCTGGAGCCAAGCGGCTTTGTCGTGATCGACGCGGAAGAAAGCGTGGCGCTGCTGCGCGGACAGTCGGAAACCACGACGCCGCCCGCCAACTGAAAAAGCGCCGTCAAAGGGCGGCGTCAGCGCGTGTTTAGTCGTTTTTACTAAACATGTAAAACCCGCAAATAGTCCGTACATACGGGTATTTACGGGTGCAGGCCACGGCTTTCCAAAGCTGTTTGAAGTCCGTTTTACTATACAATCGCCCGGACCCAAACAGCGTGCGGCCGCCCTGTCACGGCCGCTTGTTTCGATGCCCACCACCATTCGCGACGTCGCGCGCGCGGCGAGCGTGTCGATCGGCACCGTTTCGCGTGCCCTGAAAAATCAGCCCGGCCTGTCCGAGGCCACGCGCGTGCGCGTGGTCGAAGCCGCGCGCAAGCTCGGCTATGACGCCGCCCAGTTGCGTCCGCGCATCCGGCGTCTCACGTTCCTGCTGCACCGTCAGCACAACAATTTCGCGGTGAGCCCGTTTTTCTCGCATGTGCTGCATGGCGTGGAAGACGCGTGCCGCGAGCGCGGCATCGTGCCGTCGGTGCTGACCGCCGGTCCCACGGAAGACGTGATCCAGCAGATGCGTCTGCATGCGCCTGACGCCGTGGCGATCGCCGGTTTCGTCGAACCCGAGACGCTCGCCACGCTCGTCGCGATGCAGCGCCCGCTCGTGCTGATCGACCTGTGGGCGCCCGGCCTGCGCTCGGTGAATCTGGACAATGCTGCGGGAGCTACGCTCGCCATGCGGCATCTGTTCGAGCAGGGGCGCAAGCGGGTCGCGTTCATTGGCGGATCGCTCGCGCATTTCAGCATCGCGCAGCGCGCGCTCGGCTACCGGCGCGCGTTTTTCGAAGCGGGACTGCTGTTCGATCCGTCGCTGGAAGTGACGATAGACGCCGGGCTCGATCCCGACACCGCCGCCGCGCGCGCGATGCAGCAATTGCTCGACGCGCCGGGTCCGCGCCCCGACGCCGTGTTTGCCTATAACGACGCCGCCGCGCTCGCGGCGCTGCGCGCCTGCTTCGCGCGCGGCGTGCGCGTGCCCGAGGACATCGCGGTTATCGGCTTCGACGACATTCCCGCCGCCGCCCACGCCACGCCGCCGCTGTCGACCATTGCCGTCGACAAGGAAACGCTCGGGCGGCGCGGTGTCGAACTGCTGCTCGAAGACGCGCCTGCAGAAATGGAAGTCCGGCTGCCCGTTCATCTCATTGCCCGTGCCAGTACTTTGGTGAAAACGCCATGACGCAATCCGCCACGCCCCACTCCGCCAACGGCGCGCCTGCCGTGCCGCCCGTCGCGAGTTTCCGCAGCCGCGAGTTTCTGCTCGCGCACGTCGAGGACACGTTGCGCTTTTACGCGCCGAACGTGCTCGATCCGAGCGGCGGCTTCTTCCACTTTTTCCGCGACGACGGTTCGGTCTACGACAAAACCACGCGGCATCTGGTCAGCAGTTGCCGCTATGTCTTCAATTACGCGATGGCGTATCGCCAGTTCGGCGAGCCGCGGCATCTGGAGTACGCGCGCCACGGTTTGCGCTTTCTGCATGACGCGCATTGGGACGCGCACCATGAAGGCTACGACTGGGAAATAGAATGGCGCGACGGCAAAAAGCGCACGCTCGACGACACGCGCCACTGCTACGGTCTCGCCTTCGTGCTGCTCGCGTACGCGCATGCGGCGATGGCCGGCATCGAAGAAGCGAAGCCGATGATCGGCGCGACCTTCGAGCTGATGGAACACCGCTTCTGGGACGCCGCCGCCGGTCTTTACGCCGACGAGGCGTCGGCCGAATGGCACGTGAGTTCGTATCGCGGGCAGAACGCGAACATGCACGCCACCGAGGCGCTGCTCGCCGCCCACGAAGCGACCGGCCACCTCGTGTACCTGGATCGCGCGGAACGCGTGGCGTCGAATGTCACGCTGCGCCAGGCGAAACTGTCGCAAGGGCTCGTGTGGGAGCACTTTCACGCCGACTGGTCAGTGGACTGGCATTACAACGAGGAAGACAGCTCGAACATTTTCCGTCCGTGGGGTTTTCAGCCGGGGCATCAAACGGAATGGGCGAAGCTGCTGCTGATCCTCGAACGCTATCGCCCGTTGCCGTGGCTGTTGCCGCGCGCCGTCGAACTGTTCGACTCAGCCATGACGCACGCATGGGACGAAGACCACGGCGGCCTCTATTACGGTTTCGGCCCGGACGGCACCGTGTGCGACCACGACAAATATTTCTGGGTCCAGGCCGAGACGCTCGCGAGCGCCGCGCTGCTCGGCAAGCGCACCGGTAACGAACGCTTCTGGGACTGGTACGACGAGATCTGGCGCTATAGCTGGGCGCATTTCGTCGACCATAAACACGGCGCGTGGTATCGCATACTCACGTGCGACAACCGCAAGTACAGCGACGAAAAAAGCCCGGCCGGCAAGACCGACTATCACACGATGGGCGCGTGCTACGAAGTACTCGCACACGCGCTGTCCGACGGCGCGACCGCCGCGGCCGTCTCCGCGGAGCAAACAAAATGAGCAACATTCTCGCGAATCCTGAACTGCCCGTGTTCGTTTCGGCGGGCGACATCCTCACCGATCTGGTGCGCACGGGCGCCTCGCAATGGCTGTCGCGGCCCGGCGGCGCGGGCTGGAACGTGGCGCGCTGCGTGGCGCGCCTCGGCTTGCCGACTGCGTGCGCGGGCTCGCTCGGCGTCGATAATTTCTCCGACGAACTGTGGGACGCGAGCGTCGCCGCCGGGCTCGACATGCGCTTCATGCAGCGCGTCGAGCGGCCGCCTTTACTGGCAATCGTGCATCGCACGCATCCGCCCGCCTACTTTTTCATGGGCGAGAACAGCGCCGATCTCGCCTTCGATCCCGCCCGTCTGCCGCCTGTCTGGATGGAGCACGTGAAGTGGGCGCATTTCGGCTGCATCAGCCTCGTACGGCAACCGATCGGCGACACGCTCGCCGCGCTGGCCGCCGAACTGCGTTCGCATGGCGTGAAGATCAGCTTCGATCCGAATTACCGGAACCTGATGGAACACGGCTACGAACCGACGCTGCGCAAGATGGCCGCGCTCGCCAACCTGATCAAGGTATCCGACGAGGATCTGCGCCTGCTCTTCAAAACCGACGACGAGGCGCGCGCGCTCGCCCAGTTGCGCGACATGAATCCGGCCGCCACCGTGCTTGTCACGCGCGGACCGGAAACGGCGTTGCTGATCGACGGCGCGATGACCTTCGAGGCGCGGCCGCCGCGCGTCGAAGTCGTGGATACGGTCGGCGCGGGCGACGCGTCCATCGGCGGGTTTCTGTTCAGCCTGATGACCGCTTCGCAGCGCGCGTGGCCCGAGCATCTGGCGTTCGCGCTCGCGGCGGGCGCGGCGGCATGCCGTCATGCGGGCGCGCATGCGCCTGCGCTGGATGAAGTCGTCGCGCTGCTGTAATACCCCGGCTTTATCGTTGGCGTCGTGGGCGCGCGCAGGGTCACGAACCGGCCGCGCCGCCGGCCTTCAGACGCAGCGCGAACACCGTGCTAGGATGAAAAGACCGCAACCTTTGAAACAAGGAGCGACGCCATGGAGGACCTCATCTATACCAAAGGCATCTACACGGCCACCGCGTCGGTAAGAGAACTCGGACACGACAAGTGGCAAGGCGTGGTCACGCTCGCGCGCGACGAAGGCGAAGCCACCGAAGACCAGGAAACCTCCGTGTACGAAGTCGAAGCCACGTCGCCGACACCAGAGGAAGCGCTGGAGGAAGCGAAAGCGCTCGCACATCGCATACTCGGGGAAATCGAACTTTAGGCAGCCCGCGCGCCGCCCTCGCGTCGCGCCATCTGAACGCAATGGTCGGAGGCGATCATGGATGAACAGCTCTTCCTCTTCGGCGTGTATTCGATTCACGTCCGCTCGATCGAACTCAGCGGCGCGCGCTGGGACGCGGAATACGAAATCCGGCATCGCGAGAAAGCGGTCAAGGCGTGGACCACCGTCGGTGGAGACAACGGTTATGCCGATGAAGCAGAGGCCATTGCCGCCGCACACCTGCAAGCCGTCGACGACATCGAGCACGGCGCGGGCATTCCGAAGCCGCGCGCGTTTCCGTGAAGTGCGTCGGTTGCGGGTCATTGACCCGTACCGGCACGACACTGCCGAGCTCTGCTTTTTATCGGCGACGCGCTCAGCTAGCGCGTGCCCCGGCGCGAATCCTGACGAGAAAAATAGCGCTTCTGTGAAGAGTCGAAAAATCTTAGGCCTACTTGAATATTTCGAAATCCTTCCACTAGATTTCTATATCCCTACTGTCTATGCTGCGTCGCTTCGTTGCCTGATTTTGACGCCATGCAGCACCACAGCAAGACCGCCCTCGCCGCCGCTTCTTTTGCGTTGTACAGTCTGCCGTCGCTCGCACAGAGCAACGCGTCGCTCATCAACGTCCTGCCTGGCAACGACACGCAACGCGCGCAGCAGCAGCGCATCGACGCGAATTTCACGAACGGCGCGCTCGGAGATGCGCTCGACCACGACGCGCCGCGCGCGGTAAGCGGAGATCTCGCGCATCTGCCGGCCCAGTCGCCGTGCTTCGAAATCCGCAAGGTACACATCAACAACAACCCGTTTCGCGCGGTGGATCGGCTGGTCGAGCCCGTCGTCGGTCAGTGCGCCGGTACGGAGGCGCTCAAAATCGTGCAGGACAGCGTTGCGAATGCGCTGATCAACGCTGGCTATGTGACGACGCGTGTCACCGTGCCGGAACAGTCGCTTGCGTCCGGCACGCTGGAGCTAGACGTCGTGCCTGGCCGCATTGGCGCGATTCGCACCCAAGGTGAGGCGATCGGCGATCTCGCGCGCGCGTTGCCATCCGCGGAAGGCGCGGTATTGAGTCAGCGCGCGGTCGATCAGGCGCTCGAAAACATTCGCAGACTGCCCTCGCAGGCCGACGCCCGCTTTGACATCGCACCGGGCGCCGTGACGGGCGAGTCCGATCTCGTGCTGTACGCCGGCACCGGAAAACGCTGGCGTGCGATGGCCGGCTACGACAACGCCGGCCAGCGTGCGACCGGCAAGAACGAACTCTTCGGCGCGCTGGCCTTCGACTCGCCCTTTTTCCAGTACGACCAGTTGCAGGTGTCCGGCCTGACCAACGCGAACTACGCCGCGCCGGGGAAAGGCGCTAATCAGGCGTCGGCTTCGTACAGCGTCCCCTTCGGCTATGCAATGCTGACACTCGACGCGTACCGCGCGAGCTACCTGCAGACGCAGGCATTAACGTCCGGCACTGCGCAGTTCACTGGCGAGCAAAAGGGCGCTGGGATCAAGCTGTCAGGCGTCGTGCAGCGGGACGCGAAATCGCGCACCGAGCTGCGCGCGCGCTTCTATCGCGCGCTGAATCATCATTACGTGAACAACACGTGGATCGACGTGCAGGATCGCGACGTGTACGGCTACGAACTCGGCGCGTCGCACCGCCGCTATTTCGGGCGCGTGCAGGTGGACGCGTCGCTCGGCTGGCGCGATACGCTGCCGGGCATTTCGCGCCAGCCGGGCTATGCACTCGGGGACAGCGCATTCAACGGTCGCGAGCAACTCGTGAGCACGTCACTCACCGTACTGTCGCCGTTGCGCATCGGCGAGCGCAACTTCTCGTACCAGTTTGCCTGGTACAGCCAGAACGCCCGCACGCGAGTGACCGCGCCCGACTACTTTACGATCGGTACACGCTACGCCGTGCGCGGCTTCGACCAGGAAGCGACGCTCGCAGCGGAAAGCGGCTGGACCGTATCCAATGAACTCGACTGGTACGCGCCGACGTCCTACGGCGTGCAAGCCTTATACGCGGGGCTCGACGCCGGACGCGTACATGGGCCGACGGCGCGCTACCTGGCGGGCAACACCCTCGTGGGAATGGTGGCGGGCGCAAGGGGCAGCCTGATTGCCAAGAACAGCGTGTCGGCCGCCGTCAATTACGACGTGTCGGTCGGCTGGCCGCTCTATAAGCCGAAGGCATTTCCGAGCCGCTCACCCACTTTGCTCGTTCAGATCAGCACATTGATCTGAACGCATCTCATCATTCGTTAGTTGTACTTTGTTGAACAGAGGTAAATCAATGCAGAACAAACACCCTCACGCCGTTGACGGCAACAACCGGCCCCTATGGTTCGCCGCGCGAGCAAGCGCCTTCGCCGCACTGTGTGCATTCGGCATGCAGCCGATCGTTGCGAGCGCGCAAGCCACCTTGCCCATCGCGGTCGACACCAGCGCCACCTCGCGCCCCACAATCGGCGCGTCGGGAAACGGCACTCAGGTCATCAACATCGTCGCGCCGAATTCGGCGGGCGTATCGAGCAACCGCTTCACGCAATATAACGTCGGCACCGCTGGCGTCGTTATCAACAACGCCACGCAGGCAGTGCAGACGCAAATTGGCGGCGCCGTACAGGCCAACGCGGCTCTCGGGCAGAAAAACGCGAGCGTGATCCTCATGCAGGTCACGTCGGCGTCGCCGACGCAACTGCTCGGCACCACCGAAGTCGCCGGCAAGGGCGCGAATCTCGTGGTCGCCAATCCGGCCGGCATCACGTGCTCGGGCTGCGGTTTCCTGAACGCGCCGCGCGTCACGCTCGCGACCGGCACGCCGACGCTGAAGACCGACGGCTCGCTGGACACGATCGACGTGAAGCAGGGCGTGATCGCCGTCGACGGCAGCGGCCTGAACGGCTCGACAAGCGCAGTCGATCTGATCGCCCGTGCGATCACCATCAACGGCAAGGTGCAAGGCAAGACGATCGACGCAATTGCGGGCGCAAACCGCGTCGACTATACGTCGAAGTCCGCTGCAGCTCAGGCAGGTATCGGCAACGCGCCGCAGGTCGCCATCGACGTGCAGTCGCTCGGCAGCATGTACGGCGACGGCGCAGTGCGTCTGGTCGGCACCGAAGCAGGCGTCGGCGTACGGGACAACGGCGTGCTGAACTCGCTGACCGGCAGCCTGAACGTCTCGGCGAACGGCGACGTGACCGTGAGCGCACCCGGCCGCATGAACGGCGCAGACGTTGGCATCAACGGCGCAAGCGTGACCAACGACGGCGCCATCGCAGGCACCCGCACGCTGAACGTATCGGCAACACAAGCGCTGACCAACCGCGGCACGCTGACAGCTGACGCCATCATCGCAACCGCGCGCGGCGCGCTGTCTAACAGCGGCGACGTGAGCGGGACCGGCGTGCGCCTCGGCGGCGACCAGTCGTTGGTGAATACCGGCCGCATGGAAGCCAAAGCCGATGCAACGCTGGCCAGCGAGCAACTAACGCTGTCAGGCGGCACGCTGAACGGCAGCACCGTGACGCTGCAAGGCGGCACGGTAACTAACCAGGGCGTGACGGTGAACGCCGACCGGTTGCTTAGCGTCAACGCAAGCCGCGTCGACAACAAGGGCACGTTCGCGTCCAACGGCACGGTGAACGTCAGCGGGTCCAGCACGCTCCTTAACCAGGCGAGCGGCAAAATGACCGGCCAGTCTGTGCAGGTTGGCGGCGGCAATGTCGCGAACCTGGGCTCGATTACGGCGACGAACAGCATTGACGCAGGCGCGGGGCTGACGCTCGGCAATCAGGGCTCGCTTAACGCGGACCGCATCGGCGTGACGACGCGCGGCACATTCTCGAACAGCGGCAAGATTGCCGGCAACGGGGTAAGCCTGTCCGCGGACCAGTCGCTGACCAACACCGGCACCGTCAGCGCGGCAATGGAAGCGGCTCTGGCCAGCAATCGAGTCGTTCTGTCCGGCGGCAGCGTAAAGGGCGGCACCGTTACGCTGCAAGGCGGCGACATCGTCAACCAGGGCGTGACTGTCAGCGCGGAGCGGTTGCTGAATATCAACGCGAATCGCGTCGATAATTCCGGCACGCTGAGTTCCGGCGGCGACGCGCGCATCAACGCCATGGACACGCTTTCGAACGTTAACGGCACGCTGAGCGCGCAGAACACGCTGAACCTCGGCGGCGGCACGCTGAACAATCAGGGCGCGGCCATCAACGCCGGCCAGATGCTCGACATCGGCGCGCAAAACGTGCTGAACGCAGACGGCCGCATGAAGTCGGCGGGCGCGATCAACGTTCACTCTGCCTCGCTCGACAATTCGCACGGCACGATCGACGCACAACGCGAAGCGCTTTTCAACGTCAGCGGGAAGTTGACGAACGACAACGGCGCGATCACGTCGAAGTCGATGGTGTCGGGCACGGCCGGTTCGCTCTCGAACGTCGGCGGCACGATTTCCGCGCCCGTCTCGGCCGAGATCCGCGTTGCGGGCAATGGTGGCGGCAACAACGGCGGCTACGTGCCGCCGGTGGACCCGCAACCCCAGCCGCAGCCGCAGCCTCAGCCTCAGCCGCAACCGCAGCCGCAGCCGCAACCGTCGGGCTTCCAGCCGCCGCCGGGATACGTCGCCATTGCGCCTTACTCGGAGGACGTGCGCAAGTACTACGGCTTCTACGGCCCCGATGGCTACTTCTACGCGAACCTCAACAATCCCGTCTAATGCGATGTCCCTGTCCGCTTTCTAAAAAAGCCGACAGCGTATGACACCGCATAGCGGTCACGGCGCCGGCATGCAACCCGCATGTCGGCGCCTCTGTCTCTAACCCCCTCAATTGCCCCAGGGCATACCCGAACACGCGCTTCGCGTGGCATATCCTCCTCAAAAGCGCCGGAAAACGCGCCGCTCCTCTCGCACCTTCGCGCACTCGCCCACGAAGTAAAAAAATTTCACTCTGTTCGGCGCTAAAAAATAGAGGCTCTTTCGCTGCGGCACCTTTGTGGTCCCCACCACGCGCGCGGATGCAATAACAGACATCCTCCACGGAGACTCGCCCATGACTGCTCGCCTGCCCATCGACGGCACGCCCGCTCTCGCCGACTACAAGCTATCGGACAATCTCACCGCCACGCGCGGCCGGATCTTCCTGACCGGCACGCAGGCGCTCGTGCGTCTTTCGCTGATGCAGCGCGCGTTGGATAAAGCGCGCGGCATGAACACGGCGGGTTTCATCAGCGGCTATCGCGGCTCACCGCTCGGCATGGTCGATCAGCAATTGTGGAAGGCGAAGAAACTGCTCGCCGCGAGCGATATTCGCTTCCTGCCCGCGATCAACGAAGAACTCGGCGGCACCGCCGTGCTCGGCACGCAGCGCGTGGAAGCGGACCCGGAGCGCACCGTCGAAGGCGTGTTCGCGATGTGGTACGGCAAAGGCCCCGGCGTGGACCGCGCCGGCGATGCGCTCAAGCACGGCAACGCGTACGGCTCGTCGGCGCACGGCGGCGTGCTGGTGGTCGCGGGTGACGATCATGGCTGCGTGTCGTCGTCGATGCCGCATCAAAGCGACTTCGCGATGATGGCCTGGCACATGCCGGTCGTGAATCCGTCGAACATTGCGGACATGCTCGAATTCGGCTTGTACGGCTGGGCGCTCTCGCGCTTCTCGGGCGCGTGGGTCGGCTACAAGGCGATCTCCGAAACAGTCGAGTCGGGCTCGACCGTCGATCTCGACGCGCTGCGAACCGAATGGACCGTGCCGCAGGATTTCGAAACCCCGGCGGGCGGCTTGCATAACCGCTGGCCCGATCTGCCGAGCCTCACGATCGAATCGCGCATGCACGCGAAGCTCGACGCCGTGCGCCACTTCGCGCGCGTGAACAGCATCGACAAATGGATCGCGCCGAGTCCGCATGCGAACGTGGGTATCGTGACATGCGGCAAGGCGCATCTGGACTTGATGGAAACGCTGCGCCGACTCGATCTGACGGTCGCCGATCTCGAAGCCGCAGGCGTGCGGATCTACAAAGTCGGCCTGTCGTTTCCGCTCGAAATGACGCGTATCGACGCCTTCGTTTCCGGTCTCTCCGAAGTGCTGGTGATCGAGGAGAAAGGCCCGGTCATCGAACAGCAGATCAAGGACTATCTCTACAACCGCACGCAAGGCGCGCGTCCCAAGGTGATCGGCAAGCACGCCGAAGACGGCACGCTGCTGCTGTCGTCGCTCGGCGAATTACGGCCCTCGCGCATTCTGCCGGTGTTCGCGAACTGGCTCGCGAAGCACAAGCCCGCGCTCGATCGGCGCGAACGCGTGGTCGATCTCGTCGCGCCGCAGATTCTCTCGAATGCGGCGGACAGCGTAAAGCGCACGCCGTATTTCTGCTCCGGCTGTCCGCACAACACATCGACGAAAGTGCCTGAAGGCTCGATCGCGCAAGCGGGCATCGGCTGTCACTTCATGGCTTCGTGGATGGAGCGCGACACGACCGGCTTGATCCAGATGGGCGGCGAAGGCGTGGACTGGGCCTCGCATTCGATGTTCACGAAAACGCGTCACGTGTTCCAGAATCTCGGCGACGGCACCTACTTTCACTCCGGCATTCTCGCGATTCGCCAGGCGGTCGCGGCGAAAGCCACCATCACGTACAAGATTCTCTATAACGATGCAGTCGCGATGACGGGCGGCCAGCCGGTGGACGGCAGCATCTCCGTGCCGCAGATCGCGCGCCAGGTGGAAGCCGAAGGCGTGTCGCGCTTCGTCGTGGTCAGCGACGAACCCGAGAAATATGACGGCCATCACGATCAGTTTCCGAAGGGCACGACATTTCATCACCGCAGCGAACTGGACACTGTGCAGCGCGAATTGCGCGACACCGACGGCGTGACCGTGCTGATCTACGACCAGACCTGCGCCGCCGAAAAGCGGCGTCGCCGCAAGAAGGGCGAATTTCCCGATCCCGACAAGCGCCTCTTTATCAACGAAGAAGTCTGCGAAGGCTGCGGCGATTGCGGCGTGCAGTCGAATTGCCTATCCGTGGAACCGGTGGAAACGGCCTTGGGACGCAAGCGCCGCATCGATCAATCGTCGTGCAACAAGGACTACTCGTGCGTGAACGGCTTCTGCCCGAGCTTCGTGACCGTCGAAGGCGGCAAGCTGAAGAAAGCCGCGGGCGTCGCCTTCGATCCGCAAGCGCTGGCTGAGCGCGTCAACGCGTTGCGGCTTCCCGCCACGCATCTCGACGCCGCGCCGTACGACATTCTGGTGACGGGCGTCGGCGGCACGGGCGTCGTGACGGTCGGCGCATTGATCAGCATGGCCGCGCATCTGGAAGGCAAGAGCGCGTCGGTGCTCGACTTCATGGGCTTCGCGCAAAAGGGCGGCTCGGTGCTGTCGTTCGTGCGCTTCGCCGCACGCGACGAGTGGCTCAACCAGGTTCGCATCGACACACAACAGGCCGATGTGCTGCTCGCGTGCGACATGGTGGTCGGCGCAAGCGCGGATGCCTTGCAAACGGTGCGTCATGGCCGCACGCGCATCGTCGTGAATACGCACGCCATTCCGAACGCGACCTTCGTCACGAATCCGGACGCGACGCTGCACGCCGACGCCCTGATCGACAAGATGCGTCACGCGGCAGGCGCCGAGCGCCTGTCCACGTGCGACGCTCAGGCGCTCGCCACGCGGTTTCTCGGCGATACGATTGGCGCGAATATTCTGATGCTCGGTTATGCCTGGCAATTGGGCCTCGTGCCCGTCTCGTTCGGCGCGTTGATGCGCGCGATCGAACTGAACAATGTCGCCGTGCAGATGAACCAGCTCGCGTTTTCCATCGGCCGCCTCGCGGCGGAAGATCCGGCTTCGCTCGAATCGTTGTGGCAGGCGCGGCATGCGGTGAAGCAAACGGTGCGCGTCGATACGCTCGACGACCTGATCGCGCATCGCGAAGGCCGTCTGCACATCTACGGCGGCGCGAGTTATGTGAAGCGCTATCGCGCGCTCGTCGATGCGGCGCGCCGCGCGGAAACATCGGTCGATGCAACGAGCGAACGCGTGACGCGCGCCGTGGCCACCACGTTCTATCGTCTGCTCGCGGTGAAGGACGAATACGAAGTTGCGCGTCTTCATACCGATGCCGCGTTCCGCGAAGCACTCGAAGCGCAATTCGAAGGCGTGGCGGGCAAGGACTTCGGCATCAAGTTCAACCTCGCGCCGCCTACGCTCACGCATGCGCAAGGCGGCATGAATCCGAAGAAGAAAACCTTCGGTCAATGGATGTGGCCGGTGCTCGGCGTATTGGCGAAAGTGCGCAGCTTGCGCGGCACGATGCTCGATCCGTTTGGCCGCACGCTCGAACGCAAGATGGAACGCGAACTCGCGGACGACTACGACGCCACGTTGATGCGCGCACTCGCGAAACTCAACGCAAGCAATCTCGAAGACGTCGCGAAGCTCGCCGATCTGCATGCGCGTGTGCGCGGCTACGGTCATGTGAAGCTCGCGAATCTGGCGGGCGTGAAGCGCGGCGAGCGCGATCTCGCGGCTCGCTTGCAGATCGAAGCGGTGACGGGTGCGTCGGTGAGAAAATCGCTGGAGGACATGAAAGGCGCGGGACAGTTGCGCGGGATTCCGGTGGTGGTCGCGAAGTAACGGGTAGCACGCGGCGAATGCGCATCGGATGCACTTCGATGCGCGAGTAACAAGCGTGAATGAAAAAGCCGCTTCGTGAGTGAATCGCGAAGCGGCTTTTTTTTTTGGCCTTTCAGTTTCAGTCACGCGGCGTGACGCCGTTCAGCCATGCCTTCACTCGCGCGACCTTTTCCGCATCGACGGATGCGAGCCCGTTGCCGTCCACGCGCACGCCGGAACCGAAATGCACCGCCTCGACTTGCGTTCTGCTCACGAGGCCGGCCACGGCATCAACCGTCAAACCCGCGCCCGCCAGCACCGTGCAACGCGAGCCCGACGCTTGCCGCACAAGCTCGCGAATTCTCGGCTCCGCGTCGAGCACCGACGCCTTGGCGCCCGACGTCAGCACATTCGTCACCGCATCGAAACCGAGCAGCACGTCTAGCGCTTTTTGCTGATCGAGAGTTTCGTCGAACGCGCGATGGAAGGTGATGTCGAGGCCTTCCGCCGCGTCGATGGCGCGCGCGAGTTGGTCGCGCTCGATCTCGCCCGCGTCGTTCAGCATGCCGATCACCACGCCGTTCGCGCCCGCCGCTTTCACCGCGCGCACGTCGCGCAGCATGACGGCGAAGTCGTCGGCGTGATAGACGAAAGAGCGGCTGTGCGGCCGCACGATCACATTGGCAGGAATACTGACAGCCTCGACCACGGCTTCGATCAAACCGATGCTCGGCGTCAGTCCGCCCTCGCCCATCGCGGTGACGAGTTCGAGACGATCGGCGCCCGCATGCGCGGCGAGCCGCGCGTCGGCAACCGTAGTGGCAATGACTTCGAGCAGAACGGACATGAGCGCAATAAGTGTCGTGGAAAACGACATGATCTCAGAAGCGCTCGTCCTCTATCCAGTCGATGTCGCCGCACAGCACGCACGTCTCGTTGCCCACGCGCGTCGCCACCGACAACGTCACGCACGGCAGCGCTTCGTTGATGGACAGATAGGGGCGCGTCACATGCACGCGCTCGGGCGAGTTGATCGCGTCGCGAAAATACGGACGACGCAGCCAGTTCGCGCCTTGCGCATCGGCGAGCGGCAAGAAGCGCGTTTCATGCGCCGCGCGGTCCGCGCGCAGCACGACGTTGCGGCCCGCCTGGCGGCCTTTCGCGTCGAGCAGGAAGCAGCGCGCGGCGTGATCGAGCGCGAGAAAATTCCAGCACACTTCTTCGAGCGGCTCGCCGGCCACCAGCCGTTCGGCCGCGCGCTCGAACGCGCGCAGATAGCGCGCGAGGCGGCTCGCGTTGCGGCGCTCGCGCGCTTCGGCCTGGTCGCGATAGCGCTCGGTCAATTCGCCGATGCATGCCGCCGCGTGAGTCGCGTCCGCCGCGCCCGGATTCGGCCGTCCGAAGAAAAAGCCTTGTACGAAGTCGGCGTTGCAGGCAAGCGCCATTTGCGCTTCGTGCTCCGTTTCCACGCCTTCGATCAGCACGAGCTTGCCCGCTTCGTGCAGCATCGCGACGAGGCCGGGCAGGATCGTCGCCATGTCGGCGCGATGCGCGGCGTGCGACAGCATGATGCGGTCGAGCTTCACGATGTCGGGATTCAACTGCCAGATCCGCTCGACGTTGGAATGCCCCGCGCCGAAGTCGTCGAGCGCAATCAGAAAGCCGCGCTCGCGGAATTGGCGCACGGCGTCCGCGAGGCGTTCGAGATCGTCCGCGCGCTGTTCGAGCACTTCGAGCACGATGCGCCGCGGCGGCAAATCCAGCCGCTTCAGCGTGGCGAGCAAGGCGGCAGACAGATACGGATCGGTGAGCGCGCCGGGATGCACGTTCAGAAACAGCCACTCGCGCTCCGCGCCGAGCACCTTGAAGTTTTCAAGATGCAGCGTCTGCGCGAGCCGGTCGAGCTGCAATGCGTCGCCGACGCGCGCGGCCTCGCCGAATACGTCGAGCGGCGAAACCGGCCGGTCGAGCATGTCGTGGGCGCGCAGCAAACCCTCGTAGCCCACGGCGCGCATATGCGACAGGCTGAAGATGGGTTGAAACACGCTCGTCAGCGTCAACTCGCCATGTTGCACCGAGAAACGTTCGAGGCCCGACGTCACTTCGACGTCGAAGCCGTGCGGCGCGGCGGCCGTCCTTTCCTGTTGCGCAATCGTCATGCAATCCTCTCGCGCGCGAGCCGGGCCGGTCCGAACGCGGATGCGAACGGCCACGGCGCCATGACTTCAAAATGTGCGCTGTCGGTATCGCTTAAGCAAGCTCCATGCGCACGCTCGCGCACATGGCGCGCATGGGCGGATGTCGCTCGCGTGAGGGATTGCACCGGCGACACGGCGCGTGCGCCATGCGAGTGCGGCACGCGCACCTTGGATGTGCATGAGGAGGCAGGCGAACGCGGCGGCGGTCTGGCAGGCCTTGCTGAAGCGCTGCGCTTGATGGCGCCAGATTCGGCGCGTCAAAAGCGTCACCGTTATCCGCGCCGCCAAGAACCGCGGGAAATCGCGCTGGCCTTCTTTGCCCCGCCGTCAGCCGTCAAAGAGTCAGGCCACCGGGCCTCGCGCCCGTCGGCTGCCGAGCAGCGCGTAAAGAATGATCGCGCCGAAAGTCGCGGTGCCGATGCCGCCGAGCCCGAAACCGCCGAGCTTCAGCGAGAAGTCACCCGCGCCGAGCACGAGCGTGACGGCGGCCACGATCAGATTGCGGTTGTCGGAGAAATCGACCTTGTTGACGACCCAGATGCGCGCGCCCGTCACCGCGATCAAGCCGAACACGACAATCGAGACGCCGCCCAGCACCGGGCCCGGAATCGTCTGGATCACCGCGCCGAACTTCGGCGAAAAACCGAGCAGGAGCGCGATCAGGGCGGCAATGACGAACACGAGCGTCGAGTAGATTTTCGTCACGGCCATCACGCCGATGTTCTCCGCGTAGGTCGTCACACCGGTGCCGCCCGCGAAGCCCGAGACGATGGTGGCGAGGCCGTCGCCGAGAAATGCGCGGCCGATGTAGCGGTCGAGGTTCTGCCCGGTCATCGCGCTCACGGCCTTGATGTGGCCGAGGTTTTCAGCGACGAGAATCACCGCGATCGGCGCGAGCAGCGTCATGGCCTGCGCGTTGAACACCGGCGCCATGAAGTGCGGCATGCCGAACCAGGCCGCGTTCGCCACGATCGAGAAGTCGATCGGTTTGCCCATGCCGAGGCCGTTCGTCACGATCGCGTAGATCGCATACGCCATCAGCAGACCGACCAGAATCAGCAGGCGTTGCAGCATGCCGTGCGCGAACACCGCGACCGCGCCGACGCACAGCACGGTGACGAGCGCCATCCACGAATCGAAGTTGCTGCCGCTCACGCCGTGCACCGCGATCGGCGCGAGATTCAAACCGATCACGCAGACAATCGCGCCGGTCACGACAGGCGGCATCAGCGATTCGATCCAGCGCGTGCCGACCGCCGACACGATCAGCCCGATGATCGCGTACACCACGCCGCACGCAATAATGCCGCCGAGCGCGACCGGAATGTTCATATTCGGACCGTGGCCACCGTAGCCCGTGACCGCGATCACGAGGCCGATGAACGCGAAGCTCGATCCCAGATAGCTCGGCACGCGGCCGCCGACCAGCACGAAGAACAACAGCGTGCCGATTCCCGACATGAAAATGCAGAGATTCGGATCGAAGCCCATCAGCAACGGCGCGAGCACCGTGGAGCCGAACATGGCGACGACGTGCTGAACGCCCATCGCGAGCATTTGCGGCCACGCGAGGCGTTCGTCCGTGCCGACGATGCGCCCTTCGACGGCGGCCGGCTGCTGACGCCAGCGGGGAAAATAGGAATCGGCCATCGCGGGGGTTCTCCTCTTCGGCGGGATGTCTGGACGACGGCGCGCAACGAAGCGCCGTCCGGGGAATTACGCGCGAGTGTACGGAGTGCCATGGGGCGTGGCAAGCGCGAACAACACGGCGGTTCTAGCCGCGCTTTGCGTCGAGCGAGAACACGCTGACGGCCGCCTGCAACTGCCTTGCCTGATCCGCCATGGATGAAGCCGCCGCCGCGGCCTGCTCGACGAGCGCGGCATTCTGCTGGGTCACGTCGTCCATTTGCGCGACGGCGCGGTTCACGCCTTCGATGCCCGTGCTTTGTTCGTGCGACGCCGACGAAATTTCACCCATCAGCTCCGTCATGCGCCTGACCGCGTGCGTGACTTCGGCCATGGTCTGTCCGGCGCGCTCGGCGAGTTCCGCACCGCTGCCCACGCGCGCCGTCGAGCTTTCGATCAGCTCCTTGATCTCTTTCGCCGACACCGCGCTGCGTTGCGCGAGCGAGCGCACTTCACCCGCGACGACCGCGAAGCCGCGTCCCTCTTCGCCCGCGCGCGCCGCCTCGACCGCTGCATTGAGCGCCAGAATGTTGGTCTGGAACGCGATGCCTTCGATCACCGCGATGATGTCGGTCATGCGCTTCGAGCCGGCCGCGAGTTCGCGCATGGTTTCCACGACGTCGTCGACGAGGTTGCTGCCGCGCGCCGCCACTTCCTGCGCGCCGTGCGCGACGCCGCCCGCCTGCTGCGCGTTTTCGGCGTTCTGCTTCACCGTCGACGTGAGTTGCTGCATGCTCGACGCGGTTTCCTGCAAGGCCGCCGCCTGCTCCTCGGTGCGCTGCGACAGGTCCGTGTTGCCCTGCGCGATTTCGCCCGACGCCATCAGAATCGATTCGCTCGATTCGCTGATACCCGACACGATGCCCGCGAGCCGCTCGCGCATGTTGCGCAGTGCGAACAGCATGCTCTGCGTATCGCCGGAGCGCGTCTGCACGCGCACGCTCAGGTCGCCGTCGGCGATACGGTTGGCGATCTGCATCGCGTAATCCGGCTCGCCGCCGAGCTGGCGCGACAGCCGCCGCGCGATGATCGCGGCAAGCACGCCGCCCGCGACGAGCGCGGCCAGTATCAGCGCGAGCATCACGACGCGCATGTGCTGATAGTCGCTGCCGGCTTGCGACTGCGCTTCGTTCGCCTGCTGACGGCGATAGTCGATCAGCGCGGTAATGCTGTCGCGCAACGCCTCGCTGGCCGCGATCGCGCGGCGCACCAGTTCGTTGTTGTCGATGCCCGCGGGAATCGGTTCGAGACCGATCTGCTGATGCACGATGCTTTCCCACGCGACCGACTTTTTCAGCACTTCGTCGAACATTTGCTGGCCGTGGCGGGTCGCGATGGTCGCGTGATACTGGTCGTAGCCCTCGTGCATCTGCTTGAGCGACGCCGCGATGTTGTCCTTCAGCTTCTGACGACCGGCGTCGTCGGAGGCGAAGCCGAGATTCGCCGCGGCCAGATCGGCATCGATCTTGTGACGGTTCGCTTCTTCGAGCCAGTAAAGGCCGTTCATATGTTTGTTGCAGATGACATCGGTAATGTCATGCATCGACGACAGCGTGCGCAACGACATGCCGCCGATCACGACGCAAAAACCGATCACCACGGCAAATGCCAACAGCAGCTTCCTGAACACGGTCATGCGGTCAAACCACTTCATCTGGACATCCTTCACAAGTCATGGCGGAACGCGCGCCGCCGCGTCCGGGCGGCATCGCCGGAACGCAGCGGCGCTCACACCGCTTTTACGGCGCGGCCGCGCGGGCCTGAAGCGATAAATGGTGGGAATAAGCAGGACCGGATGATGCAGAGAATGCCGCGCACGGGCACTGCGTGAGAACGCGTTTGGGACTTGTCCGATAGGAGAGCGCACACTCGTCTCCTAAACTTCGCCGGCTGCGTTGATCATGAACGCAAGCGATGTTGTTGTAACTCTCCGACTTCGCCGCTCAAACTCACTGGTGTGAGCGGTTTTTTTTCGCCTGTTCGATACGATCGCGATGCGTCCGGTTGTTGCGGATTCACGCTTGCGTTGCGAACGCGTTGCCCGCGAGCCGCAGCGTGTAGGCGCGCACGTCGTCGGGCCAGCGCGCGATTTTCTCCTCGAAGCGCGGCTGATCGCCCGCGTAAAGCGCGCGGGTGGCGTCCTCGTAATCTGGCAGGTTGCCGGCCAATGCCGTCATGAAGCGATACACCGCTTCCTGCGCCGCACGCTGGCGATCGTGATGCTCGCCGGCCGCGCGCGCGGCCTCAACGAGTTTGCGCAGCGCGACCGACGCGCCGCCCGGCCGAGCGTTCAGCCAGTCCCAATGACGCGGCAACAACGTCACTTCCCTCGCGACGACGCCAAGCTTCGGCCGCCCGCGGCCACGCGGCGCGTTGGCTTCGGCGGCGGCGGCGGCGTGGTTGGGATCGCCGGCGGATTCCGCGCCTGCATCGGCGCCTGCGTCGGCGTCGCTCAAGCGCGCGACGATTTCTTCCGCGCTGCCGCGCAAATCGAACTCGACCGGGCTCGCGGTGGCATCGTCGAAAACGAGAACGGGCGCCTGTTCGCCGCGTGCGAGCACGTCTTTCACGGCGAGCGCGACGGCGGGCCGCGCGCCCGAAGCGATGCGGCGATGTCCTTCGAAGGCAGTACAGGTGGTGGAATGGCTGGTCACGACAAACTCCAGTTCAAGAGAATTTGTCGAATTATATCCGGGTTAATTAAAGCGCAATATTACCCGGGCAAATATTAGAGGCGCGCCTCAGTGTCCTGGAACAACAACGATCGGGTTGCCCGCCGCGCCAGCCATCGCGCGATAAGGAAGGATGCGGTTTCGGCCGGCGTCCTTGGCGCCGTAAAGCGCCTGGTCGGCCGCGTTGACAAGCTCGCGGTAGGTCGCGAACGCCACGCCCTCCGTGGTCGCGACACCAATGCTGACCGTCAGTACGTGATGCGAGCTCGCCACGTGACCCAGCGCGACCGCGTGGACGGCTGAGCGAATCTGCTCGGCAATGCGCAGGGCGCCGGCCTCGTCGGTGTCGGGAAGGAGCGCGGCGAATTCCTCGCCGCCGTAGCGCGCCGCCGTGTCGCCCGGACGCCGCGCGTTCTGCGCAATGCAACGCGCGACGGTAACGAGCGCTTCGTCGCCGGCGGAATGGCCGTAGAGGTCGTTGAAGCCCTTGAAACTGTCGACGTCGATCAGCAGCAGCGACAGCGGCGCGCCGCTGCGTTGCGCGCGGCGCCATGCTGTTTCCGCGGATTCCTCGAACGCGCGGCGGTTGTCGAGGCCGGTCAGACCGTCGGTGCGCGCGAGTATGCGCAATTCCTCTTCGGCGGCGAGGCGCCCGCGCATCTGCTGCGCGAACAGCACGGCCAGCGCGATCAACGTCAGGTCGAGCGCGGCGATCAACGAGCCGATGATCCATGCGCGCCGCCGCCAGCCCACGTAGATGTCCTGCGTGGACAGCGCGACGTCGAGAATCAGCGGATACATGTCGATATGGCGGAACGCATACCAGCGCTCCACGCCGTCGATCGCCGCCGTGCCGAAGAAATCGCCGCTCGGCTGCTCGGTGAAGCGCGAATAGTTAGCAGTGTCGGTCAGATCGATGCCGATAGTTTTCAGGTCGTACGGACGGCGCATCAGCATCGTGCCGTCGGTCAGCATCAGCGCGATCGATCCGCCGGCGCCGAGGTTCATGCCCTGAAACAGGCTGCGAAAGTATCTGAGCCGCATCGTGCCGACCACCACGCCGCCGAAGCTGCCGTCCGGCCGCGAGATGCGCCGGCTCAAGCCGATGCTCATGTCCGAGGCCGATGTGCGCGGCATGAACGGATGACTGACGTACAAGCCGACGTCCGGCGAATCGCGATGAACCTTGAAATAGTCGCGGTCGCCGAGATAGACGTGGCGCGGCGGCACAGCTTGCGAATCGAACTTGATATAGCCGTTTTCGTCGATCACGAGGATCGAGCCCAGATCTTTGGCCGACGCCGAACCGTCGAACAGCACCAGTTGCCGCAGCTTGGGATCCAGTTGCTGCACGCCCGGCTGCTTGAGGCCTTCGATCACCGAGCGGATCGACAGATCGTAGATTTCCAGATTGCGCGAAACGTCACGCTCGATCAGCAGCGAGACGTTGAAGACCGAGTCTTGCGCGCGCCGCAACGCGTCGTCGTGCATTTGCGCGAGCACCCACAATGCAATGGCCAGAATCGCGCCGGCCAGCACGACGCTGATTGCAATGATGAAGTTCGGACGACGGGTGACCATTGTCTTCGGTTCGGGCATACGCGGGCTTGGCGCGCTAAAAAGGTGGACGCGTCCACTGAGGCGCGCTTGGCGAACCGGTAGGGTAACAGAGGTCGCCGCTGTTCGAACCCCCGAAAAGACGGGTCTTTACCACCTTACACGACGTTGACAACTTGCTTTGGACCGCTCGTGATGGCGCGTCCGCGCGGCGCGTCTCCGCGTATTTTTATGCCTTTTCCGCGCTTCTTCAGCGCTCTATGCGAACTGGATAACAGCACAGAGGAAGACAGACGATTCTCCTCAAGTCCGCTCATGCGCGATCCGATAACAGGTCATCGGGGATGCCGCTTTTGTGGCGGCACAGAACGACAACACGGCGCGCGGTCGAGCAAACGTTTGGCGACCGGATAGACGCTTTCCATGCCCGGACCTGAGAGTCCATTGCGAAACGCCCGCGTTTCGTTCAAGGAAAAAAACCATATGACGGCGCTGAACCGACTCACCATCAAAGCGAAGCTGATTGCCGGCTTCGGCACACTCTCTCTTATCGTCGTAGCCGTGGCGGGCATTTCGCTGAAATCTCTGAGCGATTCGACCGATGGCTTTTCCCTCTTCGTGCGCGGCATCAACGCGCGCGCCGACATGGCCGTTCAGGTGCGAACCGCCGTCGACCGCCGCGCGATTGCCGCGCGCAACCTCGTGCTCGTGACGAAGCCCGAGGATCTCGACATCGAAAAAGCGGCGGTGACGCGCGCGCACGAAGACGTCCAGGCGGACCTCAAGAAACTCAACGAGATGGTGACGGGCGTCGACGCGAGCGACAAAGCGCGCAGCCTCGTGGCGGACATCAATCGCGTGGAAGCGTTGTATGGGCCGGTCGCGACCAACATCGTGAACCTCGCGCTCGCGGGCAAACGCGACGAGGCCACCATCGAAATGGACGATCACTGCCGGCCGTTGCTCGCGCAGCTCATCCACGCGACCGACGCCTATGCGGACTACGCGCACACGCGCGAGGAAGATCTGATCAGCGAACATGCCGCGCATTACGAGGACCAGCGCAATCTGTTGATCGCGATCGCGCTACTCGCGCTCGCGCTGGCGGTCGGCGCATGCATGGTGCTGACGCGCGCGGTGAGCGGACCGCTGCGTCTTGCAATCGACGTCGCGCGGACGGTGTCGGAAGGCGATTTGCGCACGCGCATCGCCGTCGACGGAAAGGACGAAACCAGCAAACTGCTCGGCGCGCTGCGCGAGATGAACGGGCGTCTGACCACGATTGTCGGACGCGTGCGCGACGCGAGCACGAGCATTGCGGGCGCGGCACGGCAGATCGCCGCGGGCAATCTGGATCTGAGCCAGCGCACCGAGCAGCAGGCGGCGTCGCTGCAGGAAACGACGTCGAGCATGGAGCAACTCACATCGACGGTGAAGCACAACGCCGATAGCGCACAGCAAGGCAGCATGCTGGCCGCGAACGCATCGTCGGTTGCGAAACAAGGCAGCGCGGTGGTCAATCAGGTGGTGAGCACAATGCAGGACATCAGCGCCAGCTCGGCGAAGATCGCGGACATTACGGGCATGATCGAGGGCATCGCCTTCCAGACCAACATTCTGGCGCTCAATGCCGCTGTGGAAGCGGCGCGCGCGGGCGAAGAAGGACGCGGCTTCGCGGTGGTCGCGAGCGAAGTTCGAAGCCTGGCGCAGCGGTCGTCGAGCGCGGCGAAGGAGATCAAGGATCTGATCGCCGACTCGGTGGCCAAGATCCGCGACGGGTCGTCGCTCGCGGGGGAAGCGGGCAAGACGATGAGCGAAGTCACGCAAGCGGTCGCGCGCGTGACGGACATCATGTCGGAAATCGCGGCGGCGTCGAGCGAACAGAGCCGCGGCATCGAACAGATCAACCTCGCGATCACGCAGATGGACAACGTCACCCAGCAGAACGCAGCGCTGGTCGAAGAGGCGGCAGCGGCGTCGCGATCGATGGAAGATCAGGGACAGCAGCTGAGCGAGGCGGTGGCGTTTTTTCAGATTGTGGATGGTTGGGGGGGCGATGGGCGTACGGGTGGTGTGGGCGCGGGTGGTGTGGGCGCGGGCGGTGTGCGTGGAGTGACGTCGCCGGTGGTTCGTGCGAAACCGCTGGCAGCAGCGATTCGTGCAGTGGCCGTGAGTACACCTGCTCGTGAAGCTGCGCCGGCGCGCTCGACAGTGAAGGCCAAAGCGCTACCGGCTGTCACTGCCGGCGGCGACGATGAGTGGGCCCAGTTCTGATCGCGGCCTTCCGGCGCGCGCTGCGAAGCCGTTAATGGAAAACCCCGGCGGCGCTGCTGTCCGGGTTTTCGATGAAAGAGCGTCGCAGAGATCCCGACAATGACGAGCGGCGCGGCAGGTGAAAGCGAATTGCCACGATACGGCGCGGGGAGCGCTGGGTGTGGCTGGTTGGCAATGGAATTGATAGTCCGCGAACCGAAATAAAAAACCCGCGGACCTTGGTGGCCGCGGGTTTCAGGGATATTGCGGAGCTTTTTGGAATGTCGGTGGTGGAGAGGAGGAGGATCGAACTCCCGACCTTCGCATTGCGAACGCGACGCTCTCCCAGCTGAGCTACCCCCCCAACATTCAACCAATTCTAGCACAAGCATTTTTCGTTTTGCCAAGCCGCCAGGCGCGGCAAAACCTCACTTCGAGGGCGCGCCAGCGAGCACCCAATGTACCACCGTGCGGATGTCCGCATCGCTCATCGATTGGTGCGCGGGCATCGGAATCATGCCCCACACGCCGGAGCCGCCGTCCTTCACCTTGCGCGTCAACTTCGCCGGCGCCTGAGCGTCGCCCTTGTATCTGGCGGCGATCTGCTGGAACGACGGACCCACCAGCTTGCGGTCCACCGCATGGCATCCCATGCAGGCATTCGCGTTGGCGATTCGCTGACCACGCGGCGCATCGGCGGCACGTGCTGTTGATGAAATCAAGCCCGCCGACGCCCCCAGCATCATCGCAATGACGACTCCGGCAACTCCCGCCTTCATTGCGGCGCCTTCGGGTTGCCCGGATGCACCGCGTTCGAATTCGTGACCGGCGCCGGCGACTGCTGGTCGAGCGGCCGCGAACTCACCGACGAATCCGGAATCGCGCCCACCGTCGCGCTCGCGTCCGGCTGCGAAGCGGGAATCGGCGCCGTCGCAGCTGCAGCCGCCGCTGCCGCGGCTTCCTGCGGCTGGATGTACTGGAACACCTTCACGACCTGCGTCACGCCCGGCACACGGCTCGCGACGTCCGCGCCGCGATTGCCTTCGTCCATCGTGACGAGGCCCATCAGATACACCGAACCGCGCTCGGCCACGACCTTGAAATCGTTCGCCGAAATGTCCTTCTCCGCGATCAGCGCGGTCTTCACGCGGGTCTCCAGATACGTGTCGTTCGTGCGCGACGAGAACGAGCTTGCCGGCATGATCGCCAGTTCGTTGACGATCGTGTTCACGTTGTTCAGGCCGCGCACGATGGTCTCCGCGCGCTGCTTCGACGCGTCTCCCGCCACTTCGCCGGTCAGCAGTGCGCGGCGGTTGAACACCGTCACGTTGACGTGCGCCGAGTCCGGCAGATTCTGGCTGATCTGCGAGAGCGCCTTGACCTGAATCTCGCGGTCTTCCGTCTGCGCGCCGAGCGTGCGCCGGTCGGTCGCCATCAGCGCGCCGCCGCCCGCCGCACCCGCAACGGCGAGGAAGCAACCCTGCAACGTCGCGGACAACCCCGCCGCGAATCCAACCACCAGCACGGTTCTCACCAGTGTCTTCTTGACGCGGAATGCGCTCATCAACTAGCTCTCCTTCGGATTGTTCTCAGTCTTCGCCCAGCAACATGGCATCGATGCCGTCGCATAGACAATGGATGGTCAGCAAATGCACTTCCTGGATACGCGCGGTGCGATCGGACGGCACGCAGATGTGGATGTCCGTATCGCTCAATACGTCCTGCACGCGGCCGCCGCCCTTTCCGCTCAGCGCGACGACGATCATTTCGCGCTCGTGCGCGGCTTCGACCGCGGCGAGCACGTTAGCGGAATTGCCCGACGTGCTGATCGCAAGCAGCACGTCGCCGGGCTGGCCCAAGGCCCACACCTGCTTCGAAAAAATCTGGTCGAACGAATAGTCATTGGCGATCGCGGTAAGCACGGACGTGTCCGTGGAAAGCGCAATGGCCGGCAAGCCCGGCCGCTCGCGCTCGAAGCGGCCGATCAGTTCGGCGGCGAAATGTTGTGCGTCCGCCGCCGAGCCGCCATTGCCGCACGCGAGAATGCGATTGCCGTTGGCGAGCGCGGCGAACATCGTGTCGATCGCTGCGGCGATCGGCATCGACAAGGTTTCGAGGGCTTCGAGTTTGACTGCCGCGCTGTCGCGGAAGTGTTGTTGAATACGTTCGACTGACATCGAGTCTCTATCTTCTACCGCGAGTGGGCCGCACTGCGCGGCCGTGTTGTGAAGTCGTGTTAATGAATTTGCTGCGAGCCGTGCCGTTGCATTCATCCGGCTTTGAGAGCAACGCAAAGCGCGAGCGCATGAACCTCGCGAAATCCGCGCGATGACCATGCGCGCTTTTCGGCGCCGCTCGCCCGACGATTCGCCTGCTGTTTTGCCTAACGTTTCGCCTGCTGTTTTGCCTAACGTTTCGCCTAACGTTTCGCCTGGTGTTTCGCGCCCTAGCTTTCACGCGAGCGCAAGTTTATCGCACTAACACGCGTTCGCCGCGCGTTGCCTCAGAGTTCGTCGGCCCGGAAAGCATCGCGCAACCAAACGAGGCGCCCTGCCTCGAACGCAATAACGTCGAAACGGCACGCGGGCTGCGCGCGTGCAGATGAACTCTGGCTTGCGAGGTAGTGCTGCGCGGCGCGCACGATTCGCTGACGCTTTCGCCACCCGATGCTCGCCGCAGCGCCGCCGTATTTGCGCTGCCCGCGCGCGCGAACCTCGACGAACACCAGCGCGCCGTCGCGCTCGCGCATGACGAGGTCGATCTCGCCGCCGCGACACGCGAAGTTGCGCGCGACGAACCGCAAGCGCTGGCGCTGCAAAAACTCTTGCGCACGCAACTCGAACGCCGCGCCGACGAGTTTGGACCCGGCTTGCCCGGAAAAGTTGTCGGACGTGGCAGCATCCGGCTTCGATCTCGCGCGAAGCGTGTTCCCACTCGGCGCGCGGGCCGGAGCGCATGGCGCTGCGTGGCACAATGACGGCCTCATTTCGTCTGTTTGCGTTTTCTGCCTCATGACTCCTCTTTCCGAACTCGCGCAAGGGCAGCAGTACCCCGCCGCCGCGCTGTATGTGGTGGCCACGCCGATCGGCAACGTCGCCGACATCACGCTGCGCGCGCTGCACGTGCTCGGACTCGTGGATCGCATCGCCGCAGAAGACACGCGCAATACCGGTCAGTTGCTGGCGCGCTATGGCATCTCGAAACCGTTGGTCGCGGTTCATCAACACAACGAGCGGGCCGCCGCGCAACGCATCGTCGAACATCTGCAAGCGGGCGAACGCGTGGCCTACGTGTCGGACGCGGGCACGCCCGGCATCTCAGATCCGGGCGCGAAGCTCGTCGATGCGGTTCGCGAAGCGGGCCTTGCCGTCATTCCGCTGCCAGGCGCGAGCGCGCTCGCCACAGCGCTGAGCGCGGCCGGCGACTGGGTCGCGACCTTCTCGTTTCTCGGCTTTCTTCCGCCGAAAGCGAAAGCCCGCGCCGCCGCGTTGCAAGCACTGGCGAAGCATCCACACGCAATGGTTTTCTACGAAGCGCCGCACCGGATCGTCGAGACCGTGCAAGCGCTGGCCGACACGCTGGGCGGCGAACGCAAGCTGCTGATCGCCCGCGAGCTGACAAAGTTACACGAAGCATTGCATCACGGCACCCTGGCCGAAGGGCCAACGTGGCTCGCCGCCGATCCCAACCGGCAACGCGGCGAATTCGTGCTGGTGGTCGAGGGCGCGCAGCAGGAAACCGCCGGCGAGGAAGATCACGACGCGCTGCTTCAGATCCTGCTGGACGAGTTGACGGTGAGCAGCGCCGCCAAGGTCGCGGCGGCGATTACCGGCGCGTCGCGCAACGCGCTGTACACGCGGGCGCTGGCGCTCAAGAAAGAAGAGGACTGACGAAAGCGGCACGTCATGCGCGAAGCCGCACAAAACAAAAGGGCCGCTCATGCCGATGAGCGGCCCTTTTTCCCCTTGGTGACAGCGTGTGGTCTCCTCACGCCGAGCGGCGCTATGCGCGCCGCGCCTGAATTACTTCTGAGCAGTCGAAGTCGAGTTGGATGCCAGCGTTTCATCACGCGCGGCGCGTGCTTCTTCCTGCGTCAATCCTTCAATTTTCACGCGCGCCGTACCGGCGTGGCGCATATCGAGCACATTGGCGGCGGCCATCGAGAGGTCGATCACGCGACCTCGCGCATAGGGGCCGCGGTCGTTGATCCGCACGACGACCGAGCGCGACGTGGTGGGATTCGTCACGCGCACATACGAGCCGAGCGGCAGCGTCCGATGCGCGGCGGTCAACGCGTGCATGTCGTAACGTTCGCCATTCGCGGTGCGGCGGCCGTGGAAGCCCCGACCGTACCACGAGGCGCGGCCGGACTGATGGAAGTCCGAAACATCCGCGCCGTCATCGGTGAGCGGCTTCGCATTGGCCAGCGGGCCGCCCTTGGTGGCGACGTCCGAGGCCGGCGCATTACCGTAGGCTTGCGGTCCGAAGGAACCTGCCTGCGCATTGTTTGTGCGCAGCGGCATGGCGCTTGCGGAACTGCTGTCGGCGCCCGGCGGCGTGGCGCAACCGGCCAGCACAAAAAAGGCAAAAAGAGTCCCCAGACTACGGGATAACCGAGTTTTCATAAGACGTGCAATCACAGTGTCGAGCCGCATCACGCGTAACTTTTGCGTGTTGCTGCGACTCCGGCGGCAAAGGACGACAACGCGCCGCGCCAGTGTGCGCAGTACGTAGAAGCCCGGATGCGGCTCATTCAGCCGCTACCGCACGGTTAATTTTCACGTCTGGCGCAACCTGTCCCCGGCAGCCTGACCAGACCCCACATGCCGCCATCGAACGTGGCAAACACGTTCTTGCGCGCGCGAAACTCAGCGCGCAGGAACGGCGGCGTAGGCCCCACCCAGCGTCACGACAGTTTCAGTCGTAGCAGGCGCGCGGCGCCTGGCTGGGCAAGACGTGTGCATCGAATGCATCGATACCTGATGGCCGTCCATAACCGCGACAGCCCAAACTTGAGTGGCGATCCGCGCTCCCATTTTTGATGGGGACGCATCGCCTTGTGACAGCACGATTCCTTGTGCATGGAGTGCATTATACCCAAAACAGAATTCTGCGTCGCTAAGCGACTGAAAACCTTGATGAATCTTCTCCATTGCTGCAAAAATCAGCAGACGAAACCCCGCTGCAAAGGCGCTGGAATGCCCGCTGCTAGCCTCGGCGCAGGCCATGAAGACGCCGGTACAATCAATCTTTTTCCCGCGGCGCCGTCACCATGAAAGTCACCTTGATTCCTGTCACGCCGTTCCAGCAGAACAGCTCGCTGCTCGTTTGCGAGGCGACCGGACGCGCCGCCGTCGTCGATCCGGGCGGCGACCTCGACATCATTCAGGGCGAAATTGCACGTCAGAACGTGAGCGTCGAGAAAGTTTTCCTGACGCACGGCCACATCGACCATTGCGCCGGCGCAAAGACGCTCGCCGCGCATTACGGCGTGCCGATCGAGGGCCCGCATCCCGACGAACGCTTCTGGCTCGACAAGCTGCCGGATCAAAGCACGCGCTTTGGCTTTCCCGCAGCCGACGCGTTCGAGCCCGACCGCTGGCTGCACAACGGCGACGCCGTGCAATTCGGCGATGAAACGCTGGAGATCTATCACTGCCCCGGCCACACGCCCGGCCACGTGGTGTTCTTCAGCCGCGCACATCGCCTCGCGCTGGTGGGCGACGTGCTGTTTGCCGGCTCGATCGGCCGCACGGACTTTCCGCGCGGCAATCACGCTGACCTCGTGCGCTCGATCCGCGAGAAGCTCTGGCCGCTCGGCGACGACGTCACCTTCGTGCCAGGTCACGGTCCCACATCGACGTTCGGCGCCGAGCGTCGCAGCAACCCCTATGTTGCGGACGGAGTCGAGGCATGAGCGGTGAAATCTATGTGAGCACCGACGTCGAAGCCGACGGCCCGATTCCCGGTCCACATTCCATGCTGAGCTTCGCCTCGGCCGCGTACACGGAGGACAAGCGGCTCATCGCCACCTTCTCCGCGAATCTTGAGTTGCTGGAGGGCGCCGCGCCACATCCCGTGCAGGAAGCGTGGTGGAAGACGCAGCCCGAAGCCTGGGCGGCCTGCCGCACGGACTTGCAGCGCCCCGAGGCGGCGCTGGCGGCTTATGTCGACTGGGTCGAGGCGCTGCCGGGCAAGCCCGTGTTCGTCGCGATGCCCGCCGGCTTCGACTTCACCTATATGTTCTGGTACATGATGCGCTTTGTCGGCCGCTGCCCGTTCTCGTGGTCGGCGCTCGATATCAAGACACTCGCCTTCGCGATGACCGGCCTGCCGTATCGGAAGAACATCAAGCCGCGCTTTCCGAAGCACTGGTTCGACGATCATCCGCACACGCACGTCGCGCTGGACGACGCGATCGAACAAGGTGCACTTTTTTGCAACATGTTGAAGGATTTGCGCATTCTTCAGGCGGCGGGTCTCGCGGCCGGACAAGATGGGGGCAACTTAGGACAAAATCCCGCTGCGGAACCGGCAAATTAGGCAATATCCCTCGCCGGGGCCGTTTTGCATTGCGTTTCGTTTTCGCGCCCTCTACCATGCGGTGATATGGCGACGCAAACGGAGGAGCAGTTGACACTCGATACGTTCTCTCAAAAGATCCTGCGCCTTCTGCAGCTGGACGCGCGCCGCTCGGTGCAAGAGATTTCCGACCAGGTGGGCCTGTCGAGCACGCCTTGCTGGCGGCGCATCAAGGACATGGAGCAATCGGGCGTGATCCAGCGCTACACGGCGCTGCTGGACCGCGAGAAGTTGGGGCTGCACGTGTGCGCGCTCGCGCACATCCATCTCACGCGCCACACGGAAGGCGGTGTCGAACAGTTCGAGCGGGAAATCGCTACGTGCCCGGAAGTCACCGAGTGCTACAGCACGACTGGGGAGTCGGATTACATCCTCAAAATCGTCGCGCCCGACATCAAGGCGTACGACACTTTTCTGCACGAACGCATTTTCAAGATTCCGGCTGTCGCTCAAGTGCGCACGAGCGTCGTGCTGCGCGAAATCAAATTCGATACGCAATTGCCACTGTGACGGGCTGAACGCTGGTCAAGCTCGGGGCCGCGCGCGGCTGCATGCTCAGTTGGCGCTGTGCGGGGCCGTGGTCCGGCGACGGTCATCGCCCGCATCAGGTTGCGACGACGGCTCGCTCAGCTCGCGCAGCAGGTCGAGCTTGCGAGCGCCGAGGCGGCGCTTGAGCGCGCCGAGATTGACGCGCGCGAGTTCGCGCGCGTCGCTGTCGGGGCTTCGCGAAGGCAGCGCGGGCAGCACCACTTCGACGTCGAGCCCCGTACTCAGATAATGGATGTTCACCGCGGCGGCCTTCAGCCCGGCCGCCGCCAACGCAGCGTTGACTTCCGCGACAACCCGTTCGCGAGCCGGCAGCCCGACGGGCGGACGCGCGATCGCATCGTTTTCCGGATCGACGTGAATCAGCGCGTCGAGCACGCGGTTGTCGCCCAGCACGCGCAAGCGCGCCGACTCGGCAATGTAATGCCCCTCCGACACCGAAATCAGCGGATCGACCAGAATATGCGCGTCGACGAGCGCGAAATCGCCCATCTTGCGTGTGCGCAATTCATGCACGTCGCGCACGCCTGGCGTGGAGAGCAGCAGCGCGCGCATGTCGGCGGTGGCGGTTTCGTCGAGCGCGCGGTCGGACAGATCCTGCAGCGCGTCCCAGCCGAACGTCCAGCCCATGCGCGCCACCATGAAGCCGACGATCGCCGCCGCGATCGGATCGAGCAGCCGCACACCTGCGAGACTGCCGAGAATGCCGAGCGCCACCACCAGCGACGACGCCGCGTCCGAGCGCGCATGCCACGCGTTGGCAATCAGCATGGCTGAGCGCACACGTTGCGCCTCGCGCAGCATGTAGCGAAACAGGCTCTCTTTGGAGATCAACACGATCACGGCCACGACGAGCGCGCTCAAATGGACCGCGGGAATGCTTCCCAGATCGGCGAGACGCGTGCCCGCGCGCCACAACATGCCGACACCAACGGCGATCAGCAGCGCGCCCAGAAATAGCGAAGCAACCGTTTCGTAACGGCTATGTCCGTAATTATGGTCGGCGTCCGGCTTCACGCCGCTATGCCGGTTGGCCAGCAGCACGACAAAATCGGAAATCAGATCGGCAAGAGAATGGACGCCGTCGGCCACCAGTGCCTGCGAGTGCGCAAACACGCCGATGACGATTTGCAGCGTCATCAATACCGTATTCAGCGCAATACTGACAAACGTACTTTTGCGCGCGACACGGTGTTTCTCGGTGGACTCAAGCGCAGCGGAAGGCATCTCGGAAGAATGAGGAATTGAATCCCTCTATTCTACCTGCCGCGGCTCGAAAGCGAGCGGGCACACCCGCAAAACTTCTTTTAAAATCAGTTGGTTATGCAAACGAAAAGCATTCGCATCCCACTTCTGTGAAGTGCCCGGACGCAGAGAAACAAAGCGAGTTTGATGCGGAAAATGAAGTCGGCAAAAAAAAAAGCCGCGCCCCAAACGGTCCGCGGCTTTTCTCGACGATGTCAGCGCATTCAGGCGACCGAGTCGGCATTCGTATTACATTTTAATGCCCGTCGTATTTACCGGACTTAAGAAAAACTTAAGAAATTATCTTTGAATCAGAAACTTCTCACGGTCCAAACCAGCAATCCAGCGCGGCGGTTTGCCACGGCCCGACCACGTGCTGCCACTATCCGGATCGCGATATTTAGGTGCGACACCTGCGCGCGGACGAGCCGCTTTGGCGCCTTTAGGCGCGCGGCCCCCGCCGAGTTCGTTCAGAGAAATGCCGTAGTCGGCCATTTTCTGTTTGATTTCGTTCAGCACTTCAGCGTATTCGCGTGACTTGGCTTCTTCGATCTGCTTTTCCAGCTTCTCTCGCTGAGCGAGTAGTTCCTTGTAGGAAGACATAGGTTCCCTTGTGGTTTGGATTAACGACTGCCAGTCTCAAGCCGGCTTGCCCTTTGAAGGTGTTCATGCCTCGGAATTTGAACGCGAGATTAACACAAATTAGAAATGCTGAAAATGTGTCCGCATAAAACTAATGCGCGTCCGTTTCAAAAACTTTCCCTTCGAGGCCATGTCGCCCCCTTCCTTTCAATTACCTGCTTGGGCATTGGCTGAAAACATGCGCATCCAATCGGTAAATATGGGATTAATTATCAGCCGATGAAAATTAAGATGCGCAATAGAAGCAAACATTTCATTCCATGAAAGCTTCCATATCCAAACGTCGTAAGATATTCACATCCGCTTCGATGGGTTTTCCCCACGGATGTGGTTTTCCGATCCGCAATAAATGCCTATTTAGTGTGGCGGCGCACGCAATCTTCCAGCGCCGCGTGCAAACTTTCCATGTCCGGCTTCGCGTTTTCGAAGGTGAATCGTTTGCGCACGCCATTCACTCGCATATCCGCGCCATATCGATCCACGCCAATCAATCGATCTGCGCCGGTATTCGCAATGGCTTCGGCGAATTCGTCAATAAGCGCTTGCTCCTCGACGGATTCCAGCGCGGGCAAGGGGTCCAGTTCGTCGCCGCCGAGCCATCCCATCGCGCCGAAACCGCCGATATAACGCAGGCGGTCAAGCTTCATTGTCCAGAACGTGAAGTCGCCCAGCACGAGATAGCGCTCGGCATCCGGGTGATAGCGCAAATAACGCGCGACCCGTTCCGGCGCCGGCTCGACCGGTTCGAAGGTGCCGAGCAGGGTGACACGCTGGCCGTTGAGCACGTCGCCGTCCGGCGCGTCGACCACGAGAAAGCCGGCGCGCGGGTCCGCGTGCAGGTTGTGCGTATGCTCGGCGAGCCGGCTCACCAGAATGGTCGGCCGATGCTGCGGGTCCGGCGCGAACGGCAACACGGTCGGATAAGGAAAGCCTTCCGGCTGGCGCGCGTGCGTGGCGAGCGTGCCGACGGCGGCGCTATGCAGCAGGTGCAAGGGAGCGTGAGCGGGAATGTTCAAGTGCGCCTTCCTGGATGAATGAACTGTGATCGCCGAAGATTGCACAAACCGCAAACTCGCCGCGCTTTATGCGATTCCACGCCTTCAAGCATAAGACAGCGCGCCTGGTTAGAATCGGAAATTCGCTTTCAGTGCGCTTTCTTTCTCCACGCCCTTCTCGTTTTTTCTCTTCTCGAGACTTCCGTGTCCGATCGTTCTTCCGATTTCGCCGCCATTCCCGCCGCTCACCGCGATCTTTCCGACACCGCTCGCCAGCGCGCCCGCGTCGCCACGATGGCGGTGTTTTTCATCGCCGGGATGGTGTACGGCTCGTGGGGCGTGCACGTGCCCACTGTGCGCGACCGTTTTCATCTGAGTCCGGCGCTGTTGTCGCTTGCGCTGCTCGCCGTTGCCGGCGGGTCGATCGGCGCGATGGCGGCCAACGCTTCGTGGATCGCGCGCGTCGGCACGCGCCGCGCCTGCCTTACCGGCGGTCTGGTGATGGCGGCTTGCGCCGCGTCGATTCTGGTGGTTCCGCTTTACTGGATGTTGCTGATCGTGCTGGCCATTTTCGGCGCGGGCATGGCCACGCTCGATGTCGCGATGAACGCCGAGGCGAGCGCCGTCGAAAAGGCGCTGGGCAAACCGATCATGTCGTCGCTGCACGGCATGTTCAGCGTCGGCGGGATGTCCGGCGCGGCAGCCGGCGGCGCGTTGCTGGCGCACGGCATGGCGCCGGCCGTGCATCTCGCGTTGGCCGGCGCGGTGAGCGCGCTGGTGCTGATTGCCGCCTGCCCGGCCGTCTTGCCGCATGTGCCGCACGAGGAACATCCGGATTCCGCGACGCCGCGCGCGAACCGCTGGCGCTCGCCGGCCTTGTGGGCGCTCGGCACGATGGCGCTCGTCGCGCTGATCGCGGAAGGCGCCATGTACGACTGGGCGACGGTCTATATGCGCGACGTCGTCCTTTCCACGCCGGCGCTCGCCAGCGCCGCGTACGCGGCCTTTTCGGGC
This sequence comes from Paraburkholderia sp. MPAMCS5, assembly GCF_036016995.1. Taxonomy (NCBI): domain Bacteria; kingdom Pseudomonadati; phylum Pseudomonadota; class Betaproteobacteria; order Burkholderiales; family Burkholderiaceae; genus Paraburkholderia; species Paraburkholderia sp. MPAMCS5. The sequence continues at coordinate 58,777 of NZ_JAYXBK010000014.1, forward strand.
GGCATGGCGGCCGCGCGTTTTGCCGGCGACGCCGTGCGCGCCCGCTTCGGCGCCCCGCAGCTCGTGATGGGCAGCGCGACGCTCGCCCTCGTCGGCATGATCGGCGCGCTGCTGCTGCCGAACCCGGTTGCGGCGCTCATCGGCTTTACGCTGATGGGCCTCGGCCTCGCCAACATGATGCCGGTCCTGTTCGCGGCGGCGGCCAGCGTGAAGGGCATCCACGCCGCCGAAGGTCTCGCGCACGTCGCGGGGCTCGCGTACTTCGGGCTGTTGTTCGGGCCGGTGGTGATCGGCGCGGTGACCCAGGTGAGCAATCTGTCGATCGGACTTTCCGTGGTCGCCGTGTGCTGCGCGTTGATTGCGTTCGCGGGTCCGAAGGTGCTGCGACGCCTGAAGATCTGACGGCGACGGCCTTCGTCAATGGCTTGATGCACGCTTCACAGCAACGAGGCGAACGACGCAACCAAAATCAGCGCGGCACAGCCACAGTTCGTGATGCGTAGCAATTCGCCAGCCCCAAGGCAACCGAACTCAACCAATCGCCACGCAAACGATTGCACAACACACAGCGCAACACAGCCCGCTGCACCGCCACACCAAAAAGAAAAGGCACGCGACCGAAGGTCCACGTGCCTCTTCAACATGCGATTCGCGGACAGCGCGAGGCTGCCCGCTCACATGCGCTCTTACATCTTCACGACGTCGAGCAGCGTCTTCTTGCCCGACTTGTAGTTGTACAGCGAGATCACGCCGTGCTTCAGGTCACCCTTCGAGTCGAACGTGGTTTCGCCGATCACGCCCTTGTAGTCGGTGTTCGGCATTGCTGCCAGGATCTTCGCCGGATCGGTCGAGCCAGCGCGCTTCATTGCGTCGACGATGATGTACACCGCGTCATACGTGAACGGAGCGTAGATCTGGATCGGCTGGCCGAAACGCTTCAGATACTTGGACTGGAACGCCGCGCCGCCTTCCATCTTCTCGAGCGCCATGCCGGCTTCCGAGCAGACGATGTTGTCGGTTGCGTCGCCTGCCAGATCGGACAGCTTGTCGGTACACACGCCGTCGCCTGCCAGCACCTTCGCGCGCAGGCCGAGCTGCTTGGCTTGCTTCGCGAACGGGCCGCCGGTTGCGTCCATGCCGCCGTACATGATCGCGTCCGGGTTTTCGCCCTTGATCTTCGTCAGAATCGCGCGGAAGTCGACAGCCTTGTCGTTGGTCGCGTCATGCGACATCACGTTCAGGCCCAGCGACTTGGCCGTCTTTTCGAACTCGTTCGCAAGACCCTGGCCGTAAGCGGTCGAGTCGTCGACGATCGCGACGCTCTTCACCTTCATGCCCTTGGCTGCGTAGTTCGCCAGTGCCGGACCTTGCTGCGCATCGGTCGCGACGACGCGGTACGTCGTCTTGAAACCTTGCTGCGTGTAAGCCGGGTTGGTTGCCGACGGCGAAATCTGCACGATGCCCGCATCGCTATAGATCTTCGAAGCCGGAATCGACGTGCCCGAGTTCAGGTGACCGACCACCGCGACGACCTTGTCGTCCACTAGCTTCTGTGCGACCTGCGTAGCGGTACGCGGGTCGGCTGCGTCGTCCTGTGCGTCGAGTTGCAGCGTGATTTTCTGGCCGCCGATCGTCAGGCCTTTCGCGTTGATTTCTTCAACCGCGAGGCGTGCGCCGTTTTCGTTGTCTTTCCCCAGGTGAGCGATACCGCCAGTCAGCGGTGCAACGTGACCGATCTTGACGACCGTATCCGCTGCGGCCGTTGTTGCCAACGTTGCGAACAGCATCGCCGCAGCGCTGATCGGCAACAGCTTTTGAATCTTGATGTTCATATAAGTCTCCAGTTTCGGTCCCAAAAACAACGTAATCGCCCTGTGCCCCCGCTTCCCCAACACGTGTCGCTCAGTCCCGTGGACGACCACGCCGGTTGCATCGTTCATGCACTTGGCCAGCACGTCTGCCTGACTGTTTGTGACAGGTGGCAAACCGTACTTGCGCGCAAGTGTAGGCTATCAAATTAATTTGTGGGACTTTTTTGAGGAAGTGGTATGAACACTAATAGCGCTTATCCACCGGCGACTGTTTCCGCCTTGCGCCGCTGCCCGGAGAGCGCCGTCCCATGCGGGTTTCCGCTATTCGAGGGATGACTCGAAAAGTACGATCTCAAGCTTTTGGCGGCCTCGCCGTTATTGTTCCGAATGGGCCGCAGCGCACTGCGCTTTGCGTCGACGCGGCGCGTCCCAAGCGGCGGCGGCGGCGCGCGTCCGGTTTATCTTTCCGAGTCCTGTCGATCAGCGTTTGAATGCGGCAATGCGCGCGCTTGCCGCCTGCCATTCCTCTTCGAGTTGCGCCATCAATTCTGCCGCGCCGAAGCCCTCGCGCCGCGCGCGGCCCAAAGGCGCGCCCTGCCCCGACCACAACGAAAGATAGTCGCCGTTCTGCGCGCGCGCCGCGGCTTGACGCAACTCCTGCGTCAGCGCGTTTTGCACGGGATACGGCGCGATCTTCTGCGGCGCTTCGCTCAAGCGCTGCATCAGCGGATTGCGGATGCCTCGGGCGTGTCGGCCGGTAATCGCATGCGTGACCGAAGTCGATGTGTCGGAGATCAAACGCAGCCGCTCTTTCCACGCCTGCGGTATCGCGCTTTCGCTTGCGCCGAGAAACGCGGTGCCCATGACCGCCGCTTGCGCGCCGAGTGCGAGCGCGGCGACGATTCCGCGTCCGTCCATGATGCCGCCGGCTGCCAGCACCGGCAGCCCGGTTGCGTCGACGAGTTGCGGCACGAGCGCCATCGTGCCGACCAACGCTTCCTCGAACGAGCCGATGAACGTGCCGCGATGCGCGCCCGCCTCCGCGCCTTGCGCGGCAATCGCATCGGCGCCCGCATCGCGCCACGCGACGCCTTCGGCGACATGCGTCGCGGTGCCGATCACGTATTGACCGTTGGCATGCAGCCGCGCGACATCCTCGCGCGAAAGCAGTCCGAATGTGAAGCTCGCCACCGGCACGCGCAATTCGATCAGCATCTCGAACTGCGCGCGGAAATCAGGCGCGTAGCGTTCGAGCGGCAGGCCCGGCGGCAAGCCGAGTCCGGCGCGCAGCGGGTCGATCGCTTCGAGCGCGCGGCGCACGGTTGCTTCATCGGGCGCGGCGCGCTCGAGCACGAACAGATTGACGCCGAACGGACGATCCGTCAGCGCGCGAATCGCCGCGACGTCGCTGGCCATTTTTTCGGGCGACAGCGCCGCGCCCGCGAGCGTGCCGAGGCCGCCGCTATTTGACACCGCGGCGACGAGCGCGGGCGTGGTGGCGCCCGCCATCGGCGCCTGGACGACGGGCACGCGCAATTCAAAACGCTCGGTAAACGGCGTCACAAAACTGCCTTCACTCATGTTCGATTCTCCTTCGCGCAAGCTGCTCGCCATACGGCGAACGACTACCGTGGACTGTACCGGCGCGACGCGCAACGGGAAAATGAATTATCGAGAACGTTTCAATCGTCTTACGAGAATGTCGCCGGATTGGCTGTCGCGAACCGGCGTCGCGCGTTCTTCCGCAAGCCCGGCAAAAGCGCCGAATGGCCCCGCGCTGCAAGCCCATTCTTTTGATGGCAAACTGACCGCCCGCTTCAGGCACTGTCGCCTTTCGCACTCATCAAGACGGACCTCGCGCGGCGCGCGACTATTGGAGAACACTATGAGCACCACCTCCCGATGGATCGACATTCCGGCCGGCAACGACACGTTCGGCGGCTATCTGGCGCTGCCTCAAGGCGGCAAGGGGCCGGCTGTCATCATCATTCAGGAAATCTTCGGCGTGAACAGCCATATCCGCTCGGTCGCGGATCAATACGCGCAGGACGGCTACGTCGCGCTCGCGCCGGACGTGTTCTGGCGCGTGCAGCCGCGCGTCGAACTCACGTATGAAGGCGCGGATCGCGCGAAGGGTATCGAACTCATGCAGAAGCTCGACGCAGACGAGGCCGCCAGCGACATCGGCGCCGCGGCCGCCGCCTTGCGCGCCATGCCCGAAGTGACGGGCAAAGTCGCGGCCATCGGCTTCTGCTTCGGCGGACGGCTCGCGTATATGGCGGCGGCGCAAGGCAGCGTCGACGCCGCGGTGGCCTACTACGGCGGCGGCATCCAGAACCAGCTCGACGAAGCGGCGAAGATCAAGGTGCCGATGCAGTTCCACTACGGCGAGCTGGACGCGCATATTCCGCTGACTGCCGTCGGGCAGATTCAGGAGCGCTTCGCGGGCCGCACGGACACCGAGTTTCACATCTACCCGAATGCCGATCACGGCTTCAACTGCTCGGACCGCGCGTCGTACAACCAGCGCGCCGCCGCGCTCGCACATGGCCGCACGCTGACTTTCCTCGGCGAGCGTCTGTAATCCACGCGATGCACGCGCTGCACGCGCGGCGTCACTGCGGCGCGCAAGTCAGCTAACCTGTCACAGACGGCGTGCCTTCAGCGCGCTGTCTTCTTTCATGTGCATCGATATGTGCATCGATCGATGCGGCTCGCAGGCCGCGGCGTGTCCGTTGCCGCGATCCGCGCGCCGCGCATGAACAACCGGCACCCCACTCCCGGCAGCGAGGGCTCCTCCGTCGTGCTATCAGACTATCTCGCCCATGACGCCATCGGCCTCGCCGAACTCGTGCGAACCCGCGAAGCCAGCGCGCGTGAGTTGCTGGACACCGCGATCTCGCGCACCGAGGCCGTCAATCCCGCGATCAACGCCATCGTGCTGAAGGATTACGATGCCGCCCGCGAACGCGCCTCGCGTTACGACGCGAGCCGCGCGAACGGCGTCAACAGGACAAGCGGCACAACCGGCGCAAGCGGCACCCGCGGCACGGACGCCGACACCGCGCAATCCGCGCTCGCCGGCGTTCCCTATCTGATCAAGGATCTCGGCGCGCCCATCGCCGGACTGCGCATGACGATGGGCAGCCGTCACTATCGTCATTTCATTCCCGGCGAAGATGCCCCCGTGGTCGCGCTCGCGAAAGCGGCGGGCCTCAACATCTTCGCGAAGACGAGCACGTCCGAACTCGGGCAGATGCCTTATACGGAGCCCGAACTATTCGGCGCGTGCCGCAATCCGTGGAATCTCGACCATACGCCGGGCGGATCGAGCGGCGGCGCGGCCGCGGCCGTCGCTGCCGGCATCGTGCCGCTCGCCCATGCTTCGGACGGCGGCGGCTCGATCCGCATTCCCGCCTCGTGCTGCGGACTGTTCGGCCTCAAGCCTTCGCGCGGACGCGTGCCGCGCGTAACCGCCGCCGTCGCGGCCGGCGAACTCGGCGTCGATCATGCGGTATCGCGCAGCGTGCGCGACAGCGCGTTGCTGCTCGATCTGCTCGCGGGCAACGCGGATCGTCCGGCGGGCGCGCCGGGCACGTTCCTCGGCGCGAGCCGCGAGCCGTGCAAACCGCTGAACATCGCGTACGTCACGGAATCGATGCTCGCGCCGTCTCTTTCCGCCGACGCGCGCGCCGCGCTCGACGACGCCGCGCAACTGGCCAGCTCGCTCGGCCATAACATCGAGCCGATTTCGCTCGGCATCGACTTCGCGGCGGTCAGGCACGCGTTTCTCATGCTCTGGTCCGTGACCGCGGAAGATCTGGTGTTGAACGCCGAGCGCATCACCGGACGCAAACCGCTGCGCGACGAATTCGAAATCTCCACGTGGGCGATGGCGCATGTCGGCCGCAAGCTCGGTGAACGCGGCTTGCCCGCCGCGCTGGAAGAACAGCGCCGCATCACCGAACGTCTGACCGGTCTGCTGCAGCGCTACGACGTGATTTTGTGCGCGACGCTGGCGGGCGCGCCCATCAAGATCGGCGAGATGCAGCCCACGTCGGCGGAACGTATGCAGATGCGCGCGGTGAGCGCGATGCCGCTTGAACCGCTGATGAAAAAGTTGCTCGCGGAGGCGTCGAACAAGGCATTCGCATGGGCGGGCTGCACCGAGCTATTCAATCTGAGCGGCCAGCCGGCGATGTCGATACCGCTCTACTGGAATGCGCGCGGACTGCCGATCGGCGTCCAGTTTGCCGCGCGCGACGGCGGCGAAGCGACACTCCTGCGTCTCGCCGCGCAACTCGAAGCGGCGCGGCCGTGGTTCGACAAACGGCCGCCGCTGATCAACGCGCGCAGCTAGCCGAAGCCGTGCAATGAACGGCTCAGGCCGGCTTGCGCCGCGCGTCGAGATCGACGTGGCGCTGACCGGGCATGCACGCCACCGCAATGATCGACACCGCCAGTCCGGCCATCACGTAGTAAGTCGGCGCGAGCGGCGAGCCGCTTTGCTCGGTCAGCCATGTCACAGCGAATGGACCGAAGCCGCCGAATACCATCACCGCGATGTTGTACGCGAGCGATAAACCCGTGGAGCGCACATTCGCTGGAAACAGTTCGGCGATCATCGCGCCGAACGGACCGTAATAGCCGGACAACGCGATGGACAACAGCGCCTGCACGGCGATCAGCTTCCACACCCCCGGCGCGGCGGCCAGCCACGCGAACAGCGGATAGATGATCGCGAGCGTGAGCACCAGCGACCACAGCGAAAGCCACTTGCGCCCGATCCTGTCGGACCACGCGCCGGTCAATGGCGAGAGCACCGTCAGCAGCAGATTGCCGACGATCACCGCGTAGAACGATTGTGCATAGGGCAGCTTGAGTTGCGTCACGGCGAAAGTGGGCAGATAGCTGATCAGCACGTAGATCGTGACCGTCAGCGCGATCACCGAGCCGAGTCCGCAGAGCACGTCGCGCGTATGTCCGCTGAACAGCTCGCGCAGGGTGGCGCGTCGCGCGGTTTTTTGCGCCAGCAGAAAGACTTCGGAATCCGCAAGATGCCGGCGAATGTAGATGCCGACCGGCCCAATGATCAACCCGACGATAAACGGCACGCGCCAGCCCCAGGACTTCAGCGCCTCCGGCGACAAGCCGCGGGTGATCGCGGCGCCCACCAGCGCGCCGAGCAGCAGTGCCGCCGCCTGACTCGCCATCTGCCAGCTGCCGTACAACCCGCGCTTGGAAAACGGCGCCGCTTCGATCAGCAATGCCGTCGAGCTGCCAAACTCGCCGCCGGCGGAAAAGCCTTGTAGCAGACGGCCAAGGACGATCATCACTGGCGCACCGATGCCGATTGCCGAATACGGCGGCGCAATGGCGAGCAGCAGAATGCCGAGCGTCATGAGCGCGATGACGAGCGACAGCGCCGCTTTTCGCCCGGCGCGATCCGCATAGAGTCCGAGCACGATGCCGCCGATGGGCCGCATCACGAAAGCGACACCGAACGTCGCAGTGGTCAGCAGCAGCGAGGCATAGTCATTGCCCGCCGGAAAGAATAATTGCGCAATGACCACCGTGAGAAAACCGAATACGGTGAAGTCATACCACTCGAGCGCATTACCGATGACCGCCGCCACGACGGCGCGGCGATTCAGGCTCCTGGACGCTGGTGCCATGCGGATCTCGAGCCTCCGAAAAGTGTCCCGTGATATTTCCTGTCAGCGCCAATGAGCGCTCGCGCAAGAACAGAGCACGCGAGTCGCGGCAAATCGCATTGGAGTGTAAAGAGCGCGCACGCCGTTTTCAAGCCACAAAACGGCGTCGGCCGCGCGTGGCGGCCGACGGCTTCATGTTGCATCCTGGCTTGCGCGCCGCGATGCTGCGGCGCATTTCGCGCCATCCCAAGACGCGGCGCGCTTGAATGCCAATCAGGCCTTCTTGTTATATGCGCTGCACCAACCCTTGCTCGCCACCTGCTTGCCGGCGAACATCGGGCACGGCGCGTACGCGTCGCCGGCCTTGCCCTGGTAGAAGCTACAGTTGCCGCAGTCTTGCCCTGCCGCGTATTTGGCGAACTTTGCCTTATCGACCTTGCTCGCGTCTTCCTTGTAGCCGAGCGCCTGTGCGGTGGGATCGCTTTCCGCGACCTTCGGTGCATCGGCGAAAGCCTGGCGCGACAGCGCGAGCGAGGAGGCAACACCAATGCTCGTGATCAAAAACGTACGACGGGAAGATTTCATGGGGACTCACTCCATTTATATTGAACTGATCGCCGTTCTGATGACAGCGGTCCCCAAGCATAGCAATGAAGCCGTCGCGCGTGACGGCTCAAATGATAGAGATAAGCGAATTGGTAGGACTCCGTCACGCGGAAGCCCGGCTTCAAACTTCGCTCAAGCGCGTCCGCTCACTTCGCAGACGCGCTGCGCGATGGCGAGCGACGCCGTCAATCCCGGCGATTCGATGCCGAACAGGTTGACGAGCCCGCGCACGCCATGCGCGGCCGGACCTTGAATCACGAAGTCGGCGGCGGGTTCGCCCGGACCGGAAAGCTTCGGACGAATGCCGGCATAAGCGGGCTGCAACGCGTTGTCCGGCAGCGCGGGCCAATAGGCGCGAATCGCCGCATAAAACGATTCGGCGCGCCGCGGATCGACGTCGTAATTGATGGCGTCGACCCATTCGACGTCGGGACCAAAACGCGCCTGCCCGCCGAGGTCGATGGTGAGATGCACGCCGAGTCCCGCTTCGTTCGGCATCGGATAAATCAGGCGGCTGAACGGCGCGCGCCCTGAAATGCTGAAGTAGTTGCCGCGCGCGAGATAGAGCGGCGGCACGTGGCGCGCGTCGAGTCCGCGGATGCTGCGTGCCAGCGCGTTGGCGTGCAGGCCGGCGCTGTTGATCACGCACGCCGCGCTGATCGTGGCCGGCGCGTCGCCGCCGACCTTGACGATGAAGCGCCCGTTGCTCGCTTCAATCGCTTCGACGGGCGAGTGAAACGCGAACACCGCGCCGTCGCGTTCGGCGTCGCCCTGCAAGGCCAGCATCAACTGATGACTATCGACGATGCCCGTCTGCGGCGAAAACACCGCGGCCTTGCATTCGAGCGCCGGTTCGAGCGCCTGGGCTTCTTCGCCGGTGATCCGCATCAGGTCGAGCACGCCGTTTTCACGGCCCTTCGCCATGATGCTTTCGAGCTGCGGAATCTGATTGTGCGCGGTCGCCACCAGCAGCTTGCCGCAGCGCGAATGCGGCACGTTGCGCTCGACGCAATAGTCGTAGAGCATCTCGCGGCCACGCACGCAGAGCGTTGCCTTCAGCGAGCCGCGCGGATAGTAGAGGCCCGCGTGAATCACTTCGCTGTTACGCGAACTGGTGCCCACGCCGATCGCCTCGGCGGCTTCCAGCACGATCACTTCGCGCCCGCGCGCCGCCAGCGCGCGCGCTACCGCGAGCCCGACCACGCCCGCGCCGATCACGACACATTCGATTTGGTCCATGTCCCTTGACGTAGCCGACTTCGCCACGCGCTGCCTCGTCCGCCCAATATAGTGACGACAGCATGCAGCCAACGAACGCCTCACACCGCTCGCTGCCGAACGCACTGCCGTTTCGCAACTGCCATCTGGAATTGTACGACGCTGCACGGACAGGAATGCCCGCCGTCGTTTCCGGCGGCGGACGTGTGCTGGCGCACCGTACGAACAGACAGGAGCGCCTAGAAGCCGATCGGCCTGCGCCGGCTGCCGTGGTCGAGCCGGATGTCGCCGGCGCCGATCCGGTCGCGCCCGTCGATGCGCGCCGCGCCGAAGCCGTTCAGAATCGCGCGGCGCATTTCGCGCGGCGATGCGTGCTTGAGCGCATCGAGCGCGTCGTCGCCGAGCAGTTCGGGAAAGCGCAGTCCCCAGTTGTGCGCGCCGCGAATTTCCACATAGATGGACTGCGCGATGCGGCGCGCGCCGTCGCGATCCGGCGGCGGAATTTCATACACGTTCATGCGGTTCAGGATCGGCTCGGGAATCGAGCGCTCGTCGTTGGCCGTGGCGATCCAGATCACGTGGCCGGCGTTGATTGGAATCTCCGCGAATTCGTCGATGAAACTTTGCGCCGTATCGTGCTCCAGCAGCGCGTACAACGCGCCGAGCGGATCGTATTGTGAGTCGCCCGTGGCCTTGTCGATTTCGTCGACGGTCATGACGGGATTCGCGTAGCTGCCGTTCACGAGCGCGTCGAACACTTTGCCCGGCTTCGCGTTTTTCCATTGCGAGGACGCGCCGGACAGAATCCAGCCGGCCGTCAACGAACTCATCGCGACGTACTGGTAGGCCGTGCCGAGCAGGCGCGCTAACTGCTTCGCAAAGTGCGTCTTGCCGATGCCCGGCTCGCCGAGCAGCAGAACCGGCATCAGTTCGAGCCGGTCTTCCGTTTCGAGACAGAGCGCGACCTGCTTGCGGATGTCGTCGAGCGGATCGGCGAAGTTGGGCAGCGCGCCGATCAGATCGTCGATCGACGGCATGCGGTTCGGCTTGACACAGAAGCGCAGATTGCCGGTTTTGAGCATCTTTTCGTAAGTTGCGCGCAGTGCCTCGTTCGCGCCCTCGCCAAGATCGTTCAGCGCGGCCTCGACCTGATCGAGGTCGTACACCTGACTGAAAGACGCCACGGCAATTTCCTGTTTGACCATTGCTGTTGTCATTGCTCACCCCGTCTGGCTGGCCTTGCTGGGCGGCGCCCGAGAAGCGCCGTTTCGAGTCCAGTTTAACGAGGACAAACGCGCACGCAAGCCAGCAGTCGTGCAACTCTGCTGCTAACGACAGGGCACTTTGACAGCGTCTGGCGAGGGGCGCGGCAACGGTCGCGTCGAGATTACCGGCCTGATCCGAAATGCATTGTTGCTGAACCCGGCCCCGTTTAACGTGTCAGAAAAGCGTTGCGCGCATCAGGCGTAAGATGGCCCTGACCACGCTGTCGAATGCAGTCACCGGAGATTCGCTCTATGTGGAAAACCAGTTTCGTCGCCGTGCTGCTGGGTACGTCGTTGTTCGGCACTTCCTTGCTTGCGCATGCACAGGAACGGCCGCCGCAGCAGGTCGTGCAGTGGGAACTGCAAGTGTTGCGCGACGGCCAGCAGATCGATGCGTTCAACGGCACCACGACGGTCGGCCAGGCGCGCACGGACACGCATCACAAGGTGGTGCAGCATAACGTCGGCTGCAAGGACCAGCCGGCGGGCAGCATCGATCTGACGCGCACGCTGACGGTTTCGCCGCTGAGCGCGGACGGCAATGGCGTCACGCTGTCCATCGAGGCGCAGGAAACCTTCGAGGACAACGCGGCACTGAAAACCGACACCGGCTGCAAGCTTCCGCCGCAGCCGCGCCAGGTGAGCGCGAGCCATCCGGGCCTGAAGGTGGCGGCGGGGCAATGGGCGAGCTGGACGATCGTCGACAAGAACCCGACGCTCATCTATCGCGTGCGCGCGAATTTGACGAATGGGGCGAACGCCACGAATTGAGCCTCGGCGCGCAAGGTTGAAAGCGAAAACCGAAGAGCCGACCTGAACGACATGAAGAGCGCACGAGAACGCCCGAGAACGCCCGAGCGCGCGAACAAGCGAACAAGCGAAGCCCCGAAAACAGAACACGTGGATAACGCGGCATGCGAAACCCCGAAGAATTGATCCGCGAAAGCGCAGCACCCAAGGATTTTGTGGCGGTGAGCTGGAATCTGCACAAAGGCCGCACGCCGCTCGGCTTTCAGGCCTGGCAGGCGATGCAGCGCTGGGTTCAGTCGACTCACGCCGACGCCTATTTTTTGCAGGAAGCGATGGCGCGGCGCATGCCGTCGCCGGTGCTGGCGAGCAGTTTTGGCGCGCCGCTCAGCGATCCCTTGAGCGATGTCTGGCACTGTCAGGCCACCGAGATCGCGCGTGCGCTCGAACTCGAAATCGCGCTCGGACCGAATGTGTTCAAGCCGTCGTGGCGGCACGGCAATGCGATCCTGTCGCCGCATCCGCTCGATCTCGGCGGACGCTGGGACATCTCCGCGCATCGCTTCGAGAAGCGCGGTTTGCTCGTCGCGCGCGCCACCTTCGGCGGGCACTCGGTCACGCTGCTGTGCGCGCACCTCGCGCTCACGCGCTCGGCGCGCTTGCGTCAGATGAACTGGATCGCGCACTGGATCGCGAAAGAAGCGCCGGACGGCCCGCTCGTGCTGGCCGGCGACTTCAACGACTGGCGCAACGATTCCGTGCCGCTCTTCGGCGAACATGGCCTGCACGAAGTCGCCACGCTGCTCGGCGAATCGGGACGCACTTTCCCGGCCTTCTCGCCGGCTCTCGCGCTCGACAAGATGTTCGTGCGCGGCATGAAACCGATCGAATGGATTCAGCCGACGCAAGAAACCGCGTGGCTGTCGGATCATCTGCCGTATATGGCGAGATTGCGGGTGGAGTGAGGGTTGGGCGGGGCGGCGACGCAAGCACGAGCTTGCACAAAACGGGAGCCTCCTTCGCGCACAACACCGGTTGCGTGCCATTTGACGGCCCTCCCGCAAACTGTTCCGCTTCCCCACCACCACAGCCGCTTCCTCTTTTCGCTTTCCCGCGCCTTTGCCTGCTTTAGTGGCAGGGTCTATGCTGCGCTGCACGGCAGGTTTCGGTATCATCTTGAAAATGTTGCCCGTGTTGCGCGCCTATCCGGCGCTAGCTGGACAACCGATGGCAGCCGCGCTGCGCGGCTTTCGTCCATCGCCGTACCCTTGGTGAAGCGCGGCTGCAATCACGCCAGGTACTTCCCGTCGCTCGACCGCTTTATTCGCGTTTCTCGCGCTCAATCGCCGCGCTTCGGCCCGTCGGCGGCGAGCGCGGTAAAATAACGGATTGCGCGCGATTCCCGTTTGCGGATGAGCGCAGCATCGCCCTTGCCGTGCCGGCCGGCTCCAACGACTGGCCGCCTTTGTTTTCGCACTATCCAAGAAGCCATGAGCAACCTCAATTCACAAACCGTCCTGAGCGTCCATCACTGGACCGATACGCTTTTCAGCTTCACCTGCACGCGCGACCCGGGGTTCCGTTTTGAAAACGGCCAGTTCACCATGGTGGGCCTCGAAGTCGACGGCAAGCCGCTGATCCGCGCCTACAGCCTCGCGAGTGCGAATTACGAAGAGCATCTCGAATTCCTGAGCATCAAGGTGCAGGACGGTCCGCTCACGTCGCGTTTGCAGCATCTGAAGGTGGGCGACCAGGTTCTGATCGGCAAGAAGCCGGTCGGCACGCTGATGGCCGACAACCTGCTGCCGGGCAAGACGCTGTGGCTGCTCTCCACCGGCACGGGCCTCGCGCCCTTCATGTCGATCATCAAAGATCCGGACATTTACGACCGCTATGAGCGCGTGATCCTCACGCATACCTGCCGTTTCGTCGACGAGCTGGCGTACAAGGAATACATCACCGACCACTTGCCCGCTCACGAGCACCTCGGCGAACTAGTGCAGGAAAAGCTGCTGTACTACCCGACGGTCACGCGTGAAGCGTTCCAGAACCGCGGCCGCATCACCGAGCTCATCGAAACCGAAAAGCTGTTCGCAGACCTCGGCGTGCCGGGCTTCTCACTCGAAAACGACCGCGTGATGCTGTGCGGCAGCCCGCACATGCTGCGCGACACGCGCAAGCTGCTGGACGATCTGGGCTTCCAGGAAGGCAGCAACAATGCGCCGGGCCATTACGTCGTTGAGAAGGCGTTCGTCGGCTGAGCCGAAAGCCAGTTTCCCTCGCGGTTCGCGCCGCGAAACAACAAAAAGGAGCCTCTGGCTCCTTTTTTTTCGCCGTTACAATCGGCGTCGCACATTTGACATTTGCTGTCGGCATTTTTCCTACGAAAATGCAGTTGTCCGACCTCAGCCCGTGCACGAAGACATCGGCGCTAACCCTTGCTGCGACTGCATTTTTCTTATTTATAAGATATGATCGCGGCGCGCCTTCCGTCGATTTCACCGCCGCTCATGGTACGACCCGGTTGTTACTGAGTGTAAATTTCGTTACGTTGCCGCGTAGTGATTTGCCGTCGTACCGATCTGTAACGGCCAGGAGGCCAGAGACCTTTATGCGTTCTTTCGTCTTCGCGGCGCCACTGCGCCATCGCCTCGTTTTCCGCGCCGCTTTCTGACAGGAAAGTCATGGATACGTCGACTGTCGTTCCCTTTACCGCAGCAGCTTCTGCGCCGTTTCCGCGCGCAGCCGATGACGCGTCCGCTGCAAGCGCGTCGGCTGAGCGCGAACTGGCGCGGCTGCGCGCGCGGGTGCGCGAACTGTCCGCTGAACTGATCCAGGCCCAGGAAGCGGCCTGCCGCCATGTCGCGCGCGAGTTGCACGACAGCGTGGGCGCCGAGTTGACCGCGACGCGCTTCGCGCTGGCCGGCGTCGAAACCTGGCTGCCTGCCGACGCCCCGGCTCAATGCCCGGCGGCGCTCGCCGTCGCGAACCGCTCGCTCGACGCCGTCTGCGCCGCGACCCGCGACGCCGTCGCGCAACTGCACGCGCCCTCGCTCGATGCGGGCATTGTCGGCGCGCTCGCTCAATGGACCCGCGACTTCGCGGCGCGCACGCAGTTGCGCACGAGCTTCGTGTGCGCGGCCGATCTGCGCCTGACGCGCCTGCCCGCCGAGGCAGCGCTGGCCGTTTTCCGCGTCGCACAGGAAGCGCTGAACAACATCGCCAAACACGCGCGCGCCGAATCCGCCGACGTGCGGATCGAGACGAGCCGCCGCCATCTCACGCTGATCGTCAGCGACGACGGCGTCGGCGTGTCGCGCAACGCGCATCGACGCAAGGGCCATTTCGGGATGAGCGGCATGCAGGCACGCTGCGCCGCCTTCGACGGCACGCTGCACGTGAGCGCGCGACGCCCCGAGGTCTCGCGTGCCGAAGCCAGCGAGGGCGTGCGCGGTACGCTCGTGCGCGCGCGCTTCGCGTGGGACGCGATGCTGGCGGACGCGCGGCACGCGGGACTGCGCGCCGCGCGATCGTGAGCGAGCCAACATGAGCCTGCGCATTCTGCTCGTGGACGATCACGCCGTGGTGCGCCAGGGCGTGCGTCAATTGCTGCTCGATCGCGGCGTGGCGCGCGAAGTCACCGAGGCGCAAAGCGGCGGCGAAGCGCTCGACGCCGTCGCCGCGCACAGCTACGACGTCGTGCTGCTCGACATTTCGCTGCCCGACATGAACGGCGTGGAGGTACTGAAACGCCTGAAGCGCAAGGCGCCGCGCGTGGCCGTGCTGATGTTCTCCATGTACCGGGAAGATCAGTACGCGGTGCGCGCGCTGAAGGCCGGCGCGGCGGGCTATTTGTCGAAAACCGTCGATGCCGCGCAGATGATCGGCGCGATCCAGCAAGTCGCGGCCGGCCGCAAATACGTGAGCCCGGCGATGGCCGAGGCGCTCGCGGACTACGTTTCTTTCGACGGCGAGCAGTTGCCGCACGAAAAGCTCTCCGACCGCGAATATCAGACGCTGTGCATGCTGGCGTCGGGTCAACGGCTGACCGACATCGCCGATACGCTGTCGCTCTCGGTGAAGACAGTGAGCGTCTACCGCACGCGTCTGCTCGAAAAAATGAAGCTGCGCAACAACGCCGAACTCACTTTCTACGTGATGAGCAACCGCCTCGTCGACCTCAATCCGGCGATGGCGGGCTGAGCCCCGCCTCAAGCCCCTTAAGCCGCGCCGTGTCGCCGCGGCACGACATCTGCTGAATACTCCTGGCTCTTCATGAGCGCCGGCAAGGCGCCTGCGCGCGCATCCGCTAAAATTGCGGGTTTCCCCCGACATTCGGCGCGCAAGACGCGTGCACTACTGGAGGCTCCCGCCAATGTCCCTGTTTCGCAAAAAGAGCGTCGAGCACATGCTCGCAGCGAGCGCTCAAAACGCCAGCCTGAAAAAAGCGCTCGGCGCGCTCGATCTGACGTTTCTCGGCGTCGGCGCCATTATCGGCACCGGCATTTTCGTGCTGACCGGCACGGGCGCGGTTCAGGCCGGCCCGGCGCTGATGATCTCGTTCCTCGTCGCGGCGATCGCGTGCGGGTTTGCGGCGCTGGCGTATGCCGAATTCGCGTCGACGATCCCGGTGGCGGGCTCCATCTACACCTACTCGTACGCGACGCTCGGCGAGCTGGCCGCGTGGATCATCGGCTGGGATCTGATGCTCGAATATGGGCTTGCCACCTCGGCTGTGTCGGTGGGCTGGTCCGGCTATCTGCAGTCGCTGCTGTCCGGTTTTGGCATTTCGTTGCCCGTCGCGCTAACGGCGGCGCCCGGCGCGTTGCCCGGCCACGAGACGCTCTTCAATCTGCCCGCCTTCCTCGTGATGATGGCGATCACCGCGCTGCTCTCGGTCGGCGTGCGCGAATCCGCACGGATCAACAACATCATGGTGGCGATCAAGGTGACCGTGGTGCTGCTGGTGATTGCCGTGGGCGTATTCCACGTGACGCCGGCGAACTGGCATCCGTTCATGCCGAACGGCTGGAATGGCGTGTTCGGCGCGGCGGCGGTGATGTTTTTCGCGTTCATCGGCTTCGATTCGGTTTCGTCCGCCGCCGAGGAGGTCAAGAATCCGAAGCGCGATCTGCCGATCGGCATCATTGCGTCGCTGGCCGTATGCGCGGTGTTGTATGTCGCGGTGGCGGCGGTGGTGACGGGCATCGTGCCGTCGGCGCAGTTCGCGAACGTTTCGCACCCGGTGTCGTATGCGCTGCAGGTCGCGGGGCAAAAGTGGGTGGCGGGTTTCATCGATCTGGGCGCGGTGCTGGGCATGCTGACCGTGATCCTGGTGATGGCATATGGCCAGACGCGGGTGATCTTCGCGATGTCGCGCGATGGTTTGTTGCCGGCGCGGCTTTCGAGTGTGCATCCGCGATTTGCGACGCCGTTCTTCACGACGTGGCTGGTGGGTATTTTCTTCGGGCTGATTGGGGCACTGGTGCCGTTGAATGTGTTGGCCGAGCTGATCAACATTGGCACGTTGGCGGCGTTTTCGATGGTGTCGATTGCGGTTCTGGTTCTGCGTAAGACGCATCCCGATTTACCGCGGGCGTTCCGGTGTCCGGGCGTGCCGGTGGTGCCGGTGCTGGCTGTCGCGTCGTGTCTGTTTTTGATGGTGAATTTGCAGGTGGTGACGTGGGTCGCCTTTGTGGTTTGGCTCGTCATTGGGATGGGGATTTATTTTGGTTATTCCCGGAGGCGGTCGGTTTTGGCGCAGTAGCGTGCGGGGGTTTTTGCCTGCCCGGCGGGGTGTTTGGGCCTTGCCTTGTTTTGCTTCTGGTCTATTGGCGTTGCCCCTGTGCGGGGCGGCACTCACTTTCTTTGCGGCCGCAAAGAAAGTAAGCAAAGAAAGCGGCTTACACCGCCAGCCAGGAAGCGGCCCCTGGCTTGGAGTGGCCCGTGGCTCATCTGGAATCCGTGTCCTCGCGCACTCCCCGCTCGTGACAAGGCCGTCATTCTTCCGGCGGCGCTGCGCGCGCCGCAGCGGTCGTTCCTCAAAACCATTGGTCGGCCACGACCGCCGCTCGGTCGGCGCGCGCCCGACCGCGCGCCATTCAAGCTCCCCACGCTAAAGCCCACGGCCACCTCCGGCTCCCCGCCGAGGCGAAGCCGATGGCTCCCAAAAGACCAAAACGAAGCCGTCGGTCGAGGAGCGGCCCTTCCGGCGAGCACGTAGTGCGAGGCGGGAAGCATGACAGCCTTGTCACGAACGCGGAGTGCGCGAGAACGCCGATTCCAGATGCACCCCTACCCCCTCCAAGCCAAGGGACCCGCTTATAAGCTGGCGGTGTGAGCCGCTTTCTTTGCTTACTTTCTTTGCGGCCGCAAAGAAAGTAAGTGCCGCCCCGCACAGGGGCAACACCAATAGACCACAAACAAAACAAGGAAAGGCCAAGAAAAAAGGCCGAAGAAAAAGGCCCCAAAAAAGCCCGCCGCAGGCAAACAAACCAACCCTCATAGCGCCCCCGCCCAATTTGTGCTTTACTTTTCGGCACACTCATAAAAAACCGCAGCACCCTAATCGGACCCACGAACAGGCAGGCTGAAGTCAGAAACAAAACCGGTCCGGTTTCACCCCATAAGGAGACAACTTCATGGCGATCAGCATCAGTCTGACGGTGAACGGCGCGCCCATCAGCGCTTCAGTCGAGCCCGGCACCCTGCTTGTCCAGTTTCTTCGCGATCAACTACGGCTCACCGGCACGCACGTCGGCTGCGATACCGCTCAGTGCGGCGCATGCACAGTCCACCTCGACGGCCGCGCGATCAAGTCGTGCAACATCCTCGCGGTCCAGGCCGAAGGCGCGCAGATCACCACCATCGAAGGAATCGCCCAGGACGGCGCGCTGCATCCCATGCAAGCAGCCTTCAAACACTGTCACGGTCTGCAGTGCGGCTTCTGCACGCCCGGCATGGTGATGAGCGCGATCTCGCTCGTGCAGCGCCAACCCGATCTCACCGGCGACGACGTCCGCGCCCAGCTCGACGGCAATCTCTGCCGCTGCACCGGCTATCACAACATCGTCAAGGCCGTGCTCGAAGGCGCCGCAGGCATGAAGGCGTCCGCCACGGAAAGCTCGCCCGCACACGCCAACGCAAGCGCCACCGCCTAGGAGCCGACGATGAACGCACCCGAAGCACACACCCTGATCGGCGCTTCAGTCGAACGTAAGGAAGACTATCGTTTCCTGACCGGCAACGGCCAGTACACCGACGACATCCTCCTGCCCCAGCAAACCTACGCGGTCTTTCTGCGCTCGCCGCACGCACACGCGAAGATCAACGGCATCGACACCACGGCGGCCAGGCAGTCGCCCGGCGTGGTCGCGATTTTCACCGGCGCGGATATGGCCGCGGAGAACGTCGGCGGCCTGCCGTGCGGCTGGCTGATCCACAGCACCGACGGCAAGCCGATGAACGAGCCGCCGCATCCGATCATCGCGCATACGAAAGTGCGCCACGTCGGCGATCAGGTTGCGCTGGTCATCGCCGATTCGATCAAGGCCGCGAAAGACGCCGCCGAGCTGATCGAAGTCGACTACGACGTGCTGGCCGCCGTGGTCGATACCGCGCATGCAGCCGATCCCGGTCAGCCGGCCGTTCACGACGAAGTGCCGGACAACGTCTGCTACAACTGGGGCCACGGCGACAAGGCCGCCACCGACGCCGCCTTCGCCAAAGCCGCGCACGTCACCACGCTCGACATCGTCAATAACCGGCTGATTCCGAACGCGATCGAACCGCGCGCGGTCAACGCGAGCTATTCGCCGCAGGACGACAGCTACACGCTCTACGTCGCGAATCAGAACCCTCACGTCGAGCGCCTGCTGATGGCGGCCTTCGTGCTGTCGTTGCCCGAGTCGAAATTGCGCGTGATCGCGCCGGACGTCGGCGGCGGCTTCGGTTCGAAAATTTTCCTCTACGCAGAAGACGTCGCGCTGACGTGGGCATCGAAGAAAATACGCCGTCCGGTGAAATGGACCGCCGAGCGCTCGGAAGCCTTTCTGTCGGACGCGCACGGCCGCGACCACGTGACCAAAGCGGAACTGGCCATGGACGCCGACGGAAAATTCCTCGGCATGCGCATTCACACCATCGCGAACATGGGCGCGTATCTGTCCACGTTCGCCTCCAGCGTGCCGACCATTCTTTACGCGACGCTGCTCGCCGGCCAATACGCGACGCCCGCCATTTACGCCGAAGTCAAAGCCGTCTTCACCAACACGGTTCCCGTCGATGCCTATCGCGGCGCGGGCCGCCCCGAAGCGACTTACGTGGTCGAGCGTCTGGTCGAAACCGCCGCGCGCGAGATGCAACTCGATCCCGCCGAAATCCGCCGCCGCAATTTCATCCGCGAATTTCCGTATGCGACGCCGGTCGGCCTCACCTACGACACCGGCGACTACGACACGATTCTCGCGCGCTCGCTCGAACTCGCCGACGTGAAGGGCTTCGAGGCACGCCGGCAAGCATCCGAAAAGAACGGCAAGCGGCGCGGCCTCGGTTATTCGTGCTACATCGAAGCGTGCGGTCTCGCGCCGTCGAATATCGCGGGCGCGCTGGGCGCACGCGCGGGTCTCTTCGAAGTCGGCCAGATCCGCGTGCATCCGACCGGCTCGGTCACCGTGTTCACTGGCTCGCATAGCCACGGCCAGGGACATGAGACCACTTTCGCGCAAGTGGTCGCCGACCGGCTCGGCATTGCGCTCGACAGTGTCGAGATCGTGCACGGCGACACCGGGCGCATTCCGTTCGGCATGGGCACGTATGGCTCGCGCTCGATCGCGGTCGGCGGCTCGGCGATCATGAAGGCGCTCGACAAGATCGAAGCCAAGGCGAAGAAAATCGCCGCGCATCTGCTCGAAGCCGCGGCAGAAGACATCGAGTTCAAGGACGGCGTGTTCCGCGTCGCGGGCACCGACCGCACGAAGGCGTTCGCCGAGATTTCGCTCGCGGCGTATGTGCCGCACAACTATCCGCTCAACGTGCTCGAACCGGGCCTTGAGGAAAGCGCGTTCTACGATCCGAGCAATTTCACGTATCCGTCCGGCGCGTATATCTGCGAAATCGAAGTCGATCCGGACACGGGCGTGTGCCAGATCCAGCAGTTCACCGCCGTGGACGACTTCGGCAACGTGATCAATCCGATGATCGTCGAAGGCCAGGTTCACGGCGGCCTCGCGCAAGGCATCGGCCAGGCGATGCTGGAGCGCTGCGTGTACGACAACGAAAGCGGCCAGTTGCTGTCGGGCTCTTACATGGACTACGCGATGCCGCACGCGTCCGATCTGCCCAATTTCACCGTGGAAACCGCAAAGGGCACGCCGTGCACGCACAATCCGCTCGGCGTGAAGGGCTGCGGCGAGGCGGGTGCGATCGGCTCGCCGCCGGCGGTGATCAACGCGATCATCGACGCGCTCGCGCCACTCGGCGTAACCGATCTGCAAATGCCGGCCACGCCGCATCGCGTGTGGTCGGCCATTCACGCCGCGCGCGCCAGCACGCAAGCCGCCCACTGAGACCCGAGCCGGAGCATTCGACATGTATTCATTCGAGTATCAACGCGCGACGGACCCCAAAGCGGCCGCCGCCGCCCTCACCGCCGACAGCGACGCCAAATTCATCGCCGGCGGACAGAGCCTTTTGCCCACCATGCGGCTGCGTCTCGCGCAGCCGTCGCAATTGATCGACGTGACGCGCATTCCCGCGCTCAAGTCGATCACCGTGGACGCCAACACCGTGACTATCGGCGCGGCCGTCTGTCACGCCGACGTCGCGGATCACGCCGACTTGCGGCGCGTGCTGCCCGCGCTCGCCGGACTGGCCGCGCATATCGGCGACCGGCAGGTGCGCGCGCTCGGCACGCTCGGCGGCTCGCTCGCCAACAACGATCCCGCCGCTTGTTATCCGGCTGCCGCGATGGGGCTGGACGCGACCATCGTCACGGACCGGCGGCGCATTGCGTCGAGCGATTTTTTCGTGGGCATGTATGAGACCGCGCTGGAGCCCGACGAGCTGATCGTCGCGGTCGAATTCCCCGTGCCAGAGCGCGCGGCCTACGAGAAATTTCGCAATCCCGCCTCGCATTTCGCGCTGGTCGGCGTGTTCGTCGCGAAGTTCGCGAGCGGCGTGCGCGTCGCGGTGACGGGCGCGGCGGCTTCCGTGTTTCGCGTGCCTGAGCTGGAAAGCGCGTTGTCGGCGAACTTCACGCCTGAGGCCGCGCGCGCGGCGAGCGTGGCGGCGTCGAATCTGAACGACGACATGCACGCCAGCGCCGAGTACCGCGCGCATCTGATTCCGGTGCTGGCCGCGCGCGCGGTCGCGAAGGCGAACAGTTAGCGATCCCTGGCAAGGGCGGCCGGCGTGAACCGATTCGCTCACGCCGGCCGCATGCGCCCACGCGCGCCGCCAATCGTGCAGATTCAGGACTGCCATGCCTCCCGTTTCAATCGACGACACCCTCGCGCAACTTGCCTCGCAGAACTATTTCGCGAGCCGCGAACTGGCGACCGCGCTGTATCTCGCGCTGCGCATGGAGCGGCCCTTGTTCGTGGAGGGCGAGCCGGGCGTCGGCAAGACCGAGCTGGCGAAAGCCGCGGCGGGCATGCTCGGCACGTCGATGTTGCGGCTGCAATGCTATGAAGGGCTGGATACCGCAAGCGCGCTGTACGAATGGGACTATCCGCGGCAAATCATGGCCTTGCGTCTCGCCGAAGCCGCCGGCGAGCGGCCCGACAACGACACCTTGTATCGCGGCGAATTTCTGCTCAAGCGCCCGCTGCTGCAGGCGCTGATGCCCGACGAACATCATCCGGGCGCGCGGCGCGTGCTGCTGATCGACGAGATCGATCGCGCCGACGAGCCGTTCGAAGCCTTCCTGCTCGAACTGCTGTCCGACTTCCAGGTGTCGATTCCCGAGTACGGCACGGTGCGTGCGACCCAGCCGCCGCTCGTCGTGATGACGTCGAACCGCACGCGCGAAGTGCACGACGCCTTGAAGCGCCGCTGTTTGTATCAATGGATCGGCTACCCGGAGCGTGACCGCGAGCTGGAGATCGTCGCCGCGCGCGCGCCGCGGACGTCGGCGCAATTGCAGCGTCGCGCGGTCGATTTCGTGCACCGGCTACGCGGCATGGATCTTTTCAAGGCGCCGGGCATTGCCGAAACCATCGACTGGTGCCGCGCGCTCGAAGCGTTGTCGGTGACGGAACTCGATCCGCAATCGGTGCAGAACACGCTCGGCGTGCTGCTCAAGTATCAGGACGATCTGGCGCGTGTCGACGCCGCGCAGATCGCGCAGTGCCTCGCCGCGCCGGGTTAGCGTGATGACGACGCCCACCCGCGCGAAGCCGGCCGACGCGCCCGACCTCGCCTCGCGCAAACGCGCGCCGCTCGACACCGGCGCGCCCATGCTCGCCCGCAACGTCGTCCATTTCGTGCGCGTGCTGCGCGGCGCGGGTCTGCCGATGTCGCCCGCGCACGCCGTCGATGCGCTCGCCGCCCTGCATTGGATCGACCTCGCGCGCCGCGACGATGTTCGCGCCGCGCTGGCCGCGTCGCTCGTGTCCGCGCCGGACGAACGCGAGCTGTTCAACGCCGCGTTCGAGCTTTTCTGGCGCGACCCGGATTGGGAAGGCAAACTGCGCGCGCTGCTGCTGCCGAAGGTCCGCGACGGTCTTCCGCCGCCCAGAC
The DNA here is from genome assembly GCF_036016995.1 of Paraburkholderia sp. MPAMCS5. Classification (NCBI taxonomy): domain Bacteria; kingdom Pseudomonadati; phylum Pseudomonadota; class Betaproteobacteria; order Burkholderiales; family Burkholderiaceae; genus Paraburkholderia; species Paraburkholderia sp. MPAMCS5. Next base: position 81,817 of record NZ_JAYXBK010000014.1, read on the forward strand.
GCAACAACCGTCTTGCCGACGCGCTCGCGGTCCGCGCGCCGCCCTCGCCGCACAGGCACGCGCCACAGGAGACCGAGCAGCGCGAGTTGCGCGCGCACGCCACCTTCAGCGCGCAAGAGCGGTTGCGTCACCGCGATTTCGACACTCTTTCCGCCGATGAATGGCGCAGCTTGCGTCACCTGATTCGCGCCCAGCGTGTGCCGCTCGCGAAGGAGCCGACGCGGCGCCTGAAAGCCGCGTCGCACGGCACGCATGCGGACTTGCGCGCGAGCGCGCGGCAAGCGGTGCGCGCGGGCGGTGACTGGACGGTGTGGAAATATCGCGCGGTGGTCGAACGAAAACCGCCGCTCGTTCTGATGCTCGACATCTCCGGTTCGATGAGCAGTTATTCGCGCGCGGTGCTGTACTTTTGCCACGCGCTTTTGCAATCGCGCGAACGCTTGCAGGTTTTTCTGTTCGGCACGCGGCTCACGAACGCGACGCGCGCGCTGCGCGAGCGCGATCCGGACGTGGCGATTGCCACGCTGACGGAGCAGGTTGTCGACTGGTCGGGCGGAACGCGGATCGGCGCGGCGCTCGCGGAGTTCAACCGGCGCTGGGCGCGGCGCGTGCTGAGCGGACGTGCAACCGTGCTGCTCGTGACCGACGGCCTCGATCACGAAGCGATCGACGTGCTCGACGCCGAAATGGCCCGGCTGCGCCGCTTCGCGCACCGCATCGTCTGGCTCAATCCGCTGCTGCGTTTCAGCGGCTTTTCTCCGAAGGCGCGCGGGGTGCAGGCGATCCTGCCGTATGTCGACGCGCATCGTCCTGTCCACAATCTGGATAGCCTCGCCGCGTTCGGCCGCGACTTCGCGCAACTCACGCGCGCGCCACGTCCGGGCGCTTGCGCTTCTCACACCGCAGGAGCAAGTCCATGGAACTGACCGAAACACATACACTGCCGGTTTCGCAACAGCGTACGTGGGACGCGCTGAACGACACCGAGGTTTTGCGCGCCTGCATTCCAGGCTGCGAAAGCATCGACCCGGACGGCGAGAATGCCTATCTCGTCGCACTGAGCGCCGCGGTCGGGCCGGTCAAGGCGCGCTTCAAGGGGCGCATGCAATTGACCGACATCGACGCCCCCAACGCCTACAACATCGTGTTCGAAGGGCAAGGCGGCGCGGCGGGCTTCGCCAAAGGCAATGCGCGCGTCGTGCTCGAAGCGGACGGCGACGAGGCGACGAAACTCAGCTACACGGCGAGCGCGCAGGTCGGCGGGAAGCTCGCACAGATCGGTTCGCGGCTCGTCGACGGCGCGGCGCGCAAGATCGCCGGCGAGTTTTTCAAGCGCTTCGGCGCACAGGTCGCGGGCGCGGGCGGCGGCGCGGCGAATCCAGCCGAAGACAGCGCCGCCACTGCAACCCCGCAGACGGCGGCGCACAATACAGAATCGACCGATGCCGCGGACGGCGAGTCCGGCGGCGATGCAACAAAGAGGAAGAAATCATGGACAGCGTGGATCTCGAAGTCCTGAAGAACAGCGCACGTTGGCTGGAAGACGGACATCGCGCGCTACTGGTCACGGTGGTGAAAACGTGGGGCTCGTCGCCGCGTCCCGAGGGCGCGATGCTCGCGGTGCGCGACGACGGCCTGGTGGTCGGCTCGGTTTCGGGCGGCTGTATCGAAGACGATCTGATTGATCGCGTGCGGCAACAGGGAATCGAGCAGACGCAGCCGGAGGCCGTGAAATACGGCATCACGGCAGAAGAGGCGCATCGCTTCGGACTGCCTTGCGGCGGCACGATCCAGCTTGTGCTCGAACCGTTGACGTCGCGCAGCGGCATCGTCGAACTCTGCCGCGAGGTGGAAGAAGGCCGGCTGGTCGCGCGCGAACTCGACATGACGACGGGCGAAGCGCGGCTCGACAAGGCGCAGGCCACCGACGGCGTGCATTTCGACGGCGAGCGTCTTCTGACCATTCACGGCCCGCGCTACCGCATGCTCGTGATCGGCGCGGGGCAACTGTCGCGCTATTTGTGCAACATTGCCGTGGGACTCGACTATCAGGTGACGGTCTGCGATCCGCGCGAGGAGTACACCGAGGAGTGGAACATTCCCGGCACGAAGCTCGTGCGAACCATGCCGGACGACACCGTGCTCGACATGAAGCTCGACGAGCGCTCGGCGGTGATCGCGCTCACGCATGACCCAAAACTCGACGATCTCGCGTTGATGGAGGCGCTAAAGACGCCCGCGTTCTATGTGGGCGCGCTGGGGTCGAGGCGCAACAACCAGGCGCGCCGCGAGCGGCTGAAAGAGTTCGATCTGACCGAGATCGAGTTGGCCCGCTTGCACGGGCCGGTTGGGATTTATATCGGCAGCCGCACGCCGCCTGAGATTGCCGTATCGATTCTCGCGGAAGTGACAGCGGCGAAGAACGGCGTGTCGTTGCCGACGCTGCTTCAGGTCGAAGGCGCGAAGGCGGCGCGCGAAATCGCGGCGTCGGGCGGGGCGGCCTGCAGCGCTTAGGTCGTTGCGCGAGTGGGTGCGATGCGGGCGATGCGGGCGATGCGGGCAATTCGGCCGATGCAGGCGCCCACGCGCTTACATCAGCCCGCACACCACCGCTGCGACAATCGAGCCGCCCACCAGCACCAGGCCCACCATGCGGCGTTTGTTCAACCCGGTCCATAACAGTACGCCCGTCAGCGAAAGCAGAATCAGCGAGCCGGCAATCGTGTCGATCAGCAACATCCAGCCGATACTCACGCCCACGCCTTTGTGCAGATTGGTCATCGTCGCGAGGAAGGTGTTCTGCGAGCGTTTCACCGCGACGAAGCCGTTGCCGACCCAGTACTCGGCCTGCACGTTCTGCGTCGGCGCGGCGAATCCCACTTGCCAGAACTCGGGCTGAATCGTGCTGCGATCGCCCCACTCCACCGGATGCGCCGGCTCGCGTTTCATCCGACCCGGCTTGACCTCGATATTCAGTTCGTCCTTGAGCCACTTCGCCATGTCCATCGGCGAATGAAACGGCTTGTGCGGCACGGCGATCTGCAACTCCTCGACCTGCGGCTGCCCGGTGGACACCTTCATCGGGCCCGCGCGATGGTTCAGCAGAAAGCCGGTCGCGCCGAACATCAGTCCGAGCACCGCGCCCCACAAGCCGACCCAGCCGTGCACCTTGCGCAGCCATTTGATGAAGTTCGCGCGTCGCGAACGCAGGCGCGGCGCCGTCTGCCCGGCGTCGTCCATCGGATGACGGGCGGACGGCTGTTCGTGGGCGACGTAGCGGGTCGCGCCATCGGCAGCGGGTTTCATATCGATCGAGTCAGGCGCGTTCACATCCAGCTCCGGGCGCAGCAGGTTAAACCGCGGCCCGCACGCCGCGTTTCGCGCGCTCAAAGACCGGCGGTGAGGAAATATCGAAAGGAGGAAGCGGACGGCTCCGGCTGGCGATCCGGAACCGTCCTGATGAGAGGCTGGCTGGCAGTCACAGCGGAGAGAAATGTGACAGGAAGCTGGCGACGCCCTTCAATTGCGAATGCCTATCATTACACAATTGACGCGTTTGCTCAATCGCGACCCTGGCGGACACGCTGTCGCGCGTGCCGAGCCGCGATTCAAGCTCAGACCGGCCACAACGGCCCTTCTTGCATCGCGCCGAGTTGCTCGCGCATTTCGAGGATGCGGTCTTCCCAATAACGCTGCGTGTTGAACCAGGGAAACGCGGCCGGAAACGCGGGATCGTCCCAGCGTCGCGCGAGCCACGCCTGATAGTGAATCAGCCGCAGCGTGCGCAGCGCTTCGACCAGATGAAGTTCGCGCGGCTCGAAGTCGCAGAAGTCCTCGTAACCGGCGAGCAGATCGGCCAGCGCGCGCGACGCCTCGGCGCGCTCGCCCGGCAGCAGCAGCCACAAATCCTGCACGGCCGGGCCCATGCGGCTGTCGTCGAAGTCGACGAAATGCGGACCCGCGTCGGTCCACAATACATTGCTCGGATGACAGTCGCCGTGCATGCGCAGCATGCGGATGTCGCCCGCGCGCTCGAATGCGCGCTCGACGCCTTCCAGCGCGAGGTTGACCACGGTTTCCCACGCGGCGCGCACGTCGTCGGGCACGAAACGGTGCACGAGCAGGAAATCGCGCGGCTCGTAGCCGAAGGTTTGAATGTCGAGCGCGGGACGCTCCGTGTAGTTCTGCGTCTGCCCCACCGCGTGAATACGGCCGATGAAGCGCCCGAGCCATTCGAGCGTGTCGCGCCGGTCGAGGTCCGGCGCGCGGCCGCCGCGGCGCTCGAAAATCGAAAAGCGGAAGCCGTCGAATGTATGCAGCGTATGGCCCTCGAAGGCGCGCGCGGGGACCGCCGGAATTTCGCGCGCGGCGAGTTCAGCGACGAACGCGTGTTCTTCGAGAATGGCGGCGTCGCTCCAACGCTCCGGGCGATAAAACTTGGCGACCACCGGCGGGCCGTCCTCCACGCCCACCTGATACACGCGATTTTCGTAGCTGTTGAGCGGCAGCATGCGACCGTCGGTGCGCACGCCGACTGTGCCGAGCACGCTATCAAGCGCGTCGAGCACGATTTCCGGCTGGAGCCGGGCGAAAGGCACGGCGCGCGCGGCGCCGCCGTCTTGTGGATCGAGAATGTCGTTCATGCCCGCATTGTGCGCCGCGCCGCCATCAAAGACGAGCGCGGCCCGACATGCGGCTCAGCACGCGAACGAGCGGCGGACGCGCCAACCGCGGCCGCACGCAATCCGCACGCAAGCGCGTCAATGCATCTGCGCGCTGGACGGACGCACGAGTTCGCCCGTGTCGATCAGGTCTTCGAGGAAAAAGGGTTCTGTGTTCAGTAGCGGCGAAGCACCGGGCTCGCCGGCATACCACGCCACCATGGCCATGTCGCCGAGAATGCGCATGACGATTCCGCGCGCGCCTTGCGGCACGGCGATATGCACCGATCGGACAATGGAACCGATTTGCATGATATTTCCCCGTTCTCCCATAGCCGGCTTTATAGATTCGCGCCGGTCAAGGTGATGATAAAAGCGCCGCTTCGCCGGTAACGTTGCGTACGCACCCAAACTGCTGCGCGTGAATACGCGTGAGAGCTTCGAGTCATTGTTCCCGTTTTGCGGGGCCTTTTGAAAGCGGGAATCCGGGGCACTTCACCCGTTGTTTCGCCTGCTTTGTCGCGACGCGCGGCATCGCAATCAGACCATCATAAACCCTGCCGGGCGCAGGCTATCAAAAACGTGGGGCGTCGGCGGGATTCATGCGCGCCAGCGCACGTTTGTGCGATTTTCAGCGTATCCTTAACTGTTTTGCTGGCGTAACGTCTCGTGGATGTCCGGCGCGGCCGCGCCACATCATTGCCCGTTGCCGCCCTGCACTCCGCCTTGTCGCCTTTCTGCTCCCTTGCCGTGCCCAACGTCTCCGAAACGCCCTATCTCGATCGCGGCAGCCGCGCCTACTGGCGCGCCAGCATCGCCTTGCTATTCGCCGGCTACGCCACCTTTTCCCTGCTGTACTGCGTGCAGCCACTGCTGCCGTCGTTTTCGTCGGCGTTCAATGTGACTCCCGCGCAAAGCAGCCTCACCGTCTCGCTGTCCACCGCGGCGCTCGCGCTCGCCATCTTCGTGGCCGGCTTTGTCTCCGAAGGCTGGAGCCGTCACAAGCTGATGACGATGTCGCTCACCGTCTCCGCGCTGCTCACTATCGGCGTGTCGATCACGCCGCACTGGCATCAATTGCTCGTCTTGCGCGCGCTCGAAGGTCTCGCGCTGGGCGGCGTGCCGGCCGTCGCCATGGCTTATCTCGCGGAAGAAGTGCATCCCGACGGGCTCGGTCTCGCGATGGGTCTGTATGTCGGCGGCACGGCGATCGGCGGCATGGCGGGACGCGTGATCACCGGCGTGGTGGCGGATCTGTTTTCGTGGCGCGTCGCAATCGGCACGATCGGCGTGCTCGGCATTCTGTCGATGCTCGCCTTTCGCGCGCTTCTGCCGCCGTCGCGTCATTTCGTGCCCAGGCGCGGGCTTGGCTTCATGCATCATCGCAGCGCACTGATGCGGCAATTCACGCGGCCGGGCCTGCCTTTGCTGTTCCTGCTCGGCTTCGTGCTGATGGGCAGTTTCGTCACGCTGTACAACTACATCGGCTACCGGCTGCTCGCGGCACCGTACCGGTTGAGCCAAACGGAGATCGGCGCGATTTTCGTGGTTTATCTGACGGGCGTGGTCGCGTCGCCGTGGTCGGGACGCATGGCCGACACGTTCGGCCGCGCCCGCGTGCTGACCGCGAGTTTGCTGCTGATGGCCTTCGGTCTCGTACTCACGATGTCGAGTCCGCTGGCGGCGATTGTCGGCGGCATCGCTTGCGTGACGTTCGGGTTCTTCGCGGGACACGCCGTCGCGAGCGGCTGGGTCGGACGTCTCGCGAAAGAAGCCAAAGGTCAGGCGGCCGCGCTTTATCTGCTGGCGTATTACATCGGCTCCAGTGTGATCGGCTCGTACGGCGGCCATATGTGGACCGGTTACGGATGGAACGGCGTCGCCGGCCTGGTCGGCGCATTGCTGCTGATCGGCCTGCTGGCGACGCTGAGATTGCGCCGAATCGCCGAGGCATGAGCGCGTAGTGCGCCCCGATTGCTCGGCGATTGCCGCGACGCATTGGGACGCATCGCGACGCATTGCGACTCATCACGCATCGAATCGCGTCAAAAAGTAAGGGCTGCGTAAGCCAGCACGTCACTCTTTTGCGGTGCATTTGCTGCGTCGCCACAAGCCGCACAAGCCTTGCGGGCACTGACTTCTGCGGCTTGCTAAAAAGCGCATGGAAGCGGCTGGAAGCGGCTCCGCCGATTGCGTGGTCACCTATACTGAAAAATGCGGGCATGCAGCGCATGACGCTGACACAGAGCCGCTGCTTTCGCGGCGACTACAAGGAGACGAGTATGACGACCTATTTCACGATCGGCGATTTCATCCTGGTTATTCCGATGGCGCTGGCCGGAGCTTTGTTCGTAGGCGCACTCCCTTGCAAAACGGAATTGCGGCACAACGCGCTGCGCGTGCTGGGCGCATTGCTGGGCGTGGTGTTCGCGGTCGTGCTGGTCGAAGGCTTGCCCGCGCTGGTGTAGCGCAAATTCGCGGAAAGAAAAAGCCGCCTCGTGGGCGGCTTTTCATTGGATGCGTCAGTGGCGGCAGCGCGGCCGGAATCAGATTGCCTGATCCGTGGACGGCTTTTCCCACAAGTTGATGCCGCCTTCCGTCGCATAGCGGTCGATCTCCGCCAGTTCCTCTTTCGAGAACGCGAGGTTTTTCAACGCGCCGACGTTCTCGCGCACCTGCTCCGCGCGGCTCGCGCCGATCAGCACCGAACTCACGCGCGGATCGCGCAGCGCCCACGCGAGCGCCATCTGCGCGAGGCTTTGTCCGCGACGCTGGGCGATGTCGTTCAGCTTGCGCACGTGCTCGATATTCTCCGCGCTCAAATGTTCCTGTTTCAGCGAGCCGCCGCCCGGCTTGTTGACACGCGCGTCTTCCGGCACGCCGTTCAGATATTTGCCGGTGAGAAGACCTTGCGCCAGCGGCGTGAAGGCAATCGACCCCGCGCCAATCTGTTCGAGCGTGTCGAGCAATTCGTGCTCGATCCAGCGATTAAGCATGTTGTACGCGGGCTGATGAATCAGCAGCGGTACTTTGTATTCGCCGAGCAACTTCGCCATTTCGAGCGTCTTGCTTGCCGAGTACGACGAAATCCCGATATAGAGCGCCTTGCCTTGCTGCACGGCGCTCGCCAATGCGCCCGCGGTTTCCTCGAGCGGCGTGTTCGCGTCGAAGCGATGCGAATAGAAAATATCGACGTAGTCGAGACCCATGCGCTTCAGGCTCTGATCGAGGCTCGCGAGCACATATTTGCGCGAACCGCCGCCTTGTCCGTACGGGCCGGGCCACATGTCCCAGCCGGCCTTCGACGAAATCAGCAGTTCATCGCGATACGGCTTGAAGTCGTCCTTGAAATGACGGCCGAAATTGGTCTCGGCGCTGCCGTACGGCGGGCCGTAGTTGTTCGCGAGATCGAAGTGCGTGATGCCGAGGTCGAACGCCGTGCGCAGAATGTCGCGTTGAGTCGAAAGCGGCGTAGTGTCGCCGAAGTTGTGCCACAAGCCGAGCGACAGCGCCGGAAGTTTGAGACCCGTCTTGCCGCACACGCGGTATTGCATGTCCGAATAGCGTTCTGAAGCTGCTTCGTAAGCCATTGCTGATGTCCTTGAGGGTGATGTCGCCCGATGATCGTCGATCGCGGGCAGGGGCAATCGCATGCTGCGGGAGGCGTGCTGCTGTGGGTTTGTTTTTATGTGCGGCCAGAGCGCTATGGTAGCCAATCGGCGGGATGCATGCAGACATCCGCTATGCAGGATGGACGAGCTTCCGCACGTCCCCTACACTTTCGCCGGTCGAGCTTAATGGAGCGTCAAATGACGAAGGCGATTTCAATCGCGCTGATTGTGGGCGGCATCGTGCTGCTGTATTTCGGCGGACAGGCATTCAACTCGGTTAGCAGCGACGTGTCGCGCGTCTTCACCGGTTCGCCTTCGAACAAGGCGATCATGCTGATCGTGGGCGGCGTGGTGGCGACGCTCGCGGGGCTGACAGGGGTCGCTTTGTCGGGGCGCAAGCGCTGAGTGTCGAATGTTGAGCGCTGAGCGCTGAAGCGGCGCGTGGCGCTGTGCGCTCGCGCCGAAAAATCAGAACGCCACCTCGGGTTTCGCCGCCGAGCGCGTGCCCGGCAACGGCACATTGCTCGCACCGTGATACGTGTACACGAGCGAGAACTTCACCTGATCGCTCAGGTTTTTGCCTGCCGAATGCAGCGTGTTGCAGTGGAAGAACACCACGTCCCCGGCCTTGAGTTCGGGCGATACCGCCGCGCGAATCCACGCCTGATTTTCTTCGAGATCCGAACGGAAGAACTTCGCTTCGTCGAAACGCTCGCCGGTAAACGCGGCGCTGTGTGAGCCCGGCACGAGCCATAGCGCGCCGTTGTCGATAGTTTCGGTGCCGAGCGCGAGCCACACCGACACCAGATCATCGCGCTCGAACGACCAGTAACGCACGTCGCGATGCCAGCCGGTCAAGCTGCCGTAGGCGGGATGCTTGGTCATCATGCAGTTGTGATGCGCGCGCGAGAGGCGCGGCTCTTCGCCGAAATACAACTCCATCCAGCCACGAATTTCCGGCGCGGTCGCCCACTGCGCGAAGCTCGGATCGCGGCCATACGCGTCGAGCAGCCGCCGCACGGTGTGACCGCCAGGCGCGTGTTTCGAAGACGGCGCGCCGGGATATTGCAGGTCCGCTTCGAATTCGATCGGCGCCGCGGCTTCTTCCAACTGACGCTGCGCGACCTGCCTCATTTCATCGCAGCGTTCCCGCGACACGAGGCCCGGCACGACGACAAAACCCTCTTCCCGCAACGTGTGAATCTGCTCTTTCTTCGAATGGAGTGACATGGTGTTCCGTTACCGTCGACTAACCGATCTTCGATTGTAAAACGGGCGCGATCATACCGCGTGCTGTTTTGGGTTCGCGTATTGCCATGAAGTGGGGTCGCGGACAAAGCGCGCACTGTTTTCATGCGACACGCGATCTGTTGCGCACGCCGGATGGGCAGCGACGCACGTTAATCGTTCGCAAAGGGCGCGAGCGCGGCATCACCGGCGCCGATGCGATCTCCGTGAAAACCCGCAATGCGCAGGGTAAAAACGGACTTTCTGACGTCACGAATCACGTGTAGCCTGCATGCCATGTCGATTGTCATTCCCGCCTGCTTGCGCGCCGCACGGGCCATCAAGACCCGTTTCGCTGTCCGCCGCGCAGTTTTCCATGCTGTTTCCCGTCGAATTCCGGGCCCCTGCGCGGTCCGTCGCGATGCCGTCATTGGCACATTTGGTGCTGTTGATGGCGCTCATTTCGTCGCGCGACGCGCTGCCCTCTCTGAAGCCATGCGTACTTTTCTGAGCACTCGTTTCACCCGCGCCGCACTCAAGGCCGCGCGTCCGGCGCGCCGCCACGTGGTTCGCGCGCTGCGCCACCACGCCACGCGTACGCGCGCGCTCGGCGAACAATGGCGCGACGCGAAAGCCGTCGACGGCATCCGTACCTGGTTCAACACGTTCTTCTCGGCGTTGCGCACGCGGGGCGGTTCGCGCCGCCTTTCGCTGCGCACGCTGCTGCGCAAGCCGACGCCGCTGCGTCTTACGGCGACGCCGCGCGCGCCGGTCGCCGCGCCATCGCCTGGCACAAGCCGCCGTCCGCGACGGATGTCGACGAGCGGCAGCACCGGCTGGTTTGCGTTTGCATTCGCGTTCGCGAGCCGCTGAGCAGCACTCGGCCATAAAAAAACCCCGCGCGGCGCGAGCCGGCGGGGTTTTTCGCAAGAAGCGAGCAGCTAGCGTTAATCCGCCAGCGCGGCAACCGGTTCGGTGCCGGCTGCTTCGGCGAGCGTCAAAGCCTTATCTGTGGCTTCCCACGTGAATTCCGGCTCTTCGCGGCCGAAGTGGCCATAAGCCGCGCTCTTCTCGTAGACCGGACGCAGCAGGTCGAGCATCTGGATGATGCCCTTCGGACGCAGATCGAAATGCTCCTGCACGAGGCGCGTGATGGTCGCGTCCGACACGCGGCCGGTGCCGAACGTATTGACCATGACCGACGTGGGCTGCGCGACGCCGATTGCATACGACACCTGGATCAGGCAGCGCGATGCAAGGCCGGCGGCCACGATGTTCTTCGCGACATAGCGGCCGGCGTAGGCCGCCGAGCGGTCGACCTTCGACGGATCTTTGCCCGAGAACGCGCCGCCGCCGTGGGGCGCCGCGCCGCCGTAGGTATCGACGATGATCTTGCGGCCCGTCAAACCGCAATCGCCTTGCGGACCGCCGATCACGAACCGGCCCGTCGGGTTCACGAGAAACTTGATGTCGCCCTTGATCAGCTCGGCGGGTAGCGTCGGCTTGATGACTTCTTCGATCACCGCTTCGCGCAGCGTGTCCAGCGAGATGTCCGGCGAATGCTGCGTGGACAGCACGACGGTGTCGATGGAATGCGGCTTGCCGTCGACATAGCGCACGGTGACTTGCGACTTCGCGTCCGGGCGCAGCCAGGGCAGGCGGCCGTCGCGGCGCAGATTCGCCTGACGCTCGACCAGACGATGCGACAGGTGAATCGGCAACGGCATCAGTTCGGGCGTTTCTTCGCACGCGTAACCGAACATCAGGCCCTGGTCGCCGGCGCCTTGATCGAGGTTGTTGTCATGCGCGCGGTCCACGCCCTGAGCGATGTCCGGCGACTGCTTGTCGTACGCGACGAGCACCGCGCAACCCCGGTAGTCGATGCCGAAGTCGGTGTTGTCGTAACCGATGCGCTTGATCGTATTGCGCGCGATCTGGATGTAATCGACATTCGCGGTCGTGGTGATTTCACCCGCGAGCACCACCAGGCCGGTGTTGCACAGCGTTTCCGCCGCGACACGCGAGTATTTGTCCTGCGACAGGATGGCGTCGAGAATTGCGTCCGAGATCTGGTCCGCGACTTTGTCGGGATGGCCTTCGGAAACGGATTCGGAGGTGAAGAGATAGTCGTTGGCCACGTTGCAGACTCCTGTTGTGTGGTTACGGTTGATGTTCACGTAGCCAGCTTCGGGAGCCTTGAAGCGGCGACGCTTTAGCGGATTACCTTCCCGGCAGGCGCGGATCACGTGGACCGCACCGCCCGGCTTCGCCCCGCAAGTTGTCTATTAACTCGGCGAAGCCCTTATTATAGCGACTTCCATTGATTGTCACAGAGTGCTCACGCGTGCGGCATTACGTCAATTTTTCCTCTTTGCTGAACTCCCTCGTGCCGGGCGCGTTCCCGGAGGCCGCATGCTGAGGCAATTGGGCCCGCGCCTCGCGATCGGCCTGTTAAAACTGTTTGCGCTGCTGCCCTATGGGCTCGTCGCGCGTCTTGGCGACGCGCTCGGCTGGCTGCTTTATCAGATCCCGAGCCGACGCAAGCGCATCGTTCATACCAATCTGAAGCTGTGCTTTCCCGACTGGAGCGACGAACGCCGCGAGGACGTCGCGCAGAAGCATTTCCGGCACGCGATCCGCAGTTATCTGGAGCGCAGCGTGCAATGGTTCGGCTCGGCGAAGAAGCTGGAGAAGCTGATTCAGATCGACAGCGCCATCGACCTGACCGACCCGAATCTTCCGCCCACGCTCTTTCTCGGGTTTCACTTCGTCGGCATCGAGGCGGGCTCGATCTTCCTCAATTACTCGCTCAAGCGCCAATGCGGCTCGCTGTATCAGCCGATGTCGAACCCCGAGCTGGAGGAAGTCGCCAAGGCCGCGCGCGCGCGTTTCGGCGCGGATATGGCGAGCCGCGCCGACAGCGCGCGGATCGTGCTGCGCTGGTTGCGTGAGCGCAAGCCGGTCATGCTCGGCGCGGATATGGACTACGGCGCGCGCAATTCCACCTTCGTGCCCTTTTTCGGCGTGCCGACTTGCACGCTGACCGCGGTCGGCCGTCTCGCGAAAGTGGGGCACGCGCAAGTGGTGCCGTTTATCGGCGAAGTGCTGCCGAACTACAAGGGATATCGCCTGAAGGTGTTCAAGCCGTGGGAGAACTACCCGAGCGGCGACGACGACGCCGACGCGCGGCGCATGAACGAGTTCCTGGAAGAGCAGATCCCGTCGATGCCCGAGCAGTATTACTGGGTCCACAAACGTTTCAAGACGCGACCGCCCGGCGTGCCGAGCGTTTATTAACGAAGCCTGAAAGACACGGCCGGCTCACTTCCGGGCGCGTCACTTACAATAGCGTGATGAAACTGAAATTCACCAAAATGCACGGCGCGGGCAACGACTTCGTCGTGCTCGACGGCTACACCCAACCGGTCAACCTGACGCCGGCGCAGGTGCGCGCGCTCGCGGACCGGCATTTCGGCGTCGGCGCCGACCAGTTGCTGCTGGTCGAAAAACCCACGGTCGAAGGCGTCGATTTCAGATATCGCATCTTCAATTGCGACGGCGGTGAAGTCGAACATTGCGGCAACGGCGCGCGCTGCTTCGTGAAGTTCGTGCGCGACAGCGGCCTGACCGATCGGCGCAGCGTGCGCGTGCAAGTGCAGCAAGGCACGATCACGCTGACCATGCAGGAAAACGGCGAGGTGCTCGTCGACATGGGCACGCCCGTGTTCGAACCGGAACGCGTGCCTTTCGCCACCAAAGGTCTCGAAGGGCGCCGCGAAGGCGCCGACACGCTTTGGCCGCTCGACGTGAACGGCACGACGCGCTGGATCTCGGTGGTGTCGATGGGCAATCCCCACGCGGTGCAAGTGGTCGACGACGTGGAGGCGTTTCCTGTTCTCGTCGAAGGTCCGGCGATCGAGCGGCACGCGCGTTTCCCGCAGCGGGTGAACGCGGGCTTCATGCAGATCGTCGGCCGTCAAGAAATCAGGCTGCGCGTGTATGAGCGCGGCGCGGGCGAAACGCTCGCCTGCGGCACGGGCGCATGCGCGGCGGTCGCCGCCGGCATTCGCCGCGGCCTGCTCGACGCGCCGGTGCTCGTTCACACGCAGGGCGGCAAGCTCACCATTTCGTGGGACAGCAAGCAGGAAAGCGAGCCGTTGCTGATGGCGGGCCCCGCCACCACCGTTTTCCAGGGTGAGATCGAACTGGCCGACTGATCTGGCCAGATGATGTGGCCGAATGATGCAGCCGATTCGAGTCGGCTCATTAACTCATTGACCGACACGCCGCATTGCGGCGGCGTCCCGTAGCAGTCCTTTAGCCGAAACCATGAACGATCGCGAAGTCGCTGAATACCTGCTCGCCAATCCCGAATTTTTCGCCGAACACGCGGAAATGCTCGCCACCATCCGGCTCGCGAACCCGCACGGCAAAGCCGCGGTGTCGCTGCAGGAGCGGCAGATGGAAATGCTGCGCGACAAGAACAAGCATCTCGAACGCCGCCTCGCCGAACTGCTGCGCTACGGTCACGAAAACGACAGCATCGCGTCCCGATTCAACCGCTGGACCATCCGCGTGATGGCCGAGCGCGATCCGTACGCGCTGCCGCGTACCATCGCCCAGGGTTTGCGCGATGTCTTCGACGTGCCGCAAGCCGCGCTGCGTGTGTGGGACGTCGCCGAACCGTACGCGCAGGCCGACTTCGCGCGCCACGTCGGCGAGGAGGTACGCATTTTCGCGAACAGCCTGAGCGCGCCATATTGCGGCGCGAACACCGGTTTCGAGGCGGCGCAGTGGCTCGTGCCTGCAGCCGGCGCGAATGCGGCGAATGTTTCTGACGAAACCGCGTCCGGCGGCGCGGCGCCCGCGTCGGCGCACGTCACGGAGTCGATTGCGCTCCTCGCGCTGCGCGATCCCGAAGCAGGAGAGGAAGCATCGGCGTTTGGCCTGCTCGTCATGGGCTCTTCGGACGCGCGCCGCTTCCACGAAGGCATGGCGACCGACTTCCTCACGCAGATCGGCGCGCTGGCGAGCGCCGCGCTGAGCCGTTTGCTGCCGCGCTGACTTATCGATCGGGCGGATCGCGCACCACGTCCGCCGCAACCAGAAGCCCATCGTGACCGAAGCCGACCCCATCGCCGCGTATCTGTCGAATCTCGAACATGAGCGGCGGCTGTCGGCGCATACCTTGCGCGGCTACACGCACGAACTCGAACAACTGCGGCTGCTGGCCAAAGGCCGGCCGCTCGAAAGCCTCACCGCCGTCGACATTCGCGGCGCCGTCGCGCGCGCGCACGCGGGCGGCCTGACGGCGCGCTCGATCAGCCACCGCCTGTCGGCGTGGCGCGCGTTTTATCGCTGGCTCGCGGGCCGCGTCGATCTGCCGGCCAATCCGGTCGCCGCCGTGCGCGCGCCGAAGCAGGCGAAGACGCTGCCCAAGGCACTCTCCGTCGACGACGCCACTCGCCTGATGGAAAGTCCGCCCGCGCCATCCGCGGAAGGTTTGCGCGATCACGCGATGCTGGAACTGTTCTACTCGTCGGGGCTGCGTCTGTCGGAACTGGTCGGTCTCGATGCGCGTTTCGCCGACGCCGACGGTTATCGCTCGGCAGGCTGGCTGAAGCTCGATTCCGCCGAAGTCGAAGTGCTCGGCAAGGGCAACCGGCGCCGCATCGTGCCGGTCGGCAGCAAGGCGCTCGACGCGCTGAACGCATGGCTCGCGGTGCGCGGCGAGATGGTGAAACGCGATCCGCATCCGCTTTTTCTGTCCGCGCGCGGCAATCGTCTGTCGCCGAATGTGGTGCGCGAGCGCGTGAAGCGCGCGGCGCTGGTGGCCGGCATTCCCGCCAATGTGCATCCGCACGTGTTGCGCCATTCGTTCGCCACGCACGTGTTGCAGTCGAGTGGCGATCTGCGCGCGGTGCAGGAGTTGCTCGGCCACGCGAGCATCACGGCGACGCAGGTGTACACGGGGCTCGATTTTCAGCATCTCGCGCATGTCTACGATCAGGCGCATCCGCGAGCGAAAAAACGCGCCTGATGCCGCCAGTTGCCGCATCACAGCCTCGACCTTCTTCGCTTCACCCGCCGCGCAACCGGTTCGCCCGCCGCGCGGCCCACTGCTCTCTCTGACATCCGATGAATACCGTTACGCTCAAACCGTCGAAAGATAAATCGCTGCTGCGCCGCCATCCGTGGGTCTATGCGAACGCGATCGACCGGATCGACGGCAATCCCGCGCCCGGCGCGACCGTGCTGGTGCGCGCGCACGACGGCCGCTTTCTCGCGCGCGCCGCCTACAGCCCGCACTCGCAGATTCGCGCGCGCGTCTGGAGCTTCGACGAAGCCGAGCCGATCGATCACGCGTTCTTCAAGCGCCGCGTGCAGCGCGCGCTCGCGCATCGTCAGACGATGGTTCACAACACCGGCGCCGTGCGGCTGATTTTCGGCGAAGCGGACGGCCTGCCCGGCCTGATCGTCGATCATTACATCGCCGAAGACGAAGGCCAGCGCAGCCAGCTCGTGTGTCAGTTCATGGCGGCGGGCGTCGAGGCGTGGAAGCAGGCGATCGTCGCCGCGCTGGTGGGCGCGACCAGCTGCCCGAACGTCTACGAGCGCTCGGACGTGTCGATCCGTCAGAAGGAAGGGCTCGAACAGATCACCGGCGTGCTCGCGGGCGAGCCGCCCACGGAAGCGCTGATCGCGAGCGAAAACGGCGTGCGTTATCACGTGGACGTGCGCAACGGCCACAAGACCGGCTTTTACGTCGACCAGCGCGACAATCGCCTGCTCGTGCAGCAGCTCGCTCAGGATCGCGACGTGCTGAACTGCTTCTGCTACACGGGCGGTTTCTCGCTGGCGGCGCTCAAAGGCGGCGCAAAGCGCGTCGTTTCGATCGATTCCTCCGGCGAAGCGTTGGCGCTCGCGCAGCAGAACGTGGCGGCCAACGGCTTCGACGCCGAGCGCGCCACGTGGCTCGACGCGGACGCCTTCAAGACGCTGCGCCGCCTCTACGACGAAGGCGAGCGTTTCGATCTGATCGTGCTCGATCCGCCGAAATTCGCGCCTTCGCGGGAACATGTGGACCGCGCGTCGCGTGCTTACAAGGACATCAACCTGACCGGCCTGAAGCTGCTGCGGCCGGGCGGCCTGCTCTTCACCTACTCGTGCTCGGGCGCGATCGATTCCGAGCTGTTTCAGAAGATTGTCGCGAGCGCCGCCGCCGACGCGCGCGTCGATGCGCGAATTCTCAAGCGCCTCGGCGCCGGCGTGGATCATCCGCTGCTGACGGCATTTCCGGAGGGCGAATACCTGAAGGGCCTGCTGTTGCAAATCGCGTGATCGCCTATATCTTCCCGGTTATTTCGCGCCGGAACGTGCGCGGCAGCGCCCGCTTGACAGATATGTTTCAATAGCCGGCTAGACAAGCTGCGCGCCGCAAGGCAGCCGCGCCCGGCTTACGTACCCGATCACGCGTCCCACGCGTCAGATTACGCAGCGTTTCACGACCTATAGGCGAACAACATGATCCCAGTCACCATCCTGACCGGCTTTCTCGGCAGCGGCAAAACCACTCTGCTCAAGCGCATCCTGAACGAAAAGCACGGCATGAAGATCGCCGTGATCGAGAACGAGTTCGGCGAAGAAAACATCGACAACGAAATTCTCGTGCAGGATACGAGCGAGCAGATCATTCAGATGAGCAATGGCTGCATCTGCTGCACGATCCGCGGCGACCTCTCGCGCGTGCTCGGCGATCTGGCCGCGCAGAAACAATCCGGCAAGCTCGATTTCGACCGCGTCGTGATCGAAACGACCGGCCTCGCGAATCCCGGCCCCGTCGCGCAGACGTTCTTCATGGACGATCAGATCGCGAACGAATTCCTGCTCGACGCGATCATCACGCTGGTCGACGCGAAGCACGCGAATCAGCAACTCGACGAGCACGAAGTCGTGCAACGCCAGGTCGGTTTCGCGGATCGCCTGTTCATCACGAAGGCCGATCTCGTCGACGAGCCGCTCATGGACGATCTGCGCCACCGTCTGCTGCATATGAATCCGAAGGCGGCGATTCGTGTCGTCAATTTCGGCGAAGCGGACATCAAGGAAATTTTCGATCTGCGCGGCTTCAATCTGAACTCGAAGCTCGAGATCGATCCGGACTTCCTCGCCGAAGACGAACACGCGCACAGCCACGCGCATGCGCACGACGAGCACGGCCACACGCACGCCGACCACGATCACGATCACGATCACGATCACGCGAACTGCGATCACGATCACGGCCATTGCGACCACGAAGGCCACGATCACGCCCATCACCATCACGCGCATCACGACGACAAGATCAAGTCGTTCGTGTATCGCAACGACCGTCCGTTCGATCCGAACAAACTGGAAGACTTCCTTGGCGGCATCCTGCAAATCTACGGCGAACGGCTGCTGCGCTATAAGGGCGTGCTGTATATGAAGGGCGTCGATCGCAAGGTCGTGTTCCAGGGCGTGCATCAGATGATGGGCAGCGACCTCGCGGCGAAATGGCAACCGGCCGAGAAAAAGACCAACAAAATGGTCTTTATCGGTATCGAACTGCCGCAAGACCTGATTACCGACGGCCTCGACGCCTGCCTCGCGTAAGCCGCACGGGTAATGTAAGCAACGTCCTGGCCTGGGTTGCGTTGTAATCGTCTGTTAAAAAAGCAGGGTGCGGTGGCCGGGCGGCCGCCGCAAAATGTGCGGTGGCGCACGCCGGTGAAAAACGCGTGAAAACCCTGCCGCATTAATGCGTGCACGACCATCGCTTTTTAATCGTGCGCGCGTTATATTTTCGGGATACCGGTGCCCCGTGGAGGGATTTCCACCAGTTGCGGTGGCGGATTGTGATTCAGTTACAATACGTGCCCACTGGAGAATGAGAACGATTTGCCCGGTCAGTGCGCGGTGGTTATTATTGCGCGCCGGGCCAGACGCGGCGCCGGAAAATCTTATCCGGGGGAACACGCCGACAATGTCCGCCGCAGCAGCCTGATAAAGCCTGTTGCCCGGGAGCAATACCTCAGGAGCATTTGAGAATCGGTTTCCAGAGGAGTTCGGCCCCGCATTGGCGTCGCGACGCCCGAGGTGGGCGCCTGGCGCTTTGGCGTCACGACAGCCCATCGTCCGTGCCCGCCCTGTGCTCAGCGCCCCGAGGCGCCTTGCGGGCAATACGAAAGTGCGGGCACTATGTAAGAGTTTTGCCTCACATTGAAGAAGTAAGCCAGATGACGACGAAACGACTCTTGACCGAAGCCGAAATCCTGAAGATGAGCGACAAGGATTACATGAATGAGGATCAGCTCGCTTTCTTCAAGAACAAGCTCGAACAGCTGCAGGCGGAAATTCTCCGCAATGCCGGCCAGACGACCGAGAACCTGCGCGAGACCGTAATCGTGCCGGACCCGGCCGATCGCGCAACGATCGAGGAAGAGCATGCACTTGAGCTGCGCACGCGCGACCGCGAGCGCAAGCTGCTGAAAAAGGTGCAGCAATCGCTCGCGCGCATCGACTCTGGCGACTACGGCTGGTGCGAAGAAACCGGAGAGCCGATCGGCATTCCGCGTCTGCTCGCGCGGCCCACGGCCACTCTGTCGCTAGAGGCGCAGGAGCGCCGCGAACTGCGCCAGAAGCTGTTCGGCGACTGAACGCCGGCGGCGCGGCTTCGGCGCCGCGCCCACAAACGCTGCTTCGTCGAGAGGCGCACGGTGATCCGTGCGCCTTTTTTCTTTTTGCCTTATGACTTTTGCCGGCTCTTGATATGCCCGCGCGCGCCCTAAAATAATTCCGACATGCGCTGCACGAGCGCGCGAGGCGGTCCGCTTTCGCGTCGCGCGCCGTCCGCTTTCCAGGATTCATGCGGTAGTGCATCGCGCTGCCGCGTCCTACCCGCTTTGCAAAGAGGAACGCATATGGAGCAATTTCACGGCACGACGATCGTCTCCGTGCGCCGCGGCGACAAGGTCGCGCTCGGCGGCGACGGCCAGGTGACGCTCGGCAACATCGTCATGAAAGGCGGTGCGAAGAAGGTCCGGCGCATTTACAACGGCAAGGTGCTGGTCGGCTTCGCCGGCGGCACGGCCGACGCCTTTTCGCTGCTCGACCGCTTCGAAGCGAAGCTCGAAAAGCATCAGGGCAACCTCACGCGCGCCGCAGTCGAACTCGCGAAAGACTGGCGCACGGACCGTATGCTGCGCCGTCTTGAAGCCATGCTGATCACGGCGGACGCCACCACCACGCTCGTCATCACCGGTAACGGCGACGTGCTCGATCCCGAAGGCGGCATTTGCGCGATCGGTTCGGGCGGCGCGTATGCGCAGGCGGCCGCCAAGGCGCTCGCCGACAACACGCAGTTGTCGCCCCGCGAAATCGTGGAGAAGTCGCTGGAAATTGCCGGCGACATGTGCATCTACACGAACCATAACCGCGTTATCGAGACGATCGAGTAAGGACACACGATGAGCACAATGACCCCCGCGGAGATCGTCTCCGAACTCGACAAACACATCATCGGCCAAGGTCGCGCGAAAAAGGCCGTGGCCGTCGCGCTGCGCAATCGCTGGCGTCGTCAGCAGGTCGAAGAACCGCTGCGTCAGGAAATCACGCCGAAAAACATTCTGATGATCGGACCGACCGGCGTCGGCAAGACCGAAATCGCGCGGCGGCTCGCCAAGCTCGCCGACGCGCCGTTCATCAAGATCGAAGCCACCAAGTTCACCGAAGTGGGCTACGTGGGCCGCGACGTCGACAGCATCGTGCGCGATCTGATCGAAATCTCGGTCAAGCAAACGCGCGAATCCGAAATGCGCAAAGTGCGGACCAAGGCTGAAGATCAGGCCGAAGACCGCATTCTCGACATCCTGCTGCCGAGCGCGCGCCCGGTCGGTTTTGGTTCGAGTTCCAGCACCGCGGATACCGCCGACGAAGGCAGCACTACGCGTCAGACTTTTCGCAAGCGTCTGCGCGAAGGCGCGCTGGACGACAAGGAAATCGAACTCGACGTCGAACAGCCGCAAGTCGGCATGGACATCATGGGGCCGCCGGGCATGGAAGACATGACCGAGCAGATTCGTTCGATGTTCGCCAACATCGGCGGCGGCAAGAAAACGCGCCGCAAGATGAAGGTGAAAGAAGCGCTGAAGGTGCTCACCGACGAAGAAGCCGGCAAGATGCTGAACGACGAAGAGGTGAAAACCAAGGCCGTGCAGAACGTCGAACAGAACGGCATTGTGTTCCTCGACGAAATCGACAAGATCGCGTCGCGCAATGAAGCCGGCGGCGGCGAAGTGTCCCGTCAAGGCGTGCAGCGCGATCTGCTGCCGCTCGTGGAAGGCACCACGATCAACACCAAATACGGCATGGTGAAGACGGATCACATTCTGTTCATTGCGAGCGGCGCGTTTCACCTCGCCAAGCCGAGCGATCTGATTCCGGAACTGCAAGGGCGCTTTCCGATTCGCGTCGAGCTGGACTCGCTTTCGGTGAACGACTTCGAATCGATTCTGGTCTCGACCGACGCGAGCCTCGTGAAGCAATATCAGGCATTGCTCGCAACCGAAGACGTGCACCTCGAATTCGCCGACGACGGCATTCGCCGCCTGGCCGAGATCGCTTATTCGGTGAACGAAAAGACTGAAAATATCGGCGCGCGGCGCCTTTATACGGTCATCGAAAAACTGCTGGAGGAAGTCTCGTTCTTCGCCGGCAATCATTCGGGTAACACAGTGCAGATCGATGCGGCGTATGTGGATCGCGCGCTGAACGAAGTCGCGGAAGACGAAGACCTGTCACGCTACGTGCTGTGATGTAAAACAAAAAGCAATGCAAAAAAACGGGCTGCCTTTAAAAGGGCAGCCCGTTTTCTTTTCCGCGATGCTCAGTTGCAAAGCCGTGCTTACTGTTTGACCGGACGCTTGGCGAGTTTGCGCTGCAATGTCCGCCGATGCATGTTCAACGCGCGCGCGGTGGCCGAGATATTGCCGCCATGCTCGGCCAGCACGCGTTGAATATGCTCCCATTCGAGACGCGCGACCGACAGCGGCGTGGGATGCTCGATCGCCTCTTCCGCCTGCAATGCGCTCGCCTCGCTTTGCAGCGCCGAGAGAATCGTTTCCACATTCGCGGGCTTCGCCAGATAGTTGTCGGCGCCGTCTTTCACCGCTTGCACAGCCGTCGCGATGCTCGCGTAGCCGGTCAGCACCAGCATCCGCGCGTCGGGTTGCAAGTCGCGCAACGGCGCGACGAGCGTGAGACCGGAGTCGTTGCCGAGATGCAGGTCCACTGTGATCTGGCTGAATTTCTGCTGGTTGGCCAGCTTGATCGCCTCGTCCGCGTTATGGGCTTCGCTCACCGTGTAGCCGCGCCGCGTCAGACCGCGCGCGAGGATGCCGGAGAACACCTCGTCGTCGTCGATCACCAGAAAATTCATTTCGCTCATGCCTGTTTCTCCGTGTTGGATGGCGCGGCGCCCTGACGGTCCGTGCCGGAAATTTTGCGCTCGGTGAGCGGCAACCGCAAAAGAGCGCGCGTGCCGCGCGGCTTGATCGCACTGACGTCGGTCAATTCAATCGATCCCTTCAGACGCGCCGCCGCCGAAAAAGCCAGATACAGCCCGACGCCGTGGCCGCCTTGCGTGCTCTCCACCGGCATAGCCCCAAGCGAGCCGCGCAACGCGGCCGGAATGCCGGGGCCTGCATCGCACACTTCGAATTCGATCTGCGCGCCACGCGCCGCCAACGTGCACGACAGCGTGACGTGATTGCGGCTTGCACGCGCGGCGTTGTCGAGCAGAATCGTCAGAATCTGGCTCACGGCGACGGTGTCGTCAAGACTGACATCCGCGGGCGGCACGCCGACGCGCTCGAACTTCACATGCGGATGACGCAAGCGCCACTGCTCGGCGAACGATTCGAGCCACTCGTCCACCGGCTGACGATTCGTGCTGGTCGAGGCGCGGCTACGCAACCTGGCGAGCGCCGACGTGCACAAGCCCATTTGTCGTTCGAGCAATTCGAGATCGGCGCTGTACGGCGCGAGCCCTTTGTCGGTGCGCGCCGCATCGCGCAGTTCTTCGGACAACATCGCAATTGTAGACAGCGGCGTGCCGATTTCGTGAGCGACAGTGGCCGCCTGGACACCGAGCGCGACCGCGCGTTCGTCGTGAAGCAAGCGCTGCTGCGCCTCTCCAAGCGCTGCGTCACGTAGCCGCAGGGCTCCCGACATACGCGCGACGAACCACGCGATCAGGCCGACACTCACCATGAAGTTGACCCACATGCCGGCGCGGTAGTAGTCGAACAGATTCGCGGGGTTGTCGAGATTCAGCGGCACCGAATCGAACCCGAGCACGGCGTAACAGGCCACGGCGAACGCGGCGAGCCACGCCATGAGCTGCCAGGGCAACACGGCGGCGGCAATGGCGAGCGATGGCAGGTACAGCGAAACAAACGGATTGGTCGTGCCGCCGGACAGAAACAGCAGCGCCGACAACGCGCCGAGATCGACCCAGATCTGACCGAACAATTCCATGTTCGATTCCGGCCGCTGCTGCGCGACGCGCCACCACGTGAGCGCGTTGAACATCACTTCGAGCGCGATAACGAGCAGCATGGCCGGCAGCGGCAAGTGCACGCCGAAAAAGATCTGCACAGCGGCAATGGTGAGTAGCTGCCCGATGATCGCGAGGCTGCGCAGCCAGAACAGATGGCCGAGATTGACGCGGCCGGTATTGGTTATACGATGCATGACTTCAGTTTACCTGTTCGGAAGCGTCCGAATCATCTCGCCGGCGTGTGGCGATACCATGCATATTTTTGACAACGCGCATGGCCGGATCGTTGTGCCCGGACTTGCAGCAGCAATTATTCATGGTGACCTCTGACATCTCGTCAGCTTTCCTTAACTTTATGCGGCATGCTGCCGCAGCCCGTGAGCGCGGCGCGGCGCAGTCAGAAACGCAATCGCTGCGTGCCGCCGCCCAGCTCCATCCGCTCGACGACAAATCGCTCGCCGCGCTCGTCCATACATTGATCGATCAGCAGCGTCACGGCGATGCGATCGAGCTGGCCGCCATTATTGCGCAACTCGACCACGGCAACGCGCACGCGCATTTCCGTCTTGGCTACACGCTACAGATGGCGAACCGGCACGGTGAAGCCATCGGCCCATATCGCCGCGCGCTTGAAGTGGCCCCGGCATTGCCGTCGTTACGCTGCAACCTGGCCGGCGCGCTTGCGTTGACCGAGTGCGGCTTGGGCGAGCAGATCGAGCTTCTCGAACAGGCACTCCAGCACGACCCCGGCGAGGCCAACGCGTGGATCAATCTCGCAAGCGCCTGTCGCAAAAACAGGGATTTGCCCCGCGCGCTCGAAGCCGGTGAACGTGCTGTTCACTGCGCGCCGCTTAGCCCGCTGGCCCACAACAACTATGCGCTGGCACTCCGCGAAGCGCAACGCTGGGACGACGCCACGGCAGCCGCGCAAACGGCTTGCGCATTGGCACCCACCGACGCCTGCATGCGTTCGAACCTCGCCATGCTGCAACTGACGCGCGGCGATTACGCAAACGGCTGGCAGTCGCACGAAGCGCGTTGGGCGGGTTCCACGGAATTGCGCGGCAGCCGTCCCGCCATGCCCGCTCCGACCTGGAAAGGCGAGCCGCTCATCGGCAAAACATTGCTCGTGTGGGGTGAGCAAGGCATGGGCGATGTGTTGCAGTTCAGCCGCTATATTCCGATGCTCGCCGAACGCGTGCATCGCGAAGGCGGTCGCCTTGCGTGGAACTCGTTCCCGCAAATGGGCGCATTGCTCGCGCGCAGTCTGGGCGCTCACGTGGACGACTACTCCGCGGGCGGCGGCGTGGAAGCGCTTGTGCCGTTCGAATTCGAGATTCCATTGCTGAGCCTGCCACTCGTCTTCGGCACGCGCGAGGCGACGATTCCCGCCACCTCGCCATACCTGCACTGGGCCCCCGCCGCCGTAAAGCGCTGGGAGCAACGGCTTGCCGGCGAATCGCGGTTAAAGGTCGGACTCGCCTGGACCGGCAGCGAGGGGCATCAACGCAATCCGTTCCGGCGCGTCGGCTGGGAGCGCTACGCGGAGCATTTCGGCGGTATGCGCAACGTGGCGTTCTACTCGCTGCAACCTGGCGCGGGCGCGGACGTGAGCGCGGCACGGGCAGCCGGCCTGCCGATCACCGACTACACGGCGGAATTCGCGACTTTCGACGACACCGCCGCGTTCGTCGGCGCGCTCGACCTTGTCGTCACGGTGTGCACCTCGGCGGCGCATCTGAGCGGCGCGCTCGGTCAGCGCACCTGGGTGCTGCTCGACGTCAATCCGCACTGGGTCTGGTTGACCGACCGGACCGACAGCCCGTGGTATCCCAGCGCGACGCTGTACCGGCAGCCGAGATTCGGCGAATGGGAGCCGCCACTGGAGGCCGTCGCACGCGATCTGAGCGCGCTGGCCGAGCGGCACGGCGCGGGCTGACAGCGGCATTAGCCAGGCAAGGCCGGACGGCGCTCACCGCAATTCGGCGCCCGGCTCCGTCTGCACTGCTTTTGCGATCTCCGCGGCAAGACACTCAGGACACAGGCAGCGCCCCGCCGGGTCGAGCCGGTCGCGCGGCACAGCCGGCATCTCGCGGCACCAGCAGTCGAACGGCTTTCCATGCATCGCGCAATCGAACGCATTGCCGCAGCGCGGGCAGCGCGCACTGCCTTGTGGGCGGGAGGCGGACGGTTTCATGACAGGCGGGCAGTCTCGCGGGGCATCGACGAATAAATAATGCCACGGCTTGCGTCCTACCGTGAGTCGTCCGTTCGGCTAGTTCACAGCTGCCCGGCGAGCGCGCTACGCTTGACCGTCGGCTGGCGCTGCACGCCGCGATTGCGCAGCGCGGAAAGCAAGCGTTGCACGCCGCCCGCGAGCGTGTCGAAAACCCTGGTGCAGCGCGCCAGTCCTGTACAATTCGCCCTGTTTTAACTGTCCGTGCCCGAGCCTGCCGCCATGTCCGAGCTTCCCGACCTTTCGCAGATTGCGCCCACCCTGAAGGCTGAAATTCTGGCCGAGGCGCTGCCTTACATTCGCCAGTATCACGGTAAGACCGTGGTCATCAAATACGGCGGCAACGCCATGACGGAGGAGCGGCTGAAGCAAGGCTTCGCGCGCGACGTGATTCTGCTGAAACTTGTCGGCATCAATCCGGTCATCGTGCACGGCGGCGGTCCGCAAATCGACCAGGCACTGAAAAAGGTCGGCAAACAGGGCACGTTCATTCAAGGCATGCGCGTCACCGACGAAGAGACGATGGAAGTCGTCGAATGGGTGCTCGGCGGTGAAGTGCAGCAGGACATCGTCACGTTGATCAACCATTTCGGCGGTCACGCAGTCGGTCTGACCGGCAAGGACGGCGGCCTGATCCACGCCCGCAAGATGCTGATGCCGGACCGCGACAATCCCGGTCAATACGTCGACATCGGCCAGGTGGGCGAAGTCGAGGCAATCAATCCGGCCGTCGTGAAAGCGCTGCAGGACGACGCGTTCATTCCGGTCATTTCGCCAATCGGTTTCGGCGAAGACGGCCTGTCGTACAACATCAACGCCGACCTCGTCGCGGGCAAGCTGGCGGTCGTGCTGAACGCCGAAAAGCTCGTCATGATGACGAACATCCCCGGCGTGATGGACAAGGAAGGCAATCTGCTGACGGACCTGTCGGCGCGCGAAATCGACGGTCTTTTCGCCGACGGCACGATCTCCGGTGGCATGCTGCCGAAAATCTCGTCAGCGCTGGATGCGGCCAAGAGCGGCGTGCGCTCGGTGCACATCATCGACGGTCGTATCGAGCATTCGGTGCTGCTCGAAATTCTCACCGAACAGCCGTTCGGCACGATGATCCGCTCGCATTGATTCCCGTCTCAAACCCGGCACAAAGAGCGCGCCGCCTTGGCGCGTCTCATGTAGCCGCCGCGCCGGCCATACGGCTTCTCCCGGCGCCGGGCGGCCCGGCCGCTGCAACCGGCGTCTGAACGGCTTTCCCGCACCATGCGCACTCCGACTTCCCGGCGCCGTCGTCCGCACATCGCGGGCGGCCGCCCGGTCTGGCTGTTCGATCTCGACAATACGCTGCACCACGCGTCGCACGCCATTTTCCCCGCGATCAATCAGGCGATGACGCAGTACATCGTCGATGCGCTGCAAGTCGAACTCGCCGAAGCCAACCGTCTGCGCACCGGCTACACGCAGCGCTACGGCGCGGCGCTGCTGGGACTTACGCGCCATCATCCGTTCGACGCAAACGACTTCCTCAAGGTCGTTCACACGTTTCCCGATCTCGGCTCGATGATCCGCCACGAGCGCGGCGTTGCGCGTCTCGTCGCCGCGCTGCCGGGCCGCAAGATCGTGCTGACCAACGCGCCCGAAGCGTATGCGCGCGCGGTGCTCGCGCAACTGCGCATCGAGCGGCTGTTCGAGCAGGTGATCGCCATCGAGCATATGCGCGACAGGCACCTGTGGCGCGCCAAGCCGGACCACGCCATGTTGCGCAAGGCCATGCGCGACGCTCATGTGTCGCTGAAAGACGTGGTGCTCGTCGAAGACACGCGCTCGCACCTGAAAAACTACCGGCGGCTCGGCATCCGCACGGTGTGGATCACCGGCCATCTGCCGCGCAAACCGCATGCGGACGGCGTGCCCACGCGGCTGCCCGGCACGGGCCGGCCGCATTATGTCGATCGCAGCATTCGTTCGTTAAAATCGCTACGACTGAGCACCCGCTCGGTCCGATGGAAGCGCCAGCAGACGGGACGACAGCCATGCAGCCGATCGACAAGCCGGACGAAGCCGTAGCCGACCACGAACCCGCCGCACCAGCGGTCCCGCGCGCGCAGCGTCTGAAGCCCGGCGAGCGCCGCGTGCACATCCTGCAGACGCTCGCGGCCATGCTCGAAGCGCCCAGGAGCGAAAAGATCACCACGGCGGCGCTGGCCGCGCGGCTCGGCGTATCGGAAGCCGCGCTGTATCGTCATTTCGCGAGCAAGGCGCAAATGTTCGAAGGACTAATCGAGTTCATCGAGCACGCCATTTTCGGCCTGATCAATCAGATCGTCGAAAAGGAAAGCAACGGTGTGCTGCAAGCGCGCGCAATCGCGCTGATGCTGCTGAATTTCTCCGCGAAAAATCCTGGCATGACGCGCGTGTTGACGTGTGAGGCGCTGGTCGGCGAGCATGAGCGGCTAACCAGTCGTGTCAATCAGATGCTTGAGCGCGTCGAGGCGTCGCTGAAGCAATGTCTGCGGCTGGCTGCGGCGAATGCCGAGACGCCGGTGCCGGTCCCCGCGGACTACGATCCCGCCGTGAGAGCAAGCCTGCTGTTGAGCTATGTGATCGGCCGCTGGCATCGCTTCGTACGCAGCGGCTTTGTCCGTCTGCCTGCGGAACAGGCCGACTCGCAGCTCAGAGTGATCCTTCAGTAGTCCGCTGGAAGCAGCCGCGTCTGCCGGACGGCCAGACGTTGCCGCGCGGATTTTTCCGCTATACTTTGCGCCTGACCGCGGCTCTTCCCGACACGTTACAACTTCCGGGCGCCGCGCTCCAGAACACACTCACCACGTATTACGCGCCGATTTGCTGACTCGATTGCGGGCGCGCGAACCAGTGGAACATTTCCACGGTTCACTATAAATGCGGCTAAAGAGGTCGTCAGCCGCGCACAAGTTCTTTCTCCGTGCTTTGCCGACGCCGTCTAGCCGCCCTGTATTTGTCAAATGGCGGAATGAATGGAATCGATCGGTATCGTCGCTCCACACACAATGCATTTCACCGAGCCGTTGCGTCTGCAAAACGGCAGCTCGCTGGCCGGCTACGACCTGATGGTCGAGACGTACGGCACGCTCAACGCCGCGCGCAGCAATGCCGTGCTGGTGTGCCACGCGCTGAACGCGTCGCACCACGTCGCGGGCGTCTATGCGGACAATCCGAAGGACATCGGCTGGTGGGACAACATGGTCGGCCCCGGCAAGCCGCTCGACACCAACCGGTTCTTCGTGATCGGCGTGAACAATCTGGGGTCGTGCTTCGGCTCGACCGGGCCGATGAGCATCGATCCGGCCACCGGCAATCCGTACGGCGCGACGTTTCCCGTCGTGACGGTGGAAGACTGGGTCAACGCCCAGGCACGCGTCGCCGATCAGTTCGGCATCACGCGTTTCGCGGCGGTGATGGGCGGCAGCCTCGGCGGCATGCAGGCACTCGCTTGGAGCATGATGTATCCGGAGCGCGTCGCGCATTGCATCGTGGTGGCGTCCACGCCGAAGCTGTCGGCGCAAAACATCGCGTTCAACGAGGTCGCGCGCTCGGCGATTCTGTCGGACCCGGACTTTCACGGCGGCAACTACTACGCGCATAACGTGAAGCCGAAGCGCGGCTTGCGGGTCGCGCGCATGATCGGCCACATTACGTATCTCTCGGACGACGACATGGCCGAGAAATTCGGCCGCTCGCTGCGCCGCGCGGAAGGCGCGCTCGACGCGTACAACTTCAACTTCGACGTCGAGTTCGAGGTGGAGTCTTACCTGCGCTACCAGGGCGACAAGTTCGCCGACTACTTCGACGCCAACACGTATCTGCTGATCACGCGCGCGCTCGATTACTTCGATCCCGCGAAAGCCTTCGACGGCGATCTGACAGCGGCCGTCGCACACACCACGGCGAAATATCTGATTGCGAGCTTCACAACCGACTGGCGATTCGCGCCTGCGCGCTCGCGCGAACTCGTGAAGGCGCTGCTCGACCACAAGCGCACCGTCACGTACGCGGAAATCGACGCGCCGCACGGCCACGACGCCTTCCTGCTCGACGACGCGCGCTATCACAACCTGATGCGCGCCTACTACGAACGTATTGCGAACGAGGTGAACGCATGAACCAGCGAGCACTCGATTATCTGGCGCTGCGCCCGGATTTCCGCGCGATCGCCCGCTGGGTCGAACCGCGCGCCACGGTGCTGGATCTCGGTTGCGGCGACGGCTCGCTGCTGTCGCTGCTCACCGAGGAACTGGACGTGCAGGGCTACGGCATCGAGATCAACGACGCCGGCGTGCTGGCCGCGACGCAAAACGGCGTCAACGTGATCCAGCAAAATCTGGAAGACGGGCTGCGCCTTTTCGAAGACGGCAGCTTCGATTTCGCGGTTCTGTCGCAGACGCTGCAAACCATTCATCAGACCGCCGCGATCCTGCGCGAGACGGTGCGCGTGGGCCGCGAATGCATCGTTTCGTTTCCGAATTTCGGCTACTGGGCGCACCGGCTCTCGGTGCTGCAAGGACGCATGCCGGTGTCGAAGTCGCTGCCTTATCAATGGCACAACACGCCTAACGTGCGCGTGCTGACCATCAAGGATTTCGAGGCGCTCGCGCCGGAAGTCGGCATCGAGATTCTCGACCGTGTCGTCTTGCACGACGGCCAGACCATACGGTGGGGCGTGAACTGGCGTGGTAGTCTTGCGGTCTATCGCGTCAAGAAAAGCTAACGCAAGTTATCCACATGTCGAACCCGCCGCACGAGGCGCCTGCACTTACCGCTCACGAAGAACATCCCGGCTGCCGCGCGTTTTTGAATTCGCGCATGCTGATCTGCGTCTTTCTCGGCTTTACGTCGGGACTGCCGCTGTTCACGCTCGTCTATCTGGTGCAGGCCTGGTTACGCTCCGAAGGCGTCAATCTGAAGGAAATCGGTCTCTTTGCGCTGATCCAGTTTCCGTACACCTGGAAATTCATCTGGGCGCCGCTGATGGACCGCTACGTCCCGCGCGTGCCGGGCTGGCGTCCAGGCAGACGGCGCGGCTGGATGCTCGTCACGCAAATCCTCGTCGGGGGCGCAATTGCCACGCTCGGCTTCGTGTCGCCGCGCGACTCGATCTGGACGGTCGCGGCACTGACAGCGCTCGTCGCGTTTTTTGGCGCAAGCCAGGACATTTCCATCGACGCCTACCGCCGTGAGCTGCTGAGCGACACCCAGCAAGGTCTCGGCAATGCCGTGCATGTGAACGCCTACAAGATCGCGGCGCTGGTGCCCGGATCGCTTGCGCTGATTCTGTCGGATCATTTGCCGTGGACCATCGTTTTCATGGTGACCGGCGCGTTCATGCTGCCGGGCATTCTGATGACGCTCGTCGTGCGCGAACCCGAAGTGCACGGCACGCCGCCGAAAAATCTGCGCGAAGCCATCGTCGAACCGTTCCGCGAATTCCTGCTGCGCGACGGCTGGCGCGGCGCGCTGTTCGTGCTCGGCTTCATCTTTTTGTACAAGCTCGGCGACACGATGGCGACCACGTTGTCCACGTCGTTCTTCCTCGACATTGGATTTTCGCGCACGCAGATCGGCGTGATCGCGAAGACCACGGCATTCGGCGCGAGTCTCGCGGGCGGGATTGTCGGCGGCATCTGGCTGATGAAAATCGGCATCGGCCGCGGCCTGTGGATTTTCGGCGCGCTGCAAATGGTCTCGACGCTCGGCTTCGCGTGGCTCGCGCATCTCGGGCCAAGCTCGCCGGGCTTGACGGTGATTTACGACATCGCGGTCGCGCTGAGCGAAGGCACGACGAAACTGCTCGCGCTGGTGGGCATCGACTGGTCAGTCGCACTGGAGCCGCGCTCCGTGGCGCTCGCGCTCGTCTACGGTTTCGAGACGTTCTCCACCGGACTCACGCTGGCGGCTTTCACCGCGTACATCGCGAGCACGACCGATCCGCGTTACACGGCCACGCAGTTCGCGCTCTTCACGAGCCTCGCTTCGGTGCCGCGCACGCTGGCTTCGGCGGCGAGCGGCTATGTCGTCGCGAGAATCGGCTGGTTCGACTACTTCATTGTCTGCACCGCGCTGGCCTTGCCCGGCATGCTGCTCCTGTTGCGCATCGCGCCGTGGAGAATCCGCTCGTGAAGGCGTCTCTCCTGATGAAGCAGCGCGCGCTGCATGTCGCGCTCAGCATGGGCTGCGCGAGCCTCGTGGCTGCGGGCACGCCGTTGCCCGCCTATGCGGCGGCGGGTTGGGGTTCGAGCACGAGCGCGGCGCCGGGCGCGCCGGTCACGTCTCAACCCGCGCCGGCGCCAGCAGCAAAGTCGGCAGCGGCGAGCGCCGAAAGCGCCGTCTCCGCCCCAGCGGCCGCGACCTCGTCGGCCGCCGGCGCGGCCAGGCCGTCGGCCGCCGCGTCGGCAGCGGCGCCCACCCCGCCCGCGTCGGCTGCATACAGTCCGAACAACCAGTTGCGTTACGGCGGCTATCTGGTGTTCCGCAACCTGATTCCGTCGCCGATGCTCGAGGCGCAAGCCGCCGAAGAATTCAACCAGATCGCGTACGGCGCGGAGCACGCGAACCGGCTGTACGCCGACACCGACGCGCACGTCACGCGCGTGCGCTCGATCGTCGACAAGATGGTGCCCTATTCGCTCAAGTGGAACGAGCGCGCGCGGGGCTGGAAGTGGGAGGTCGCGGTGGTGCGCTCGCCTGACATTCGCATTTATTGCCTGCCGGGCGGCAAGATCGTCGTGTATGGCGGTCTGCTCGACCGCGCGCGTCTGAACGACGACGAACTGGGCATGCTGATCGGCCACGAGATCGCGCACGCGCTGCGCGAACATGCGCGCGAGCGGCTCGGCCAGTTGCAGGCGAGCCAGCTCGATTCGTCGGGCACGATTCCGCAGCTATTCGGTCTTGCCGATCTCGGCGCGGCGCCGCTCGGCATCGGTTCGCGCCTGCTCGAAATGAAGTACGAAAACACGGACGAAACCGAAGCCGATGTGATCGGCAGCGACATTGCGTCTCGCGCCGGCTTCGATCCGCGCGCGGCCGTCACGCTGTGGGACAAGCTCGCGCAAACCACACGCGGCAATCGCGATCAGGGCTTCATCTACGTGCATCCGTACACGCCGGCGCGCCGGCAGGACATCATCAAGCGCTTGCCGGATATGCTGCTGCTTTATGCGAAGGCCCTCGGCAAAACGGTGGATGACCTGCCGGACTATGCCGGCATGGGACGCCCGCGCCGGAAAATGGCGCGGGACTAAAGGCGGTTCAAAGAGCGGAACGCCGGCTCACTTCTTCACGTTGTGGTCGTAGTCGACCGTCAGCGGCGCGTGATCGCTGAACTTGATATCGCGAAACACGTCGGTCCGTTTCGCCTTGCCCGCGATGCCCGGCGTCGCGATCTGATAATCGATCCGCCACCCCACGTTCTTCGCGTACGCCTGGCCGCGATTGCTCCACCACGTGTATTGCTCGGGCCGCTGATCGAGCGTGCGGAACACGTCGACGTAACCGACTTCGTCGAACAGACTGGTCAGCCACGCGCGCTCTTCCGGCAGGCAACCTGAGTTCTTCTGGTTGCTCTTCCAGTTCTTGATGTCGATTTCCTTGTGCACAATGTTCACGTCGCCGCACACGATCACCTCGCGTTCGCGCGCGAGTTCCGCGAGATGCGGCATGAACTCGTCCATGAAACGGTATTTGGCCTGCTGGCGCTCTTCGCCGCTCGACCCCGACGGCACATACACCGACACGACCGACAGCTTGCCGAAACGCAACTCGACGTAACGCCCTTCGGGATCGAACTCCTCGCTGCCGAAGCCGATCACCACTTCGTCCGGCTCGTGACGCGTGTACACGCCCGCGCCGCTATAGCCTTTCTTCACGGCGTGCTGGAAATAGCCGGTGAAGTCGTGCGGCGCGAGGAATTCCGGCGTCATGTCGTCTTGCGAGCATTTGATTTCCTGCACGCACAGCACGTCGGCATCCTGGCCGCCGAACCATTCGAAAAATCCCTTTTTTGCCGCTGAACGGATGCCGTTCAGGTTGGCGGTAATCACACGCAACATGTCGTTCCTTTATCTTCGATTCGTTTGCTAGACGGGTTCCGGAAAGCGTCAGGAGCAAAAAAGCTCATTCGACCTTGACGCCTTTCAGCGATTCCTTGGCCGGTGGATATTCGAGCTTCAGCTTTTCGAAAGTACGCAACAACAACTCGGCGACCATCACATTGCGATGCGTTTTCGAGTCGGCGGGAATCACGTACCACGGCGCGTACTCGGTGGACGTCGCGGCGAGCGCGTCGCGATAGACGGCCTGATACGCGTCCCACTGCTTGCGCGCGTCGAGATCGGAGAGGTCGAATTTCCAGTGTTTTGTCGGATCGTCGATACGCGCTTGTAGGCGCGAGCGCTGCTCGCCTTTCGAAATGTGCAGCATGCACTTGACGATTGCCGTGTCGCTGTCAGCGAGCAGCTCCTCGAACTGGCGAATGTGCCGGCAACGCATGTCGAATGCGTCTGAATCGATGTGGCCGAGCACCGTCGGCACCAGCAAATCTTCGTAATGACTGCGGTTGAAGATTGTCAGCTCGCCGGCGGCAGGCGCTTGCGAATGCACGCGCCAGAGGAAATCGTGCGCGAGTTCGTCGGGCGTCGGCGCCTTGAACGGCGCAATGCGCAAACCGAGCGGGTCCACTTCGTGAAACACGGCGCGGATCGTGCCGTCCTTGCCGCTCGTGTCCATGCCTTGCAGCACCAGCAACACGCGACATTTGCGCTGCGCGTGCAAGCGTTCCTGGAAGACGTCGAGCTTCACGCCAATCCCGGCGAGCCGCTCGCGGTCGGCGTCCTTCGAACCCGAGGAAAAAGGCTTCGCAGCCGGGTCGAAATCGTCGAGAGAGAATTTGTTTTTCTTCTTGCCGTCGAAATACGGCACGCGAAAATCGTCGAGATCGGGTTGTTTCGCCATCCACACACTCCGTGATCTGCATTCAGGGCTTCGCCAGTGCGCGCCCGCAAATGAAACGGGCCGTTGCCCCCACTTTCGTTTCCGGCAACAGCCCGCAGTGGCCAAGGCGCGAACGCGTCAGCCGTATCGGTTCAACCGCATTTCAATCAGGCGTTCATTCAGGACAGCTTCTTCTTCAGCAGTTCGTTGACCTGCGCCGGATTGGCCTTGCCTTTGGTCGCTTTCATCGCCTGGCCGATCAGCGCGTTGAACGCTTTTTCCTTGCCTGCGCGGAATTCCTCGACGGACTTCTGGTTCGCCGCCAGCACTTCGTCGATGATCGCTTCCAGCGCGCCGGTATCCGAAATCTGCTTTAAACCCTTCGCTTCGATGATGCGGTCGGCGGCGGCTTCGTCCGTGGCCTTCTCTTCCCAGATGGCGAGGAAAATTTCCTTCGCGATCTTGTTCGAGATGGTGCCGTCGGCAATGCGCTGCAACAGCAAGGCGAGTTGCGCGGACGACACTGGCGAAGCGTCGATCTCCAGCCCTTCGCGATTCAGTTGCGACGACACCTCGCCCATGATCCAGTTCGCCGCGACCTTCGCGTTGGCCTCGCCCAGCTTGCCGACGACCGCTTCGTAGTACGCGGCCGTCGCCTTGCTCGACGTCAGCACGTTCGCGTCGTACGGCGTCAGGCCGTATTGCGACACAAAGCGTTGCTGGATCGCTTCCGGCAGTTCGGGCAGTCCGGCTTTCACGCGCTCCACCCATGCCGCGTCGATCACGAGCGGCATCAGATCGGGGTCGGGGAAATAGCGGTAATCGTGCGCGTCTTCCTTGCTGCGCATGGAGCGCGTTTCACGCTTGTCCGGATCGTACAGACGCGTTTCCTGCACCACCGTGCCGCCGTCTTCGATCAGCTCGATCTGACGGCGCACTTCGTACTGGATCGCTTCTTCGAGGAAGCGGAACGAGTTCAGGTTCTTGATTTCGGCGCGCGTGCCGAATTCCGCCTGGCCGACCGGACGCACCGACACGTTCGCGTCGCAACGGAACGAGCCTTCCTGCATGTTGCCGTCGCAAATGCCGAGCCACGTGACGAGCGTGTGCAGCGTCTTGGCGTATGCCACCGCTTCGGCCGCGCTGCGCATTTCCGGCTCGGTGACGATTTCGAGCAGCGGCGTGCCCGCGCGGTTCAGGTCGATGCCGGTCATGCCCGCGAAGTCTTCGTGCAGCGACTTGCCCGCGTCTTCCTCGAGGTGAGCGCGCGTGAGGTTGACGACCTTCGAATACGCTTGCTTGCCCGCCTTTTCGTTGGCCGGCACCTGGATCGTCACCTGACCGCCCTGCACGACAGGAATCTCGTACTGGCTGATCTGATAACCCTTCGGCAGATCGGGGTAAAAGTAGTTCTTGCGCGCGAAAATGCTGCGCGGTGCGACTGTCGCGCCGATTGAGAGACCGAACTGGATCGCGCGCTCCACAGCGCCACGGTTCATGACCGGCAAGGTGCCCGGCAAGGCCAGATCGACGGGGCACGCCTGCGTGTTCGGCGCGGCGCCGAATTGCGTGGGTGCGCCGGAGAAAATTTTCGATTGCGTGGATAGCTGCGCGTGGGTCTCCAGACCGATCACGACTTCCCATTGCTTGGTCATGGTGCTCACACTCCTGCCGGTGCTTTGCGGTGCCAGTCGGTCGCGCGCTGGAACGCGTCGGCCACCTGCAGCATCCGGGCTTCATTGAAATAATTGCCGATGATCTGCAAACCCACCGGACGCTGCGCATTCGCGCCCGCGCCGAAACCGCACGGCACGCTCATGCCCGGCAAACCGGCGAGGCTCACCGACAGCGTGTAGATGTCGGCGAGATACATCTGCACCGGATCGTCGCCCTTTGCGCCCAGATCCCACGCCACCGATGGCGCGACCGGTCCCATGATCACGTCACATTGTTTGAACGCTTGCTGGAAATCCTGCGCAATGATGCGTCGGATTTTTTGCGCTTGCAGGTAGTACGCGTCGTAGTACCCGTGCGACAGCACGTAGGCGCCGACCATGATGCGGCGCTTCACTTCCGGCCCGAAACCTTCGGCGCGCGACTTCTTGTACATGTCGAGCAGATCGCGATATTCCGCGGCGCGATGGCCGAAGCGCACGCCGTCGAAACGCGACAGGTTCGACGAAGCCTCCGCGGGCGCGATCACGTAGTAGACCGGAATCGACAGCTCGGTTTTGGGCAGCGACACCTCGACGAGCGTGGCGCCGAGCGCTTCGTATTGCTTCAAGGCGGCGTCGATGGACGCGCGCACGTCGTCGGCGAGACCCGCGCCGAAGTACTCTTTCGGCAGGCCGATGCGCAGGCCGGCGAGCGGCTTGCTGGCGTCGCCTTCTTTCCACGGCTGGCCGAGGTAGCGCGTGTAGTCTTCGTCGTCGCGCACGAGGCTCGTGGAGTCGCGTTCGTCGAAGCCAGCCATGGCGTTGAGCAGCGTCGCGCAGTCGGCGGCGCTTTGCGCCATCGGACCGCCCTGATCCAGCGAGGACGCGAACGCGATCATGCCGTAGCGCGACACGCGGCCGTACGTCGGCTTGATGCCGGTGATGCCCGAGAACGACGCCGGCTGACGGATCGAGCCGCCCGTATCGGTTCCTGTCGCGGCAGGCGCGAGGCGCGCGGCGACAACCGCTGCGGAACCGCCCGACGAACCGCCCGGCACTGCCTGACGATCCCACGGGTTTTGCACCGGCCCGAAATACGAATTTTCGTTGGATGAGCCCATCGCGAACTCGTCCATGTTGGTCTTGCCCACGCAGACCATGCCGGCGTTCTGCAGACGCTCGACCACCGTGGCGTCGAACGGACTCTCATAGTTCGACAGCATTTTCGAGCCGGCTGTGGAGCGCCAGCCCTTGGTGACGAACACGTCTTTATGCGCGATCGGCACGCCGGTCAGCGGACCGCCGTGGCCCGCGTGAAGCAGCGCGTCTGCGGCTTTCGCCTGCGCGAGCGTCAGATCGGGATCGACCTGGATGAACGCGTTGAGGCTTGTGGCCGCGTCGATCCGCTTCAGATAGAGCTGCGCCAGCTCGACAGCGGAGCATTCCTTGGCCGCCAATGCGGCGCGCAGTTCGGTCAAGCTTTTTTCATGCATTGCGTTTTATCCTGAAGAGCGCGGCAGCGGATCGCGCTGCCGTGGAGGCATTCGGTTGCCCGCCGGCAAACCGGGCCGAGGAATCCTGCTAAAAGTGACACGGGCGGGCACGGGCCGCTGGTCGCAGGCCGCGCCCGGCGCGGGTTCGCGCGTTACTCGATCACCTTCGGCACGAGATACAGCCCGTCCTGCACGGCCGGCGCGGGACGCTGGAAAGCTTCGCGTTCGACCGTTTCGGTCACGGCGTCGTCGCGCAGGCGCAGCGCGACGTCTTCGATCTGCTCGATCGGATGGGCAAGCGGTGCGATACCCGTGGTGTCGACCGCCTGCATCTGCTCGACGAGGCCAAAAAAGTCGTTGAGTTGAACAAGCGTGTGGTCGGCGTCGGCGTCGGCCAGTTCGAGCCGCGCGAGATGCGCGATGCGCTTAACATCGGTCAGGGTCAAAGCCATGCAGTCACCGGAAAAAGTGGCGGACCGCCGCAGCCGAAAAAGAGCGCTGCGACAGCGAGTTACGACGCTGGAGGAAGACCTCGAAAAAGGGGTCAGCGGCGGCAAAAAGTGCCGTCCGTTTCCTTCAAAACATCCAAAATTATAAGGTATCATTACGCGTTCGACCCAAACCCGGACCGACTTACCAAGGCCTTTCTGGACAATTCGTAAAGAGAGTTCGGATATTTCTGGCCTGGCTTTGCACCGGCCTCCGGTAGACTCCCTCGCAGCTTCAAGTTCCTGTGGCGCCGCTTCGCCCGGTTGAAGCTGTTATTTTTTTCCGCTGCCGCCCTGCGCAACGTTGCGAGGGCCGGCCCCAAGCGAGACAGGATTTTGAATGTTCGGTTTTCTGCGCAGCTACTTCTCCAACGATCTGGCGATTGACCTCGGCACCGCCAACACGCTCATCTACATGCGTGGCAAGGGCATCGTTCTTGATGAACCGTCGGTGGTCTCGATCCGCCAGGAAGGCGGCCCCAACGGCAAGAAAACCATTCAGGCAGTCGGCAAGGAAGCCAAGCAGATGCTTGGCAAGGTGCCGGGCAACATCGAAGCCATCCGCCCCATGAAAGACGGCGTGATCGCCGACTTCACGGTGACGGAGCAGATGATCAAGCAGTTCATCAAAACTGCTCACGAATCGCGCATGTTCTCGCCGTCGCCGCGCATCATCATTTGCGTGCCGTGCGGTTCGACGCAGGTCGAGCGCCGCGCCATCAAGGAAGCCGCTCACGGCGCGGGCGCTTCGCAGGTCTATCTGATTGAAGAACCCATGGCTGCCGCGATCGGCGCCGGCTTGCCGGTGTCGGAAGCCACGGGTTCCATGGTCGTGGACATCGGCGGCGGCACCACCGAAGTCGGCGTGATCTCGCTCGGCGGCATCGTGTACAAAGGCTCGGTGCGCGTGGGCGGCGACAAGTTCGACGAAGCCATCGTCAACTACATCCGCCGCAACTACGGCATGCTGATCGGCGAGCAAACCGCCGAAGCTATCAAGAAAGAAATCGGCTCGGCCTTCCCGGGTTCGGAAGTCAAGGAAATGGAAGTGAAGGGCCGCAATCTGTCGGAAGGCATTCCGCGCAGCTTCACCATCTCCAGCAACGAAATCCTCGAAGCACTGACCGATCCGCTGAACCAGATCGTGTCGTCGGTGAAGATCGCGCTCGAACAAACGCCGCCGGAACTTGGCGCGGACATCGCCGAGCGCGGCATGATGCTCACCGGCGGTGGCGCGCTGCTGCGCGATCTGGACCGTCTGCTCGCCGAAGAAACCGGCCTGCCGGTGCTCGTCGCCGAAGACCCGCTGACGTGCGTCGTGCGCGGCTCGGGCATGGCGCTCGAGCGCATGGACAAGCTCGGCAGCATCTTCTCGTACGAGTAAGCGAGCGAGTTCCATGTCAGTAGCACGGATCTGGCAAACGGCCCCTTGCGGGCCGGTTTGCCGTTGGCTGGGCCAACCAGCCTCCGTACGCTGAACGCGCGTCTGCCGCGCGCCGCCGCCTCACCCAACCGCTCACGCCCCCGGCGCCGACCATGGAATACAGTCCGCCGCCCCTGTTCAAGCAAGGCCCGTCAGCACTCGCCCGACTCGTCTTTTTCGTCGTGCTTGCGCTCGCCCTGCTGATCTCCGACGCACGCTTCAAAACGCTCGAAATCGTTCGTGGCGTGCTCGGCGCGGGTCTCTATCCGTTGCAACGCGCGGCGCTCGTGCCGCGCGACGTCTTCATGGGCGCAGCCGATCTGGCTGTGACCAGCGCGACGCTGCGCAGCGAAAACGAAAAGCTCCGAGAAAAAGATCTACAGCTTTCGCAGCAAGCCAATACGGCCGCCGGGCTCGCGACCGAAAACGCCCATTTGCGCGCGCTGCTGCAACTGTCGCAGCGCTCCACCACGCAAACGTTGCCCGCGGAAATCCAGTACGACACGCGCGACCCGTTCACGCAGAAGGTCGTGATTGGCCGCGGCGCGCAGCAAGGCATCCAGACCGGCTCGCCGGTCGTTAACGAAGACGGCGTGATCGGCCAGGTCACGCGCGTGTACCCGCTGCAAGCCGAAGTGACGCTGCTCACCGACAAGGATCAGGCGGTGCCCGTGCAAATCGTGCGCACCGGCTTGCGCAGCGTGATTTACGGCACGCCGAAGGGCGACACACTCGATCTGCGTTTCGTGCCGATCAGCGCCGACGTCCAGACGGGCGACGAACTCGTCACGAGTGGACTCGACGGTGTGTATCCGCCGGGCCTGCCCGTCGCCAAGGTGGTGCGGGTCGATAAACAGGCCGACACGGCATTCGCGCGCGTCATTTGCTTGCCGATTGCGCCGGTGCGCGGCGCGCGTCAGTTGCTGGTGCTGCATTACGTGAACGACGTGCCGCCGCGTCCCGCTGAAGAGCCGGACGCCGCAGCCGCCGCGAAAGCGAAGAAAGGCGCGAAGGCAGCGGACGCCAAGGCCGCAGCCGACAAATCCGCCAAGCCGGCGGACAAGTCCGCCGAGAAAGCGCCTGCCCAACCTGCTCAACCTGCTCAACCGGCTCAACCTGCCCAAGCCGGCAAGGCCGCCGCCGATCAGAAATCCGCTGCATCGAAGAAACCGGCCGCCGCCGAAAAAGCGCAGCCGCAAGCCACGCCGGGGGCCAAGCAATGAACCGCCCGCAATACATCCTGCAACCGGTCAATCCGTACTTCATCTCGTTCAGCCTCGCTGCCGCGTTCCTGCTGAACCTGATGCCGTGGGGGCGTCTCGTCGGCGTGCCGGACTTCGTCGCGCTCGTGCTGCTGTTCTGGAATGTGCATCAGCCGCGCAAGGTCGGCATGGGCATTGCGTTTTTCCTCGGCTTGCTGATGGACGTGCACAACGCGAGCCTCCTCGGCGAGCACGCGCTGGCGTATACGCTGCTGTCGTATGGCGCGATTACGATCCACCGCCGCGTGTTGTGGATGTCGCTCGGCGTGCAGACTTTCGCGGTCATGCCGCTACTGGTGATCGCGCAACTGGTGCCGTTCGTGATCCGTCTGCTGACGGGCGCGGCGTTTCCCGGTTGGGGTTATCTGATCGACGGGTTCGTGGAAGCCGCGCTGTGGCCGATCGCGAGCGTCTTGCTGTTGATGCCGCAACGCCGCCCGGCCGACCCCGACGACACGCGGCCCATTTAGCCACGCGTCGAGGCCGCCAGCCGTTCCAATGGCACTCACGCGGCGGCCCCGTTCGGCTCGCGTCGTATGTTCATGCCTTCCGGCCTAGGCCGGATCAGGCGCACACTCATGATGGCCGTGACACGGCCTTTTGCAGAATCGCATGACCGAATTCAAGGACACTCAGCAACAGCTCTCGAAGTTCCGCCTGCGGGTCGCGGCGGCGGG
Organism: Paraburkholderia sp. MPAMCS5; assembly: GCF_036016995.1. Classification (NCBI taxonomy): domain Bacteria; kingdom Pseudomonadati; phylum Pseudomonadota; class Betaproteobacteria; order Burkholderiales; family Burkholderiaceae; genus Paraburkholderia; species Paraburkholderia sp. MPAMCS5. The sequence continues at coordinate 123,093 of NZ_JAYXBK010000014.1, forward strand.
CCTGTTCGTGTTCGTCTGCTTCGGGCTGATCGCCTTCCGCTTCCTGTTCCTGCAGGTCTGGCACTACAGCAAATACTCGTTGCAGGCGGACGAAAACCGCATTTCCGTCGCGCCGATCGTGCCGAACCGCGGCATCATCACGGACCGCAACGGCGTCGTGCTCGCCAAGAACTACTCGGCCTACACGCTCGAAATCACGCCCTCGAAGCTGAACGACTCGCTCGAAAACGTGATCGACAATCTGGCCACGGTCGTGTCGATCGACGCACGCGACCGCCGCCGCTTCAAGAAGCTCCAGGAAGATTCAAAGAACTTCGAAAGCCTGCCGATCCGCACGCGCCTCACCGACGACGAAGTCGCGCGCTTCACCGCGCAGCGCTTCCGCTTCCCCGGCGTGGAAGTGCGCGCGCGCCTGTTCCGCCAATATCCGCTCGGGCCGACGGCCGCGCACGTCATTGGCTATATCGGGCGGATTTCGCAGCGCGACCAGGATCGCATCGACGACGCCAGCGACCAGAACGACAGCGATCCGGATCACTACGATCCGCGTCTGGACGCGAATAACTACAAGGGCACGGACTACATCGGCAAGATCGGCGTCGAGCAGAGTTACGAGACCGAACTGCACGGCCAGACCGGTTTCGAGGAAGTGGAAGTCACCGCCGGCGGCCGCCCCGTGCGCACGTTATCGCGCACGCAGGCCACGCCCGGCAACAACCTCGTGCTGTCGCTCGACATCGGCTTGCAGCAGGTCGCCGAACAGGCCTTCGCGGGCCGCCGCGGCGCGCTGGTCGCCATTGAACCGTCGACGGGCGACGTGCTCGCGTTCGTGTCGGCGCCGAGCTTCGATCCGAATTCGTTCGTGGACGGCATCGATCAGCAAACCTGGGACGAGCTCAACAACTCACCCGACCATCCGCTCCTGAACCGGCCGCTGCACGGCACCTATCCGCCGGGTTCCACCTATAAGCCGTTCATGGCGCTCGCCGCGCTGACGCTGCACAAGCGCACACCGGGCTGGGGCTTCCAGGACCCCGGTTCGTACACGTTCGGCGGCCACACGTTCCGCAACGACGTGCGCTCGGGTCAGGGCTGGGTCGACATGAACCGCGCGATCGTCGTGTCGAACGACACCTATTTCTACATGCTTGCGCACGATCTCGGCGTGAACAACATCGCGAACTTCATGAAGCCGTGGGGCTTCGGCCAGATCACCGGCATCGACATCGCGGGCGAGGCGCGCGGCATCCTGCCGTCCACGGACTGGAAGCGCAAGGCGTACCGCAAGCCCGAACAGCAGAAGTGGTACGAAGGCGAAACGATCAGCCTCGGCATCGGCCAGGGCTACAACTCGTTCACGATTCTCCAGCTAGCGCACGCCACGGCCACGCTTGCGAACAACGGCGTGGTGATGAAACCGCATCTCGTGCGCGACATCGAAAATCCGATCACGAAAGACACGCGGCCGGTCGTGCGCGATCCGAGCGACAAGATTCCCGTCAAGCAATCGGACATCGACATCATCAAGCGCGCGATGGAAGGCGTCGTGACGAACGGTACGGCGTCGAAACTGTTCATCGGCGCGCCGTATCAGGCGGCGGGCAAGACGGGCACGGCGCAGGTGTACTCGCTACAGGGCGCGAACTACAAGGGCCACGCGGTCGCGGAGCATCTGCGCGACCATGCGCTGTTCATCGCTTTCGCGCCGGTCGAGCAACCGAAGATCGCGCTCGCGTTGATCGTCGAAAACGGCGGCTGGGGCGCGGAAGCAGCGGGCCCGATCGCGCGCAAGGTGCTCGACTATTACCTCGTCGGCAAGGACAAGCCGGGTGCGCAGGCGGCGGCAGTCGCGGCGGCGGCATCGGCGACCGAGGACGCGTCCGCGCCGGAAGTCGGTGGCGCGCCGGTGCAACCGGAAGTCGGGCAGCCGGTCAAAATCGCCGCGGGTTTCACCGCGCTTCCCATACCGGGTGCGGCTTCGGCCGCTGCGGCGGCATCGGCTGCCGCAGCGGCGTCTGCCGCGTCGGCTGCCAATGCGGCAAGCGCGGCTGCGGCGGTATCCGGGGCGGCTTCGGCTCCTGCCGCCGCAACTTCGAAAGCGCCGGCATCGGCGGCACGGCCGAAGTTGCCTGCATCAGCTACGGCGGCCACGGCTGCGTCGGCAGCAAAGAATCCGGCGCCGCGTCAATCCGGCGCCCCGCATCAACCGCGACCGGCCAGCGAGCCGGCGCAAGCCGCCGCCGCGCGCACCAACGGGACGTCCCGCCGGGAACCCAAGCGCGATACCGGCACTGAGGCCACGTCGCCACGCCAGCCGGTTTCCGGCGGCATCGACGAGTAAGGAGAGAGGCATGCAATTCGATAAGCGCGCCTGGCTCGACCGCATCAAGCGGATGTTTGCGGGCTTCGACCGTCCGCTCGCACTGGTCGTGTTTCTGCTGCTGTGTGTGGGCATCGTCACCCTGTACAGCGCGAGTCTGGATGTGCCGGGCCGCGTGGAAGACCAGTTGCGCAACATCATGCTGACGTTCGTCCTGATGTGGGCGCTCGCCAATGTTCCACCCACCACGCTGATGCGCTTCGCGGTTCCGCTCTATACATTCGGGATCGCGCTGCTCATTGCCGTCGCGCTATTCGGGCTCACGCGCAAGGGCGCGAAGCGCTGGATCAACGTGGGCGTGGTCATCCAGCCCTCGGAGATTCTGAAGATCGCCACGCCGCTGATGCTCGCCTGGTATTACCAGCGGCGCGAAGGCGTGATGCGCTGGTACGACTACCTGGTCGGTCTGGTGATTCTCGCGCTGCCGGTCGGCCTGATCGCCAAGCAGCCCGATCTCGGCACTGCCGTGCTGGTCTTCGCCGCCGGCTTCTTCGTGATCTACTTTGCAGGGCTCAGCTTCAGGCTGATCGTGCCGGTGCTGATTGCCGGCGTGATTGCGGTTGCGTCGATTGCGGTCTTCCAGGACAAGATCTGCCAGCCGGAAGTGCAATGGCCGCTGATGCACGACTACCAGAAACACCGCATCTGCACGCTGCTCGATCCGACTTCCGATCCGCTCGGCAAGGGCTTCCACACCATTCAGGCGGTGATCGCCATCGGCTCTGGCGGCCCGCTCGGCAAGGGTTGGCTCAAGGGTACGCAGGCGCATCTGGAGTTCATCCCCGAGAAGCACACCGACTTCATCTTCGCGGTGTTCTCCGAGGAATTCGGGCTCGCGGGCGGCATCGTGCTGCTCACGCTCTACATGCTGCTGATCGCGCGCGGGCTCTTTATTGCGGCGAACGGCGCGACGCTATTCGGGCGTCTGCTGGCCGGATCGCTGACCATGGCGTTCTTCACCTACGCGTTCGTCAATATCGGGATGGTGAGCGGCATCTTGCCGGTGGTCGGCGTGCCGCTGCCGTTCATGAGTTACGGCGGCACGGCGCTCACGACGCTCGGCGTGGCCATCGGCCTCATCATGAGCGTCGCGCGGCAGAAGCGGCTGATGCAGAGTTAGCGGCTGCGGCACAACAGCCAGCCGCAAAAGCGAAGCCCGGAAAACAGAAGGGGCGCATCGTCAGGTGCGCCCCTTTTTTGCCTACTGCGGTTTGACTTCCTTGTGATCCCGCAATTGCGCGCTGAGTTGCTGATACTTCAAGCGCGCCGCCGGATCGCCCTGCGCCGCCGCCGCCGCGTAATACGCTCGCGCCACGTTCAGGTTCTTATCGACGCCGTCGCCGCCGCGCTCGTAGAACGAGCCGGTCACGTATTGCGCGGTCATGTCGCCACCCTCGGCGGCTTTTTTGTACCAGACGAACGCCTGCTTGTTGTCGCGGTCGGTGCCGCGGCCATCGAGGAACTGATTGGCGAGCGCGAGTTCCGCCTGCACGTGTCCTTGTTGCGCGGCCTTCAAAAACCAGCGGTGCGCCTCGACCGGATCGCGCCCGACGAACTCGCCATCGTCGTACATCTTGCCGTACACATATTGCGCGTGCGACATGTTGGCGTCGGCGGCCTTGCGCAGCCACTTCTTGCCTTCTTCGACATTGACGGCCGTGCCTTCGCCGTTGAGCAGCATCATCGCGTAATTGAACTCCGCGAGCCGGCTGCCGCGCTCGGCGGCCTGATGAAATTCGGAAAGCGCCGCGCTGAAATTTCCGGCGTTGTAGTCGGCCACTGCGGTTTGCGTCTCAGGATCGTTCGGCTTCGCGACGCGATCTTGCGCATGCGCCGCCAGTCCCGTCATCAACGCCGCCGCAACTGCCGCACGCGCGACGACGCCTTGCACCATCCACTTCATGACCTCACCTCCTGCAACGCCTGGCGGGTTGCGCGCAACATCCACATGACGTCGGCGGCCAGCGCGATAAAACGAAAACCGGCGTCGCGATGCTGCCTTGCACTCGCGGCGTCCATGGCAAAAATGCCGGCGGCAATCCCCGCCTTGCCGGCGGCGCTGACGATGCGCGCCATCGCCGCCTGCACGTCGGCATGCTTCGAATCGCCGAGATGACCGAGGCTCGCGGCGAGATCGGCGGGGCCGACGAACAGGCAATCGACGCCCGGCGTCGCCGCGATTTTCTCCACTTCGTCGAGGCCGCGCGCCGACTCGATCTGCACGATGGTCGCGATTTGCGCGTTAGCCGTTTGCACATAGTCGCGCCGCATTCCGTACGCCGCGGCCCGCACTGCGCCCGCGACGCCGCGCAGTCCATCGACCGCCTCGGCGCTCGGATATTGCGTGAGACGCACCGCGCGCGCCGCTTCTTCCGCGGACTCGATGTTCGGGAACATCAGCGTGCGCGCGCCGGCGTCCATCACGCGCTTGACGAGCCACGCCTCGCTCGCCGGCAAGCGCACCACCGGTTCGCTCGGCAGATGCGCGGCGGCAATCGCGCGCAATTGCGAGGTCACGTCGCCGCTGTCGTTCGGCGCGTGCTCCATGTCGATCAGCAGCCAGTCGAAGCCGGCGTGCGCGAGCGCTTCCGCGGCGGCATCGCTGCCGAGCGACAGCCATAGCCCGAACAGCGGATCGGCTTCTTTCAGACGTTGCTTCAGGGGATTGGTGAAGGTGCTCATCGCCGCGCTCCGTGAGGACGCTGGCGGCCGATGTGCGTGCTGCGACGCAATGCGGTGACCGGCATGTCTCGCTCCGTGTGTTTATCGGAGCGATCATACCGTGACAATAACGCGGGGGTTGGGCGGCTTGATGTGGCCGCTTATGTGGCGCGCCCGGGGATGCGGCGCAAGCAGACAGGGTTTCAGTCGCGGACGACGTCGGCCCAGCAATTCGGCGTCTCGTACAGGCGCAGCTTGTGAAGGCGCAGATTCACGCCGTAGTGCGCGTCGTAAACGTTCGCGAGGATGTCGAACGCGATGGCCGCGAGGTTTTCCACGGTGGGAATGCGGTCGAGCACCACGGTCTTGTGGCCCGACATGCTTTCGAGGAAGCCGCGCACTTGCGTGTCGCCTTCGTAGACGAGAAACGCGTGATCCCACTTGTCAACGAGGTGTTCGACGGCGAGCGACTTCACGTCGGCAAAGTCCATCACCATGCCGCGATCGGGCGCGCCTTCGGTGTCGACCAGATCGCCTTGCAGCGTGATTTCGAGCACATAGCGATGGCCGTGCAGATTACGGCACTGGCTGCGGTGATCGGGAATGCGGTGACCCGCGTCGAATTCGAGTTTTCGTGTAATCGTCAGCACGGCAAATCAGGGAATATTCAGATACTTGTGGGTCTGCATCGACAGGCGCCATTGCGGATGGCGTTTGCACCAGTCGATCGCGAGCTTGGTGTTGATGTCGCGCGACGGGCCATCCATCGGCTGGACGAGGAAATACTCGAAGTCGAGCTTCGCATAGTCGGACAGGCGCTGGTTGTCCTGCGGAATCACGACCTTCAGTTCGTTGCCTTTCGTAACGACGAGCGGCGCGTCGGCCTTGGGGCTCACGCAAATCCAGTCGATCGTTTCGAGCACCGGCAAGGAGCCGTTCGTTTCAATGGCGATTTCGAAGCCGGCTGCATGCAGCGCGTCGACCAGCGGGGGGTCGATCTGCAACATCGGTTCGCCGCCCGTGCACACGACAAAGCGCTGGCCCTCGCCTTCCGGCCATTGCGACGCGATCATCTGCGCCAGCTCGTCGGGCGTGCGGTACTTGCCGCCGTTTTCGCCGTCGGTCCCGACAAAGTCCGTATCGCAGAAGCGGCACACGGCGTCCGCGCGATCTTCTTCGCGGCCCGACCACAGATTGCAGCCGGCGAAGCGGCAAAACACGGCCGGGCGACCGGCGTTCGCGCCCTCGCCTTGCAACGTGTAGAAAATTTCCTTGACCGCGTACGTCATGCTGCCTTTTGCCTCGACCCTGTATCGTGTACGTTGAGTACGTTGTGTACCCAAAAATGATTGCCCGATCCGCCTCTGGCGCGGAATTCTCACACCGGTCCGGTTACCTTTTCGCCTGCCAGATAGGCTTCGTAACCACGCTTGCGCAAGCGGCAGGCCGGGCATTCGCCGCACCCGAAACCCCACGCATGCAATTCGGCGCGTTCGCCGACGTAGCACGTGTGCGTCTCGACGCGCACGAGTTCCACCAGTTCGTCGCCGCCCAACTCGTGCGCGAGACGCCACGTGTCCGCCTTGTCGAGCCACATCAGCGGCGTTTCGAGCGCGAAGCGCGAGTCCATTCCGAGATTCAGCGCGACTTGCAACGCCTTCATGGTGTCGTCGCGGCAATCGGGATAGCCCGAGAAATCCGTCTCGCACATTCCGCCGACGAGCACCTGCAAACCACGCCGATAAGCTATAGCCGCGGCGATCGTCATGAACATCAGATTGCGGCCCGGCACGAAGGTGTTCGGCAAACCGTTGGCCGTGGCCTCGATCTCGATTTCGCGCGTCATGGCGGTTTCGCTGATCGAGCCGAGCACGGACAGGTCGATCATGTGATCGTCGCCAAGGCGCTCGCCCCATGCAGAAAATGTACGCGCAACCGCGCTGCGGAAGCCTTCGCGGCATTCGAGTTCGACCCGGTGCCGCTGGCCGTAATCGAAGCCGAGCGTCTCGACCGTTTCATATCGTTCAAGTGCCCATGCGAGGCACGTGGCGGAATCCTGGCCGCCGGAAAACAGCACCAGAGCGCTACGCTTAGCGTCTTTGCGGATCACCGTGAAACTCCGTGAATGAAGAGTGCCACGTCGCGCTGCGCGAGGTGCGCCATGCAAGCAACGCGGCGCGACGCGTGCCGGCACTGCTGCCGGCCCAAAGCAGTATAGGCCGCGCCTTCCGCCTGCGAAGTCGCTGGGCCTTATACCGTTAATCGTCGGGCGAGGGGTTCGGTGCGGATCGCGGCGTTGCCGCGTGCCTTTCGCCGGATCAGCCGGATTCGGCGGGCGACGCACTCGCATGCAAGTCCTTGAACTGGCGCGATTTTATCACGCGACGCCGAACCTCGCCGAGCGCCCCTCGGCATACCGCCCGCACGCGCTGAAGCAACGCATGCTTGCCACACTTGGAAGACAAAAGGAAAAGCCCCAGGAATCTTGCGATTTCCTGGGGCTGAATCCTGGTGGCCTGGGACGGAATCGAACCATCGACACGCGGATTTTCAATCCGCTGCTCTACCAACTGAGCTACCGGGCCAACGAAGAACGAAATAATATCAAAGGGCCACGAACTGGGCAAGCCCCTTCGCGAAAAAAGTCGGCGCAGGCGAATCCCGGCGCGGACGTGAAACGCTCACTCGCCTTTGTTTTTCCCGAGATCGACGCCGAGTTGCTTGAGCTTGCGATACAAGTGCGTGCGCTCCAGTCCGGTTTTTTCCGCGACGCGCGTCATGCTGCCGTTCTCGCGCGCGAGGTGATATTCGAAGTACGCGCGCTCGAATGCATCGCGTGCGTCGCGCAGCGGAATGTCGAACGAGATCGAGGCCGTTTGCGCCGCGAGCACGCCGTTGCCGAGGCCGTCGGCGGAAAGAATCGGCAATGCCGCCGCCGAAGCCACCGTCGAAGAATGCAACGGCAACGCCGATTTCGCCGCCGCGCCGCCCGGCATGAGCGCCGCGGTTCCGCGCGCAAGACCTTGTTCGACGGCCTTCAGCAGTTTCTGCAACGCGATCGGCTTCTCGAGAAAATTCAGCGCGCCGATCTTCGTCGCTTCGACTGCGGTGTCGATTGTCGCGTGGCCGGACATCATGATCACCGGCATGGTGAGCTGCCCTTGCGCCGCCCATTCCTTGAGCAGCGTCACGCCGTCGGTATCGGGCATCCAGATGTCGAGCAGCACCAGGTCCGGCGCCTGACGCAAACGGAATTCGCGCGCCTGCTGCGCGTTTTCCGCCGCTTCCACGACATGCCCTTCGTCGCTCAGGATCTCCGAGAGCAATTCCCGGATGCCCATTTCATCATCTACCACCAGGATGGTTGCCATTTACGCTGCCTTTGTCTGCACTGTTGCTTTTGTCTTTCCCTGCGCCGCACTGCCGTGCGCAGGACGCGATCCCGTTTCGGGAGCCGCGCTGTCGTCTGCCAGTTGAAGGAAGAGAATCGAAATCTGCGCGCCTTCGATGACATCGCCCGCTTTCATGCGATTGCGAATGTCGATACGCGCGCCGTGTTCATCGACGATCTTCTTGACCATCGCAAGACCCAGGCCAGTGCCCTTCGCCTTGGTCGTCACGTAGGGTTCAAATGCACGTGTGAGGATACGCGTGGGAAAACCCGGTCCGTTATCCGACACGGTCAGACGCACCGCGACGCGCGCCTTGCCCTCCGCGTCGGGGTCTCCGTATTCTACTGTCCTCGTCTCCAGCAGCACACGCGGATGCTCCGAGTCGGCCACCGCGTCCTGCGCATTTTGCAGCAGGTTGTGAATCACCTGGCGCAATTGCGTGGCGTCGCCGCGGATGGCCGGCAACGCGGAGAGTTCGACCTGGATGGCGCCCTTGCCTTCCTCGATACCGTAAAGCGTGAGCACTTCGCTGACGAGATCGTTCAATTGCAGATGCGCGAGCACCGCCGGCGGCGTGCGCGCATAGTCGCGGAAATTGTCGACCATCTGCTTCATCGCGGCGACCTGGTTGACGATCGTGGTCGCGCCGCGCTTCAACACATCGGCGTCCGACGGCGACAGCTTGTCGGCAAGCTTCATCTGCAAACGCTCGGCCGAGAGCTGGATCGGCGTGAGCGGATTCTTGATCTCGTGCGCGAGCCGCCGCGCGACCTCACCCCATGCGATAGAACGCTGCGCGGAGATGACGTCGGAAATGTCGTCGAAGACCACCACATAGCCCGATGTCTGCAAGTCCTGCGCGTCGGGGTCGGTCGCGGACAACAGGCGCGCGCCGCGCACGAGCACGGTGAGCGGCTCGGATTCGCCCGGCACCTGAATCGAGAACTGCTGCTGCCAGTGGCCGCCGTCGTCGTGACCGTCGCCGCTTGCCGCTTCGCGATCGGCAAACGCCTTGCGCACCATGCCGCCAAATTCGCTCAGCACGCCGATCTGTTCGAGCGCCGAGCCCAGCACTTCCTGGAACTGCTGACGGAAGATGCGCTCCGCACCGCGGTTCGCCGTGGTGAGCCGGAATTGCCGGTCGAACACGAACACGCCCGCCGTCAAATTCGCGAGGATACTCTCGAGATACGCCTTTGAATGTTCGAGCGCGATGCGGTTGTTCTCGACCGCGGCGCGCGCTTCGGACAACTGCCGCGTCATGGCGTTAAACGATTGCGTGAGAAAGCCGAGTTCGTCGCGCGACTTGATTTCGCGCTTCGGCGTGTAGTCGCCCTCGGTGATTTCCTTCGTGCCTTGCGCGAGCAGAAACAGCGGCCGCGCAAGCTGATTGCCGAGCGCGAGCGCGAGCATCATCGCAATGAAGGTGGCGAGGAACAGCGCGAGCGTCAGCGTACCGATGTACATCTTGCGCAAGCCGGTACGCCCGAGCGCTTTCTCCTGATACTCGCGATACGCGCGCTGCACGGCGTCGGCATTGCGCGCGAGCGATTGCGACACCGGCTGCGTGAGTTGCAGAAAACGCTCAGTGGGTTGCAGAAGCGCCGCGTTCGAATCGGGAATGCGCTGCACGACGCGCAGCCGCAGCGCGCCCTTGCTGCCGTGAGCATGCGGATCGCCGTCGATTTCGCCCTCGATCGCCGCATAGCCGCGTCCGCGCGCCTGGTCGATCATCAACTGCGAGGGCAGGTCGTTCGGCACGAGCGTCGAGTAGCTGCTCGATGCCTGCGCGACCACGTGCATGTCGGGCGTGGCGCCGGACATGCTGCGCGTGGGCTCGACGATCGTCGCGTCCTGCACGCCGAACTGGTCGCGCAGACGCAGCAGCGTGAGCGTCGTGCCGGCGGCATCCGCGCTCGCGAGCTGCTCGGACATCAGCCGGCCCTTGGTTTGCAGATCGGACAGTGACGCGTCGAGCATGCCGCGCCCGAGATTCAGCCCGGACGTGAGCGCGGTTTCGACATTCACGTCGAACCACGATTCGATACTGCGCGACACGAACTGATAAGAGACGACGTAGATGATGCCGCCCGGCACCACGCCGACAAGCGCCATGAAAAACGCGAGCTTGGCGAGCAGCCGCGTGCCGAACTTACCCTTGCGCAAGCGCGCAATGATGATGATGACGAGCGCTGCCACCACCAGCAGGAAGATCATCGCGACCGCGAGGTTGGCGGCGTACAGCCACTGGTAATAGCGGTCGAAGAATTCGGTGTTCGCGCTTGCCGCGGCGAGCAGGACGAGCAGCAACACGGCCGTCACGGCGACCGTCGACACCAGCACGCGCACGACGATGCTGCTGACACTGGTGGCGGAGCGCACTTTATTTAGCACGTTCAGTCACCGTAAAAGTAAAGCGCTTCCACTCGGAAGCGAGGTTCCAGTCGCGGTTGTTCACCGCGTCGATCTGGAACGGCTTGGGCATCAACGCGATGTCGAGCTGCATGCGCACGGACGCGTTATACGTCTCGCCGGCATGGACGTCGTTGCGGTCGATCACATGCCACGAGGTCACGTGCTTGATGACCGCGAGCGCGTCTTTGAGCGTGGAGAAGCCGAGCTGCAAACCGCCCGACGACACACTCGACACGCGATATTCGCGCGTGAGCGGCTGAAACGACAGGCGCAGGCTCTGCGACACGCTGACCGGCTGCTCGTCGAACCAGTACCAGCGCGGCCGGCTCAATTCGAAGTCGGTCGTGAAGTAAAGCGGGATGCCTTTATTGACCGCGTCTTCGAGATTGCTGTTCAAGTCGAAGTCGAAACGGGCGTCGAGACTCCAACCGGTATTGTCGGCTTGCAGCGATGCGCGCTGCACGGCGATCGAGTCGGCGTGCGCCATGCCCGGCGCCGCAAGCCAGACGGCCAGCGCGATCCAAAGCACGGCAGCGAGCCGAAGCGGGAAGAAGCGTTTGATGGTCACCGTTTCTGAAAGCGCGCGTAGAAAAATCCGTCGTGGTCTGAGTTCGCGCCGGCGCTGATATCAGCGAATTCTCCGGCATGGGAACCGGCCGATGGGTCGGCGGGCGCGCGGGCGACTGAAGGGAAGAGTTGCCCCGGCGCGTCCAATCGTACCGCATCCTGATACTTGTTTCCAAACCACTGCGCTTGCAACTCGCCTTCATCCGGAAAGATCGAGCACGTAACGTAGAGCAATTCGCCGCCTGGTTTCACGAGCGGCCACAGCGCGTCCAGAATGCGCCGCTGTTCCTCGACGAGCGCGGGAATATCGGACTTTCGACGCAACCAGCGAATGTCCGGATGACGTCGCACGATGCCCGACGCCGAGCACGGCACGTCCGCGAGAATGCGGTCAAACGGCTGGTCGATGTCGTCATGCCATTTGGATGGCGCACCGGCGTCGCCGATACGCACTTCTGCGTCGAGCTTGAGCCGCTGCAAATTTTCGCCGATACGCCGCGCGCGCGACGCATCGCTTTCGAGCGCAACGAGTTGCAGATTCGCGAGTTCCAGCAAATGCCCGGTCTTGCCGCCGGGCGCCGCACACGCGTCGAGCACGCGCATGCCGTCGCGCCCGCCGAGGAGCTGCGCGGCGAGCTGCGCGCCGGCGTCCTGCACGGAGACCACGCCTTCGCTGAAGCCCGGAATGCGCTCGACGGGCATCGGCGTGGCGAGCTTCACGGCGTAGTCGCCGGCTTTGCTCGCGGCAATGTGATGATTGGCCAGCACTTGTAGATACGCTTCGACAGTCGAGTGACGCGCGTTCACGCGCAGCGTCAACGGGCCTTGCGTGTTGCCGGCCGTGAGCACGTCTTGCCACGCGTCAGGCCATGCGCGCTTCACTGCGTCGATCCACCATGTCGGGTAATTCCAGCGGGCGACTTCGTCGGCTTGCGCTTCTGTCAGCAGCGCCTCGCGCTCGCGTAGGAAATTGCGCAATACCGCGTTGACGAGACCCTTCGCGAACGCGAATTCGCGGCGTGCCGACGTCGCGCTGACCGCCTGATCGACGACCGTGAAAGGCGTATAGGCGGCACTGGCTTCGTCGTCGATCAGAAGCGCGAATGCGCACGCGAGCACATGACCGATATGCGGCGGGGGCGCCTTCTTCACCAGCCGCGCGATCAGCCATTCGACCGTACCGAGACGCCGCATTGTCCGATACGCGATGTCCTGCACCGCACCGCGCGCAGCGGCGGCATTGCCTTCTGGCGCGGCCACGAAAACGGACTGCAACGCCGCCGGCAAAGCCGAGCCGAGGCGCACGGCGCCCACGGCTTGCGCGGCGCAATCGAGCGCAAAGCCGAGCGATTCCGGAGCGAGATGCAGCACGGACAGACGGGACTCGCGCGAACGCGCCGACGAGGAAGCAGTACGCGAAGAAGACTTTTGGATCATGAGAGGGCAAAAGCAGGCCACGCGGTGCGCGCGACACAATGAACACACATTGTAGCGTGGCGCGGCTGGCGGACCGCCACCGCCTGTCGGCTGGTGGCGCGCGCGTATGTTCGCGTGCGCGTTGGCATGCGGACAATGAAAAAAGGCGAGTCTCTGAACTCGCCTTTCTCTATGCCACGTGCCTCGCGCTTATTCGAAACGCCCCGTGCGCGCCATTTCCATCAAACGCGCGATGCGTTCTTCGGTAGCCGGGTGCGTTGAAAACAGATTCGCGATGCTGCCGCCCGCGAGCGGATTCATGATCATCATCTGCGCGGTAGCCGGATGCTGCTCGGCTGCGGGAAACGGAATACCGCTCGCATAGCGATGAATCTTGTCGAGCGCCGACGCGAGCGCTTGCGGGTCGCCGGAAATCTGCGCGCCGCCACGGTCCGCTTCGAACTCGCGCGCGCGGGAAATCGCCATCTGGATCAGCGCACCGGCGATAGGCGCGAGCAGCGCAACCGCAATGCCGGCGATCGGATTCGTGGGGCGCCCCTCTTCGTCGCGGCCGCCGAAGAACATCGCGAAGTTTGCGAGCGCGGAGATTGCGCCCGCCATGGTGGCGGAAATTGTCGAGATGAGAATGTCGCGATGCTTCACGTGCGCGAGTTCGTGCGCCATCACGCCGCGCATTTCACGCTCGGAGAGCACACGCAGAATGCCGGTGGTCGCCGCCACCGCCGCATGTTCCGGATTGCGGCCGGTCGCGAACGCGTTCGGTGCGTCTTCGTTGATCAGATAGACGCGCGGCATAGGCAAACTGGCACGGGTAGAAAGCTCGCGCACCATCCGGTAGAACTGCGGCGCGCTAGTTTCGTCGACTTCCTGCGCGTTGTACATGCGCAGAACCATCTTGTCCGAGAACCAGTAGGAAAAGAAATTCATACCGAGCGCGAGGACGAGCGCGATCGTCATGCCGCGCGACCCGCCGATCACTCCGCCGATCACGATGAAAAGGGCCGTGATCGCGGCCATCAACATCGCGGTTTTGACCCAATTGAACATGTCTGCCACTCCTTGCCCGCACGCGGGTTCATATCCGTGCCGCATGATTGCGGCGCCTGATTGTAAGCTAAATGTTAGATATGGACGCGCGCGGAAAATTCAATCATCTCGATGAAGTGGCGAGCTTGATTCCCAAGCCGACAAAGGCGGTCCCCACGCCGCGGTCGAGCCACTTCTTCACTGAAGGCTTGCCGGAGAAACGCCGCGTGACGCTGCCGGCGATCCACGCGACGAAACTGTTCCACAACATGCTCATCACCACGAACACCGCGCCGAGTGTGAGAAACGCGAACGCCTTGTGGTCGGTGCCCGCCGTGACGAATTGCGGGAAAAACGAGACGAAGAAAAGCACCACCTTCGGATTCAGCACATTCGTCCAGAAGCCTTGCAGGAAAAGCTGACGCAGCGACTTCGGCGCGCCGGCCGCGCGTGCTTCGCCGCGCGCTTCGTCGGCGGCGGGATTGGCGAAAACCAGACGCACGCCGAGATAAATCAGATAAATCGCGCCGACAAATTTGATGACCGTGAACGCCGTGGCCGACGCGGCGAGCAGCGCGGTCAAGCCGAACGCGCACGCGAGCGAATGCACGCAGCAGCCGGCCGAAATACCGAGCGCGGACATGAGTCCCGCGCCGCGTCCCTGCGCGACACTACGCCCGACGATATAAGCGGTGTCGGGACCAGGCGTGACGTTCAGCAGAAAAACTGCGACGACGAAAAACTCGAAATGGGTGATGCCGAACATGGGAATCCTCTAGACGTGAGCCGCTGCATGGAGAATTTTAACGCGCGGCGAGCGCGCGGGCGTGCCCGTTCGCCATCGGCCGAATGGACGATGTTCAGGCGCCGCTGGCGATGCTATTTTGCTTCGGAAAGTTGAAAGCGCTGCCCCGCAGCCAACGTGAAACCGGCCAGAAATTCGCGCACCGGCAGGCGCTTGCCGCCGGGTTTTTGCAATTGCGTGAGACGCAGCGCGCCCTCCCCACAGGCCACGACCACGCCTTCGGGCGAAACGCCGGTAATGAGGCCGGGCTCGCGCTCGCCATTTGCCGCTTCGGCGGCGGCAGCCCAGATTTTGATCGACGTGCCGTCTTCGAGCATGCCCACGCCGCCGGGAAACGGATCGAACGCGCGCACCTGGCGAGCGAGAACGGCAGCCGGGCGGCGCCAGTCGAGCGCGGCCTCATGCTTGCCGATCTTTTCGGCATAGGTCACGCCGTCGGCGGGTTGCGGCGTGGAGGCGAGCTTCGCGCCGCCGCGCTCGAGTTCGACAAGCGCCGCAACGATCAACTTCACGCCGTCTTGCGCCAGGCGGTCGTGCAAGGTCGCGGTGGTGTCGTCGGCGGAAATGGGAGTGCGCAGTTCCGAAATCATCGCGCCGGTGTCGAGGCCGGCGTCCATTTGCATCAGCGTGATGCCGGTTTCGGCGTCGCCCGCTTCGATCGCGCGATGAATCGGCGCCGCGCCGCGCCAGCGCGGCAACAGCGACGCGTGAATGTTGATGCAGCCAAACGGCGCGATGTCGAGCACTTCCTGCGGCAGGATCAGGCCGTACGCGGCCACCACCATCACGTCGTGCGGGGTGGCGCGCAAGTGGTTGATGGCCGAAGCGGCTTCGGCCGGATACTTGCCCGCGCGGCGCAGCGAAGTCGGCTGCGCGACAGCAAGCCCATGCTCTTCGGCGTAACGCTTGACGGGACTCGCTTGCAGTTTCATGCTGCGCCCGGCGGGGCGGTCAGGCTGGGTCAACACGAGCGGCACCGGAAAACCGGCACCGTGGATGGCGGCCAGCGCGGCCGAGGCGAATTCCGGCGTACCGGCAAAGACAACGCGCAACGAATGGCTCATCAGCGAAAAAGAAGTCAGGAAGCGGAAGGGGCGCGCGTTACATCGCGTGGGCGAGCTTTTTCATCTTGCTCTTGATGCGCGTCTGCTTCAGCGGCGACAGGTACTCGACGAACACGCGGCCCATCAGGTGATCCATTTCGTGCTGAATGCACACGGCGAGAAGCCCTTCGCAATCGAGTCCGAAGGTTTCGCCCTTTTCGTTCAACGCCCGCACGCGCACTTTTTCAGCGCGCTCGACGTTGTCGTAAATGCCCGGCACCGACAGACAGCCTTCTTCCGACAGCTTTTTCTCGTCGCTCGACCAGACGATTTCCGGGTTGATAAAGGCGAGCAGCTGATCGTGCGAGTCCGACACGTCGATCACGATCACGCGCTCATGCACGTCAACCTGGGTCGCCGCAAGGCCGACGCCCGGCGCGGCGTACATGGTTTCGCCCATGTCCGCGACGAGGCGGCGGATACGGTCGTTGACCTGCTCCACCGGCTTCGCAACCTTGTGCAGCCGCTTGTCCGGGTAATTGAGAATGTTCAGTAAAGCCATGATTTCGAGGGTAATTTCTGTGCGCCGCCAACCGGGAAAGAACCTGCGGTGGCCATTCGGCCAGGTTGTCGGGCCGTCGCAATACGCACACGATAGATGGTGTCGAACCGGTTCGATTCAACGCGCCCCATGCGCTAGACGACGAGCCCGCGCGGGTGGGCGCGGCGCTGCAGTTATTTCGGATGATGAAAATTTTAGCATGGCGCCCGCCTGCCCGCTGGCCCTACAGGAGGATCGACCGCAATGCGCACTTTGCCTGCAACCGATGCTGAACTTGCCGCGTGGCTGCGGCTCTCACTCGCCGCCGGACTGAAACCCGCGGCGTTGCGCCTGCTGCTGACCGCTTTCGGACTACCCGAAGCGATCCTTCGGCAGGACCATGAAACGCTCGCCGCTGTCGCTGGCGAAGCAGCTGCGCGCGCCGCACTGGCGCCCACCGGCCCCGAATTCGACGCCCATCTCGACGCGGTGCGTGCGTGGCGAGAGCTTCCCGGCAACCAGGTCGTGACGCTCGACGACCCAGCCTATCCGCCGGCTCTCCTCACCATGCCCGATCCGCCGCCGCTGCTATATATAAAGGGCCGGCTGGACCTGCTGCACACGCGGGCGGTCGCGCTGGTGGGCAGCCGCGGCGCGACGCCGCAAGGTGTCGAAGATGCGGAACGCTTCGCGCGGGCGTTTTCGGCGGCGGGCGTGACTGTCGTGTCGGGGCTCGCGCTCGGCATCGACGGAGCGGCGCATTCGGGCGGCCTCGCGGGCATCGGGAGCACGGTGGCCGTGATCGGCACCGGCGCGGACCTCGTCTATCCGGCGGCGCATCATGCGCTCGCCCGGCAGATCGCCGTGCAAGGCGCGATTCTGTCGGAATGGCCGCTCGGCACGCCCGCGCGCGCCGCCAACTTCCCGCAGCGCAACCGGTTGATCGCGGGCCTCGTGAGCGGCGTGCTGGTCGTCGAGGCGGCCATGCGCTCGGGCTCGCTCATCACGGCGCGGCTCGCCAACGAAATGGGCCGCGATATTTTCGCGTTGCCTGGGTCGATCCACGCGCCCTTGTCGCGGGGGTGTCATCGGATGATCAAGCAAGGCGCGAGGCTGGTCGAGACGCCCGAGGAGGTGCTGGAGGAGCTGGGGTTTGCCAACGCGGCAGCCTTGGCCGCTGCGCGCGTCCGGCGCGAACAGGCGGCGACGCGGGAGTTTTACGCCGGCTCCGCGACCAGCGCGGTTCGCCGGATCGAACCCGGCGAGCCGGCAGAGGCCGCGACGGCAACCCGCGCATCGCCGGTCAAGGCCGCGTCCGACGCCGACGCCCAGCGGCTCCTCGCCGCGTTGGGCTACGCGCCCACGACGCTTGAAATTCTCGCCACGCGCACCGAAATGGACCACACGGTCTTGCACACGACGCTTCTGCAACTCGAACTCGCCGGCGAGATCAGCGCGCTGCCCGGCGGCCGGTATGCGCGAGCCAGCCCCGGCTGATGCGCATCAACCCGGCTTGACCACTCTGCGGGATCGACCATGCTACATTCGCGCCAAAGCATCCAACACAGCATCCCAAGCATTTAAGGAACCACCATGCCCGCGCTGAACCTCGACACCGACCCGGACCGGATCGCCGAGCGCGTCAACGAACCCGACACGCTGTTCGTTGCCTGCCTATGCGCGGAATGGTGCGGAACCTGTCGTGAGTATCGGGAGGCGTTCGACAAGCTGGCCGAGCGGCACCCGGAAATCTGTTTCGCATGGATCGATATCGAAACCCATGCAGACCGATTCGACGATCTCGACGTGGAGAATTTTCCGACCATCCTGATCGAAGACTCGGTAACGACACGATTTTTCGGCACCGTTTTGCCACAGGCAGCGATTGTCGAGCGCATGGTGTCGGACCTGACAGCCTTGCCCGGCGTGAGCGGCGCGCCCAAATTGCGCCCCGCGCTGGCGGTCGCCTGAATGCGCGCCAACGGCGGCTTCACGGTGTGGCCCGAGGGTCGCCAGAGCCCTTGCGGCATGGCGGTTGCGAGCGGCGTACGGCGCATTTGCCGCAGCTTGTCCAGTTGCTGAGCACGCAATTTTGATGGCGTGCTTTTATGGCACTTGACGCGCCGCTTTCGCGTCGTGTGCTATAAAGCGGTCGTTAATGGGTAGCAAGGTCGCAAACGAGGGCCGCGCCAACTGGGCGCGCTCAAGGCCACCAACCCGGATATACCAACCTCACATCGAGTCATGTCCAAAGCACTGATCATCGCCGAAAAGCCTTCCGTCGCGAACGACATCGCGCGCGCTTTGGGCGGTTTTACCAAGCATGACGAGTACTACGAGAACGACGACTACGTTCTGTCCTCGGCAGTGGGCCACCTGCTGGAAATCGCCGCGCCCGACGAGTACGAAGTCAAACGCGGCAAGTGGAGTTTCGCCAATCTGCCCGTCATTCCGCCACATTTCGATCTGAATCCGATCGCCAAGAGCGAGTCGCGCCTGAAGGTGCTGACCAAGCTGCTCAAGCGCAAGGACATCGACCGGCTTATCAACGCATGCGACGCGGGCCGCGAAGGCGAGCTGATTTTCCGCCTCATCGCGCAGCACGCCAAAGCGAAGCAGCCGGTGCAGCGCCTCTGGCTGCAATCCATGACGGCCGGCGCGATCCGCGACGGCTTCGCGCGCCTGCGTAGCGACGAGGAAATGCAGCCGCTCGCCGATGCCGCGCGTTGCCGCTCGGAAGCGGACTGGCTTGTCGGCATTAACGGCACGCGCGCCATGACCGCGTTCAACAGCAAGGGCGGCGGCTTCTTCCTGACCACGGTCGGTCGAGTGCAAACGCCCACGCTGTCCATCGTGGTCGAGCGCGAAGAGAAGATTCGCCGCTTCGTGCCACGCGATTATTGGGAAGTGAAAGCGGAGTTCGTCTGCGCGGGCGGCTTCTACGAAGGCCGCTGGTTCGATCCCAAGTTCAAGCGCGACGAGTTCGATCCCGAAAAGCGCGACTCGCGCCTGTGGGCGCTGCCTGCGGCGGAGACGATCGTCGCGGCCTGCCGCGGCCAGATCGGCACGGTGACGGAAGAGTCGAAGCCGTCCACACAACTGTCGCCGGCACTTTTCGACCTGACCAGTTTGCAGCGCGAAGCGAACGGCCGCTTCGGTTTCTCGGCCAAGAACACGCTCGGCCTCGCCCAGGCGCTGTACGAAAAGCACAAGGTGCTGACCTATCCGCGGACCGACGCGCGCGCGTTGCCCGAAGATTATATGGAGACGGTCAAGCAGACGCTCGGCATGCTCAAGGAGAGCAACAACTATCTGCCGTTCGCCAAGCAGGTGCTCGACAAGGGCTGGGTGAAGCCGAACAAGCGGATCTTCGACAATTCCAAGATCAGCGATCACTTCGCCATCATCCCAACGCTGCAAGCGCCCAAGAATCTGTCGGAGCCGGAACAGAAGCTTTACGACCTCGTCGTGAAGCGCTTCCTGTCGGTATTCTTCCCGGCGGCCGAATATCGCGTGACCACGCGCATCACCGAAGTGGTCGGACATCACTTCAAGACCGAAGGCAAGGTGCTGGTCGAACCGGGCTGGTTGCAGGTTTATGGCCGCGAGATAAGCGGCGAAGACGCCAACCTCGTGCCGGTGCAGAAGGACGAGAAGGTCAAGACCGACAAGATCGCCGCCCAGCAGCTCGTGACGAAACCGCCGGCGCGCTACAACGAAGCCACGTTGCTCTCGGCAATGGAAGGCGCGGGCAAACTCGTCGAAGACGACGAACTGCGCGAAGCAATGGCCGCGAAGGGGCTCGGTACGCCGGCTACGCGCGCGGCCATCATCGAAGGCCTGCTCGGTGAGAAATATCTGATTCGCGAAGGCCGCGATCTGATTCCGACCGCGAAAGCATTCCAGTTGATGACGCTGCTGCGCGGCCTTGGCGTGAAGGAATTGACCGCGCCCGAATTGACCGGCGAGTGGGAGTACAAGCTCTCGCAAATGGAACGCGGCAATTTGCCGCGCGACGCGTTCATGCAGGAAATCGCCCGCATGACGCAGACCATCGTCAAGCGCGCGAAGGAATACGATTCGGACACGATCCCGGGCGATTACGCGACGTTGGAGACGCCGTGTCCGAATTGCGGCGGCCAGGTGAAGGAAAACTACCGCCGCTTCGCATGCTCGAAGTGCGAGTTCTCGATTTCGAAAATTCCGGGCGGCCGGCAATTCGAGATCGAGGAAGTCGAGGAATTGCTGAAGAACAAGACGATCGGGCCGCTGTCGGGTTTCCGCAGCAAGATGGGCCGTCCGTTCTCAGCGATCCTCAAGCTTTCGCTCGACGACGAAATCAAGAACTACAAGCTCGAGTTCGACTTCGGTCAGGACGCGGGCGGCGAGGACGGGGAACCGCCCGACTTCTCCGACCAGGAGCCGGTGGGCGCATGCCCGAAATGCAAGGGACGCGTGTTCGAGCACGGTATGAGCTACGTCTGCGAGAACTCGGTCGCGAGCCCGAAAACCTGCGACTTCCGCTCGGGCAAGGTGATCTTGCAGCAGGAAATCGCTCGCGAGCAGATGGCCAAGCTGCTCGAAGAAGGACGCACCGACCTGCTGACGAACTTCAAGTCGTCGCGCACGGGCCGTAATTTCAAGGCGTTCCTCGTCAAGCAGAACGACGGCAAGATCGGCTTCGAATTCGAGAAGAAGGAGCCCTCGGCGAAAACTGCGGCCAAGACGGCGGCGAAGTCGGCGGCGAAAGCCGGACCGGAATTCGAGGCTGAGGACGACGAAGCGGCGGTCGCGGTCAAAGCTGCACCTGCGGCGAAAAAAGCCGCGGCGAAGAAAGCGCCAGCGACCAAAACCGCGGCGGCCAAGAAAGCTCCGGCGAAAAAAGCAGTGGCGCGCAAAACGGGCTCCTGAGCGAGCGGTGGTCCGGCTGCGAGGTTTCCGGTCGAGTCGGCCTTATTTGCAGCGCACATTAAAAAAAGCGCGGTCACGTAAAGTGACCGCGCTTTTTTCTTGGCGCGTGCGCAACGCGCTTTCTAGTGCCACTTCCGGCACATCCGGCGCGTCTCGTACGTCCGCGCACCCGGCCGCTTGGAAACGCGCCTTTACAGCGGCGTCAACACCGTCGACCGTGTGCGATTTGCCGTCTTGGCCAGGTTCTTCGGCACCGGAGATAACTCACCGTCCAGCAGCCGCGACAACGGCTCGGCGCCGTCGAACGCTTCCGGAGCCATGGAATCCGCCGATTCGAACGACGCCGCTGATGCCGGGCGCCCCGCGCCGTCCTTGATCCACTGTTCCCCGAGCAGACTATTCGGCGTCTGGCTGAAATGCTCGACGAGGTGGTCGATGAATGTGCGCACCTTCGCCGGCAAGTGGCGGCGGCTCGGATACGCAATATTGACCTCGACTTGCGGCAAACGGTAATCGCCCAGCAGCCGCACAAGCCTGCCGCGCGTCATGTCCCGGCCAATCAGGTAGCTCGGCAGGATCGCGATGCCCATGCCGAGCAGCGCGAACTGGCGCAACATCTCCGTATTGTTCGCCACGATCACGTTCGACGGGCGCACGCGCACTTCACCTTCGGGCCCCGTAAACACGCGCTCGTCGCCCCAATACTCCGAGGGCAGGCTCAGGCACGGGTGCTCCAGCAAATGCTCGGGACGCGTGGGCGTGCCGTGCTTCTCCAGATAGGCCGGCGTCGCGCACACCGACATGCAGCCCGTGGTCAGGCGCCGCGTGACGATGCTCGCGCTGCGCATTTGCCGCGCAATGACGACGCCCACGTCGAAACCCTCTTCGACCAGATCGACTTGACGGTCCACCAGCGTCACGTCCGGAATGACCTTCGGATAACGCTCCGCATAGGTCTGGAGCACGAGCGCGAGGTTATGCAGGCCGAACACGACCGGCGCGACGATTCGCAAGGTGCCGACGGGTTCGTGATTGCGCGCGACCACCATTTGTTCGACGTCTTCGAGTTCGTCGAGAATCTGGCGCGCACGCTCCAGATACACCTGGCCGGATTCGGTCAGGGACAAACTGCGGGTGGTGCGGTTGAGCAGTCGCGTACCAAGGCGCCCTTCGAGGTCGGCAACGTGACGGGTGGCAACCGCGTTGGAAATATCCATCGCGCTCGCAGCGCGGGCAAAACTGCCGAGATCCGCCACTTTGACGAAAACTCGCATCGACTGCAAATGATCCATATTGACGACTCCTGCCGTGTTACGGCTTCCTGACAATCGGTGAAAACCATGGAAGCGAACTAGGGATTCTCCTACGACTCGCGCAATCGTGCAGAAGTTGCCCGCCAAAACGGAAATTGCGTTGATTTTCATGCCACTGTGCGTCCAAATGTGGGGCACGACTGCTCATTGTTCCATGAAGAGAAACAATATGCTGCATCGCAGCTTCCGACGGACGATTGGTGAAACAGCGGTGGCCAGACAAAATAAAGCCAAATTCGCCGGAGTGACGAGGGTCGAGGCGCGCCAAAAACCAAAAAGCCGCCCGAAGGCGGCTTCAAAAGGCGGAGTGAACGCTCACATGATTATCCAGCGAGCTTGCTCTCCAACCGGCTCTTGGCTTGCGTCAACGCGGGCGGCAAGCCTTGTTGCAATGTGTCAAAGAGTTCTCTGTGCAGCGCGAGTTCGGCGCGCCACGCTGCGTCGTCGACGGAAATGACCTGCTGGAATTGCTCGCGGGTGAAATCGAGCCCGTTCCAGTCGATGTCCTCGTAGTGCGGCGACACGCCGAACGCATGCTCCTCGCCCTGCGCCGTGCCTTCGATGCGTCCCACCATCCAGCTCAGTACGCGCATGTTTTCGCCGAAGCCCGGCCACACGAACTTGCCGTCCGCGCCCTTGCGGAACCAGTTCACACAGTAGATTTTCGGCAACTTCGCGTTCAGTTGTTCAAGGCGCTCGCCCGTTTTCAGCCAGTGACCGAAGTAGTCGCTCATGTTGTAGCCGCAGAACGGCAGCATCGCGAACGGATCGCGCCGCACCACACCCTGCTGGCCGGCTGCGGCGGCGGTGGTTTCGGAGCCCATGGTGGCCGCCATGTAGACGCCTTCGACCCAGTTGCGCGCCTCGGTTACGAGCGGCACAGTCGTGGAACGGCGGCCGCCGAAGATGAACGCGTCGATCGGCACGCCCGCCGGATTTTCCCAGTCGGCGTCGATAGACGGACATTGCGACGCCGACGCCGTGAAGCGCGCGTTCGGATGCGCCGCCTTGCGCCCGGTCTCCTTGCCGATGGCCGGCGTCCAGTCGTTGCCCTGCCAGTCGATCAGGTGCGCGGGCGGTTCGTCGGTCATGCCTTCCCACCAGACGTCGCCGTCGTCGGTCAGCGCGACGTTCGTGAAAATCACGTTTTCCTTCAACGTGGCCATGGCGTTGAAGTTGGTCTTTTCGCTCGTGCCCGGCGCGACGCCGAAGTAGCCGGCTTCGGGGTTGATCGCGCGCAAACGGCCGTCCTTGCCCGGCTTGATCCACGCAATATCGTCGCCGATGGTGGAGATTTTCCAGCCGTTCAGGCCTTCCGGCGGAATCAGCATCGCGAAGTTGGTCTTGCCGCATGCCGACGGGAACGCCGCCGCGACATGATGCTTGCGTCCTTCCGGCGAGGTCACGCCGAGAACCAGCATGTGCTCGGCGAGCCAGCCTTCGTCGCGTCCCATCGTGGAGGCGATGCGTAGCGCGAAACACTTCTTGCCGAGCAATGCATTGCCGCCGTAGCCCGAGCCGTAGCTCCAGATTTCGCGCGTTTCGGGGAAATGGACGATGTATTTCGTGGGATTGCACGGCCACGGCACGTCTTTCGCACCCGCTTCGAGCGGCGCGCCGACCGAATGCAGGCACGGCACGAACGGCCCTTCTTCGCCGAGGACGTCGTACACCTTGCGGCCCATGCGGGTCATGATGCGCATGTTGGTGACCACGTACGGGCTGTCGCTCAGTTCGACGCCAATATGCGCGATCGGCGAGCCGAGCGGACCCATCGAGAACGGGATCACGTACATCGTGCGGCCACGCATCGCGCCGTCGAACAGGCCGTTGAGCGTGGCGCGCATTTCGTCGGGAGCAACCCAGTTGTTGGTCGGGCCCACGTCTTCGCGACGTTCCGCGCAGATGAAAGTTCTATCCTCGACACGCGCGACGTCCGACGGATCGGAGCACGCGAGATAGGAATTCGGGCGTTTGGCGGGATTGAGTTTTTTGAGCGTTCCGGCTTCGACCATCTGCGCGCTGAGGCGGTCGTATTCTTCCTGCGAGCCGTCGCACCAGACGATGTTTTCCGGCTTGGTCAGAGCGGCAACGCGCTGGACCCAGTCGATCAGTTTCCGATGTTTGACCCACGCGGGCGCGCCGACGGACGCATTGGCTGTGGGTTGACCTTCGAATGATGGAAGATTCATCGACTTGTCTCCGTTTGTAGGTAATGGGGAAAACGGTACAAGCCCGAGGACGCTGCATGCGAGAGGCGTTTCATTCGTTGCGCCAGTTTCTACAAACCGGTGCGCCATTGCGCAGGTCTTCACGGGCTTCAACACGGCTTGTCGCGCTGAAGCAAGCGGGACGGGCGTCTGCAACCGTCTGTAAAGCGGCTTGCCTCAACACGCAACAAACTGTTAAAAACGATGTCAATTTGCCTTGCCGTAACGCCTGCCGTTCTTCGCGGCAGTTCCTACGGTAAGGCATTCAGCCAGGCCGGCATGTGACCTGGGTCACATGTGGGACAGTCAGCATAACACTCCGTTCCGCACCACCTCGGTGCGTTGCAAGACACATACCATGAAGATTGCCATCCTCGACGATTATCAGGACGCCGTTCGTAAGCTCGACTGCTTTCAATTGCTGGCCGACCATGAGGTCAAAGTTTTCAATAACACCGTCCGCGGACTCGGCCAACTGGCGAGCCGGCTTTCCGAGGTCGACGCCCTTGTTCTGATTCGTGAACGCACTCGCATCAGCTCGCAACTCCTCGATAAACTGCCGCGCTTGCGCATGATCAGCCAAACCGGCAAGGTGTCCAGCCACATCGATCTGGCTGCGTGTACCGAGCGCGGCGTCGCCGTTCTGGAAGGCAGCGGCTCGCCGACCGCGCCGGCCGAATTGACGTGGGCTCTCATCATGGCCGCGCAGAGGCGCATTCCGCAATACGTGGCAAACCTTAAGCAGGGAGCCTGGCAGCAGTCGGGGTTGAAGACTTCGGCGCTGCCGCCGAACTTCGGTCTCGGCCAGGTGTTGCGCGGTCAGACGCTGGGCATCTGGGGCTATGGCAAGATCGGCCGCCTGGTTGCCGGCTACGGCAAGGCGTTCGGCATGAACGTGCTGATCTGGGGCCGCGAGCATTCGCGCGAAGCTGCTCGCGCCGACGGTTACGGCGTCGCTGAGAGCCGCGAAGCGCTGTTCGAACAGAGCGACGTGCTGTCGCTGCATCTGCGTTTGCACGACGACACGCGCGGCATCGTCAAGCAGGAAGACCTGATGCGGATGAAGCCGACCGCCTTGCTCGTGAACACGAGCCGCGCGGAGTTGCTCGACGAAAACGCGCTCGTCAATGCGCTGTCACACAATCGTCCGGGCATGGTCGCGATCGACGTGTACGAAAGCGAGCCGATTCTCCAGGGCTACAGCCTGTTGCGCATGGAGAATGTGATCTGCACGCCGCACATCGGCTATGTGGAGCGCGAGAGCTACGAGCTGTATTTCAGCGCGGCGTTCAAGAACATTCTCGCGTTCGACGCCGGCGACACCGCCAGCGTGGCGAATCCTGAGGCGTTGCAGGGCGGACGCCGCCGTTAGGCGGCGAATTCCAGCATATCGGGCATGCGTTCGAGAAACGCCTCACCGTCTGCGCGCCCGAGGTTGCACGCATGCACCATCTGCGAGGGGCTCGTGTAGTCCCAGCTTGAAATCGGCACTTTGCGCGACGGCTGCACGTAAAGCCGTTGCTGCACGCCGTGCGGCACGACGAACATCTGCGGCCGCGGATAGAGGCGCGTGACCATGACGAGGACGTTGCCGGGCGCATCGGCGTCGAGTGCGCCGACCGGCACGTTGTCGACCATTCCGCCGTCCAGCACCGGACGGCCGTTGCGCCTCAGCACCGGCGTAAAAGGCGGCGTACTCGACGATTGCAGGATCAGATCGGCGAGATCTTCGACCGTCGCGCAATCCTGCGCCCGCACAAATTCCGGATGAAAGCCGAGCGTTTGACCCAGCGTGGGGTGCAACGTCTTGCGCACGTATTTTTCGATGTTGTACACGATCAGGCCTGCCGCCACGGCACTTCGCGCGCCCAGCCAGCGCGGCAGATGCGAAACGCCGATGCGAATTTCAGGCGCCTTTGCAAGCGACGAAAACTTCTCGCCGTAAATGTCAAGCAGCGCCTGACGATAGATGCGGTAATGCGGAAACACCGACTCGCCGCGCAACAGATTGCCCCAATAGGCGTTGCGCGAGTTGTGGCGCAGCGCGTCTTCGTAATAGCGCATGACCCAGTCGGAATCGCGCGTGTAGAGCATGCACGCGGTGGCCGCCCCGGCCGAAATGCCGGTGATGACACGCGGGTGGATGCGCAACTCCGGTTGCACGACGTCCCAGAAGCCCGCCTGCCACCAGCAGCGGTTTCCACCGCCGGCGAATACGACCTGATCGAACATCCTGAGATTCCTTTTGTGCCGTGTTGTGCCCGCTTATTCGAGCAACGCGTAGGTCGTGGTGGCGTGGACCGCCATGTTGCCGGTTTCGTCGAACAGCTCGACTTCGCCGAAGACGAGATTGCGGCCGAGGCGCAGCACGCGGGCAGTGATCAACACGTCGCCCTTGCGCACCGCGCGCATGAAGTTGATGTTGAGCGACACGGTGGTCATGGGCTTGAAGCCGCCGAGTGCCGCCGAAATGGCGACGATCATCGCGGTGTCGGCGGCGGCCATGAACACCTGTCCGCAGATGACGCCGCCCGAATGGCGCAGGCCGCCGGAAAACGGCAGGCGAAGCGTCGCGCTTTCCGCATCGACCTTAACGGGCGTCAGCGTCAGCGCACGAACCCACGGCGCGAGGATGCGATCGAGCAATTCGATAATCTCTTTGTCATCCATGGCGATATCCCGTCGAAAGCCGCGCGGCCTATGAGCCGCAAGTGTCGCGACATCATACCGGGACGCCGGACCGCGCGTCGTTTTGACGGCCCTCTTTCATCGAAGGATGATTCGAGCGGGCCGCTGCAAATTTTTTAAGAAACCTGCTAAAGGGGCTTGGCAACGCCGCTAA
Organism: Paraburkholderia sp. MPAMCS5; assembly: GCF_036016995.1. Classification (NCBI taxonomy): domain Bacteria; kingdom Pseudomonadati; phylum Pseudomonadota; class Betaproteobacteria; order Burkholderiales; family Burkholderiaceae; genus Paraburkholderia; species Paraburkholderia sp. MPAMCS5. The sequence continues at coordinate 150,636 of NZ_JAYXBK010000014.1, forward strand.
CCTGCTGCATAATCTCGCTTCTGTTGGGGCGTTAGCTCAGTTGGTAGAGCAGCGGACTCTTAATCCGTAGGTCGAGTGTTCGAGTCACTCACGCCCCACCAACAAATTCAAGGGCTTAGCGCATGCTAAGCCCTTTTTCTTTTGCCTTGTCGGGACATATATTAGACCGTGTCCAATATTCATCGCGCCGCGACCTCGCTGAAACTAGCCCATCCATTGCAAGCCTAGCGTCGACTCAGCTCGCTCACAACCGATGCCCGGACAGTCAAGGATTGACTGTCGTTCGTGTAGAAATTGCGTGCCTGCCCGAGAGGCTCCGCTTCGCCAGTTTTTTCGGGCTATGCTTCACGGAAAGCTTATATCGGGAACTATATGGCAAAGACCAATCTGGAAGTCGTGCCGCAGCAGAGACGGCGACTCCATACCGTCGGGGCATTCGACGATCAACACGCAATCGACAGCTCACTTACCGCCGAAGTGGTGATTGCGCTTTGCGGTCCAATGGGAACGCCTCTGCACGAGGTCGCAAAGACCTTCAAGGAATTGCTGGAGGGTACGGACTATGGTTATGAAGAAGTCTCCATTATCCGTCTGAGCGATGAAATTCGAGAGTTGGCGCAAATTGCCGATCGCCATTGCTCCACCAAGGAGCTCATCGACGCGGGGAACCGACTCCGAAAAGACCACGGAAACGCGTACCTAGCACGGGTTGCCATAAAAAAAATCACGCTTGCGCGTGAGAAGCTGAATGTTGAGCGCGACATAAACCAACAAGATCTCTTCGGCGACGATGATTCCGACGAAGACATAAAGCCCATTATCTCGATACGCAGTTGCCACATCATCGATTCGATAAAAAACGTCGAGGAGCTTCGCCTATTGAGATCTGTATACGGGGATATGCTTCATGTCATTGGCGTTTACACACCCATCGAACTGCGCATTGAGCGCCTGTCTAAGCGCCGAGATCGAGGCGATGACGTCCACCAGCTGATAGACCGTGACTCTGGCGAGGAAGTGGATTATGGCCAGCAGGTCCGCGACACCTTTCCGCAGTCAGACTTTTTTCTGCGGGCGGACGCGGGCACAGACTCACAATTGCGCACTCGCGTAAAGAGGTTCCTTGATCTCATGCTCGGAACTCGCATTGCGACCCCTACTCCTAACGAGCGAGCCATGTACGCGGCATATTCTGCCGCCCGAAATTCTGCCTGCCTGTCTCGGCAGGTTGGCGCATCGCTCACGAGCGCTCAAGGCGAAGTGCTGGCCGTGGGGTGGAACGACGTGCCTCGGCCGTTTGGTGGACTGTATGAGAGTCTCGAATCAACAGACTCCGTTGATGACGACCACCGCTGTTGGAACCTCGAAGGAGGTCATTGCTTTAATGATGAAGAAAAGGATCTGATTTCCACTGCGGTCGTTTCCCGCATGATTGAAAAAGGGATCATTAACGACGACAAACGTAACGAAGCCTTCAGGCTAATGCGGCATGACAGCCAACTGAAGAGCCTCATTGAATTTTCGCGTGCAGTGCACGCTGAAATGCATGCGTTACTCAACGCTGGAGCTACGCACGGAGCGAAGATTCGCGATGGAAAGCTCTTTGTAACGACCTACCCTTGTCATTCATGCGCGCGTCACATTGTTGCGGCGGGTATCAAAGAGGTGTATTTCCTTGAGCCGTATCGTAAGAGCCTCGCCACAAAGTTACACTCTGACGCCATCACAGAACGAGAAGCGGATTCCACGAAGGTCCGCATCTTGCCTTTCGACGGCGTCGCCCCCTCTCGTTTCCTGAAGTTTTTCTCTACACATGATGACGGGCGAAAGGACTCGGTAACTGGAAAGATGCGCTCTCGGCCTGCGTATCCTGTTACTGCAATAACGTTAGAGGCGATTACTACCCTTGAAGCGATGGCGGTCCGTAGTCTACAATTGGGCGAGCCAGGGGCGAACCTTGGCGCGGTCCGCGCTACGGACAACAATGAAGGCGAGTGAGTAACTTGAGGGAGGGTGATATGGAGCGAGATAAGCAACTTTCGCTGAACTTCGAATTACTCCACACGCCGTCGTCGCCGTCAGACGAAGGGGTGCACCGACGAGCGCCTAATAAGGGGGCTCAAATTTTGGAGATGCCGAGCACCGCTCAGCGGCTGCGCACAAAAATCGAGCAGAGCGAAGCGGAATTGCTTCAACGCGTTCTTCGGCGGGCGCGATTCTTTTAGAACAAAGTGAGGCCGCCGATGCGGCCTCATTTGCGTTAGGCCAGATACAAAGATCAATCGCCACACCGTCCACCGTTTCGTGCCTGCCCGTAACCTGTCGCACCTTCTGTTGTTAGGGCTGCGATACATACCCCCTATCAAATCTCGCCTCGTAAGTTATTTGGCCAAGGTTGAATCGCCACAGCGGCTGTCGCTCATAAAGCGCTAGCTTCAGAATTTGTAACGCTCCCCCCTCGTGGGACCACAAAGATCGCTGATAACGACAGTAGGCAGTAGCCTTCGGTCATCAGCAATAGGTTTGAAGTCCTCGCACAGCGTCGCTTTTCTATTGACCATTTCCCACTGGTCGCACAACGCTCTCCCGACAAAAGAAAGATGCACACTGGAGCGTAGCGTCTAGCCCGTGCATCACATCGCATCACCTCACCGCAGCCACCAAGGTCCGAAACCCCGGGTGACAAGGCTCCGGAGTTGGAGCGGACGATTGCATCAAAAGCAGCCACTTTAGAGAACGTCAGGCGGGGAGGGGGACTGCGTTTTAAAACGCGCGCCGGCTCGTAAAAACGCGCAGAGGCGATTGGACGCCGTACGCCGGTCTTGGCCGGGCCGGCCGCCTCGCGCCCCTCTGCGCCCCGGCAACTCAATTCCAGCGTCGCAGTGGGCCGGATTTCGGACGCGAGCGCCGCTCACGTTTTCTTGGCGTCGGCCCCATCGACGACATACGGGTTGAATCTCACGACCTCCTCCCCGGCCCACTCATTGAACGACATGAACTGAGCCTGTAGCGGCTCGATCTCGTTGCGGCCGAACACGCGCGCCGCAGTGTCAGCAGCACCAAAGCCACCGGTATTGCTCGGCACGATCCCCAGCAACTGCGGCGGCACACGATGCGCCGCGAGCAAATCATCGCGCGTAATGTTCTTGATGTTGAAGAACTCATCTTTCGCGGCCACCTCCGACACCGGAATCAACTGCATACCGTCCTTGTTTCCGCCTGGCGCGTAATAGAACAGGTTGCGGAAATTGCCCGGCCCCTTGGCGCTTTTCAACGCCTCGCGCAGCGCGTCAATGTCGCCTTGGCCAGCCTTGTCATCGGTGAGGTACAGGATGAAGCCGGCATGGCTCCCGTTCTCGTAATACCGCCGGCGAAAGAGCGTCGACGACTCGTTGAGCATCGCGGCGTGCAACGAGCCCAAATATTCCGGCAGGCCATAGATTTCCTGATTCACGTCCGGCTCCAGCAGATGCTGGACCGTGCCAGTTTCGAACTCGTGAACGGTTGACCACCCATTCGTCTGCACGTAGTTCATCAGATCGGCACACCGGCGCACATACTTTGCCGGCGCCGGGTCGTAGCGCAAAACACCGCCGAGCCGATTCTTTACCGCCACCTGATAGCCATTGCCGAAAATCATGAAGTCGAGCGCCCAGCGTCGAAACGAGTCACGGCTCATCAACCGGTGAGGAATGAACGTCGACGCAAGCACGTTGCGCTTGAAGTAGATCGCCGATGCGTGATGCGTTCCCGATCTGAACACCTTGGACAAGCCCGCCCAGCTCACCGGCGGCTCATACCACCCGTTGATCGTCACCAGTTCGGCATAGTCCAGAATCTCGGCGCGGCTCATCACCGGCATCGCCTCGCCGAACGTGAATGCCGTCGATTGCGCGGGCCGCGATGCATCAGCCTGCACCGTTGTTGCAGCAGAGTACGGCTGCCGCGTCTTTGCTTTCTTCATGAATAGATCTCCACTAATCCTGTGTTACGCGCCGTCGTGCCTTCCAGCGGCTCATTCGATATCGCATGCAGGACAGCCCATGCGAGGTCCGCGTGACCCGTCTCCTCGCTTCGGCCGGCCTCGTAGGTGACGTGCCGGCCGCTCGCCGTCACCGTCTTTTTGATTGCCATGAAAGCCGCCGCCATGTCGGTCCAGCCGGCGTCGAACTGCAAGCGTGCATTTCCGACCACGGACAAGCCTTTGAGCACCAGCCGGCCTTTGACCTCTGGCGAGTAGTTGAACGCGACGACGCGCGGGAAAAACTGCTTCACGAGCTGATACACACCCTGGCCGATGCCCGTCGTATCGATCGCCATGTACGTGACGTGGTGACGCCGCCGCGCTTCGGCCACTGCGTGCCGCGCGAGACACCAGCGGCACGTCAAGCGCAAGTGTCGTTTTGCCGATCGCCTGCTGCGGCCGTTCATCCCACAAAACGCGCCCTCCCCGTTCACTCGTCCCTCGAAAAATACCAAACCGTAACAAATTATTGCGAACGGTTATCCTTCGTGTAATGATATTGATTCTCATTTGAGAAGTAGACGATGGATCCATCGCCGGTCGCGTCCGACAGTCCGCTGTCACCGCATCAACGAGCCATGGCGTCCGTCGAATCAGAACAATAGCGACAACGACAGGGTATCGAGATGTTCCAAAACACGCCTCTCGCGGCGGCCGTTCTGGTCGCGTTCGCGACGCCGCTTTACGCTCAAACGACCGCACAGACAACCGCACAGACGACCACGCCCGCGGCTGCCGCCCAACCTGCGTCGTCGGCTTCCGCTACCGGCAAGACCGCGTCAAGCCAGTCGCCCGAAAGCGCAACCTTGCCCGCCGTCAGCGTGACGGGCGAAAGCGCGCCGCCGGAATTCGCGCGAGACGTGTCGAGCGTCGGCGCGAAAGTGCCCACGGCGCTGCGCGACATTCCGCAAGCCGCTGTCGTGGTGCCCAAGGCCGTGCTGCAATCGCAGGCCGCAAGCTCCTTCACCGACGCGCTGCGCAACGTGCCCGGCATCACGATCGGCGCGGCGGAAGGCGGCCAGATCGGCAACAACATCAACCTGCGCGGCTTCTCGGCGCGCACCGATATTTACCTCGACGGCTTCCGCGATCGCGGCCAGTACTATCGCGACACGTTCAACCTCGAATCGATCGACGTGCTGTACGGCCCGTCGTCGCTGTACTTCGGGCGAGGCTCGACGGGCGGCGTGATCAACCAGGTCAGCAAGCAGCCGACGCTCAAGCCCCGCGCCGACGTCTCCGTGCAGGCCGGCACGCACGACCGCTATCGCACGACCGTCGACCTCGACACGCCGATCACCTCGACCTCCGCGTTGCGCATCAACGCGTTTGGCCAGGACCTGGGTTCGTCGCGCGACGTGATGAAGAGCAAGGACTACGGCGTCGCGCCCGAGGTGAAATTCGGCATCGGCACGCCGACGGAAATCACCCTGTCCGCGCTGATCCAGCACAACCGCGATCAGCCCGACTACGGCATCCCGCCGCTGAACGGCCATCCGGCGCCCGTCGATCGGGGCACGTTCTACGGCTTCACCGACGACCGCACGATCCAGGACGTGCAAACGCTCAATGCGCGCATCGAACACCGCTTCAACGACAACCTGAAGCTGCGCAACCAGACCCAATTCAGCCACTACAGCACGGAAGCCCGCGCGACGAACGCGGCATCGGTGCTGACCGGTCCGCTGCCGACGTCGACGGCCCTGAGCAACGGCAACTTCACGACGATCGACCCGTCGCGGCTATTCGTGAAGCTGCAAGGCAAAGACCGCAACATCAACGACCACTCGGTCTACAACTCGACGGACATCCAGGCGAAATTCAACACCGGCTTCATCAGGCACGAAGTGGTGGCCGGCGTCGATCTGAGTCACGAAACGTACAGCAACCAGAGCTTCACGACGACCACGCCGGGCTTGCCGTCGAACACCATTGCCATCGTGCCGCTCGTCGATCCGTCCTACACGACGCGTCCGTCGAATGCGAAGACCGTCGCCACGAACCTCGCGGAATCGAGCGCGAACGGCATCGGCGTCTATGCGAACGACACGGTTTCCATCGGCGAACACTGGAAGGTCGTGGGCGGCCTGCGCTGGGACCGCTATGAGGCGTCGATTCACAACTCGATCAACGCGCCTTCCTACGCGACGCAAACGAACTACTTCACGAGCGTGCGCGGCGGCGTCATCTGGCAACCGACCGACTGGCAGTCTTACTACGTCTCATACGGCACGTCGTTCAATCCGTCGCTCGAAGCGCTGACTCTGACGAACAACACGCAAAATCTCGCGCCGGAGCACAACAAATCGTACGAAGTCGGCGCGAAATGGGATCTGCTGGGCGGCGGTCTCTCCGTCACGCAATCGCTTTTCAACATCGAAAAGACGAATGCGCGCACGCTGAATGCGGACGGCAGCTACACGCTCGACGGTGACATCCGCGTGCGCGGCTATCAGCTCGGCGTCGCGGGCCACATCACGGACAAGTGGCAAGTGTTCGGCGGCTATACCTACATGGACGCAACGATCCTGAAGGCGCTCGACGGCACCGCCGGCAAAACGCCCGCGAACACGCCGCGCAACATGGTGACGCTGTGGACCACCTATGCCTTCACGCCGCATTGGGAAATCGGCGGCGGCCCGATTTACACGTCGTCGCGCTACGCCGCGAACAATAACTTCGTGCAGGTCGGCGGCTATACGCGCTGGGATGCGATGGCCGCGTATCACGCGAAAAAGTACGACGTCCAGTTCAACGTGCTGAATCTGACGGACAAGAAGTACTACGACGCGCTGATTCCGTCCGATGGCGGGCGCGCGGTGCCGGGCTACGGCCGCACCTTCCTCGCGACGTTAAACTATCGCTTCTTCTGATCGCCGCGCCGCGATCGGCGCCACGCACGCCGCGCGCTTGCTCGCTGCGATCTCGCAGCGGCCAGGCGCGCGGTTTCGCAGGAAAGTCCAACGATGATTGTCTCGATCCCCAACGTATTCAGTCCCGCCGACGCCGCCGCGATACGCGCGCACCTGGAGGCGTCCGCCGACGCGTGGGTGGACGGCCGCGCGACGGCCGGCTATCAAGGCGCGCCCGTCAAGCGCAACCAGCAGATCGCGGAAGGCTCGCCGATCGCGCTGGACATCGGCGAGCGGATCATCGCGGCGCTCGAACGGCATCCGCTTTTTATCAGCGCGGTGCTGCCGAACAAGGTGTATCCGCCGCTCTTCAACCGTTATGAAGGCGGCATGCATTTCGGCAGTCATGTCGACGGCGCGATTCGCCTCGTGCCCGGCAGCGGCGCGCGCGTGCGCACCGACGTGTCGATCACGCTGTTTCTCACGCCGCCCGACGAATACGACGGCGGCGAACTGCTGATCGAAGATACGTTCGGCGTGCAGGAAGTGAAGCTGCCCGCCGGCCACGCGATTGTTTATCCCGGCACGAGCCTGCACCAGGTGCGGCCGGTCACGCGCGGCGCGCGCGTGTCGAGCTTCTTCTGGGCACAAAGCCTCGTGCGCGACGATACGCAACGCGCGATGCTGTTCGACCTCGACGGCGCGATCCAGCGTTTGAACGCGTCGAACGCAGACGACGCCGCGCGCCGCACGCTCGTCGGCTGTTATCACAACCTGCTGCGCATGTGGGGCGAGACGTAGGGAGCGAGACCTAGCCGCGTTGCGCGGCAAGCGTACCGCCGCGGCGGATTAGCCCTGCATGCTGGCTAGAGCGGCGCGCATTTTTGTCCTACGCTTTAAGCGCGACGCGTGGCGCATTCGTCTTTTCCGCACCACAGCAATCCGCCGGCATGCCGCGGATTCGCCGCGTCCGCAGGGTCCTCCCGCGCAACAAGCAATCCAACGGCCGGAGGCTTAACGTGAGTCAAGCAATCGCCTGATCGAGACATCAGGCAACCCGGGGATCGCCGCTCCGCGAACCGGCGCCCCTGCCCCGGCGCACTCTCATGGAGGATGACGATGTCGATTCGACTTGGAGAAGAAGCTCCCGATTTCACTGCCGACACCACCGAAGGCTCGCTCCATTTTCACGAATGGATAGGCAACCAGTGGGTCATTCTGTTTTCCCATCCGAAGGATTTCACGCCTGTCTGCACCACGGAACTCGGCTATATGGCCGGCCTCAAGCCGGAGTTCGAAAAGCGCAACACGAAAATTATCGGCCTGAGCGTCGACCCGGTCAGCGACCACGAGAAGTGGGTGAAAGATATCGAAGAGACGCAGGGACACGCGGTCAACTATCCGCTCATCGGCGACGCGGATCTGAAGGTCGCGAAGCTCTACGACATGATTCACCCGAACGCGAGCGGCGGCACGCGCACCGCGGCGGACAATGCGACCGTGCGTTCGGTGTTCATCATCGGGCCGGATAAGAAGGTCAAGGCCATGCTCGTGTATCCAATGAGTGCCGGGCGCAATTTCGACGAAGTGCTGCGTCTGCTCGACTCGCTGCAATTGAACGCGAAACATGCGGTGGCGACGCCGGTGAACTGGAAGCCGGGCGACGACGTCATCATTCCGACTTCCGTGTCGAATGAAGATGCCGCGAAGAAATACCCGGAAGGGTTCAAAACGCTGAAGCCTTATCTGCGGACCGTTGCGCAGCCGCGCTGAGCTTTGCGCTGCACCGAAGCCGGGCGCGACACGCGCCCGGTTTTCTTTCCTGACGGTGCGCGTCACGGAGACAAATCGTGCTGATCTTTCGGCAACTCATCGACCCGCAATCGTCCACCTACACCTATCTTCTCGCCGATAGCGCAACGCGCGAAGCGATCCTGATCGATCCGGTATTCGAGCAGGTGCGCCGCGATACTGCGCTGATCGAAGAACTCGGGCTGTGCCTGCTTTATACGATCGACACGCACGTGCACGCCGATCACGTGACCGGCGCATGGATGCTCAAACGGCGCACGGGAAGTGCCATCGCGATATCCGCGGCCAGTGGCGCGGAAGGCGCGGACCGCTATCTGACCCAGGGCGAACGCTGCGAGTTCGGCACGCGCTACCTCGAAGTGCGCGCGACGCCGGGCCATACCGACGGCTGCATCAGTCTCGCGCTCGACGACGGCACCATGATGTTCACCGGCGATTGCCTGTTGATCAGAGGCACGGGGCGCACCGACTTCCAGCACGGCGACGCCCGCGCGATGTTCCGCGCCATTCACAGCCAGATTTTCAGTCAGCCCGACACGTGCCTGCTTTATCCGGCGCACGACTATCGCGGCTTGACGGTCACGAGCGTCGGCGAAGAGCGGCGCTTCAATCCGCGCCTCGGCGGTGAATTGTGCGAAGACGATTTCGTCGGTTATGTGACGAACTTGAGGTTGCCGCATCCGAAGCAGATCGACATCGCGGTGCCGGCGAATCTCAAATGCGGCGTCGCGGCAAGCGACCCGACGCAATCGGTCGAACCCGATTGGGCGCCGCTCGTGTACACCTTCGCGGGCATCTGGGAAATCGGCCCGCAATGGCTCGAAGACAACCTTCGCGCCGTTCAGTTGATCGACGTGCGCGAGCCCGACGAGTTCGACGGACCGCTCGGCCGGATTCCCGCTGCGCGGCTCATTTCATTGGGCGATCTCGCCGGGCGCATCGCCGAACTCACGAAGGAGCGCCCGATTGTGACGGTGTGCCGCGCGGGCGGCCGTTCTGCCCAAGCCACGGTGATACTGCGGCAAGCGGGATTCGACGAAGTCGCGAATCTCGCGGGCGGCATGCTGCGTTGGCGCGCGGAAGGCCGCATCGTGGAAAACGCGGGCATGTAGCCCTCGCCCGCGCATGCTGCAGTAACGAACCGAAAGCGGTTACTTCGCGGAAACGTCGATATTGCCGAGGTATTTCTCCGCGAGCGTCTTCACCGTGCCGTCGGCCTGGACCTTCGCAATCGCCGCGTTCAGGCGCTCACGCAGCGCCGTATCGCCCTTGCGGATGCCGTACGCAATGCCGCTGCCGAGAATCTTGTCGTCGCGCACCGGCTGGCCGACGAACGCATAGTCCTTGCCATTCGGCTTCGAGAGAAAGCCGGTTTGTCCCGCGGGCGCCAGCACGAGCGTTGCATCGAGGCGGCCCGCGACGAGGTCCGCATAGACCTGGTTCTGATCCTGATACGACACGACGGTGACGCCGGCCGGCTCCCAATGCGTCTTTGCGAACGTCTCCTGAATCGACGCCTGCAACACGCCCACGCGCTTGCCCTTCAGCGCCTCGGGCGTCGGCAGCAAACCGCTGTCGCGCTTCGCGATCAGTTGCGTCGGCACGCGATACACGACCGTGGTGAAATCGATCGTTTGACGCCGTTGCTCGGTCGCGTTCATCGCCGAATTGATCGCGTCGAATTTGCGGCCCTGTAGCGCGGGAATCAAACCGTCAAAGGACGTTTCGACCCACTTGCACGTCATATGCGCGGCGACGCACACCGCTTTGCCGACATCGACGTCGAGACCTTGCAACTCGCCATTCGGGCCTTTGGATTCGAACGGCGGATACTGCGCTTCGAGCCCGAAGCGCAGCGTCGATGTATCGGCCGCAACGGCAGCAGACGATGCCGCCACCGATGCGAATGCGCAGGCCAGCGCCAATAGAGGCTTGAGCAGTTTCATAGCAGGTCCCTTTCCCTTTGATATCGTTGTAATCGCAACATGTCGCGTGCGAATGAGCAGCGACGCGACGATCATACTGCGTTCAAAATGCCGTGGCCGCGCGTGCGCGCGCCCTTCAGATCGCGCACAAACGCCGCGCGCCTTCGACGAGTGTCGCGTCGTCCTTCGAAAAGCTCAGACGAATCAAGCCTGAATCCGTGCCGTCGGTGTAAAACGCGGACAGCGGAATGGTGGCGACGCGCGCATCGCGAATCAGGCGCAACACGAAATCGCTGTCACTTTCCTCGGAGAATCCGCGAAAGCGCGCGAGCATGAAGAAACTGCCCTCGCTCGGCAACAACTCGAAGCGCGACTCGCGCAGCGCATGCGCGAGCAGATCGCGCTTTCGCTCATAGAACGCCGACAAACCGAGGTAGCTTTCGCGATTGGCCAAGGCATCGGCGAACGCGTACTGCATCGGCGTATCGGCGGAAAACACCATGAATTGATGGACTTTGCGGATCTCGTTCATCAGCTCGGCCGGCGCGAGGCAATAGCCGACGCGCCAGCCCGTGACGTGATACGACTTGCCGAACGACGACACGATCACGCTGCGTTCCGCGAGTTCGCTGTGGCGCGCCATGCTCTCGTGCTTCGCGCCGTCGAACACCACGTGTTCGTAGACTTCGTCGGAAAGGATCACGATGTCCGTGTCGCGCGTGATCGCTCTCAGGCGCGCGATGTCGGTCTCGCTGAACACGGTCGCGGTCGGATTGTGCGGCGTGTTGATGATGATCATGCGAGTCTTCGGCGTGATCGCGGCGGCGACCTCGTCCCAGTTCACACGAAAATCGTCCAGTGAAAGTTTGATGGCGACAGGCGTGGCGCCTTGCAGCCGGACGATCGGTCCGTAGCTGTCGAACGAAGGCTCGAAGTAAATGACTTCGTCGCCGGGATGCACGAGCGCGCTGATCGTCGAATAAAGACCCTCGCTCGCGCTCGCGATCACGGTCACTTCGCTCAGCGGGTCGTAGCGCACGCCGTACAGCGTTTGCACCTTGTCGGCGAGCGCTTCGCGCAGCGCGGCGATGCCGGCCATCGGCGCGTACTGGTTGTGGCCCGCGCGCATGGCTTGCGCGACGCCGTCGACCAGCTTCGCATCCGGCGCGAAATTCGGCGCGCCTTGCGAGAGGTTCAACGCATCGTGTTGCGCGGCCAGTTGACCGATCACGGTGAAAATCGTCGTGCCGACGTCCGGCAGTTTCGAGCGTGCTTGCATCGCGCTCTGCATAAGGCTTCTCCCTTTCTTCATCCGGCAGCGGATTCGCGGACGCCGTTTGCGCGGACGTCCATTCCGGTTGAGTGATTAGGCATCAGCCAAAGAACTGTCACAATCGAAACTTTGTCATGCGCCGCATGCGTTTCTTTCATGGCTCGCGCGAACGGGTGCGGCGGTGGGCGAAGCCGGCAGCGTGCGGACTTGCAGCGAACAGAGAAGCGCGCGAAGGCGCGGGGACATGCTGCGGGTATGACGAAACGTGATGGAGCCGGCGAAAGCCGCATGCGCAGCCTTCGCCGTCTGCATTGCGCTATCAGGCGTCGTCCATCAGACGGACTTTGACCTTCTTGCCTTTCATCTTGCCGGCGCTCAGCTTGCGGACCGCCTCGCGCGCGATGCTGCGTTCGACCGCCACATAGGTCGACATCTCGGTCACGTTGATCTTGCCGATCTGCGAACCGGCGAAACCCGCCTCGCCGGTCAGCGCGCCGAGCACATCGCCGGGACGGATTTTTTCCTTGCGGCCGCCGAGAATCTGCAGCGTTTCCATGGGCGGCAAAAGCGGTTCATTGCTGTCCGCCGCGAGTTCCGACAGCTTGTGCCATTCGACCTCGCGCTTTTGCGCCTGCTCCAGACTGCCGACGCGGCCCATTTCGTTCATGCTCGCGAGACTGAGCGCCCAGCCTTCCTGATCGGCGCGGCCCGTGCGGCCGATACGATGCACGTGCACTTCCGGGTCCGGCGTCACGTCCACGTTGATCACCGCTTCGAGTTGCGCGATGTCGAGACCGCGTGCGGCGACGTCGGTGGCGACCAGCACCGAGCAACTGCGGTTCGCGAACTGGATCAGCACCTGATCGCGTTCGCGCTGATCGAGTTCGCCATGCAGCGCGAGCGCATGAAAACCTTGCGCGCGCAATACGTCGAGCAGATCGCGGCACTGCTGCTTGGTGTTGCAGAACGCCAGCGTGCTCACCGGACGATAGTGGTTCAGCAACTGGCCAACCGCATGCAAGCGCTCGTCTTCCGTCACTTCATAGAAGCGCTGACGGATCTTCGTATTGTCGTGCCGCTCGGCCAGCTTCACTTCTTTCGGATTCCGGAGGAATTGCTGACTCAGCTTGACGATGCCTTCGGGATACGTCGCCGAAAAAAGCAGCGTTTGCCGCTCTTTCGGACATTGCCTGACGACCGTGGCGATATCGTCGAAGAAACCCATGTCGAGCATGCGGTCCGCTTCGTCGAGCACGAGCGTGTTGAGCGACTGCAACGGCAGACTGCCGCGTTCGAGGTGATCCATGATGCGGCCCGGCGTGCCGACCACGATATGCGCGCCGTGTTCGAGACTCGCGGTTTGCGGACGCATCGGCGTGCCGCCGCACAAGGTCAGCACCTTGATGTTTTCCTCGGCGCGCGCGAGACGGCGGATTTCCTGCGTGACCTGATCGGCGAGTTCGCGCGTCGGACAAAGCACCATTGCCTGCACGGCGAAGTTGCGTGCGTCGAGACGGGCAAGCAGTGCGAGCGAAAACGCCGCGGTCTTGCCGCTGCCGGTTTTCGCCTGCGCGATCAGATCGTGGCCGGCGAGCGCGATAGGCAGACTCGCGGCTTGAATCGGCGTCATCTCGACATAGCCGAGTTGCGTGAGATTCGCGAGCGCGGCGGCGGGCAGCGGCAACTGGCTAAACGGCGCGCCGGCGGTGGTGGGACTATTCATGAGGTAATGGCTCGTTATCGGCTGAACGCAAAGGACTACTCGGCCATCGGGCCGGGCGAGGGACGGCCTTCCATCTGCTCGTAGAGCACGGAGCCGTCGTCGCCTTCGAAATGCTCGACGTAATTGCGCGCGCCGCACATCGGGCAACGGAACAGCAAGCCCTGTCCCTCGTTCTTGATGACGACGTCCGACTGCTCCCACTGCGCGCCGCAGGACTGATTTCTACATGTAAACACGTTACTTCTCCAACTGGATTCGGTGATTAAGTCGACTGGCCGCTTCAACCAAGATGCGTGTGACGCGCACGCGGCGCGCTCACATCCATCTCGGCGAGACCCTGCACGATGCCGCAATCTTCGACGGCCTGTTCGCCGTGACATTGCTCGCGCAGTGTGGTGAGTTGCGCCTTGAGTTGCTGCAGTTCGTCGATGCGCGTATCGACGTGCGCAATGTGCTCGTCGATCAGATCGTTGATGCCGCCGCAACCGTTAGCCGGCGCGTCCGTCAGACTCAGCAGCGCGCGGATTTCGTCGTGCGTCATGTCGAGCGCGCGGCAATTGCGAATGAAGCGCAGCCGCTCGACATGCTTCGCGGTATAGCTGCGGTAATTGGCTTCGGTGCGCTCCGCCTCGGGCAACAGCCCTTCCTTCTCGTAGAAACGGATGGTTTCGGTCGTGCAATGGGCGATTTTCGCCAGTTCGCCGATTTTCATGGACCCTCCCGACAGCGGTCTTGACCTTGTAGTGGCTTCAAGGTGTTTACTAGACCACAAATCCTAAGAGGAAGCCACCATGCCGCACGCCAGCGAGGCGAACGCCGACCGCCGCGAAGAACTCGAAACCCGTGCCGACGGGCATCACAGGCATGCTCATGCACACGCTCATGCGGGCGCGAGCCGCTGCTGCGCGTCGGCTCATTCGCCCGCGCCCGTGCAAATGCAGTTGCCGCCATCCGAAGCGGCAGGCGGCGACGTGCGCACCGCGATTCGCATCATGCAGATGGATTGCCCCACGGAAGAGGCGCTGATCCGCACAAAATTCAGCCGCATGACGGACGTGCGCAGCATGGAGTTCAACCTGATGCAGCGCGTGCTGACCGTCGTGCACGCGCCCGGCGCGCTCGACTCGATTCTCGCCGCGCTTCGTTCACTCGACTTCTCGCCCGAAGTGGCCGAGGCCGGTTCGCCTGGCTCGCCCGGCTCGGCCAACTCGTCGACTGCCGCGCAACAGCTTCCGCAAGCCGCGCCCAAACCTTGGTGGCCGCTCGCCGTCGCGGGCGTCGCCGCGGCGGCTTCAGAGGCCGCAGGCTGGCTCGGCGCACCGCCCTGGATGCCAGCAGGTCTCGCGATCCTCGCGATCGCCTCCTGCGGCCTGACGACGTACCGCAAGGGCTGGCTCGCCCTCCGCAACGGCAATCTCAACATCAACGCGCTGATGAGCATCGCGGTGACGGGCGCGCTGCTGCTGCGCCAATGGCCCGAAGCGGCGATGGTGATGGTGCTCTTCACCGTCGCCGAACTGATCGAGGCGAAATCGCTCGACC
Source organism: Paraburkholderia sp. MPAMCS5 (assembly GCF_036016995.1). Classification (NCBI taxonomy): domain Bacteria; kingdom Pseudomonadati; phylum Pseudomonadota; class Betaproteobacteria; order Burkholderiales; family Burkholderiaceae; genus Paraburkholderia; species Paraburkholderia sp. MPAMCS5. Next base: position 165,787 of record NZ_JAYXBK010000014.1, read on the forward strand.
GTGCCCGCCACGCGATTCAAGGACTGATGCGACTCACGCCCGAACAGGCGAGCGTGCAACAGCCCGATGGCGAATGGCGGCTCACCGACCTCGGCATGATCGCGCCCGGCGCGCGGGTTCGCGTGAAGCCGGGCGAGCGGATCGCGCTCGATGGCGATATCGTCGCCGGACGTTCGAGCGTGGATCAGGCGCCCATCACGGGAGAAAGTCTGCCGGTCGACAAGACTGTGGGCGACGCCGTGTTCGCCGGCACGATCAACCAGGCCGGCTCGTTCGACTATCGCGTGACGGCCGCAGCGAACCACACCACGCTCGCGCGCATCATTCACGCCGTGGAGGAAGCGCAGGCCACGAAAGCCCCGACGCAACGCTTCGTCGATCGGTTCGCGCGCGTGTATACGCCGCTGGTATTCGCCGTCGCGCTCGTGGTGGCGCTCGTGCCGCCGCTCTTCTTCGGCGGAATGTGGCAAGCGTGGATTTACAAGGCGCTGGTGATGCTGGTGATTGCGTGTCCGTGCGCGCTGGTGATTTCCACGCCGGTCACGATTGTCAGCGGTCTCGCGGCGGCCGCGCGCAAAGGCATTCTGATCAAGGGCGGCGCTTACCTCGAACAAGGCCGCAAGCTGAGCCGCCTTGCGCTCGACAAAACCGGCACGATCACGCACGGCAAACCCGTGCAAACCGAATTCGCCTTATTCGCCGATGCCGATGCCGATGCCGCGCGTTGCCGCACGCTCGCCGCAAGTCTCGCGGCGCGCTCGGACCATCCTGTCTCGATGGCGATTGCCAGCGCGGCGAAAAACGACGGCGTGGCGAACGTCACGGTCGATTCGTTCGAAGCGCTCGCAGGACGCGGTATTCGCGCAGAGATAGACGGCGCGCGATACTGGCTCGGCAATCATCGGCTCGTCGAAGAACTCGGACGCTGCTCGCCTTCGCTCGAAGCGCGGCTCGACGCGCTCGAACGCGAAGGCAAAACCGTCGTACTGCTGATCGACGCGCAACGCGTGCTCGCGCTGTTCGCCGTCGCGGATACCGTGAAGGAGACGAGCCGCGCGGCCATTGCCGAATTGCACCGCGCGGGCGTCGGCACGGCCATGCTCACCGGCGACAATCCGCACACGGCTGCGGCCATCGCGCAGCATGTCGGTATCGACGAAGCGCGCGGCAATCAGTTGCCGCAGGACAAGCTGGATGCCATCGCGCAGTGGTCCGCAGACGGCGCGACTGTCGGCATGGTCGGCGACGGCATTAACGACGCGCCCGCGCTTGCGCGCGCCGACATCGGCTTCGCGATGGGCGCAATGGGCACCGGCACCGCGATCGAAACCGCCGACGTCGCCCTGATGGACGACGACTTGCGCAAGATCCCGCTCTTCATCCGTCTTTCGAAAGCGACGCATTCGGTGCTGGTGCAGAACATTGCGCTCGCGCTCGGCATCAAGAGCGTGTTCCTGGTGTTGACCCTGATGGGCCTCGGCACGATGTGGATGGCCGTGTTCGCCGATGTCGGCGCGAGTCTCATCGTGGTGGCGAACGGCTTGCGTCTGCTGCGCAAGTAGTTCGCGCGCACAGCGCCCTGAGCCAGCGCTGAGTTGGCTAATGCGCGCCGCGCGCGGCCTTTAACGTATCGGAAGGGCGCATGCCGAAGAGCTTGCGGTAATCGGTTGCAAACTGGCTCATGTGCCAGAAACCCCACGCCGCCGCCACATCTTGCACCGAACGCGATTCACACGATGCGTTGCCCAGATCGCGCCGCGCGCCATTCAGACGAATCGCGCGAACATAGGTGGCGGGCGCCATGCCGAGCACATCCTGAAAGCAGTATTGCAACGTTCGCCGGCTCACATGCAAACGCTCGCACAGCTCCGGCACGCTGAGCGCGCGATCGCGATTGGCAAGCACATAATCGCGCGCCTCCGACACGATCGACTGGCGCCGCGCGCGCGAAGGCATCGCGGGCGGTTCCGCGGCGGGCAACGCGCCCACGTCGAACAGCGACGCGAGCACCGACGCCTGCAAGCTGTTGCGCGCGCATGACGACAACGGTGCAGCGTTTGCCGCGCCGGCTTCGAGAAGCTCACGCAGCGAAGCGCACAAACGCTCCTTGCGCGCCGTGCCGATCGGCACGACGTGAGTGTCCGGCCATTGTTCGGCGAGACCGACGCGCTCCACTTGCGCCGCGTAACGGCGCAGCACGTCGCCCTTCACGACCACGCCGAAAATCTCGTAACCCGAAGAGGTCAGCAATTCGAACTCGATGCCGCCTGGGCGAAATGCGAGTGCATCGCTTGTAATTGGCTGCGCGTCGATGCGCCCAGATCCCTCGCGACAGGTCGGAATGCCGAACCAGTAGGCGTCTTTCTGCACTTCGCATGTCTGCCGCAACGTGTGGCTGGTCGTTTCGACGAACACCTGCATGTGATCCAGACACAACTCCGTCAGACCGCCGACAAAACTGCCGGCGGTCAACTGGTCGTAGGTCTGATGCCAGCCATGAAGATTGCGCGCCTGTTCGTCCGCGTCGTGAGCGACACGGGTATGCACGCGGAAGCTCGGCTGCGGCGCGAGCGTCGGACTCGCGAGAGCGGCCGCGCTCCTGCCGGTGATTTCGATTGTCATGGCGCATCCGCAATGGAATATCGAACAGGAAGACGAGGCAAGTCCCATGCCGATGTTATCCGCTTTCCTCGCGCGCCATTGGCTTCGATGCGCGCCTCGCGTCTGTTCAATTCGTGAACAGCAACAACCGCGTTGATCAAAAACGACGCGCCTCGCGCGGACGATTCCATCGACTCCGCGCGCGATGCAGTGCGCCAGTGCTTGTACCGCGTGCACGGCTCACCACGCAGGTGCATTGGCACACTTCTGGCTCTACGGTGTCGCGGCCGGTTTCAACGGATTGCAAGCGAGCGCACTATCGCGCCGACTAGCGCGCCGACCATCGCGCATTCAAACATGTGAGGAGCACACAGATGAATCACGCAGAGATGCAGTTTCTGACGACCGAATTCCCATACAAAAAGCAGTATGCGAATTTTATCGGTGGCGAATGGGTGAAGCCCGCTGGTGGCGAGTACTTCGACAACGTTTCTCCGATCACAGGCGAGCCGTTCACCTCCATTCCGCGTTCGCGTGAAGCCGATATCGAACTCGCACTCGACGCGGCGCATCGCGCGAAAACCTCATGGGGCAAGACCTCCACGACCGATCGCGCGAATATTCTGAATCGCATTGCCGATCGCATGGAAGCGAATCTCCAGCGTCTCGCGATTGCTGAAACGATCGACAACGGCAAGCCGCTGCGCGAAACGATGGCCGCGGACATTCCGCTTGCCATCGACCACTTCCGCTATTTCGCCGGCGCCGTGCGCGCACAGGAAGGCGCCATCTCCGAGATCGACGATGACACGGTGGCCTATCACTTTCACGAGCCGCTTGGCGTAGTCGGCCAGATCATCCCGTGGAATTTCCCGATTCTCATGGCGGTTTGGAAGCTCGCGCCCGCGCTCGCCGCCGGCAATTGTGTGGTGCTCAAACCGGCGGAGCAAACGCCTGCATCGATTCTCGTGCTGGTCGAATTGATTCAGGACCTGCTGCCCGCGGGCGTGCTGAACGTGGTGAACGGTTTCGGCCTTGAAGCCGGCAAGCCGCTCGCGTCAAGCAAGCGCATCGCGAAGATCGCCTTCACCGGCGAGACCACGACCGGCCGTCTGATCATGCAGTACGCGAGCCAGAACATCATTCCGGTCACACTCGAACTCGGAGGCAAGAGTCCGAACATTTTCTTCGCCGACGTGATGAGTCAGGACGACAGCTATTTCGACAAGGCACTCGAAGGCTTTGCGATGTTCGCGCTGAATCAGGGCGAAGTGTGCACGTGCCCGTCGCGTGTATTGATCGATGAAAAGATCTACGACCGTTTCATGGAACGTGCATTGAAGCGCGTGGCGGCGATCACACAAGGCCATCCGCTCGACACGAAAACGATGATCGGCGCGCAGGCTTCGCAGGAACAGTTGGAGAAGATTCTCTCGTATGTGGATCTCGGCAAGCAGGAAGGCGCCGAGTGTCTGATCGGCGGCGAACGCAACACGTTGAGCGGCGAGTTGAGCAAGGGCTACTACGTGAAGCCGACTGTATTTCGCGGCCACAACAAGATGCGCATCTTCCAGGAGGAAATCTTCGGGCCGGTGGTGTCCGTCACCACGTTCAAGACCGAAGAAGAAGCGCTCGACATCGCCAACGACACGCTCTACGGTCTGGGCGCGGGCGTCTGGACGCGCGACGGCACACGCGCCTATCGCTTCGGCCGGCAAATCCAGGCAGGACGCGTGTGGACCAACTGCTATCACGCGTATCCGGCGCATGCGGCGTTTGGCGGCTACAAGCAGTCGGGCATTGGCCGCGAGAATCACAAGATGATGCTCGACCATTATCAGCAGACCAAGAACCTGCTCGTCAGCTATAGCGAGAAGCCACTCGGTTTCTTCTAAGCATTAAAAACCTAGCGATTCTGCTGAAGCGGGCCGCATAACGCGGCTCGCTCTATTTCCGCGAGGGCATGTGATGGCCGACGAAAAAGAAGTAGCTCGCGTAATTGCAACTGCCGCCGCAATCGAATTGATCGACACCTTGCGCGCTGAACATGGCGAGGTGCTGTTTCATCAATCCGGCGGATGCTGCGACGGCAGCGCGCCGATGATGTTTCCTCAAGGCGAATTCATGGTCGGCTCGTCCGACGTCAAGCTCGGCACGATTGCAGGCGTGCCGTTTTATATGAGCGATTCACAGTTCGAGTACTGGCGGCACACGCAGCTGATCATCGACGTGGTGCCTGGCAACGGCGGCATGTTTTCGCTCGAACGTCCGAGCGGAATGCGCTTCCTCACGCGCTCCCGTCTTTTCAACGACGACGAAAACGCGTGGCTCGGAACACATCCAGTGCAACGAGCCGATGCGTGATTGACCGTCTAGATCGCGCTTGTATCTGAGTCGCCGCTAATTTCGGGCGCGGCCGGCGTGACTGGCAGCAGGGCGTCGCTATCGTCTTTCAGTCCCACGCCGGTCAAACCCAAACGCCTCGCGTGCGTAAGCAGATAGTGCAGCTTGTGCGCGGCCAACGGATAGTCGAGTCCTTCGGGACGCACGTTGGAAATGCAATTGCGTTGCGCGTCGCTACAGCCCACTTTCGGCGCATACGTGACGTAGATGCCGAGGCTATCCGGTGAACTCAAACCAGGCCGTTCGCCGATCAGCATCACCACGAGCTGCGCGTGCAGCAACTCGCCGATTTCGTCGCCGAGCGCAACGCGCGCTTGCCGTGCAACGACGACAGGCCCGATCTTCCAGTCCGCGAGTTGTGGCGTGACGGCTTGCAGCAGTGGAACAGCCTGCCTGGATGCAGCGAAAGCTGAAAGCCCGTCGCCGATCACGAACACGACGTCGGGCGTTTCGTCGGATAGGCGCGCCAGCGCGCTTCGGCTGTCTTCCGCCAGACGCCGGCCAAGATCGGGACGGCGCAAGTAATGCTCGCGGTCGGGCGCGGCGCTATGCACGTCGAGCGTGTTGAAGTTTTGCGCGCGCAGTTGCTCGTGCAATGCATCGGCATCGAGCGGATGATGCACGGCGTCGCGAGCTTGCGCATGCGAGAGATTGAACGCGAGCAGCGGCGCGGTGGGCAAGCTGTTGCCCGCGCGTCCCAATGCAATGCGCGCGTTGGTGAACTGACGCAACGCATTCCATGGGTTCTTTTCGAGGAAGTCGCTCATGCGATACCCATCCAGTCGCGCGCGCCTTCGAGCAGCGGCTGTTGCGTCGATGCGCTCAGCAATGAGCCGCGCGCGTCGGCGATCTGCATCGACTCAAGCCATTCTTCGAACTCCGGAGCACGGCGCAAACCGAGCACGTCGCGAACATAAAGCGCGTCGTGAAAGGACGTGCTTTGGTAGTTGAGCATGACATCGTCCGCGCCCGGAATGCCCATGATGAAGTTGATGCCCGCCACGCCGAGCAGCGTGAGCAGATTGTCCATGTCGTCCTGATCGGCTTCCGCGTGATTCGTGTAGCAGATATCGCAACCCATCGGCACACCGAGCAGCTTGCCGCAGAAGTGATCTTCGAGACCGGCGCGCGTGATCTGTTTGCCGTCGTACAGATATTCCGGGCCGATGAAACCCACCACCGTATTCACAAGAAACGGATTGAACTTGCGCGCGACCGCATAGGCGCGCACTTCGCAAGTCTGTTGATCGACGCCGAAATGCGCGTCGGCGGACAGCGCGCTGCCCTGCCCGGTTTCGAAGTACATCAGGTTGCTGCCGACCGTGCCGCGTTTCAGCGACAACCCCGCTTCATAGGCCTCCTGAAGCAGCGCGAGCGAAATGCCGAAGCCCGCGTTTGCTTTCTCCGTGCCCGCAATCGACTGAAACACGAGATCGACCGGCGCGCCTTTTTCGATTGCGGCAATCGTATTGGTGACGTGCGTGAGCACGCAGGATTGCGTCGGCACCTGATAGCGCTGGCGGAACTCGTCGATCATCAGCAGCAGTCTGGTGATGGCGGCAAGATTGTCGCTGGCCGGATTGATGCCGATCATCGCGTCGCCGCAGCCGTACATGAGGCCGTCGAGCATCGAGGCGGCGATACCTTTGACATCGTCGGTCGGATGATTGGGTTGCAGACGCACGGACAGGTGTCCCGGCAATCCGACCGTGTTGCGAAAGCGCGTAATCACCGGACGTTTGCGCGCCGCCGCGATCAGATCCTGATTGCGCATCAGCTTCGACACCGCCGCGACCATTTCGGGCGTGAGTCCCGCGGCGATCCGCGTGAGCGCGTCCGCGTCGGTCGTGGTGCTCAATAGCCAGTTGCGAAAATCGCCCACCGTCAGGTGCGAAATCTCGGCGAACGCTTGCGGTGAATGATCGTCGATCACCAGCCGCGTGACTTCGTCGTTCTCGTACGGGATGAGCGCTTCGTTCAGGAAAGTGCGCAGCGGCACTTGCGCGAGCGCCATTTTCGCAGCGACGCGTTCTTCCTCGCTCGCCGCCGCGACGCCCGCGAGCTGATCGCCGGAACGTTGCGGGCTCGCCTTCGCCATGAGTGTCTTCAGATCGGCAAAGCGATAAGCGCGGCTGCCGATTGTCTCCGTATAGCTCATTTTTACGACTCCAACGCCGCTACGCGCGCAGCGGCTTCATTCGTGTCCATCATTCTTCGAGCAACGCGTCCGATGGCGCGGCTTCGCGTTGATGGCGCGTCAACAGGAAATAGACGTAGCCCAGCGCGAGAAAAATGGCGAACACGATTGCCACCAGAAAGTTGAAGTACACCATTGTCGCCAGACAGATCGCCGCGGCCACGAGCGCGAAAGCCGGGAACAGCGGAAAGAGCGGCGCGCGAAACGGGCGCTCCATATCCGGCTCGGCGCGACGCAGCCTGAAAAGCGACAACATGCTGATGATATACATCACGATAGCGCCAAACACGGACATCGTCACGATGTTCGCCGTGAGCGTCTGGCCGCCGAACTGAATCAGCTCGTCGCTGTAAATCGCCGCGATGCCGACCGCGCCGCCCGCGAGAATCGCGCGATGCGGCGTCTTGAAGCGCGGATGCACTTTCGACAGCCACTCCGGCAGATAGCCCGCGCGAGCGAGCGCGAAAATCTGCCGCGAATACCCGAGGATGATCCCGTGAAACGACGCGACGAGACCGAACAGGCCAAGCCACACGAGCATGTGCATCCATCCGCTATGTTCGCCGACAATGAACTTCATGGCTTGCGGCAGCGGGTCGTTGATGTTCGACAGCCTGGTCCAGTCGCCCGCCGCGCCCGCAAACACCATCACGCCGATGGCGAGCACGACCAGCGTGAGAATGCCGGCGACGTAGGCGATCGGAATCGAGCGCTTCGGGTTCTTCGCCTCTTCAGCGGCCATGGCGACGCCTTCAATCGCGAGGAAAAACCAGATCGCGAACGGAATCGCCGCGAACATGCCGTGAAAGGAGCCCATACTGAACGTGTCCGCGCCGGCCCAACCGCCCTTCGTGAAATGCGACCACTGGAAGCCGGGCGACACGACGCCCATGAACACGAGCAATTCGAAAATCGCGAGCAACGTCACGCATAGCTCGAAAGCAGCCGCAATCTGCACACCGACGATATTCAACGCCATGAACACGAGATACGCGCCCATCGCCGCGTGTTTCGGTTCGAGCGCGGGAAATTGCACGTGCAAATAGGCGCCGATGGCGAGTGCGATTGCCAGTGGCGCGAACACGAATTCAACGAGCGTCGCCGCGCCCGCCAGATAACCGCCGGCCGGGCCGAACGCGTGGCGCGCATAAGCGAACGGGCCGCCCGCGTGCGGAATCGACGTTGTGAGTTCGGTAAAACTGAAAATGAACGTGGTGTACATCGCGGCAATAAAAATCGCCGTGACGACGAAGCCGAGCGTACCCGCACTCGCCCAGCCATAGCTCCAGCCGAAGTATTCGCCGGAGATCACGAGGCCGACTGCGATTCCCCAAAGCTGCCATGTGCCGAGTGTCTGCTTCAACTCGTGATGCGTGACTTTGCCGACGTGCTGACGGGTGGACTCTGATTTCATCGGACGCTCCCTGAGGTTGCCGCCCGCTCGACGCCGCAACGCTTTGTAGTGCGCGGACGGGCGGGCAGGCTTTCGCCGATGGTATTGAGCCATTATTCGAGGTGTTATCGAAATTCGGCAAAGTTGGGGCGGTGCGTTTGGGATGGAAGGGTTTGTCGGTGAGCGCTTAACTGGTTTTGCTCGACCTCCATTGCAGATTCGCGGGATACAGTAGTCTGCAATCTATTTCCCGCACGTTTCGCGCGACGTTCGGCATGCCGCCTGCGCAGTATCGCAAGCAAGGTACACATAGCCGGTATCGTCCGGCGCTTTCTGGAGGCAATCAAATGAGCACGCGTGAAGTGATGATCCGTCATGTCGAGCCGATGGAAATTTTGTCGGTCGATCACGTTGGACCGTATATGCAGATTGGCAAGGCATTCGATGCGCTATTCGGCTGGCTGGCAACACACAATCTTCTCGCCGCGAATATGCGCATGGTCGGTGTTTTCTACGACGATCCGGGCGTGGTGCAAGAGCATGCTTTGCGCTCGAAAGCGGGCGTGCTGTTACCGCACCCTCTTCAGACGGCGGTGACGGTGAGTCCGCCCGTTTCTGTCGCGCGTGTAAAGGGCGGCGAGTATGCGGTGTTGCGGCACAAGGGGCCGTATAGCGATATGCGCGCGGCTTATCAGTGGCTGTACGGGACGTGGCTGGTGCAGTCGGGTCGCGAAGCCGCGGATGCACCAGCGTTCGAGGAGTATCTGAATAGCCCCAAGGAGACAGCACCTGCGGAATTGCTGACGGAGATCTGTTTACCGCTGGCTTGATGGACGATGCGCGTTTACGCGGCGAGCCTGGTGGATGCGTCTCTGGTTTTTATAGTCTTTGTATATGTATACGTAGTAATAGTTAAGGAAGGTCTGCACAACCCGCTTTGGAAGCGTTACCTTTGACATCCAGCGCAGCCTCGGCGCTCAGATCGTTGTTAGTGAGTTGACCACCTGGGTTTTTCCGCAAGCCGGAGCGCTTCA
>NZ_JAYXBK010000015.1:0-164545 GCF_036016995.1 Paraburkholderia sp. MPAMCS5
GCGTCAACAGGTTTTTGTTACTGACTGAACCCGTCACCACCGCTGGAAGCCTTGCCACTGCTGGCTCTCCCGCTTCCCGTGCCCCGGCGTCCGGAGCACGAAAGAGCGAGATTCTAGCGAGCCGATCCGCGCCTTGCAAGCGTTATTTTGACAAGCGTATTAACGGTGTTTGAAAACCGGTTTGCGCTTCTCCACGAACGCCGCCATCCCCTCTTTCTGGTCCTCGGTAGCGAAGAGCGAATGGAACAGACGTCGCTCGAAATGCACGCCCTCCGCCAGCGTCGTTTCGTATGCCCGGTTGACCGACTCCTTGACCATCATGATTGCCGGCAACGGAAACTCTGCGATAGTCGCGGCTGCGGCGATCGACTCCTCTATTAGAGAGGCAGCGGAAATAACACGTGACACGAGGCCGGCGCGCTCCGCTTCGGCGGCGTCCATGAAACGCGCCGTCAGACAAAGGTCCATTGCCTTGGCCTTCGACACCGCGCGCGGCAGGCGTTGCGTTCCGCCGGCGCCCGGCATGATGCCGAGTTTGATTTCCGGTTGACCGAACTTTGCGGTGTCGGCGGCGAAGATCATGTCGCACATCATCGCCAACTCGCAGCCTCCACCAAGCGCGAATCCCGCCACCGCCGCAATGATCGGCTTGCGAATGGAGCGCACCGTCTCCCAATTGCGCGTGATGTAGTCGCCCTTATAGACGTCCATATAGGTGTACGTCGACATCATGCCGATGTCGGCGCCGGCGGCGAACGCCTTTTCGCTGCCCGTCACCACGATTGCACCGATGGCGTCGTCGGCATCGAACACGCGCAGCGCCACGCCGAGTTCGTCCATCAAGGCATCGTTCAAAGCGTTCAACGCCTTCGGACGATTCAACGTGACCAAGCCGACCCGTCCCCGCGTCTCAACCAGAATGTTCTCGTAAGCCATGCCACCTCCTTTCTCATGATTAATCGCGCGAGAAAAACGCTTCGCGCGGCCATCTTAATAATGCTAACATTCACCAACCAACCGGTCGGTCGGTCAATTATTCGACAGGCTTTTCCCCAACGTACAGCCAAGCCCTCCGCCATGACACATCCGTTATTCACGAAGCACGAAGACACGTTGCAAAAGGCCCTTGCCGCGATCGAGACGCGCGGCTACTGGAGCCCATTCGTCGAGATGCCCAGTCCGAAAGTGTACGGGGAAACAGCCAACGCGGACGGCGAAGCCGCCTTCAAGGCGCACCTGAACGCCATCTTCGAACTGGATCAACCGTCTACGGGAGAAACCGTTGGAGCCGAAGTGTCGCCGTTCGGACTTCCACTCGGCATCCGTTACCCGAAAGCAGATCCGGACGCGCTGATTGCCGCGGCCGCCACCGCGCAACGCACATGGCGCGCCGCAGGCCCGCAAGCCTGGATCGGCGTATCGCTCGAAATCCTCGCGCGGCTGAATCGCGCCAGCTTCGAAATCGGCTATAGCGTGATGCACACGACCGGCCAGGCCTTCATGATGGCTTTTCAGGCAGGCGGTCCACACGCGCAAGATCGCGCGCTCGAAGCCGTGGTGTACGCGTGGGACCAGTTGCGCCGCATTCCCGCCGACGCCCACTGGGAAAAGCCGCAAGGCAAGAATCCGCCGCTCGCCATGCACAAAAGTTACACCATCGTGCCGCGCGGCACGGGTCTCGTGCTCGGCTGCTGCACGTTCCCAACGTGGAACGGCTATCCGGGACTTTTCGCAGACCTCGCGACAGGCAACGCCGTCATCGTCAAGCCGCACCCGGGCGCGATCCTGCCGCTGGCGATCACCGTGCGGATCGCACGCGACGTTTTGCGCGAAGCCGGTTTCGACCCGAACGTGATCACGCTGCTGGCCACCGCACCGAACGATGGCGCGGCCGTCCAGAGCCTCGCCGTGCGGCCGGAGATCAAACTGATCGACTTTACGGGCAGCACGCAAAACGGCACCTGGCTCGAACGCAACGCACACCAGGCGCAGGTCTACACCGAGAAAGCCGGCGTGAATCAGATCGTGATCGATTCCGTTGACGATATCAAAGCCGCCGCTCGCAACATCGCCTTCTCGCTCGCGCTGTATTCCGGCCAGATGTGCACCGCGCCGCAAAACATTTATGTGCCGCGCGGCGGCATTCGTACCGCTGACGGCACCCTCGCGTTCGACGAAGTCGCTCAGGCCATTGCCGGCGCCGTGCAGAAACTCGTCGCCGACCCGGCCCGCGCTGTCGAACTGCTGGGCGCCATTCAGAATGAAGGCGTCATCCAACGCATCGACGAAGCCAGAAAACTGGGCCGCGTTCTCGCGGAGAGCCAGGCGCTCGCGCATCCGGCTTTTGCGGACGCCCGCGTGCGCACTCCACTCGTACTCCAGCTCGACGCCACGACCGACCGCGCCGAATTCACCAAAGAATGGTTCGGCCCGATCTCCTTCGTGATCGCAACGGACTCGACCGAACAGTCGCTCGACCTGGCCGGCGCAATCGCAGCCGAGCACGGCGCGCTCACGCTCGCCGTATACAGCACGGACGAAGCCGTGCTCGAACAGGCGCACGAGGCATCGATCCGCGGCGGCGTCGCGCTGTCGATCAACCTGACGGGCGGAGTATTCGTCAACCAGTCGGCAGCCTTCTCGGATTTTCATGGCACCGGCGCGAATCCCGCAGCCAACGCCGCGCTCGCCGATGCAGCCTTCGTCGCGAATCGCTTCCGCGTGGTTCAAAGCCGCGTTCATGTTGAACCGGAAGCGGCGCCGGCGGTAGCCGGCTGAAAGTCATAAGACAGAGCGCAGCGTTTCGTCCTATGCCGTTTGGCCGAATGGACCCCGCTGTGTGCTCCAACTAACATGAGACATCGGATCGGCATTGCGCGCCGGTCCTCCCGAGCAGGAACCGATATGAACGACGCCTTTATTTGCGACGCGATCCGCACTCCCATTGGCCGCTACGGCGGCGCCCTCAAAGACATCCGCGCCGACGATCTCGGCGCCGTTCCCATCAAAGCCTTGATGGAGCGCAATCCCGGTGTGGACTGGCGCGCCGTCGATGACGTGATCTACGGATGCGCGAATCAGGCAGGTGAGGACAATCGCAACGTGGCCCGCATGTCCGCACTGCTCGCAGGATTGTCTACCGACGCGCCCGGCGCGACCATCAACCGTCTGTGCGGCTCGGGCATGGACGCCGTCGGCACGGCCGCTCGCGCCATCAAGGCGGGCGAAGCGCGACTGATGATCGCGGGCGGCGTCGAAAGCATGACGCGCGCGCCGTTTGTCATGGGCAAGGCAGCGAGCGCATTCGCGCGTCAAGCCGACATTTATGACACGACAATTGGCTGGCGCTTCGTCAATCCGCTCATGAAGCGCGCCCACGGTGTCGATTCAATGCCGGAAACGGCGGAAAACGTCGCCGTCGAATTTGGAATCAGCCGCGCCGATCAGGACGCGTTCGCGTTGGCCAGTCAGCAAAAGGCGGCCCGCGCGCAACGTGACGGCACGCTGGCGCAGGAAATCGTCGGCGTGGAAGTGGCGCAAAAAAAGGGCGATCCGATTCGCGTGACGCTCGACGAGCATCCGCGCGAAACCTCTCTCGAAAGCCTCGCCAGGCTGAAGGGCGTGGTTCGCGCGGACGGCAGCGTGACCGCCGGCAATGCGTCGGGCGTGAACGACGGCGCTTGCGCGCTCCTGCTCGCGAATCAGGAAGCGGCGGATCAATACGGCTTGCGACGCCGCGCTCGCGTGGTGGGCATGGCGACGGCGGGCGTCGAGCCGCGCATCATGGGCATCGGCCCGGCACCGGCCACGCAAAAACTGTTGAAGCAGCTTGGTATGACGCTCGAACAATTCGACGTCATCGAGTTGAATGAGGCGTTTGCGTCGCAAGGGCTCGCCGTTTTGCGCACGCTGGGTCTGCGCGACGACGACCCGCGTGTCAATCCGAACGGCGGAGCAATCGCGCTCGGCCATCCACTCGGTGCATCCGGTGCCCGCCTTGTCACGACCGCGCTGTATCAACTGGAGCGCAGTAACGGCCGGTTCGCGCTTTGCACGATGTGCATCGGCGTGGGTCAGGGCATTGCGCTCGTCATCGAGCGGCTATAAGCGCGGCTCTGACAGAAGCACTGCAGTCCCGCGAAAGAGACTTTGAGGAGACACCCAATGTCATATGAAGCGATTCGTCTCGACATCGACGCGTCGAGCCGCGTGGCAACCATCACGCTGAACCGCCCGGACAAACTGAACAGCTTCACGCGCGCCATGCATCAGGAGTTGGCGGCAGCGCTCGGCGAAGTGGAAAACGCCGGCGCGCGCGCGCTGGTTCTGACCGGCGCGGGCCGTGGATTCTGCGCGGGACAGGATCTCGCCGACCTCGACTTCACGCCCGGTGCAATGACCGATCTGGGCGATCTGATCGACACGCATTTCAATCCGCTGATCCGCCGCTTGCAAGCGCTGCCGTTGCCGGTGATAGCCGCGGTCAACGGCACGGCTGCAGGTGCCGGCGCCAATCTCGCGCTCGCCTGCGACATCGTGCTTGCGGCTCGCTCGGCCAGCTTCATCCAGGCTTTCGTGAAGATCGGGCTCGTGCCGGATTCGGGCGGCACATGGTTCCTGCCGCAGCGCGTCGGCATGGCGCGCGCGATGGGACTTGCCATGACAGGCGACAAACTCAGCGCCGAAAAAGCCGAAAGCTGGGGCCTCATCTGGCAAGCCGTCGACGATGCCGAACTCGCAACATCCGCGGCCCGACTCGCCGCACAACTCGCGCAGCAGCCAACGCGCGCCCTCGCCGCTATCAAGCAGTCGATGCGCGCCGGCGCGACGCAAACGCTGGATCAGCAACTCGATCTCGAACGCGATCTGCAACGAGCGCTGGGCGCGTCGCACGACTATGCCGAAGGTGTGCAAGCCTTCGTGGAAAAGCGCGCGCCGCGCTTCGAGGGCCGCTGATATGACGACGCCAGCGACCCATTCCGACCAGATGACGCCCGACGAACTCGCCCGCGCGACCGCCGCCGCCATGTATGAGAACGACGCGTGCAGCCGCGCGCTCGGCCTCGAGATTCTCGAAGTGCGCGCCGGCTATGCGCGTCTACGCATGGCCGTGCGCGACGACTTCCTGAACGGCCACCAGATTTGCCATGGCGGTCTGATTTTCACGCTCGCCGATTCCACGTTTGCGTTTGCGTGCAACACGTACAACGTGAACACCGTCGCGTCCGGCTGCTCGATTGAATTCCTGCGCCCGGTGCATCGCGGCGACGTGCTCACCGCGGAGGCGGTCGAGCAGACGTTGAACGGCCGCACGGGAATTTACGATATTCGGGTCGTCAATCGCGCCGGCGAAACCGTCGCGATGTTTCGCGGCAAATCCACTCAGATCAGGGGCCACGTGATCCCGGAACATCCGTCTTACCCGTCTCACACGAGACCGGAGTAGGCCGCGCAACGAGCACTCCACGAGAGAGTCGCGAATCTGACAAGCGGTCAGCCAGGGCAAGCGGTTCACCGCGCAGCGGCAGCCCGTACCTGTCCGGGCGCCGCCGTCCGGAATATCGCGCCAGCGCAAAGCACACTAGATCCAGACATTGAGGCAGCAAGGAGACATTCGATGACTACCGCCCTTCCGCTCGACCCGATCGAGACCGCCAGCCGCGACGAACTTGCCGCGCTCCAGCTTGAACGCCTCAAATGGTCGCTGAACCATGCGTATGAAAATTCGCCGGTGTATCGGCGGAAATTCGACGAGGCCGGCATTCATCCGAGTGAACTGAACACGCTGGCCGACCTCGCGCGCTTCCCGTTCACGACCAAGAAGGATCTGCGCGACAGCTATCCGTTCGGAATGTTCGCCGTGCCGCAGGATCAGATCTCGCGCATTCACGCCTCGTCGGGGACAACGGGCAAGCCGACCGTGGTCGGCTACACCGCTCGCGATATCGACACGTGGGCGAATCTCGTCGCGCGTTCGGTCCGCGCGGCCGGTGCGAAGCGCGGCGACAAAGTTCATGTGAGCTATGGCTACGGCCTCTTTACCGGCGGCCTCGGCGCCCACTACGGCGCGGAACGCGCGGGGCTCACCGTCATTCCGTTCGGCGGCGGCCAGACTGAAAAGCAGGTGCAACTGATTCAGGATTTCCGGCCGGACATCATCATGGTGACGCCTAGCTACATGCTTTCGATTGCCGACGAGTTCGAGCGGCAGGGCATCGATCCGGCGACCTGCTCGCTGCGCCTCGGCATCTTCGGCGCGGAGCCGTGGACCAACGACATGCGCCTGGCGATCGAAAAGCGCATGGGCATCGACGCGGTGGACATCTACGGTCTGTCCGAAGTAATGGGCCCCGGTGTGGCGTCGGAATGCGTTGAGACGAAAGACGGCCCGACCATCTGGGAAGATCATTTCTATCCCGAGATCATCGATCCGGACACCGGCGAGGTCCTTCCGGACGGCGAACTGGGCGAGCTGGTGTTTACATCGCTGACCAAAGAGGCGCTGCCGATTGTTCGCTACCGGACTCGCGACCTCACGCGTCTGCTGCCGGGCACCGCCCGCACCATGCGTCGCATGGAGAAAATCACCGGCCGCTCGGACGACATGATGATCGTGCGGGGCGTCAACGTGTTCCCCACCCAAATCGAGGAACTGCTGCTGAAACAGCGCGCGCTCGCGCCTCACTATCAGATCGTGCTGACCAAGGAAGGCCCGCTCGACGTCTTGACGCTGAACGTCGAGCCGTGTCCGGAAGCCGCGCCGGACACGGCCGCGCTGAACACGGCGAAACAGGCGCTGGCCTATGACATCAAGGCGCTGATCGGCGTGAGCGCAATCGTGAATGTGCTGGCGGTGAATGGGATCGAACGTTCGGTGGGCAAGGCGCGGCGCGTCGTCGACAAGCGCAGGTCGGGACAGTGAGTCGTGTCTCGCGATTGCTGAAGCGATAAAAGCGACAGCGGCGTTCCAACCCGGAACACCGCTGTCGTCGCGTGCGCGCTTAGGGCGCTTAGGGCGCTTGCTTTCAGCCCTTGGCCAGCGTCAGGAATTCGGCAGCAACAACCACATCCGGCCGCCCTGCTTCATTTTGCCGGCAAGATCGCCGGCGTCGTCGCCAAGACCCCAGAAGTAGTCCGCGCGCACGCCGCCCTTGATCGCCGAGCCGGTGTCCTGCGCGAACACGAGACGGTTCATCGGCGAGTTCGTCAGCGGACGCGTGGTCTGCAAGAACACCGGCGTGCCGAGCGGAATGGAAGTCGGATCGACGGCGATCGAGCGCTCCGGCGTCAACGGCACGCCCAACGCGCCGATCGGACCGTCCGCGCCGCCACCGGGCGCACTTTCAGTAGACGGCATCTCGCGGAAAAACACAAAGCGCGGATTTGTATCGAGCAGCGCATCCACGCGGCCGGGGTTCGCGCGCGCCCAGGCCTTGATGCCTTGCATGGTCGCCTGCGCGGGCGTGAGTTCGCCGCGGTCCAGCAGCCACCTTCCAATGGACTTGTACGGCTGATTGTTCGTGCCGCCAAAGCCGAGACGCATCACGCTGCCGTCTTCCATGACGATTCGGCCTGAACCTTGCACTTGCAGGAAGAAGGCTTCGATAGGATCGTCGACCCAGACCAGTTCGTTGCCGTTGAGCACCCCCATGCGCTCCAGTTGCGCTCGCGGCGGCAGCGCCGCGCCCGGGCGGTAACTGGACGGCCAGCGATACAGCGCGGTTTGATACACGCCGTGCCGCGTGCGCGAACCGCGCAGCAGAGGTTCGTAGTAACCGGTGACGAGACCGTCGAGCGTGCCGTCGTTGTTCGCAAACTGGAAAGGCGTGAAATACGCTTCAAAGAAGGCTCGCGCGCTCGTGACGTCTAGATCGTCGAGTTGCGCGGCGGCCGCGCATGCGCGCGCCCAGTTCGGCTGACGCGCGAGCCTCACGCAGTTTTGCCGCAAGGCGGCGGCCGCGCCGATCAGCGAGTCGTCCTGCCAGCCGGGCACCTGCCGCCACGCGACCGGCGTGAGCCGGGTCGCGGCAATCTGGCCAGGTATGATCGCAGCGCCCGTGGGCGGCGACACCGGCCGAACCACGCCGCCGCCGCCGCAGGACGCCAGCATCACCGCAACCGAAAGCGCGCCGAGCCAGGCTCCGGTCGCGCGGACAAAACGCATACAATGTTCGTTCTTGATGGAAACCGCCATGTCTGATCTGTTCGACGAATACCCAATGCTCGTCTTCGCGCTGGAATCGCTTCTAGCGCTGTTCCTGCTCGTCTTCATGGTCGTGTGGACGTCGTCCGGTAAAAGGAAAGCGGCGCGCGCCGATGGTGCAAAAACCCAGAAGCCACAAAAGCCGCTTTGAGGCCGCGCCCGTTTGCACTTTTCACCGCGGCGCTGAACGCTTAAAGACCGCGCTGCGCGCTCCCGGTTTAATGCAACGTACGCGGCATGCGCAATATGAACTCCGGCACTGGCGCTTCGAAACGCTCGCCGTCCTCGGCCACGCAAAAATACTCTCCGCGCATGGTGCCGACCGGTGTGGCAATCACCGCCCAACTCGTATATTCGAACTGCTCGCCGGCTTTGAGGAGCGGCTGGTGCCCCACCACGCCTAAGCCTTTCACTTCCTGCACGGTATTGTCGCTATCGGTGATCACCCAGTGCCGCGCGATCAATTGCGCCGGCACCTGACCGGTGTTGCGAATGGTCAGCGTATAGGCGAACGCGTATTGGCGACGTTCCGGGTCCGACTCATCGGGCAGAAATTGCACCCGCGCCGACACGCTGAATTCGTACTGGCTCATTCTGATTCCAATCTGGTGATACGGGAGGGACACATCGCTGGAAAGCCCGAGCGCCAATGGCTTGCGGGCCGACTGGCGACGCAGCGCCTTGGTTTGGCATTCTGCGTCATGCGCGAGGCGCCCGCAACCGGACATAAGCTTCGGCCTGGCGCGCATCAGGCGTTTTGTCAGCTTCGCGGGCGGAGTTCGGCGCGCGCAGTGCGCATCCATTTTGCCGCCGACGAGCCGCTTCGCCCGCGCGCAAAACGGTAAAATGGCGCTTTCCCGCTTGCATCCGTCCGCCGCCATGACGCAATTCCGCATCGCTCCCAGCATTCTTTCCGCCGACTTCGCCCGCCTCGGCGAAGAAGTCCGCAATGTCGTCGCCGCCGGCGCCGACTGGATTCATTTCGACGTGATGGACAACCACTACGTGCCGAACCTCACCATCGGTCCGCTCGTGTGCGAAGCCATCCGGCCGCACGTGGACGTGCCCATCGACGTGCATCTGATGGTGCGCCCCGTCGACCGCATCGTGCCGGACTTCGCGAAAGCCGGCGCCAATCTGATCAGCTTTCACCCGGAAGGCTCGGACCACATCGACCGCACGCTTTCGCTGATTCGCGATCATGGCTGCAAGGCCGGACTCGTGTTCAACCCGGCCACTTCGCTGAATTACCTCGACCATGTCATGGACAAGCTCGATCTCGTGCTGATCATGTCGGTGAATCCCGGTTTCGGCGGCCAGTCGTTCATTCCCGAAGCGCTCAACAAACTGCGTGAAGCGCGCAAGCGGATCGACGCGTACAAGGAGCGCACCGGCCGCGAGATTCATCTCGAAGTGGACGGCGGCGTGAAAGTCGACAATATCGCGGAAATCGCGGCGGCCGGCGCGGACACCTTCGTGGCCGGTTCGGCGATCTTCGGCCAGCCGGATCACAAGGTCGTGATCGACAAGATGCGCGCCGCGCTCGCCAACATTCGTCACTAAAGTTCAACCCCAGGCTCACGCGCACATGACCGCTCCGTTCCCTGCCCCGACTCTCACTGGCCCGCGCCTGCAAGCCGCGATCATCGACCTCGACGGCACGATGATCGATACCGTCGACGATTTCACGGCCGGCCTGAACGGCATGCTCGCGCAACTCGACGCCATGGAAACCTCGCGCGAAGAAGTGGTCGGCTATGTCGGCAAAGGCTCGGAGCATCTGATTCGCAGCGTGCTGGCGCCGCGCTTCGAAGCGGACCACGCGCAAGATCGTTTCGACGAAGCGCTCGCCATCTATCAGGCCGAATACGCGAAGATCAACGGCCTGCACACGCGCCTTTATCCAGACGTGGAAGCCGGCCTCGCCGCCATGCGCGACGCCGGGCTGAAGCTCGCGTGCGTGACCAACAAGCCGCACCGTTTCGCGGTCGAACTGCTGCAGCAATACGGGCTTGCGCAGTATTTCAGCGTCGTGCTCGGCGGCGACAGCCTGCCGAAAAAGAAGCCCGACCCGCTGCCCATGCTCACGGCCGCGGCGCAACTGGGTGTCGAGCCGCGCGTCACGGTGGCCATCGGCGATTCGGAAAACGATGCGCTGGCGGGCCGCGCGGCGGGCATGGCGACGCTTACCGTGCCGTACGGCTACAACCATGGCCAAGCTATACAAACAATAAAATCCGATGGTATAGTTGCCTCGCTGCTCGACGCCGCCAAGGCGATCGCAGCGCACCAATCCACGACTTGAAAAGTCCTTCATCCTCATGTTTCTGAATAAAAAACGGAGTCTGATTAGCATCGACCGGGGAGCCTGGCCCTGGCGTCGCTGGTCGCGCTAACCTCGCCTGAGGTACGCTGAAGCTCGTCTTCGGCAACCGTTTTTTACTTCGCTGCGCTCACGCGTTTTTCCATCGTTCTGTTTCGCTGCATCGGTTGATTCGGCCTGCGTGTACCCGCAAAGTACCCGTGTGCGCTGAAAGTCCGTGCTTGCGTCGATGGGAAAATCGCGCCGGTCGGTTCATCATCGCAAGAGTCGAACGAACGCCTGACCGGCTGCGCAATGCCCCGCTTTGTCCGACGCACGCTGCCGCCGGACCTACGAACAGGATCGGAACATGACCGAACTCGAATTCCAGTCCCTCGCCAACGAGGGTTTCAACCGCATTCCGCTGATCGCCGAAGCGCTCGCCGACCTCGAAACGCCGCTCTCGCTGTACCTGAAGCTGGCGCAACCCGAGCGCAACGGCGCGAACTCGTTTCTGCTGGAATCGGTGGTGGGCGGCGAGCGTTTTGGCCGCTATTCGTTCATCGGACTGCCGGCGCGCACGCTGCTGCGCACCCGCAACGGCGTGTCGGAAGTGGTGCGCGACGGCAAGGTCGTCGAGACGCACGAAGGCGATCCGCTCGAATTCATCCAGCAATTTCAGGGCCGCTTCAAGGTCGCGCAACGGCCCGGTTTGCCGCGTTTCGCGGGCGGCCTCGCCGGTTATTTCGGTTACGACGCGGTGCGTTACATCGAGAAAAAGCTCGCGCACACGGCACCGAAAGACGATCTGAACCTGCCTGACATCCAGTTGCTGCTGACGGAAGAAGTCGCGGTGATCGACAACCTCGCGGGCAAGCTGTATCTCGTGATCTACGCCGACCCGACGCAGCCCGAGGCGTACACGAAAGCGAAGCAGCGTCTGCGCGAATTGCGTCAGCGGTTGCGCGCGACCGTCGAGCCGCCGGTGACGTCCGCGAGCGTGCGCACCGAGACCTACCGCGAATTCGCCAAAGACGACTACCTGGCCGCCGTGCGCAAGGCGAAGGAATACATCGCCGCCGGCGAGTTGATGCAGGTGCAGGTCGGTCAGCGTCTGACAAAGCCGTACCGCGACAATCCGCTGTCGCTGTATCGCGCGCTGCGCTCGCTGAATCCGTCGCCGTATATGTATTACTACAACTTCGGCGAATTCCACGTGGTCGGTGCGTCGCCGGAAATTCTGGTGCGCCAGGAAAAGCGCGGCGAAGATCGCATCGTCACGATCCGGCCGCTCGCCGGCACGCGTCCGCGCGGCAACACGCCGGAGCGCGACGCCGAACTCGCGACCGAACTGCTGAACGATCCCAAGGAAATCGCCGAACACGTGATGCTGATCGACCTCGCGCGCAACGACGTGGGCCGCATCGCGCAAATCGGCTCGGTGGTCGTGACCGACAAAATGGTGATCGAAAAGTATTCGCACGTGCAGCACATCGTGAGTTCGGTGGAAGGCAAGCTGAAACCCGGCACGACCAATTTCGACGTGCTGCGCGCCACGTTTCCGGCCGGCACGCTGTCGGGCGCGCCGAAAGTCCGCGCCATGGAACTGATCGACGAACTGGAACCCGTGAAGCGCGGCCTCTATGGCGGAGCGGTCGGTTACCTGTCGTTCACCGGCGAAATGGATCTGGCTATCACGATCCGCACCGGCGTGATCGCGAACGGCAATCTGTATGTACAGGCGGCAGCGGGCGTCGTCGCGGATTCGGTGCCGGAATCCGAATGGCAAGAGACCGAGAACAAGGCGCGCGCCGTATTGCGCGCGGCCGAACAGGTTCAAGACGGCCTCGATAGCGACTTCTGACCGGAGACACACCATGCTGCTCATGATCGACAACTACGACTCGTTCACTTACAACCTGGTGCAGTACTTCGGCGAACTCGGCGAAGACGTGCGCACCTACCGGAACGACGAAATCACACTCGACGACATCGCGAAGCTCAACCCGGAGCGCATCTGCCTGTCGCCCGGCCCGAGCAATCCGCAACACGCCGGCATCACGCTAGATGTACTGCGCGAGTTTTCCGGCAAGACGCCGATTCTCGGCGTGTGCCTCGGCCATCAGGCGATCGGCGAAGCATTTGGCGGGCGCGTGGTGCGCGCGCAAACCATCATGCACGGCAAGGTAAGCACGATCGAAACCGATTGCAAAGGCGTGTTCGCGGACTTGCCGAAGCACTTCGTGGTGACGCGCTACCACTCGCTCGCCATCGAGCGCGAATCGCTGCCGGACTGCCTGGAAGTGTCGGCGTGGACCGAAGACGGTGAAATCATGGGCGTGCGTCACAAGGAACTGGCGGTTGAAGGCGTGCAATTCCACCCGGAATCGATCCTGTCCGAACACGGCCACGCGCTGCTCGAAAACTTCGTGAAGCAGTCCAGGGCCGCCAAGGCCACGACGCCCCAACGCAACGCCTGATAAAGAGAGCCGGAATCATGTCGATCACGCCCCAGGAAGCGCTGCAACGGACCATCGAGCACCGCGAAATTTTCCACGACGAAATGCTGCATCTAATGCGGCTCATCATGCGCGGCGAACTCTCGCCCGTTATGGCCGCCGCGATCATCACCGGCTTGCGCGTCAAAAAAGAGACCATCGGCGAAATCACCGCCGCCGCCACGGTGATGCGTGAATTTGCCCGGCACGTCGAGGTGCAGGACAACTCGAACTTCGTCGATATCGTCGGTACTGGCGGCGACGGATCGCACACCTTCAACATTTCCACGGCGACCATGTTCGTCTCGGCCGCGGCCGGCGCGAAAGTCGCGAAGCACGGCAACCGCGGCGTGTCGAGCAAGTCGGGCAGCGCGGACGTGCTCGAAGCGCTCGGCGTCAACATCGACCTGCAGCCGGAACAGGTGGCCGCGTCGATCGCCGAAACCGGCATGGGTTTCATGTTCGCGCCGAACCACCATCCGGCCATGAAGAACATCGCGCCGGTGCGCCGCGAACTCGGCGTGCGGACCATCTTCAACATTCTCGGACCGTTGACGAACCCGGCCGGCGCGCCCAATCAGCTAATGGGCGTATTTCATGCAGATCTGGTCGGCATTCAGGTTCGCGTGATGCAGCGTCTCGGCGCGAAGCACGTGCTGGTGGTGTACGGCATGGACGGCATGGACGAAGTGTCGCTCGGCGCGGCCACGCAAGTGGGCGAACTGCGCGACGGCGAAGTGCACGAGTACGAGATTCATCCGGAAGACTTCGGCATGCAGATGGTGTCGAACCGCACGCTGAAAGTGGCGGACGCCGGCGAGTCGAAAGCGCTGTTGCTCGAAGCGCTCGACAACAAACCAGGCGTCGCGCGCGAAATCGTCACGCTGAATGCGGGCACCGCGTTGTATTCGGCGAACGTCGCGTCGTCGATTGCGGACGGCATTCAGCTTGCGCGCGAAGCCATCGCCAGCGGCCAGGCGCGCGCGAAGGTGGACGAACTCGTGCGCTTCACCCAGCAATTCAAGCACTAATCACGTAGCGAGACAGTTATGAGCGACATTCTCGACCGCATCATCGCGGTCAAACGCGAAGAAGTCCGCGCCGCCGAGCAAAGCGCGCCGCTCGAAGAGTTGCGCCTCGAGGCGTCCTCGCGCGACCTTCGCGATTTCGTCGGCGCGTTGCGCGCGAAGCATGCGGCGGGTCTCGCCGCGGTGATCTCCGAAGTGAAGAAAGCGAGCCCGTCGAAAGGCGTGCTGCGCGAAAACTTCGACCCGGCCGACATCGCGCGTTCGTATGAAAAGTACGGCGCCGCCTGCCTGTCCGTGCTGACGGACGTGCAGTTCTTCCAGGGCGGCGTTGCGTACCTCGAACAGGCGCGCGCCGCGTGCAAGCTGCCGGTACTGCGCAAGGACTTCATCGTCGATCCGTATCAGATTGTCGAAGCACGCGCGATGGGCGCCGACGCGATCCTGCTGATCGCCGCCGCGCTCGACACCTCGGAGATGCAAGACCTCGAAGCGCTCGCCCATTCGCTCGGCCTCGCGGTGCTGGTCGAAGTGCACGACAGCAACGAGCTGAACGAGGCGCTGAAGCTGAACACGCCGCTCATCGGCATTAACAACCGCAATTTGCGCACGTTCGAGACGTCGATCGAAACGACGATCGGCATGCTCGAATCGATCCCGGACGACCGCATCGTCGTGACGGAATCGGGCATTCTGTCCCGCGTCGATGTCGAACGGCTGCGCGCGATGGACGTGCATACGTTCCTCGTCGGCGAGGCGTTCATGCGCGCGCAAGAGCCGGGATTGGAACTTGCGCGCATGTTCTTTCCCGGCGCGGCGTGAAGGCGCGGCGCAGCCATTAGCGGAGCACGACATGGGCATGGAGCGCGAGATCAAGTTGCTGCTGCCGCCCGCGCAGGCCGAAGCGGCGGCGCAGTGGTTCGTCGCGCGCGCCGGCCACGCGGGCCGCGCGATCAGGCTGTCGAACATTTATTTCGACACGCCGCAATTGACGCTGGCCGCGTCGAAAAGCGCGCTGCGCTTGCGGCATACGCCGGACGGCTGGCTGCAAACCTTCAAGACCGTCGGCAACGCGACCGAGGGTTTGCATAACCGGCACGAGTGGGAAATGCCGGTTGCCGGCGAGGCGCTCGAAATCGACGCCTTGCTGCGCGAATGCGACGAGCCTCACGCCGCGCAAGCGCTGCGGGAAGCGGCGCCGCAACTGATCGCACTCTTTCGCACCGATTTCACGCGCACGCTGTGGCAGGTTGTGGTTGATGCTGCAGAAGTCGAAGCCGCGATCGATCAGGGCGATGTGCTCGCCGAAGTGAACAGCGAATTGCGCCGCGCGCCGATCTCGGAGATCGAACTCGAACTGAAATCCGGCGAGGAAGCCGCGCTGCACGCGCTCTCGGCTGAACTTCGCAAGCAGATCGCCGGTCTCGCGCCGGAAAACGTGAGCAAAGCGCAGCGTGGGTATCAGTTGCGGGCGGGCTGATTCGGCGGCGACGAATACGCCACCTCGCGCGCCGCGCCAGCTTGAGTAACACCGCGTTTGCTGCGACACTTCTGCGCCATGACTTCCGCATCCCGAACTCGTTCCGCGCCGTCGCAGGCATCGCTTTTCGGCGACGCCGCCGCGCCCGCCAGCGCCATGTCCGCCGCGCCGCATCCACAGGCCGCTGTCACACCTTCCACGCTCGAAGCACAGTTTGCCGCTCTGCCCGCGGCATGGCGCGCGCATCTGAAGCCGTTTATTGACAGCGACGCGTACGCGCCGCTCTGCCGTTTCGTCGACGGTGAACGCGCGGCCGGCAAAACCGTTTATCCCGCCGACGTATTCCGCGCGCTGCGGCTCACGAGCCCCGACGAGGTGAAAGTCGTGATCCTCGGTCAAGACCCCTATCACGGCGAAGATCGCGGCACGCCGCAAGCTCACGGACTCGCGTTTTCCGTCGCGCCGAATGTGCGGACGCCGCCTTCGCTACGCAACATCTTCAAGGAAATCGCAGCGAGTCTCGGCCACGAACCGCCGCGTCACGGCTGTCTTGACACGTGGGCGAAGCAAGGTGTGCTGCTGCTGAACACGGTGCTGACCGTCGAGCGCGATTCGGCCGCGAGCCACGCGAAACGCGGCTGGGAAAAATGCACGGACACGCTGATTCACGAACTGGCGATGCGTCACGACGGCCTCGTGTTCATGCTGTGGGGCGCGCATGCGCAGGCGAAGCGCGCGCTGCTCGGCGGCAAATCGCATTACGTGCTGGAGGCGCCGCATCCGTCGCCGTTATCGGCGCATCGCGGCTTTCTCGGCTGCGGGCATTTCGCGAAGGCGAACGAGTATCTCGTCAAGCAGGGCCGCGAACCGATCGACTGGCGTCTGCCCGACGAAGCGCAAATGCTGGCGTAGCCAGGCAGGACGCGCGAGACAGAGCAAAGCAGCGCAAACCCGCGCAAAACAAAAAACGCCACGCGGCCCAAGGCCCGTGGCGTTTTTCATCGCACCGCGAGAGCGATGCGCCGCCGTGAAGCGGCGCGATCGACTAAGCGGTCAATTCAGGCACTGACGCAGCACCGAATCAGGCAGCGGCGATCGCTTCGCGTGCGGAAGCCAGCGCGGCGTTCGCGGCATCCGGGCCCATGTTCAGGCCTTCCGCGTAGATGAAGCTCACGTCGGTCATGCCGAGGAAGCCCAGGAAGCTCTTCAGATACGGCGTCTGGCTGTCGTTCGGCGTGCCAAGATACTTGCCGCCACGGGCCGACACGACGTACACCTTCTTGCCCGTCACGTGACCTTGCGGACCGTTCGCGGTGTAGCTGAACGTGATGCCGGCGCGCGCGATGAAGTCGAAATACGTCTTCAGTTGCGACGAGATGCCGAAGTTGTACATCGGCGCGCCGATCACAACGATGTCGGCGGCTTGCAACTCGGCGATCAGCGCTTCGCTGCGCGCGGCAATCGCGGCTTGCTCGGCGGTGCGCTGATCAGCCGGCGTGAAGAATGCGCCGAGGACGGCGTCGTCCAGGTGCGGCAGCGGTTCGGCTTGCAGATTACGGACGACGACTTGCGCGCCCGGATTCGACTGTTGCAGTTTTTCGGTCAGCTCGTTGACGAGCAGCGTCGAGTTCGCGCCTTGCGAGCGGGCTGCCGAGTTGATTTGCAGGATCGTGGTCATGGTTGACTCCAGTAGGGGCGCGCAGTTTTGCGCGAGTGAAGTCATTGTGTTGTTTTATCGATCGCGGAAAAAGCCATCCGACGGCGACGGATTGTTGCAGTGGTAGAACAATCCGCCGTCTGGCGACGTCGATTGACGTCACCGAGTATTACGATCAGCTTGCGAGCCAGTGTTCGCGCGCCTTCCGGGCGGTGACTCGCTTGTCGCTGACGGAGAGCTTGTAGCGCGACACCTCGGGCCCGTCCAGCTTGAGTTGCGCGATGCGCAACTCGTCGCGGCGGAACGCGTGGACTTCCACCTTCGCGCCCGGCTGGTAGCGCGCGAGCAGCGCGTCGAGATTCGAGCCCGTCACGCGCAGGCCGTCGAGCGCGATCACCACGTCGCCGGCCGAGAGGCCCGCTTTCTGCGCGGCGCTCCCCTCATGAACCGCTGCCAGCGTGCAATCCGCGCCGCCGCGCACGCGCGCGCCGAGCGACGGCTTGCCGTTCTTGTCGGCCTCCGGCGCGATGGCGACGCCAAACGGTTCGAGCAGCGCGTCGAGCGGCAGATCGCGCGTGCCGTGCACGGCTTGCGCGAACAGCTCGCCCAGTTGCACGCCGGTCGCCTCCGTGAACAGCGCCTCGATTCCACTCTCGTCCACGCCGACCGGCTTGCCGCGGTAGAAGTCGCGGCCAAAACGCTGCCACAGAAGACGCATCACGTCGTCGAGCGATTTGCGGTTGCCGCTTTGCGCGCGAATCGCGAGATCGAACGCGAGCGCGACGAGCGAGCCCTTGGTGTAATAGCTGACGATCGCGTTCGGCGCGTTCTCGTCCTGCCGATAGTATTTGACCCACGCGTCGAACGAACTTTCCGCGACGGTCTGTTTGAGCCGGCCGCTGCCGCGCTGCACGCCGCCGACCACCTTGCCGAGCAGGCCGAAATAGTCGTCGTGGGAAATCAGGCCGCTGCGCACGAGAATCAGGTCGTCGTAATAAGACGTGAAGCCTTCGAACAGCCACAGCAGCGACGTGTAGGTTTCGACGCTCAGGTTATACGGCGCGAAACCCGCCGGCTTGATGCGCTTCACGTTCCAGGTGTGGAAGTATTCGTGGCTGCACAAGCCGAGGTAGGTCCGGTAGCCTTCCGTGAGCGCTTCGCGGCCCTGCACCGGCAAATCCGCGCGATTGCAGATGAGCGCCGTCGAAGCGCGATGCTCCAGGCCCCCGTAACCGTCGGTGACGGCTTGCGTCATGAACACATAGCGATCAATGGGCGCTTTTTTCGACTTCGGCTCGAAAAGCGCGATCTGCGCTTCGCAAATGCGCTTCAGGTCGGCGCAGAGCCGCGCCATGTCGAGCCCGATCACGCGGCCCGCGATCACCACATCGTGCGGCACGCCGTGCGCCTTGAACGTCGCCAGTTCGAATTCGCCGAGCGTCACCGGATGATCGATCAGCTCGTCATAGTTCTGCGCGCGATATTCGCCGAAGCCGTAGCGCTTCGTGCCGCGCGCCTCCGGCAGCGCGGTCGCGACGCGCCAGTTGCGGTGCGCCGCGCCTTCCGGCTTCTGGATATCGACCACGCATGGCGCCTCCTCGTGACCGAGCGGCGACAAAAACACGCTCGTGCCGTTGAAAAAGCCCGTGGTGTCGTCGAGATGCGCGGCGCGCACGGACAAATCCCACGCATAGACTTCGTAGCGCAGCGTCAGCGCGCCTTTCACCGGCGCGGCCTGCCACGTGTGCTTGTCGGTTTTCTCGACACGCACCTTGCGGCCCGCGTCGTTGAACGCACGCAGCGTGACGATGTTGCGCGCGAACTCGCGCACCATGTAGCTGCCCGGAATCCACACCGGCAGCATGAAACGCTGGCCGGCCGGATCGGGATCGGCGACGGTCACGGTCACTTCGAACAGATGGGCGGCGGGTTGCTTCGGAACGATGGTGTAGCGGATCGGCTTCATCGGCGGCGATTGGTTTGTCTGGCGGAAGTTGAAGGCTTGATGCGAAAGGAAACGCCTGTCGCGCCTCCTTGATGTTTCTAGGAACCGGCCGCGTGTGCTCAGTGCACCGCCGACATTTCCTTATCGAGACGGTCCGCCGGCACGGCGCCCGGCAGGCGGCGGCCGTCGGCGAGGAACACGGTCGGCGTGCCTTCCACATTCATCGCGTGCCCGAGCGCGAGGTTCTTGTCGATCGCGGCGGTGTCGCAGGTGCCGGCGGCGGTCGGCGCCTGATGGTCCTGCATCCACGATTCCCACGCCTTTGCGCGATCGGTGGAGCACCAGATCGACTTCGACTTGGCCGTCGAATCCGGCGACAGAACCGGGTACAGGAAGGTGTAGACCGTCACGTTGTCGATCGACTTCAGCGTGGTTTCGAGCTGCTTGCAGTACGGGCAGTTGGGATCGGAGAACACGGCGATCTTGCGCGCGCCGTTGCCCTTCACGACCTTCACCGCGTTCGCAAACGGCAGGTTCGCGAAATCGATGCGGTTGGTCTCGGACAGACGCGCTTCCGTCAGATTCTTGCGGGTCTTCGCGTCGACCATGTCGCCGAGCAGAAGATAGTCGCCGTTCGCGTCGCTATAAACGATCTGGCTGCCGAGGTTCACCTCGTACAGGCCGGCAATCGGCGACTTCGTCACGCTCTTGATCGTCACATCGGCGAGACGCGTTTGCAGCGTGGCCTTGAGCTTGTCGGTGGCCTGGTCCGCCTTCGCGGAGCAGCCGATGGTGACGGCAGCGATCGCGAGCACGGCGGCCGCCAGGCGGAAGGTTTTTTTCATGCTGGGTTCCTGTTCAATCGTTCAATCGCGCGCACTGCGCGAGCGTTGGCGTTTTGCGATGTTTCCGGTTCGAAATCAGCGGCATGGGTGCGTTCATGATACCTGCCTCACAGGCACGGCATGGCGCGCCGCGTTTCGTCGGCGAGTCTTTCAACCAAGCGCGGCCGACACGAGCCAGCGCTTGATGAACGGCTGCGCGCCGACGAAAGCCATGCCCGTATTGCGCACGGCCTTGGCCAGCGGGCCGGGCACGGAGAACAGCTTTTGCAGGCCGTCGGTGGCGATCATCAAGGCGCGGATGTCTTCGCGGCGCGCGCGTTCGTAGCGCCGCAGCAGCACCATGTCGCCGAGATCGCGGAACGATTCCTTGCCGGCGACGGTATCGGCGAGCGCGGCGACGTCGCGCAGACCGAGGTTCATGCCCTGCCCCGCGAGCGGATGAATCAGATGCGCGGCGTCGCCGACCAGCGCGACGCGCGGCGCCACCAGCCGGTCGACGGTTTGCAGCGCGAGCGGGAAACCTTGCGCGGGCGTCACGCAGTCGAGGCCGCCGAGCTGGCCGCCCGTGACGCGCTCCGCTTCAGCGCCAAGCTGCGCCGGATCGAGCGCGACGAGTTGCTCCGCGTGCTCCGTGCGCGCCGACCAGACGAGCGACACGTGGCCGTCGGGCATGGGCAGCAGTGCGATGATTTCGCCGTCCTTGAACCATTGATACGCGGTCTCGCCGTGCGGTTTTTCCGCCTTGAAGTTCGCGACCACGCCCGTCTGCCGGTAGTCGCGCCGGTTCATTTTCGAGCCGATCTGCGCGCGGACCCAGGAGTGCGCGCCATCCGCTCCGACCACGAGATCGGCCGCGAGCACGTTGCCGTTGGCGAGGCCGACGCTGGCGCTGTCGGCGGTGAAATCCAGCGCCTGCGCGCGGCTGTCGATCCACGTGAGATTCGGCTGAAAGCGCAGCGCGGCATCCAGCGCGCGCTCGATCAACGACGATTCCACGATCCACGCCAGTTGCGGCACCGAAGCCTGAAACGCCGAGAAATGCAGCTCGGCGTGGGCGTCGCCGTAGACGCGCATGTCGTACACCGGCCCGAGCCGCGACAGATCGAGCGCCTGCCAGACGCGCAAGCGTTCGAGCAAAGCCTGCGAACTCGACGACAACGCATACACCCGCGAGTCGAACGAAGCGCCCGCGGGAAGCGGCGCAGAAGCCTGCGCGAGCAGCGCGACGCGCAGTCCGCCTTGTGTCAGCGCGAGCGCCGCGGTCTTGCCGACGAGCCCGCCGCCGATCACGGCGGCATCGAAGGTCTGATGGTGTGCGTTCATCCGCGCATTATAGCCGCGGGGGTTGCCGGGGACGGATGGCGCGCGCCGCTTTCTGAAGGCACGTCAAGGAGGCGATTGGAACGGGTTACAATTGCGCTTTCCGTGACAAAACTCGCCCAGAACCGCGTGGCAACGCCCGCTCTGGTGTCTTGTCCCGCTCCGCTGCGTTTCCTTTGCTCCATCCAACGCGAAGGCTTTCCGAATCCTGCACGCAACGTCGAGCGCATCACGCAACCTATTGAATCACTGAAGGATTTCCATGAGCCTCAAATGCGGCATCGTCGGCTTGCCTAACGTCGGCAAGTCCACCCTGTTCAATGCGCTGACCAAGGCCGGCATCGCCGCCGAAAATTATCCGTTCTGCACGATCGAGCCGAACGTCGGCATTGTCGAAGTGCCGGACGCGCGCCTGAAGGCGCTCGCTGAAATCGTCAAGCCCGAGCGCATCCTGCCGGCAGTCGTGGAATTCGTCGACATCGCCGGTCTGGTGGCGGGCGCGAGCAAGGGCGAAGGCCTCGGCAACCAGTTCCTCGCGAACATCCGCGAAACGGACGCGATCACGCACGTAGTGCGCTGTTTCGAAGACGAAAACGTGATTCACGTCGCCAACAAGATCGATCCGCTGTCGGACATCGAGGTCATCAACACCGAACTGGCGCTGGCTGACCTCGCCACCGTCGAAAAAGCACTCTCGCGTTATTCGAAGGCCGCCAAGTCGGGCAACGACAAGGAAGCCGTCAAGAACGCCGCCGTGCTCGAAAAGGTGCGTGCGCAACTGGATCAGGCGAAGCCGGTCCGCGCACTGGATCTGTCGGACGAAGAAAAGGCAACGCTCAAGCCGTTCTGCCTGATTACGGCGAAACCGACCATGTACGTGGCCAATGTGAAGGAAGACGGCTTCGAGAATAATCCGCATCTGGATGCGGTCACGAAGTTCGCGGCGTCGGAAAATGCGCCGGTGGTCGCGGTATGTGCGGCAATCGAAGCGGAAATTGCCGACCTCGACGAAGCGGACATGGAAGTGTTCCTGGCCGACATGGGCATGGAAGAGCCGGGCCTGAACCGCGTGATCCGCGCGGGCTTCAAGCTGCTGGGCCTGCAAACCTACTTCACGGCCGGCGTGAAGGAAGTGCGCGCGTGGACCATTCATATCGGCGACACCGCGCCGCAAGCCGCGGGCGCGATCCACACCGACTTCGAGCGCGGCTTCATTCGCGCGCAGACCATTTCCTTCGGCGACTACATCACCTACAAGGGCGAGCAAGGCGCGAAGGAAGCGGGCAAGATGCGCGCGGAAGGCAAGGAATACATCGTGCACGACGGCGACGTGATGAACTTCCTGTTCAACGTGTGACGTAAGGCGCGCCGGCGCCTCCGGCTCCTGTCCTGCCTGCAGTTTCCAAAGCCCGCTTTATGCGGGCTTTTTGCTTTCATGCATCCAGGTATTTCAGTTCCATGACACGCGGTGTTAAATTGCAGGCTCCGGCGCCCGTCAACGCGTGGCACGCGAAAAATCGGCCGACGTCGAACTGTCATCGAACATAAATAGAATCCCGCGATTCGCGTTCGCGCACCTTCCGTCAGGAGACATATCGATGAGTTTGAAACCGTTGTTCCGTTCGCTTTCCGTCGCCGCCGTCCTGAGCATCGGCATTGCCCAGACCGCGCAGGCCGCCACTGAAATCCAGTTCTGGCACGCCATGGAAGCCGCGTTGGGCGAACGCCTGAACGACATCGCGAACGACTTCAACAAGTCTCAAAGCGACTACAAGATCGTGCCGGTCTTCAAGGGCTCCTACGACCAGACGCTGGCCGCCGGCATCGCCGCTTATCGCAGCGGCAACGCGCCGGCCATCCTGCAGGTCTATGAAGTCGGCACCGCGACGATGATGCAGGCGAAAAAGGCCATCGTTCCGGTATCCGATGTGTTCAAGCAAGCCGGCGTGCCGCTCGACGAAAAAGCGTTCGTGCCGACCATCGCGAGCTATTACAGCGACGCGAAAACCGGCCACCTGATTTCGATGCCGTTCAACAGCTCGACGCCAGTGCTCTACTACAACAAGGACGCGTTCAAGAAAGCCGGCCTCGATCCGAACCAGCCGCCGAAAACGTGGGCCGAAGTCCAGGCCGACGCGCAGAAGCTGAAAGCGTCGGGCATGGCGTGCGGCTTCACGACCGGCTGGCAAAGCTGGATTCAGCTGGAGAACTACAGCGCGTGGCACGGCGCGCCGTTTGCGTCGAAGAACAATGGTTTCGACGGCGCCGACGCGCAACTCGAATTCAACAAGCCGCTGCAGGTCGCGCATATCCAGTTCCTGCAGAACATGCAGAAAGACGGCACGTTCACCTATGTCGGCCGCAAGGACGAACCGATTTCGAAGTTCTATAGCGGCGACTGCGGCATCATGACGAATTCGTCGGGTTCGCTGGCCACCATCAAGAAGTTCGCGAAGTTCAACTTCGGCACCGGCATGATGCCGTACGACGCCAACGTGAAGGGCGCGCCGCAGAACGCGATTATCGGCGGGGCGAGCCTGTGGGTGTTGTCGGGCAAGGACCCGGCTGTCTACAAGGGCGTCGCGAAGTTTCTGGCCTATCTGACCTCGCCCGAAGTCGCCGCGAAATGGCATCAGGACACGGGCTATCTGCCGGTCACGACAGCCGCATATCAGTTGACGCAGCAACAAGGCTTCTACGGGAAAAACCCCGGCAGCGAAACCGCCATCAAACAGATGCTCAACAAGCCGCCGCTGCCGTACACGAAGGGCTTGCGTCTGGGCAACATGCCGCAAATCCGCACGATCATCGACGAAGAACTCGAACAGGTCTGGGCTGAAAAGAAGACGCCGCAACAGGCGCTCGACTCGGCCGTGTCGCGCGGCGACGAGTTGCTGCGACGCTTTGAGAAAGCCGGCAGCTAAACAAGCAGCGCCAGGCCGGCAGGGTTTCGGCGCGCTCGCGCCGAAACCCGCTTGCCGAAAAAAACCTTGGAATCCGTCGATGGAAAAGCGCTCCCGCTTCGGCACCAGCCTGCTGCCCTATCTGCTCGTCGCGCCGCAACTGGCGATCACGGCGCTCTTCTTCCTGTGGCCCGCCGGCGAAGCGCTGTGGCAATCCACGCAAACTCAGGACGCATTCGGCACGTCGAGCGAATTCGTCGGGCTCGCCAACTTCAAGCAGCTTTTTGCCGATCCGCTTTACCTGTCGTCGTTCAACACGACGCTGATTTTCTGCGTGCTCGTCACCGTGTCGGGCCTTGTGATCTCGCTGCTGCTGGCCGTCTGCGCGGACCGCGTGACGCGCGGCGCGAAGGCTTATCAGACGCTGTTGATCTGGCCGTACGCCGTCGCGCCCGCCATCGCCGCCGTGCTGTGGTCGTTTCTGTTCAACCCGAGCATCGGCCTCGTGACCTATGCGCTCGCGAAATACGGCATCGCCTGGAATCACGCGCTGAATGCGGGACAAGCCATGTTTCTCGTGGTGCTCGCCTCGGTCTGGAAGCAGGTCAGCTATAACTTTCTGTTCTTCTATGCGGGCTTGCAGGCGATTCCGCGCTCGCTGATCGAAGCCGCGGCCATCGACGGCGCGGGTCCGGTCCGACGCTTCTTCGGCATCGCGCTGCCGCTGCTGTCGCCGACCAGTTTCTTTCTGCTCGTGATCAACATCACGTACGCGTTCTTCGACACGTTCCCTGTGATCGACGCCGCGACGGCCGGCGGCCCCGCGCAATCGACCCGCACCTTGATCTACAAGATTTTCGCCGAAGGTTTCCAGGGGCTCGACATCGGCAGTTCGGGCGCGCAGTCGGTGGTGCTGATGGTGATCGTCGTCGCGTTGACGGTCGTGCAATTCCGCTTCATCGAACGCAAGGTTCAATACTCATGATCGAGAACCGGCGCGGTTTCGACCTCTTCTGCCACGCGGTGCTGATTGCCGGCGTCGCGTTGGTGATTTTTCCGGTGTACGTCGCGTTTTGCGCGGCGACCATGAGCGAGCACGAAGTATTCTCCGTGCCGCTCTCGCTCGTGCCGAGCACGCATCTCTTCGAGAACATCTCGACCGTCTGGGCTCACGGCAGCGGCAACGCGGCGGCGCCGTTCGGCCGCATGCTGTTCAACAGTCTCGTGATGGCGCTCGCGATTGCCATCGGCAAGATCGCCGTCTCGATGATCTCCGCCTACGCGATCGTATTTTTCCGCTTTCCGTTTCGCAATCTGTCGTTCTGGCTGATCTTCATCACGCTGATGCTGCCGGTGGAAGTGCGTATCTTTCCGACCGTGCAAGTCGTCTCGTCGATGCATTTGAGCAATACGTATAGCGGTTTGACGCTGCCGCTGATCGCGTCGGCCACCGCGACGTTTCTGTTCCGCCAGTTCTTCATGACGCTGCCGGACGAGTTGATGGAGGCCGCGCGCATCGACGGCGCGGGTGCCATGCGTTTCTTCTGGGACGTCGTGCTGCCGCTGTCGAAGACCAACATGGCGGCGCTCTTCGTCATCACGTTCATTTACGGCTGGAACCAGTATTTGTGGCCGATTCTGATTACGAGCCAGCAGTCGCTGACAACCGCCGTGGTCGGCATCAAAAGCATGATCGCCTCGGGCGACACGGCAACGGAATGGCACCTCGTCATGACCGCGACGCTGCTCGCGATGCTGCCGCCGCTCGTCGTCGTGCTGACCATGCAACGCTGGTTCGTGCGCGGACTCGTGGATGCGGAAAAGTGATCCGCGCCGCCCGGATCACATCCGCTCACGCCTATCCGGCACACACCTCACACGCAAAAGAAGGGCAAAAAACGCATGGCCGCACTGACACTGCAAGGCGTTAAAAAAACCTACGACGGCAAACAGTTCGTGTTGCACGGCATCGACGTGGACGTGAGCGACGGCGAATTCGTCGTCATGGTGGGCCCGTCGGGTTGCGGCAAATCCACGTTGCTGCGCATGGTCGCGGGACTCGAGAGCATTTCCGAAGGCAGCATTTCGATTGATGGCAAAGTGGTCAATCGACTGGAGCCGAAAGATCGCAACATCGCGATGGTGTTTCAGAACTACGCGCTCTATCCGCACATGAGCGTGGCCGAGAACATGGGCTACGCGCTGAAGATCGCCAATGTGGATCGCGCACAAATCGCCGCGCGCGTGAAGGCCGCCGCGCAGATTCTCGAACTGGAAGCGCTGTTGCAGCGCAAGCCGCGCGAACTCTCGGGCGGACAACGTCAACGTGTCGCGATGGGCCGCGCGATCGTGCGCGAACCCGCCGTGTTTCTCTTCGACGAACCGCTGTCGAACCTCGACGCGCGTCTGCGCGTGCAGATGCGGCTCGAAATCCAGCGTCTGCATGCGCGGCTCGCGACCACGAGCCTGTACGTCACGCACGATCAGATCGAAGCCATGACGCTCGCGCAGCGCGTGATCGTCATGAACAAAGGACACGCCGAGCAGATCGGCGCGCCGACCGAAGTCTACGAGCGGCCAGCGACGGTGTTCGTCGCCAGTTTCATCGGCTCGCCGGGCATGAATCTGATGCAAGGCCGCGTGTCCCACGACGGTTCCACGTTCGATGTCGCCGGCAATGGTCCGCAACTGCCGCTCACGGGCGTGGCCGCGATTGGCGGCGAAGTCGCCGCGGGACGCGAATGGACGCTCGGCATTCGTCCGGAGCACATGAGTCCGGGGCACGCGCATGCGCCGCATGCCATTCTCACCGTCGATTCGTGCGAGCTGCTCGGCGCGGACAATCTCGCGCACGGACGCTGGGGCGCGCACGACGTGACAGTGCGCTTGCCGCACGCGCATCGTCCCACGGCCGGTGAAGCGCTGGAAGTCGCGCTGCCCGCGCGGCATCTGCATTTCTTCGATCCGGTGAGCGGACGGCGAGTGAACTGAGCCGCGCATCGGGAGCCCGCGCGCGGTGAGTGAGTAAAGAAGCTAACAAACATTAGAAAAACCATGAATAGCATGAGCTTGAAAACCGCTCGGTTTGGCATGTTCGCCGCCGCAGCGTTGCTTGTCACGCTGGCTTCGACTATCTCGCCGGCCTTCGCGTACGTGGCGCCGGGCGCGACGCCCAACGAAGCCGACCTCAGCAATCACAACACCTACCGGAACCGCGACGGCAATACCGTGCACGCGCCGGCCCGCTCGCTGTCGGGCAAGGCGCCCGAAGGCGCCACGGCGCGCTGCCGCGACGGCACCTACAGTTTCAGCCGCCATCACAGCGGCACGTGCTCGCGCCACGGCGGCGTCGCCGACTGGCTGTGAACCGCGCGGCATCGCGGCGCGGCTGACGCGCGCCCGCCTCCCCCGCCTCCCCCGCCTCCCCCGCCGCCGCGCCCGCGCGCCGAAGTACAATGCCATCTGCGCAACCCGCCCGCGCCCGTCCTTGAACCGGACGTCG
The DNA here is from genome assembly GCF_036016995.1 of Paraburkholderia sp. MPAMCS5. Taxonomy (NCBI): domain Bacteria; kingdom Pseudomonadati; phylum Pseudomonadota; class Betaproteobacteria; order Burkholderiales; family Burkholderiaceae; genus Paraburkholderia; species Paraburkholderia sp. MPAMCS5. The sequence continues at coordinate 27,681 of NZ_JAYXBK010000015.1, forward strand.
CGCCGGCCGGCGCCGGGCGCTCCGCCCGGCCATGACACCGGTTATCCATCCACCCACGACTGCCCGCCCCAACGCGGCCGGCGTCGTCAACGTCTACCAAACAAATGGCCCAATACGTCTTCACCATGAACCGGGTCGGCAAGATCGTGCCGCCCAAGCGTCAAATCCTGAAAGACATCTCGCTGTCGTTTTTCCCTGGCGCGAAGATCGGCCTGCTCGGCCTGAACGGCTCGGGCAAGTCGACGCTGATCCGCATCATGGCCGGTGTGGACAAGGACATCGAAGGCGAAGCCACGCCGATGCCGAACCTGAACATCGGCTATCTGCCGCAGGAACCGCAACTCGACCCGAGCAAGACGGTGCGCGAAACCGTCGAAGAAGGTCTCGGCGACGTGTTCAATGCACAAAAGAAACTCGACGAAATCTACGCGGCCTACGCCGAACCGGACGCGGACTTCGACGCGCTCGCCGCCGAGCAGGCGAAATACGAAGCGATTCTCGCGACGTCCGACGGCGGCAGCGCCGAGCAGCAGATCGAAATCGCCGCCGACGCGCTGCGCCTGCCCGCGTGGGACGCGAAGATCGAACATCTGTCGGGCGGCGAAAAGCGCCGCGTCGCGCTGTGCAAGCTGCTGCTCGAAAAGCCCGACATGCTGCTGCTCGACGAGCCGACCAACCACCTCGACGCCGAATCGGTCGACTGGCTCGAACAGTTCCTCACGCGCTTCCCGGGCACCGTGGTCGCCGTGACGCACGATCGCTACTTCCTCGACAACGCCGCCGAGTGGATTCTCGAACTCGACCGCGGCCACGGCATTCCGTGGAAGGGCAACTACAGCAGCTGGCTCGATCAGAAAGAAGAGCGTCTGAAGCAGGAAGAGTCGTCGGAATCGGCCCGTCAGAAGGCGATCAAGAAGGAACTGGAGTGGGTGCGCCAGAATCCGAAGGGCCGTCAGGCGAAATCGAAGGCGCGTATCGCGCGCTTCGAGGAACTGAACAGCCAGGACTACCAGAAGCGCAACGAAACGCAGGAAATCTTCATTCCGGTCGGCGACCGCCTCGGCAATGAAGTGATCGAGTTCAAGAATGTCAGCAAGTCGTACGGCGACCGGCTGCTGCTCGACAACGTCAGCTTCAAGGTGCCGGCGGGCGCGATTGTCGGCATCATCGGTCCGAACGGCGCGGGTAAGTCCACGCTGTTCCGCATGCTGACCGGCCGCGAACAGCCGGACTCCGGCGAGATCGTGCAGGGCCCGACCGTGAAGCTCGCTTACGTCGATCAGAGCCGCGACGCGCTGGACGCCTCGAAGAGCGTGTTCGAGGAAATCTCCGGCGGTGCGGACGTGCTGACGGTCGGCAAGTACGAGACGCCGTCGCGCGCGTACATCGGCCGTTTCAACTTCAAGGGCGGCGACCAGCAGAAGGTTGTCGGCAATCTGTCGGGCGGCGAGCGCGGCCGCTTGCATCTCGCGAAGACGCTGATCGCGGGCGGCAATGTGCTGCTGCTCGACGAACCGTCGAACGACCTCGACGTCGAAACGCTGCGCGCGCTCGAAGACGCCTTGCTCGAATTCGCCGGCTCGGTCATGGTGATCTCGCACGACCGCTGGTTCCTCGACCGGATCGCGACCCACATTCTCGCGTTCGAAGGCGATTCGCAAATCACGTTCTTCGACGGCAATTACCAGGAATACGAAGCGGACAAGCGCGCGCGTCTCGGCGAAGAAGCGGCGCGTCCGAAGCGCCTGCGTTACAAGCCGATCACGCGCTAAGTCGGGCGCTAAGTCGGGCGCTAAGTCAGGCGCTAAGTCAGGCGCCTGCTCTGGCGCCAGCTCGTGCAATCAGGCACGCGATAGAGCGGGAGCGGCGGCCACCAGAGTCGGCTCCCGCCACGCCATCGCATTCACCTACGCCAGATGTCGGCAGCATGCCGACAGGGCACACGCATTGCTCATCCGGCCGTGCTATATGTCGTGCGCGCCGAACAGTCATCCCGCGCACGGCGCGGTGACAAGGAGGCAAAGCATGGCAATGTCGAAGGGCCAACGCTGGATCGTTGCCGTGGGCAGCGGGGTGATCGTGCTCGTCGTCATTGTGTTCGGCGCGCTGCAGTACGCGCAACGCGAAGTGAAAGAGCGCGTGGTCGCGGCGCTCGGCCCATTGGGCAGCGCGCAGAGCATCGACGTCGGGCTCACCTCTGTCCATCTCACCAATGTTCGCCTGAAGGCGCCGCCCGGCTGGCCGGCCGGCGATCCCTTGAGAGCCGACGAAATCATCCTCACGCCGGACATCCGCGACATGCTCGCGCGGCACATGCACGTCCGTAACGTCGTGGTGCGTGGTTTCGACCTGGCGGTGTTGCGGACCCAAAACGGCACGATTCGTCTGCTGCCGAATCTGCGTCAATCCGTAAGCCGGGCCAACGACGGCGCGAGCGGCGCGCCAGCCAACTCCGCGTCACGCGAAAAGCAGGTCGATCACATTCGCTTCGAGCAGGGCCGGTTCCATTTCTACGACATGACGGTCGGGCCGCCCGCCTACAAGGTGACGGTGAGCAACGCCAGTGCGAGCGTCGACCATATTCGTCTGCCCGCGCTCACGGAGCCGACCGATGTCGATGTCACCGGCTCGATCAAAGGCCCGTCGCATACCGGCACGGTGACATTTCGCGGCTGGATCAAGATCGCCAGCAAGGATTCGCAGACGACATGCACGCTGCGCGGCGTCGACGTGGTGATGCTCGATCCGTATCTCGTGAAGAAGGCCGGCGCGAAGGCGCAAGTGACGGGCGGCACGGTGGACATGAGCATCGAGTCGTCGGTGCGCAACTATCAGTTGCACGCGCCCGGCACGATCACGGTTCACCGGTTGCAGCTCGCCGACAGCGGCAACCCGCTCGACACCTTCATGTCCATTCCGACGAAAGCCGCCGTGGCCGCGCTCAAGACGCACAACGGCGACATCACGCTGCATTTCGTGCTCGACGGCAATTTGCGCGATCCGCATTTTTCGGTGCAGGAAAGCCTGATGACGCGGATCACGGCGGGGTTTGCGAATGCTTTGGGCGTGAGTGTCGAAGGCGTGGCGAAAGGCGCCGGAGAAACCGTCAAGGGCTTGGGGAATGCCTTGAAGAATTTTCTCGGGCAGTAGCGGTCGTCGCGCGGCAAGCGAGGCCGCCGCGCGCGTGACACGTCTATCAATGCAACGTGAGCCGCGCCCTGCCCGTCAAACCGGCAAGCCCAGTTCGCGCAGCGTCGCTTCGGTTTGCGCGGCACCCGTGTGATGCACGCCATGCCAGCCGAGTGCCGTGGCGGCAGCGGCATTCTTCGGGTTGTCGTCGATAAAGACGAGTTCGGCGGGTTCGACGCCCGGCATTTGCGCCTCGATCCGCTCGCGCATGGCCGCGAAAATCGCCGGATCGGGTTTCACCAGACCCACGCGGCCCGACACCACGATATCGCGAAAGCGCCGCAGCACCGGATAGTGCTCCCACGCATAAGGAAAGGTCTCCGCCGACCAGTTCGTCAGTCCGAAGAGCGGCACGCCGGCGTCTTCCAGCTTTTCCATGATCGCCACGCCTTCTTCGAGCACGCCGGCCACCATCTCGTGCCAACGCTCGTAGAACGCGCGGATCAGCGCCTCGTGATCGGGAAACTGCGCGACGAGTTCCCGCGTCGCCTCGACGATCGGCTGGCCGCCGTCCTGACGAACAACCCACTCCATCGAGCAGACGTGGGTCAGAAACCAGCGGCGCTCGGCTTTGTCCGGAATCAGTTGCCGATACAGATATTCCGGACTCCAGTCGATCAGCACGCCGCCGAAATCGAACACGACTGCCTTGATGGCCATGCGCTCTCCGTAGCTATGCGGTTGCGGCGCTCATTGCGTGAGTTCAGACAGGCTGCGTGCGCAGTTCCAGCCACGCTTGCGCCTCGCCGGAAACATGCGGCGACAGACGCGCGCGCACCGTCTGGTGATAGTCGTTCAGCCACGCGCGTTCGTCGTCGCGCAGCAGCGACAGGTCGAGACAACGCGTGTCGATCGGGCAAAGCGTGAGCGTCTCGAACTTGAGGAAGTCGCCGAATTCCGTCTGGCCGGCGGACACGTTCAGCACCAGGTTCTCGATTCGCACGCCCCACTTGCCCGGCCGGTAAATGCCCGGCTCGACCGACGTGATCATGCCTTCTTCCATGGCGGTCCACGGCTCGGCCGGCGCGTAGTGCGAAATCACCTGCGGGCCTTCGTGCACGTTCAGGAAATAGCCGACTCCGTGACCCGTGCCGTGACCGTAATCGCCGCCCGCTTCCCAGATCGGCGCGCGGGCGATTGCGTCGAGCATCGGCGAACGGATGCCGCGCGGAAACCTGGCGCGCGACAAGGCCATGGTGCCTTTCAGCACGATCGTGAAATCGCGCCGCTGTTCGTCGCTGACGGTGCCGATCGGCACGACGCGCGTGATGTCAGTCGTGCCGCTCAGATATTGCGCGCCGGAGTCGATCAGCAGCAGGCCGTTGCCCTCGATCACGGAATGCGATTCGCGGGTGGCGCGATAGTGCGGCATCGCGCCGTTTGCGTTGAAACCGGCGATGGTCGCAAAGCTTAGCGACACAAACCCCGGACGACGCGCGCGCGCCGCTGTCAGACGTTCGTCGATAGTCAGTTCGGTAATCGTCTCGCGGCCGAGCGCGCTTTCGAACCACGCGAAGAATTCCGCGAGCGCCGCGCCGTCCTGCTCCATCGTCTCGCGCACGTGCTTCGCTTCGGCCTCGGTCTTGCGCGACTTGAAGAACGTGGACGGATTGACTGCCTCGATCACCTGCACCGAAGACGGAACCGATTGCAGCGAGCCGTACGTAATGCGGCGCGGGTCGATCAGCAGCGTGCTGCCGGCGGGCAGCGCGGCGAGCGCGTCCGCCGTTTTCGCATACGGCTCGACACTGACGCCGTCGCGCGCCAGCGCCTCGGCGAGCGCTTGCGGCACCTTGCCGTCCGCAATGAAGAGCGACGCGCTGTTTTCGCCGATCAGCGCATGCGCCACGAACACCGGGTTATAGCTGACGTCGGCGCCGCGCAGATTCAGCAGCCACGCGAGGTCGTCGAGCGTGGATACGAAGTGCCACTGCGCGCCCTTTTCCGCCATCGCGCGGCGAATTTGCGCGAGCTTGTCGGCGCGCGCGACGCTCGCATGCGGCGCCGCGTGCTCGAACACCGCGGCCGCCGGCAGCGACGGACGCTGCGGCCAGATCGCGTCGAACAGATCGACGTCAGTGCGCAGCTTCACGCCGCGCGACGTGAGCGCCTGCGCGAGAGCCCGCGCCGCCGCCACGCCGAGCACCGCGCCGTCCACGCCGACCGTGCCGCCCGCCGCGACGTTCTGCGCGAGCCACTCGAAATGCGGCGTGGTCAGCTGACCGCCCGTCATTTTCATGAGTTGAACGCCGGTGCCGGCGAGTTGCGCGTTGGCCTGTTCCCAGTAGCGGCTGTCGGTCCAGACGCCCGCGAAATCCGCGGTGACGACAAGCGTGCCCGCCGAGCCCGTGAAGCCGGAGAGCCATTCGCGCCCCTGCCAGCGCCCCGGCAAATATTCGGATAGATGCGGATCAGCCGACGGCACGAGGTAAGCGGCGACACCTTCGCGCGCCATGGCGCCACGCAAGGAGGCAAGCCGTTCGGGGATGGAGGAGGTTTCGGGAAGTCTGGCATTCATCGGAGTCACCTGCAAATATTCATCGACGGGACAGCAAGCCGACCGTCACGGCGACGGCGATCATCGCGGCGGCCGTGCATAGCGGCCATTCGAGCGTATCACCGTCGTGGAAAAGACCCATTACATTGCCGGCCATGCGTGCGACGCTCGCGCTCGCCACGCCCGCCAGCACCGCCACCCACACGCGGGCGCGGCCGGAATTGTTCAAGCGGCGCAACGGATGCAACCACCACCCCGCGAAGCCGATTGCCGCTCCCAACACGATGATTCCGGGCCAGCCCATTAGCGACGGACTTCGCGCAGTTTCGGATTTATCTCATAGGCGCGCGGCGCGGCGACAGCTAGCATTTTCGTCTCTTTCTCAAAAAATTCAGCGCGGCGCTTTCCGCACAGCGGTTGAGTTTAGGGGCCGGGGTGATGTTAGGCAAGCTGCAGGCCTTACGGAAAAGCCTCGTTCCCGGTCGTCGTCGAGCTGAACGCGCCCCATGCGAATCGCCCTTATCGAGCCGGACACGAGACACGCCAAACTGGTCACACGGCTGATTTTCGCCGGCGGCCACGTTTGCCAGCATTTCACCGCCAGCGCGCCGTTCTTCAACCAGGCCGCGGACCAATTCTTCGATCTGCTCATCACCGAAAGCTGGGCCGGCGACCATTCCGCCGAAGACGTGATCGCCCACGCCCGCTCCATCCTGCCGAGCCTGCCGGTGATCGTGCTGATGTCGGAGCCGCGCGAAAGCCAGATTGTCGCCGCGTTGCATGCGGGCGCCGACGACTGCCTCATCAAACCGGTTCGCGGTCCCGAGATGCTCGCGCGTGTCGACGCGTTGCTGCGGCGAGCCGGTCTGCGGCGGCCGCAGAACCGCCGGCGCGATGTGATCCGCGGCTATGCGTTCGACGCGGGCAACCTCGCCGTCACCTTCGGCAGCCACACGGTCACGCTCACGCCCAAGGAATTCCGTTTCGCGCTTCTGCTGTTCAGCAATCTGTCGCGGCCGGTCTCGCGCGCGCACATTCTCGAAACCGTGTGGGCGCGACGCCGCGACGTAAAGTCGCGCACCGTCGACACGCATGCGTCGCGGGTGCGCAGCAAATTGCAGCTGCGCCCCGAACGGGGCTATTCCCTGACGCCGCTGTACGGCTTCGGCTATCAACTGGACGCTTTCCCGGCCGACGCCGCCGTCGAAGCCGTTGCTGCTTCAGGCTGACGCGCGGCACAATGAAGGAATTGTGGAAACGCTATAATATTTGGCTAAACCATAGTTCCCCAGCATGCAGCTCCTAACGATCGGAATCAACCACCACACTGCGCCTGTCGCCTTGCGCGAACGCGTGGCGTTTCCGCTCGAACAAATCAAGCCGGCGCTGGACACCTTCAAGAGCGTGTGGCTCGGCACCACGTCCCGCACGGCGCCCGAAGCGGCGATTCTCTCCACCTGCAATCGCACCGAGCTCTACTGCGCGACCGACGACCAGGCCGCGCGCGAAGCCGCGATCCACTGGCTGTCCCGCTATCACAACCTGCCCATCGAGGAACTCGCGCCGCACGTCTACGCGCTGCCGCAGTCAGAAGCCGTGCGCCACGCGTTTCGCGTCGCGTCGGGGCTCGACTCCATGGTGCTGGGCGAAACGCAAATCGTCGGACAAATGAAAGATGCGGTGCGCACCGCGTCCGAAGCCGGCGCACTCGGCACGTATCTGAACCAGTTGTTCCAGCGCACCTTTGCCGTCGCGAAGGAAGTGCGCAGCACGACTGAAATCGGCGCGCAGTCTGTTTCCATGGCCGCCGCCGCAGTGCGGCTCGCGCAGCGCATCTTCGACAAGTTGTCGAACCAGCGCGTGCTGTTTATCGGCGCGGGCGAAATGATCGAGCTGTGCGCGACGCACTTCGCCGCGCAGCAGCCGCGCGAGCTGGTGGTCGCCAACCGCACTGCCGAGCGCGGCACGCGGCTCGCCGAGCGCTTCAACGGTCGCGCCATTCCGCTGTCGGAGCTGCCGGCGCGCATGCACGAGTTCGACATCATCGTGTCGTGCACGGCGTCCACGCTGCCTATCATCGGGCTCGGCGCAGTCGAGCGCGCCGTGAAAGCGCGTCGCCACCGGCCCATTTTCATGGTCGATCTGGCCGTTCCGCGCGACATCGAACCGGAAGTCGGCAAGCTCGAAGACGTGTTTCTCTATACCGTCGACGACCTCGGCGCGATCGTGCGCGCAGGCAATGCGTCGCGGCAGGCCGCGGTGGCGCAAGCCGAATCGATCATCGAAACCCGTGTCCAGAATTTCATGCAGTGGCTCGAAGCGCGCAGCATCGTGCCGGTGATCCGTCACATGCATACGCAAGCCGACGTGCTGCGTCGCGCCGAAGTCGAACGCGCGCAGAAAATGCTCGCGCGCGGCGACGATCCGGCTGCCGTCCTCGAGGCGCTGTCGCAAGCGCTCACCAACAAGCTGATCCACGGTCCCACGCACGCGCTGAACCGCGCGAGCGGCGAAAACCGCGACACGCTCATCGAACTGATGAGCGGCTTCTACAAACACTCGGGTTCCACCGAGCGTTAGCGGCGCACACGCCGCCGCCGTCCGCGCCGCCTGCCAGTGGCCCGCGACGTGCTTCCGTCCGGGCATTCGCCCATTTCCTGGTTGCCGTCCCTGCCGGAGCCCGCTCCGATACCCGCCCGATGAAAACGAGCATGCAACGCAAGCTCGACCAGCTGACTACCCGGCTGGCCGAACTGAACGACCTGTTGAGCCGCGAGGACATCACCTCGAACCTCGATCAATACCGCAAGCTCACCCGCGAACACGCCGAGCTTGGGCCAGTGGTCGAGCATTACGCGCTATGGCGCCAGGCCATGCACGACGCCGCCACCGCCCAAGAACTGCTGACCGACGCCTCCATGCGCGAGTTCGCGGAAGAGGAAATGCGCGCGGCGCGCGAGCGGATGGAGCAACTCGGCGGTGAACTGCAGAAAATGCTGCTGCCGAAAGACCCGAACGACGACCGCAACATCTTCCTCGAAATCCGCGCGGGGACGGGCGGCGACGAGTCCGCGCTGTTTGCGGGCGACCTGTTGCGCATGTATTTGCGCTTTGCCGAGCGCAGCCGCTGGCAAGTCGAGATGATGTCCGCCAGCGAATCCGATCTGGGCGGCTATAAGGAAGTGATCGTACGGATCGCGGGCGACGCCGCGTATTCCAAGCTGAAGTTCGAATCCGGCGGCCATCGCGTGCAGCGCGTGCCCGCCACCGAAACGCAGGGCCGCATTCACACGTCCGCGTGCACGGTGGCGGTCATGCCGGAAGCCGACGAAATCGGCGAGGTCGAAATCAATCCGGCCGACTTGCGGATCGACACGTTCCGCGCGTCCGGCGCGGGTGGGCAGCACATCAACAAGACCGATTCGGCCGTGCGGGTCACGCACTTGCCGACGGGCATCGTCGTCGAATGTCAGGACGACCGGTCGCAGCACAAGAACAAGGACCGCGCGCTCAAAGTGCTGGCCGCGCGCATCAAGGACAAGCAGGCGCACGAACAGCAGGCGAAGGAAGCCGCGACGCGTAAGAACCTCATCGGTTCGGGCGACCGCTCGGAGCGGATTCGCACCTACAACTTCCCGCAAGGGCGTCTGACAGATCATCGGATCAATCTGACGCTCTATCGCCTCGACGCGATCATGGACGGCGATCTGGAGGAACTGATCGGCGCACTCGTCAGCGAACATCAGGCCGAGCTGCTCGCTTCGCTTGGCGACGCGGATTAAGCGCCGTGACGTCCACTGGGCCGGACAACGCCGGCAACGCCGCCACGCCCGCCGCCTTGTTGCGCGCCACGCCGCTGCCACCGCTCGAAGCGCGGATTCTGCTCACGCACGTGCTCGGCTGGCGGCAAACGCAACTGATCACGCGGGCCGACGAAACGCTCGGCAGCGCCGACGTCGAGCGCTTTCTGGCGTTGCAGGCGCGGCGCGTCGCGGGTGAGCCGGTGGCGCAACTGGTCGGCGCCCGCGAATTCTTCGGGCTCGAATTCGAAGTCACGCCACATGTGCTGATTCCCCGGCCCGAAACCGAATTGCTGGTCGAAACGGCGCTCACGGCGATCGAAAATCTCACGCGCCCGCGCGTGCTGGACCTCGGCACCGGCACGGGCGCAATCGCGGTGGCGATCGCGTCGATGCGGCCCGATGCACACGTCCATGCGCTCGACCGCTCGGCCGAAGCGCTCGCGGTCGCCGCCCGCAATGCCGCGCGCCTGCTGGATGCCCGGCGCCCAGGCGGTGCCGTGACCTTCACTCAAAGCGACTGGTACGGCTCGCTCGGGGCCACGCTGGGCTTCGACGTGATTGTCAGCAATCCGCCGTATATCGCGAGCGGCGACCCGCATCTGTCGCAAGGCGATCTGCGCTACGAGCCACGCGGTGCGCTCACCGACGAAGCCGACGGCCTCAGCGCGATCCGCGCGATCGTCGCGGGCGCACCCGCACGGCTCGCGGCCCACGGCGTTCTGTGGATGGAGCATGGCTACGACCAGGCAGAAGCCGTGCGCGAACTGCTCGCCGCGCAAGGTTTCGTCGAAGTGGAATCGGCGCGCGATCTGGCGGGCATCGAACGGATCAGCGGCGGGCGGCTCGCCGGCTGAATGCGCCAGGCGCGAGACGCCGCCATCGCCGCCGTGAACGAATTGCCTGGCGAGCGCGGGCCGGTCTTACCGAAATCCGCTATCATTTCAGCCTATTCCCTACACATACCGGAACCGCAAGGTCAGTCATGGATACGCAACAACGCATCAAGCAAATCGTCGACGAAAACAACGTCGTGCTCTTCATGAAGGGCAGCGCCCAGTTCCCAATGTGCGGCTTCTCCGGCCGCGCCGTCCAGATCCTGAAGGCATGCAACGTGACCGAGTTCAAGACGGTCAACGTGCTCGAAGACGACGAAGTCCGCCAGGGCATCAAGCAGTTCTCGAACTGGCCGACCATTCCGCAGCTTTACGTGAAGGGCGAATTCGTCGGCGGCTCGGACATCATGATGGAAATGTACGAGTCGGGCGAATTGCAGCAACTGTTTGCCGCAGCCTGAACGTTCGCTTCAAGTTCTTCTGAGAAGGCGCCGCGAGCCATGGAAACACGCGCTGCGGCGCCGCGCCGCCTGGTCGTCGCGATAACTGGCGCGAGCGGCGCGATTTACGGCATCCGCTTGCTCGAAACGCTGCGCAAGCTCGGCGGCGTGGAAAGCCATCTGCTGATTTCCGGCGCGGGCTGGCTCAATATCCAGCACGAACTCAAGCTCGGCAAAGAAGACGTGCATCCGCTCGCGGATGTCGTCCACTCGGTGCGCGACGTGGGCGCGAGCGTTGCCTCCGGCTCGTTTTCGACAGACGGCATGATCGTCGCACCTTGCTCGATGAAAACGCTGGCGAGTGTCGCGCATGGTCTTTCGGACAACCTCATCACCCGCGCCGCCGATGTCACGCTCAAGGAGCGCCGCCGGCTCGTGCTGCTGGTGCGCGAAACGCCGCTCAACCTTGCGCATTTGCGCAATATGACGGCCGTCACCGAAATGGGCGGCGTGATTTTCCCGCCCTTGCCCGCCTTCTACAACCAGCCCGCCACGATCGACGACATGGTCGATCACACGGTTGCCCGCGTGCTCGATCTGTTCGCGCTCGGACCGCCGCTGTCGCCGGCGTGGACGGGTTTGCGCGGCGGCGAGTAGGTTTCGCCCGAGAGCCTCGTCGCATTGCTGGGTTGCCGGCAACACCTTCCGTCGATTACCAACAGCCGCAACACAATCAATTCCGCTTTCGCCCGTTTATCAAACAACGGTGCGGCTCTATATTGGCAGTAACCGAACTTTTGACCGCGCCTCGCGGCCGCGTCGCTGCCATGAACCGCTTACCTTCGCTCTTCCTTTCTCACGGCGCGCCGACGCTGCCGATCGACCCTTCGCTGCCTTCCGCGGAATTCGGCGTGCTCGGTGAGCAATTGCCGCGGCCCGAGGCGGTATTGATGCTGTCCGCCCATTGGGGCACTGCGCAGCCGGTCGCGAGCACGTCGACGGAGCCGGAAACCATCCACGACTTCTACGGATTTCCGCGTCAACTGTATGAGATTCAGTACCCGGCGCCGGGCGCGCCCGAGATTGCGCGACGCGCCGCCGTCCTGCTCGGCGAAAGCGGCATTCACGCCGACGCGCAGCCGCACGGGCTCGATCACGGCGCGTGGGTGCCGATGCTGCTGATGTTTCCCGACGCCGACGTGCCCGTCGCGCAGTTGTCGATCCAGCCGCACATGGACGCGCAGCATCACTTTCGCGTCGGCCGGGCGCTGCGCGCGCTGAGGGACCAAGGCGTGATGGTGATCGGTTCCGGCCAGATCACGCACAATCTGCGCGCCGCCGATTTTTCCGCGCGTCCCGAGGATGCGGACCCGCGCGTCGCCGAGTTCACCGACTGGTTCGAGGCGAAGCTCGCCGCGCATGACATCGACGCGTTGCTCGACTATCGCCGCCAGGCGCCGCACGCCGTGCTGATGCATCCGACCGACGAGCATCTGTTGCCGGTATTTGCAGCGCTCGGCGCCGCCGACGACGACTATTCGCTGGCCATTCAATCGCTCGGCACGTATCAGCGCTCGCTCGCGATGACGAACTACGTCTTCGGAACCGCCTGAGCTTCCGGGCACCGACGCGCCGCCCAACAAAAAGCCCGTCTGAGCAAAACTCAGACGGGCTTTTTTACCTCACATCAAATCGCGCCGGAACCGCACCTTAATCCGGCCGACAGACTTCAGCAGAGCGCGTTAATGCGCGCCCATGCCTTCGAGAACTTCGTCGTGCATTTCACGTTCGTCGAGATACTCCGAACGGTAGCCGCTATTCACGCCCCAATAATAGAAGCAGAGCGAGAACACGATCACCGTCAGCATGTCCCAGCCGTACGGCAGGATATTGTGACCGCCGAATTCCTTGCTGCCGATCAGCGACAGAACCGCCATGATCGGAAGGTAGGCGACGAGCCACCATGCCGCCTTCAGGTCGCGGCCCCAGCCGCCGAAGCCCGACTTCGCCTGGAAGTAGAAGTAGACCGGCAGCGCGACGACCATCAACAGAATGATTTCGCCCGTCAGCGGCCACTTGGCCCAGTACAGGATCAGCGACGCGCACACGAACGCGAACGGCGCGATGATCCGCATGCCCGGAATGCGCAGCGGGCGCTCGAGGTCCGTCGCCGCGCGGCGCAGCGCCATCAGGCTGATCGGACCCGTCAGGTACGAAATCACGGTCGCAACCGAAATCACCGCCGCGAGCGAACTCCAGCCGCGGAAGAAGAACAGGAAGATGAACGACACCAGCAGGTTGAACCACATCGCCTGACGCGGCACGCCGTAGAACGGGTGCACGTTGCCGAACATCTTCGGCATGGTGTTGTTGCGCTCCATCGCGTAAATCATGCGCGTAGTGGTCGCCATGTAGGTCGTGCCGGTGCCGCTCGGGCTCACGAACGCGTCCACATACAGCAGAATGGCCAGCCAGTTCAGGTTCAGCGCGATCGCCAGTTCCGCGAACGGCGAAGCGAAGTTGAAGTGACTCCAGCCCTTCATCACGTCGCTCGGGTTCACCGCGCCGATGTACGCGACCTGCAACAGCACGTAAATCACAAGCGCGAGCAGGATCGAGCCGATCACCGCGAACGGCACGCTCTTCGCCGGATTGCGCGCTTCACCCGCGAGGTTGATCGGGCTCTGGAAACCGTTGAACGCAAACACGATGCCGCTGGTCGCGACCGCCGTGAATACCGACGACCAGCCGTACGGCGCAAACGTGCTCGCCTCGCCGAAGTTTTCCTTGTGAAAACCGGTCAGCATCAAACCGAAGATCGTCGCGCCCGGAATCAGGAACTTGAAAATCGTGATGGCCGTATTGGCGCGCGCGAACAGCTTCACGCCCCAGTAATTCAGCAGGAAGTAGATGATCACAAGGGCCGCTGACAGCAGCAGCCCGTTCGATGTGAGCGATCCATTGACGAATAGCGCGTGCGCCCACGGATACGGCCACGTGCTCATATATTGAATGGATGCTTCGGCCTCGATCGGAATCACCGAAACGATGGCGATCCAGTTGGCCCACGCGCTGATGAACCCGACCAGTGCGCCGTGCGAATAGCGCGCGTAACGCACCATGCCGCCGGACTCCGGGAACATCGCGCCGAGTTCGGCGTAGGTGAGCGCAATCGCCAGAATCACGACAGCGCCGATAATCCACGCGCAGATCGCGGCCGGACCGGCGATCTTCGCGGCCTTCCAGGCGCCGAACAGCCACCCGGAACCGATGATGGAACCTAGCCCCGTCAGCATAAGTGCGAACGGCCCAATGTTCCGTTGAATAGAACTTTTCACGTCTTCTCCTGTTTCAGAACCATGTCGACATCCCGTGACCCGCGCTCGTGGCGCTGAAACGGGATGACGCGCATGCATGCGCGGCGGTTCCAATGGGTGCAACCGACGCGGGCGCGTAGTTTAACGGTTGCACCCGTCGCCTGTAGCTAAACTAAGGGTTCTCCCTAGCAAAAAGTTCAAAGGGTCAGCAAGGTTTGTAAGCAACTTTTTTCGACATCACCGCGAATATTTGTAAAGTTCCTGGGGTCTCTGTTGACCTTCTCTCGAAATCGCCGTATAACGTTCGGGCAGGATTTCAAGCGGCGAGTGAATTGGTCTTTCGTAGTTCGCCCATCAACGGTACTCCGGTTGGTCCCATTACCCCTTCCTTGATTTTCATGCACCCTCTGGGCTTCGGCCTTATTTACCATCTTTAGGAACAAGTAATATGGAAACCGGTACCGTCAAGTGGTTCAATGACGCAAAGGGCTTTGGCTTCATCACGCCGGACGGCGGCGGCGAAGATCTGTTCGCGCATTTCTCGGAAATCCGCACGGAAGGCTTCAAGACGCTGCAAGAAAACCAAAAGGTCACGTTTGAAGTCAAGACGGGCCCGAAGGGCAAGCAAGCTGCTAACATCAAGCCGGTGTAAGCGCTACAGCTTCCTTCTGGATGCGAAAAAACCCCGCCAAGGCGGGGTTTTTTTATATCCATCGAAATTGATCGCGGCGATTATCTTCGCAGTATGCGAGACGTGATTCGCTTATGCGCCCGGTTATGCGAACACGCGCCGCGCGTGAATGCCGAGCCCCGTCGCCACGCTGGCGAGCCGGTCGCCGAATACCGCTTCGGCATCCGGAAATGCAGCCGCCAAGGCGCCGGACAAGAACGCCAGACCCGTCGAGCCGCCCGTGAAGTAAACCGCGCTCACGTCCCGCCACGCAACGCCGGCGGTCTGCACCGTGTCGCGCGCCGCCTCTACGATGCGCCGCGTCTCTTCCTGTCCCGCCTCGATCAGTTGGGCTTCGTCGAATGCGAGGCGCAGGTCGCCTTCCACTTCATCGAGATCGATCAACGTCTCGCCGCCCGCCGCGACGCCGATCTTCGCCTCTTCGGCGTGCGCCGCCAGCGCGTGGCCAAAGCGCTGCTCCACCACGCGCATCAGACGGTCGTGATGCCTGACGTCGGTGAACAGATGCCGCATCAGACCGAGTTCGCTCGCCCGCTTGGGGGCATAGACGGTATTGATCAGGTGCCACGTCGCAAGGTCGAAATAGACGCGGTTCGGAATCTCGCGGCCCTCCGGATCGAGCGTCTGATAGCCGAGCTGGCGCAGAATCGTCGCGAGTTCCACGCGACGGTCGAAGTCCGTGCCCGCAACGTGCACGCCGTGATGCGCGAGCACATCGTCCTTACGCTCCACGCGCTGCATGCGCTCCGGTCCGACACGCACCAGCGAAAAGTCCGACGTACCGCCGCCGATGTCCGCCACCAGCACGAGCCCTTCTTTCGTCAGGCGCGATTCGTAGTCGAATGCCGCCGCGATCGGCTCATACTGAAAGTGAATCTCCCGCAAACCGACAGCGCGCGCGGCCGTTTCGAGCTGCGTCTGCGCCATCTGATCGGCGCGCGGGTCGTCGTCGACGAAAAATACCGGGCGGCCCAGCACCGCGCGCGCGATCGGCCCACCCGCGCTTTTCTCCGCCGAGCGCTTCAGATGGTCGAGGAAAATCGCGATCACGTCCGTGTACTTGATCGCGGAGCCGTCGCCGAGATCGGTGGAATTCTCGGCAAGCGGCGAGCCGAGAATGCTTTTCATGGAGCGCATCAGCCGGCCGTCGAAACCGTCGATGTACGCCGCGAGCGCCGCGCGCCCGAATTCACGCGTGTTTTCGTCGGTATTGAAGAAAACCGAGGTGGGCAGCGTTGTGTAGGCGCCTTCGACGGGCGCGAGCTTCAGCGCGGCGCCGTCGGGAACGGCAACGGCCGAATTGGAAGTACCGAAGTCAATCGCGCAATAGTTCATGGCAGGAATCGCCGCTCACGGCTGGCGCGGACAGGAAGGGGGAGCGGCTTTGTATCACGAAAGCCCGATTAGCATCAACTTGCCAATACAGCGGCCACGGCCAAACCGCGACCTCGCGCCAACGGAACAAAAATTGCTGACTCCGGCTGCTTACGCCGCCAATTTCCACAAATAAGGAGACCGGAAGCAATGAGCGCGCCGCCTGCCGCCGCTGTCGAGCGAAAAGCCGCCGACATCATCGAAACGGATCTGCCGTCGCGGCTCGACCGCCTGCCGTGGGGGCGCTTTCACACGCTGATCGTCGTGGCGCTCGGCGTGACGTGGCTGCTCGACGGCCTCGAAGTGACACTCGCGGGCGCGGTGGCGAGCGCGCTGAAATCGAGCCCGTCGTTGCAATTCACGAACGCGGAGGTGGGTCTTGCCGGCAGTGCTTACATCGCCGGCGCCGTGCTCGGCGCGCTCGGCTTTGGCTGGCTGACCGACCGGCTGGGCCGCCGCAAGCTCTTTTTCATCACGCTCGCGCTCTATCTGGCCGCCACCGCCGCGACGGCCGCGTCGTGGAATCTGGCCAGCTTCCTTCTGTTCCGTTTTCTGACGGGCGCGGGTATCGGCGGCGAATACACCGCGATTAATTCGACGATTCAGGAATTCACCCCGCCTCGCCTGCGCGGCTGGATCGATCTGGCGATCAACGGCACATTCTGGATCGGCGCGGGACTGGGCGCGGCCGGTTCGCTGATTTTGCTCGATCCGCATCTGCTACCGGGCGACTGGGGCTGGCGCGCGTGTTTTTTCATCGGCGCGGTGCTCGCGCTGACCGTTCTCCCGATGCGCATCTGGGTGCCCGAAAGCCCGCGCTGGCTGCTCACGCACGGCGACGAGCGCGACGCGCGGGCGATCGTCGAAAGAATCGAAACGCGTTTTCGCGACGAAGGCCACACGCTTTCCACCGACAGCTTCGCGCGGCTGCGCCTGCGCGCGCGCGGCCATACGCCGCTCGGCGAAGTGTTCCACACGCTTTTCAATGTGCATCGACGGCGCGCGCTGGTCGGCCTGTCGCTGATGACCGCGCAAGCGTTCTTCTACAACGCGATCTTTTTTACCTACGCGCTGGTGCTGACGGACTTCTACGGCGTGCCCGGCGACCATATCGGCTGGTATCTGCTGCCTTTCGCGCTCGGCAATTTTCTCGGGCCGCTGATACTCGGCCGGCTTTTCGACGTGATCGGGCGGCGCAAGATGATCGCCTCGACATACGGTCTGTCCGCGATCCTGCTGACGCTGAGCGGCTACCTGTTCGAGCAGCATATGCTGACGGTCGTCACGCAAACGGTCGCGTGGATGGTGATTTTCTTCTTCGCGTCCGCGGCGGCAAGTTCGGCATATCTGACGGTCAGCGAATCGTTTCCGTTGGAGATCCGCGCGCTCGCGATTGCGGTGTTCTACGCGTTCGGCACGGCGCTCGGCGGAATCGTCGGCCCCGCCTTCTTCGGACGGCTGATCGACACGCATCAGCGCAGCGAAGTGTTTTCGGGCTATCTGGTGGGTTCCGCGCTGATGCTCGCGGCCGCCGTCGTCGCGGCGATCTGGGGCGTGGATGCGGAGCGCAAGTCGCTGGAACACGTCGCGACGCCGCTTTCGAGCGTGACGGACGAAGCGCCATAAAAAAACGCGCGGCCAGCGTCGCGCGTTGTCCTTGAAGCCGGGCGCCGCAAGCGGCTCAGAATGGCTTCTTCCAGCCGCCGCCGAACGCAATTTCCGCCACCGGCAAGCGCTGGCGCACCGACTTCTCGCGTTCGCGCAGAACCGGATCGAGCTTGTCGACGTCGCCGTAATGGCCGACCGAAATGATCGCGATCGGTTCGACATCGTTCGGCAAATCAAATGCCGTACGGAACGCGTTCGGATCGAAGCCGCTCATCTGATGCGCGGCGAGACCGAGCGCATGCGCCTGCAGCACGAGCGCCATGGCGGCCGCGCCGGCGTCGTATTGCGCGCAGCGATTCACTTCACCCTTGCTGGTGCGCGTGTGCGCGGTCACGGCGATCAGCACCGGCGCCGGTGCATTCCAGCCCTGATTGAACGGCACGAGGGTCGCGAACGCCCGCTTGAACGCGACTTCATCGACGCTGCGGTCGAACACCAGGAAACGCCACGGCTGTGCGTTATACGACGAAGGCGCCCAGCGTGCCGCTTCGAGCAAAGCGTGCAGGTTCTCGCGGCTCACCGGCTCGCTCGAATACGCGCGCGGGCTCCAGCGGCCGGCGATCAGCTCGTGAATGGCAACTTGAGTTGGGGCGGGTTTGTGGGTCATGCGCTTCTCTCGGTAGAAATTCATGATCGCGGGCGGTTGCCCGGGGCCACATAGCATAACCGGGGTTGGGAGCGAGCGCTCCGGGAAGCGCGCGATTGCTTTTCCGCCGACGTGGAAAGGCGCGAGGGCGGCAGTGCAACGGTTCGCGCCCGGCCCGCGCGCTAGATGGCCTGCGGTTGCGGCGCCTTGGCCGGCCGGTTGATTCGCAGAACGATCATCGCGGCCACGAGGCACAGCCCGCCCGAAATCATCGACGCCACCGTGTAAGTGCCCAGGCTCGCGCGCAACATGCCCGCGCCGAGCGCCGCGAACGCCGCGCCGAGCTGATGGCCGGCCACCACCCAGCCGAACACGACGGGCGCGGATTCCTTGCCGTAGACGTCCGTCGCGAGCCGCACCGTCGGCGGCACCGTGGCAATCCAATCGAGCCCGTAAAACACGGCGAAAAGCGGCAAGCCGAAGAAGTCGATGCCGAAAGCGTGCGGCAGATACATCAGCGACAGGCCGCGCAGCCCGTAATACCAGAACAGCAGCACGCGGCTATTGAAGCGGTCCGACAGCCAGCCCGACAACGTCGTGCCGAACAGGTCGAAAATGCCCATCGCGGCGAGCAGCGACGCGCCCTGCACTTCCGACATGCCGTAGTCGCCGCACATCGCGATCAGGTGCGTGCCGACATAGCCGTTCGTGCTCGCGCCGCAAATAAAGAAGCTGAAGAACAGCAGCCAGAAGTCGCGTGTCCTGCTCGCCATGGCGAGCGTGCCGAATGCGATTGCGAGCGGATTCTGTCTGGTCGCCGAGGCCGTGACGGGCGCGTCGTGCGCTTCGCCATACGGACGCTGCTCGACGTCGGACGGACGCTCCGGCAACAGGAACGCGACCAGCGGCAACACGATCGCCGCGGCCGCTGCGACGACCCACACGACCTGACGCCAGCCGTAATGCTCGGCGATGGCCGCCAGCATCGGCAGGAACACGAGTTGGCCGGTCGCGGAACTGGCCGTGAGAATACCCATGACGAGCCCGCGATGCGTGGTGAACCAGCGCGTCACGACGGTCGCCGACAGCGATAGCGCCGCGACGCCTGTCGCGCCGCCCACCATCACGCCCCAAACGAGGACCATTTGCCAAGGCTGTGTCATCAACGAAGAGAGGGCCACGCCCGCGGCCATGGTGCCGAGCGCGATCAGCAGCGTGGGACGCACGCCGAACCGCTGCATGGCCGCCGCCGCGAACGGGCCCATCAGCCCGTACAGCGCAATGTTCACCGAAATAGCCAGCGAGATGGTCGCGCGGCTCCAGCCGAACTGGTGTTCCAGCGGCACCATCATCACGCTCGGCGTGGCGCGCGTGCCGGCCGCCGCCAGCAAGACGAGAAACACCACGGCGACGGTCAGCCAGCCGTAGTGAAAACGCCCGCCTATCAGTCTTGTTGCCCAGTTCATCGGCTCTCCTATCGGCGCGGGGTCGGCCCGGCGCGCCGCTCATATTATTACGGCTTCGGTAAAGGGCTTGTGACAGATCAGTCACAATGGTGTTGCGATGTTAGTTACTGATCGGTAACATGTCAAGGCGTCAATTGAATTCAGGGGCAACGTCATGTCTGAAAGCGAAACATCCAAACCCGCGGCTTCCCGCTCCGCCTCGCGGCGCGCGCGCGGTGCTCAGACGACGGGGCCGCAAGCGCAGCAGCATTTGCTGCGCGCCGCCGACGAGCTGTTCTACCGTGAAGGCGTGCGCGCGGTCGGCGTGGATGCGGTTGTGGAGCGAGCCGGCGTCAACAAGATGAGCCTGTACCGCCAGTTTTCGTCGAAGGACGAGTTGGTCATGGCTTATCTGGAGCGCAAGGACGCGCAGTTCTTCGGCTATGTCGAGAAGAGTTTTGCGAAACATCCGGGCGAACCGGCCCGGCAGCTTCAGCAATATTTTGACGACCTCGCGGCGCGGGCGTCGCTCGAAGGCTATCGCGGCTGCCCTTTCGTGAATGTCGCGGTCGAATTTTCGGATACCGCGCATGCCGCGCGGCAGTTCGTGTTCCGCAACAAGGAACGCCTGCTCGCGCGCCTGACGGAACTGGCGACCGCCGCCGGCGCGGGCGATCCCGAGACGCTCGCCAACGCGCTGGCTTTGCTGATCGAAGGCGTGTACGCAGCGAGCCAGACTTACCGCGCGGGTTCCGGGCCGGTTCTCGCCGCGCCGAAAGCCGCTGCGTTGCTGATTGCGGCGGCGTGCGGGGCGCAGTCGGCGGGTTGATCGGCGGGTTGATCGGCGATTGATGGGCAGTCTTGGCCTGGCTTAGCCGACGCCCCCATGCGCCGTTAAAATGGCGCCTTCCCTTTCGTTTTTCCTTTTCCGCTTGCCATGCCGCTGTCCGCTGAATCGCACGACGCTGTCGTTGCCGCCACCCGCCACTGGCTGACCGAAGCCGTGATCGGACTCAATCTGTGTCCGTTTGCGAAAGCCGTGCACGTCAAGGGGCAAATCCGCTACGCCGTCAGCGAGGCGACGGACCTCGAAGGCGTGCTGGCCGATCTCGAAATCGAACTCAACGCGCTCGTCGCCGCCGATCCGGCCACGCTGGACACCACGCTGCTGATCCTGCCCGAGGCGTTAGGCGACTTTCTCGAATACAACGACGCGCTTTTCTTCGCCGACCGAATGCTGAAGCAGTTGCGCCTCGAAGGCATTCTGCAGATTGCGAGCTTCCATCCGGCATATCAGTTCGAAGGCACCGAAGCCGACGACATCGAGAACTACACGAATCGCGCGCCCTACCCGATCCTGCATCTGCTGAGAGAAGACAGCATCGAGCGCGCGGTTCAGGCGTTTCCCGACGCCGAAGACATTTACGAGCGGAATCGGGAAACACTCCGGCGAATCGGGCTCGCCGGCTGGAACACGCTGATGAAACGCTGATTCGGGCTCAAACGAAGAACCGCTCTTTCAGTTCTTCGATGCCGAGCGTCTGCATCACCTCGTTGAGCCGGTCGGCGGGCCGCCGCCTCGGCAGATCCTTGAACTGCGCGATGATCAGCTCGTTTTTCATGGAATGCTCCCATCCCACGAGTTCGGTCACGCTGACCTGATAACCGTGCGCTTCCAGCTGTAAGCAGCGCAGCACGTTCGTGATCTGGCTGCCAAATTCGCGCGTATGCAGCGGATGCCGCCAGATTTCCGTCAACGCGTTGCCGAGCGATTTGCTCTTGTTCTGGCGCAAAACCCCTGCCACTTCGGCCTGACAGCACGGCACGACCACGATGTACTTCGCTTTCTTTTCGAGCGCGAAGCGGATGGCGTCGTCGGTTGCGGTATTGCAGGCATGCAATGCGGTGACGATGTCGATCTGCGCCGGCAGGCGCTCCGACGTGATTGACTCGGCCACCGACAGATTCAAAAACGACATCCCCGTAAAACCCAGCCGCGCGGCCAACTCTTCCGACCGCGTGACGAGTTCCTCGCGCGTTTCAATGCCGTAAATGTGCGACGCCCCACCCCCGGCGTCCTGAAATTCCTTGAAGAACAGGTCATACAGGATAAAACCTAGATATGACTTGCCCGCGCCGTGATCGACGAGCGTCAGCGCGCCCTGCTGATCGCGCAGGTCTTTGAGCAGCGGCTCGATGAACTGAAACAGGTGGTACACCTGTTTCAGCTTGCGACGGCTGTCCTGATTCATCTTGCCGTCGCGCGTGAGGATGTGAAGCTCCTTCAGCAATTCGACGGACTGGTTTGGGCGGATTTCGTGGGTTTTGCTGGACATCGTGGGGAAACCGTCGGCAATTGCAACGCGAACGTGCGACAGATGACGGAAAAAGGGAAAAGTTGCTGCCAGTTTACCCAAACCACGGGCCTCTCACCGAAGAGCGGCGCGAAGGAGCCTGGAAGCGGCCCATTTCGGGAACGCTTCGTGCTCTTGACGGCACGGCGTGGGACCGTTTTTGTGCGGCGCAGAACCGCCGCGCGCCGCCGCAGTCCCAAGTACGTATGCCGTGGTGCCCATAACAATAGAACTGTCGGTCGTGGCGACGAACCGGACCGGATGTATGTGGGGAGGGCGGCCCGGTAACACGGTGCCGAACGTTACCTAACCGCGGCGCGCCGCGATTCTCGACTGAACGCGCGCTCGGCTAATAGAAGAGGCAGCAATGGATACGGTACCCAACGGAAACGTCGAACAGAAATTCCAGGAAATGATGGCAAAGCTGACCGCGATGCCCGCCTGGTCCGAAAAGCAGCAACTGGAACTGGAGATGGCCCGCGACATCTCCACCGAAATGCTCCGTCTCGCGGAGCTGATGCGCGACGGCAGCGTCGACATGGAAACTTGCCTCACGCTGCTCAAGTACGCCAAAGTGCTGGACTTCGTGATGACGACACTCGCCTCGCGGCGCGACATCAAACCGCAAACACTGCGGGTCATTTTCAAGCTCGCCGGCCTCAAGGTGGACGAGGCCTATCCGAGCTGAGCCGAAAGCTGGGACGAGGCGTCGAGACAACCTCGAACCAGCGCGACGACTCGCGCGAGCGGCCTTGGCGCCGCTCGCCTCCTCCGCGAGTCGGCACCGCGGCTCTGTGCCCCCGGGATGCAGCCACTCAGGCGCGCGGCGCTTCCGCCGGCGGCGTGCCCTCGTGGAAGAGCGTCCTCAATTGCGAGCGCAATTCCGGCGAATCAGTATGTTTGTGCACGCTGACGGCATGCTGCACGGCTGCGTCGAGCAGTTCGTCTTCGTTATCGGCCGAGAGCGCGACGGTGCAATTCATTTCGCTGGGGTATTCGCGGCAGTCGATGTAGTGGCGAGTCATGGCAGTCTCCTTGATCCAGCAGGTTTGGACATCCACGCAGGCACGAGGCGCGAACGCCGACGCGCACTCGTCACGCCGCGGCATGCGGCACGGCGAATGGTGGGTCGGTTGAATTGACGCGGGAAAGACGCGAATGCGCCCAATGGAAGGTGTCCCAAAAGTATAGTTCGCGATGCTGAATAGCAAAGCGGTGGCGTGCGTGGGCTGTAGCGTGCGTGGGCGGTCAGCGCGAGCGCGGGAATCCGGCTTGCGGCAAACATCGGACGGCAGGCGCGTTTGCTCCACGTTGTCTATGGTGTGAAAATAGCGCCCTTCGCGGCGCCTGAAGGTGGCTAAAGGCGCCTTCGGCGCGCCTCATGTCCTTGTCGGCGCCTTCGCACCTTCCCGCCGTGCGTTCCAGCGGCGAGTCACGTCTTTTGTTGATCCGCATGTCATCTTCGTTCGATTCCGCCCGCGTCGCCGTCATCGGCGGCGGCCCCGCCGGCTTGATGGCCGCCGAGGCACTGTCCCTGCAAGGCGTTCAGGTCGACGTCTATGACGCGATGCCCTCCGTCGGCCGCAAATTTCTGATGGCGGGCAAAGGCGGCATGAACATCACCCATTCGGAAGCGCCAGAGCCGTTTCTCGACCGATACGGCAAGCGCCGTGAATGGATCGCGCCGCTGTTGCACACGTTCGGCCCGGACGCGTTGCGCGCCTGGTTGCGAGGGCTCGGAGTCGAGACCTTTGTCGGCAGCTCCGGCCGCGTTTTTCCGACCGACATGAAAGCCGCGCCGATGCTGCGCGCGTGGCTGCATCGATTGAAGGAAGCGGGCGTGCGCTTTCACATGCGGCACAAGTGGACCGGCTGGCAGACGGGCGCCGAAACCGGCACCACGCAGACGCTGCGCTTCGCCACGCCCGAGGGCGAGCAGTGGGTCACGTGCGCCGCCGTCGTATTGGCGCTCGGCGGCGCAAGCTGGCCGCGCCTGGGCTCGGACGCCGCCTGGGTTCCGCTGATCACCTCCCGCGACGTGCCCGTGCGCGAGTTGCAACCCGCGAATTGCGGCTTCGACGCCGACTGGAGCCCTTATCTACGCGAGCGTTTCGCGGGTCAGCCGGTGAAATCCGTAGCCATTTCACTGACCGATGTAGACAAACAAGTCCACAATCGACAAGGTGAAATACTTCTGACCGAAACGGGCCTCGAAGGCAGTCTGATTTACGCGTTGTCCGCGTCGATTCGCGATCGAATCGCGGCCGACGGCGAACTCACCATCACGCTGGATCTGGCGCCAGGCTTGACTTTAGAGCGAGTCGTCGGGGAAGTGACGCGGCCGCGCGGCTCGCGGTCGATGTCGAGTCACCTTCACGGAAGAATCGGAATTAGCGGCGCAAAACTCGCACTGCTGCACGAAATTTTGCCGAAGGAAGTCTTCGCCGATGCCGCCCGCCTCGCACACGCGATCAAGGCGTTGCCGGTGCGCCTCGCGCGCGCCCGGCCGATTGCGGAAGCGATCAGCAGCGCCGGCGGTATTCCGTTCGAGGCACTGGACCAGCAACTGATGATCGAGCGTCTGCCCGGCGTGTTTTGCGCGGGCGAAATGCTCGATTGGGAAGCGCCGACGGGCGGTTATTTGCTGACCGCCTGTTTTGCCAGCGGTCTGGTGGCGGGGCGAGGCGCGGCGGCCTTTGTCGGAGTTGTCGAAACACGCGCGGGGTGAAATTTGGCGCGCTGCCGCGTTTCACATGCTCGCTTCAGGCACGCGCCTTCAGACGCCACAATGACGTGATTTCAGCCATCCGCGCCGCGTGGAGCGGATCGCTTTCATCAGTCGATTTCGGATGGCGTGGCCGAATATCCTCGCGTCCCAGGACCGTCAGTCCGGCCTTCTCGATCGCCTCAAGCAGCCACTCGCGCGTCCGCAACCCGAGATGCTCCGCGAAATCCGACAGAATCAGCCAGCCTTCGCCGCCGGGCGATAGATGCTGCGCCAAGCCATTGAGGAACCCGAGCAGCATGCGGCTTTCCGGATCGTAGATCGCATATTCGATCGGCGAAGCGGGCCGCGCCGGCAGCCACGGCGGATTGCACACGACGAGCGGCGCGCGTCCTTCAGGAAAGAGGTCCGCCTGCACGACGTCGACTTGCTGTTCGCACCCGAGACGCGCGATATTTTCGCGTGCGCAGGCAAGCGCCCGCGAGTCTTGGTCCGTGGCGACGATTTTTTTCACGCCGCGCTTGGCGAGCAACGCGGACAACACGCCGGTACCGGTGCCGATGTCGAATGCCTTATTCAACGAAGGCAGCGCCGCGCGCGCGACGAGATCGATATATTCACCGCGCACCGGCGAAAACACGCCGTAATGCGGATGAATGCGATCGCCGAGCGCGGGAATCTCGACGCCCTTCTTGCGCCACTCATGCGCGCCGATCAACCCGAGCAATTCGCGCAGCGACACGACCGATGCTTCATCGGCCGGCGGCCCATACGTTTCGATGCACGCCTCGCGCACGTCCGGAGCACGGCGCAGCGGAATCGTGTACGCGCCGTCGAGCGGAATCAGGATCATGCCGAGCGTGCGTGCGCGCTGCGATTGAGTCTGCCGATGCAGATTAAACGCCTCGAGCGGCGTTGCGCCCTGCTTGCGCGGCTTGCGCTCCAGCCGCCGCGTGACCGCCTGCAACAGTTGGCGCGCGTTCTGGAAGTCGCCGTTCCACAGGAGCGCGGTGCCTTCGCAGGCGAGCCGGTAGGCCGAGTCGGCGGTCGTCCGGTCATCGGCGACGACTACCCGTTTGGGCGGCGGCACCGCCGCTTCGGAGCGCCAACGCGCGGTGCGCGGGCCGTCGGCTTCGGGCCAGGTGATGCTTGCAGAGCTGGTCATGGTGAGGTGGGTCGCGTTGCGACAGCGCCTCGCGGCGCGCAGTCGATCGTGAGGCTTGCCCTAAAGTAGACAATTTTGTCCACAATCGACAAGGTGAAAGAGATATGGCGATTTCGAGCCTTTGAATCGCTCACCAAAGGCTCGCCCGTTGCCGGTGAAGCGGTGCTCGTTCAATCCGCCGGGCCAATAAAAAACGGGGTTCCTGACTGAACAGAAACCCCGTTTCGTACAACTGGTGCCGGCTGCAGGACTCGAACCCGCCACCTCATGATTACAAGTCAAGCGCTCTACCTGATGAGCTAAGCCGGCATGAGGCCGTGATTCTACTTCATTTTACGATCTTGAGGCGAGCCCTTCCGCCGCCTTTCGAACCGTCGTCGTCCGGTTGGTCGCCCTCGGGCGCGCGGTCCGTCGTGGCGGGAGCCGCCTCGGTTGCGGACGGGCTTTCGACCGCGCGCGGTGAGGCGGGCGCGGCGGCCGGTTCGATTGCTTCGGCGTCCGCGCCCGAATCCTGCGCCTCGCCGCCCGTCGATTCGACCGGAAACGCCATGCCCTGCCCGTTTTCGCGCGCATAGATCGCGAGAATATTGGCAACCGGCACTTCGATCTTGTGCGACTTGCCGGAAAAACGGGCGCTGAACTCGACCCACTCGTTGCCCATCTGCAACTGGCTCGTGGCCTCGAAGCTGATGTTCAACACGATCTCGTTGTCGCGCACGAACTGACGCGGCACGCGCGTCTGGTTGTCGACGCGCACCGCGATATGCGGTGTATAGCCGTTATCCGTGCACCATTCGTACAGCGCGCGCAGCAGGTAAGGCTTGGTGGAAATCTCTTGCATCAGCAGTCCTCTTACCGGGCGCGGCCCCGCGCGCAGCCAGCCGCGCGGCGCCTGACGCCCAAAACCTCAGCCAAACTCAGCGACGCATCACCTTTTCCGAAGGGGTCAGCGCCTCGATGTAAGCCGGACGGCTGAAAATGCGCTCGGCGTACTTCATGAGCGGCGCCGCGTTCTTCGACAGCTCGATGCCGTAATGATCCAGGCGCCACAGGAGCGGCGCGATCGCGACGTCGAGCATCGAGAATTCTTCGCCGAGCATGTACTTGTTTTTCAGGAAGATGGGCGCGAGTTGCGTCAGGCGATCGCGGATCGCGAGGCGCGCCTTCTCGTGGTTCTTCTCGGCGGCTTTGCCCTTTTCGTTCTCGAGCGTGCCGACGTGGACGAACAGTTCCTTCTCGAAATTGAGCAGGAACAGACGGGCGCGCGCGCGCTGAACCGGATCGGCCGGCATCAGTTGCGGATGCGGGAAGCGCTCGTCGATATATTCGTTAATGATGTTCGATTCGTACAGAATCAGGTCCCGTTCCACGAGAATCGGCACTTGACCATACGGATTCATCACGGCGATGTCTTCCGGCTTGTTAAACAGGTCGACGTCGCGGATCTCGAAGTCCATGCCCTTTTCGAACAACACCAGCCGGCAACGCTGGGAGAACGGGCAAGTTGTGCCGGAATACAGAACCATCATGTTTACGTTTCCTCAAAAAGCTGAAGGGCCAGCGCGCGGAAAAACCGTTCAGCAGGTTTTTCCTGGCGCCGGCCCCACGCCGTGTGACGGCGTGATTATTTGATATGTTTCCAGTACGCGGCGTTCAGTCGCCAAGCGAAAAAGCTCAAAATGCCGAGGAACATCAGCACCCACACGCCAAGCTGTTTGCGGGTTTTCTGAGTCGGCTCGGACATCCAGGACAGGTACGACACAAGGTCGGCCACAGCAGAATCATAATCTACCGGCGACATCGTCCCCGGCGTGACCTGCTGGAAGCCCACAAATTTGTGCACCGTCTCGTTCGTTCTTTCGTCGACTTCGTCACCGAATTTCGCGGTACGTTGCCCCTGAAGCTGCCACAGCACGTTCGGCATGCTCACGTTTTCATACACCAGATTGTTCCAGCCGGTCGGCCGCGTATCGTCGCGGTAAAAACTGCGCAGATACGTGTACAGCCAGTCCTTGCTGCGCGCCCGCGCTTCCACGGACAAATCCGGCGGAGTCGCGCCGAACCACGCCTTCGCGTCGTCCGGGCGCATCGCCACGGTCATGGTGTTGCCGACCTTGTCGGTGGTGAAGAGCAGGTTCGTCTGAATCTCGCCCGGCGTGAGGCCGAGGTCGGTCAGCCGGTTGTAGCGCATCAGGTTCGCGCTGTGGCAATTCAGGCAATAGTTTACAAACAATTGCGCGCCGTGCTGCAAAGAAGCGAAATTGTCCGCGTTATCCGGCGCGTGGTCGAGGTGAATATTCTCATCCGCGAACGCCGGGCCGGCCAGCACCGCGAGCAATGTCGCGCCGATCAGCGCGCACGTCGAAAGCAGTTTTTTCATCTTCGTATTCTCCTGGCTCGCGATTAGTGAGGCTTGAACCGCACCCGCTCGGGCGGCTGCTTGAACGTGCCAAGCCGCGTCCAGAACGGCATGCCGAGGAAAAACGCGAAGTAGATCAGCGCGCACACCTGCGCAATCAACGTGGCGGCCGGCGACGGCGGTTTCGTGCCGAGGAAGGCCAGCGTCAGGAAAGCGAGCACGAAGATTCCGTAAAACACCTTGTGGAAGAACGGCCGGTACCGGATCGACTTCACCGGCGAGCGGTCGAGCCACGGCAGGAAGAAGAGCGAGATCACCGCGCCGCCCATCACCACCACGCCCCAGAACTTCGATTCGGTGAACGCCATCGCGAGGATCACGAGCACGGCGAGCACCGGCAAGCCGAGCTTCCATTTGCCGCGCGCGCGCACCAGCGCGAGCAGGCCGAGCAGCGCGATCACGACCATCAGCACGATCTTGAACGGGTCGGTGGTGGCGCGCAGCATCGCGTAAAAGGCCGTGAAGTACCACACCGGCGCAATTTCCTGCGGCGTTTGCAGCGGATTCGCCGGGATGAAGTTATTCGCTTCCAGGAAGTAGCCGCCCATTTCCGGTGCGAAGAAGATGATCGCCGCGAAGATCATCAGAAATACCGACACGCCCATGAAATCGTGCACCGAGTAATACGGGTGGAACGGGATGCCGTCGAGCGGAATGCCGTCCCGGTCTTTCTTCGCCTTGATCTCGATGCCGTCCGGATTGTTCGAGCCGACTTCGTGCAGTGCCACGAGGTGCGCGACGACGAGGCCGAGCAGCACGAGAGGAATCGCGATCACGTGAAACGCGAAGAAGCGGTTCAGCGTGACGTCCGACACGACGTAATCGCCGCGAATCCACAGCGACAGGTCGGGCCCGATGAACGGAATCGCCGAGAACAGGTTCACGATCACCTGCGCGCCCCAGAACGACATCTGCCCCCACGGCAACAGGTAGCCGAAAAACGCCTCGGCCATCAGGCACAGAAAGATCGCGCAGCCGAAGATCCACACGAGTTCGCGCGGCTTGCGGTACGAGCCGTACATGAGCCCGCGGAACATATGCAGGTACACGACGACGAAGAACATCGAGGCGCCCGTGGAATGCATGTAGCGGATCAGCCAGCCCCACGGCACCTCGCGCATGATGTACTCGACCGAGGCGAACGCGAGCGTCGCATCGGGCTTGTAATTCATGGTGAGGAAGATGCCGGTGACGATCTGATTGACCAGCACCAGCAGCGCGAGCGAACCGAAGAAGTACCAGAAGTTGAAGTTCTTCGGCGCGTAGTACTCGGAAACGTGCTTTTTCCAGGTGGACGTGAACGGAAAGCGCCGGTCGATCCAGCCGACCAGGCCGGTCGTCTCTACTTCGTGTTCGATCGCCATTACGCTTCTCCTTTCTCGTCCTTGCCGATCACGAGCCCGTTGGCCGACGTGAACATGTAAGGCGGGATGTCGAGGTTCTGCGGCGCAGGTTTGTTCTTGAAGACGCGGCCGGCCATGTCATAGGTCGAGCCGTGGCACGGGCACAGAAAGCCCCCGGGCCAGTCGTCTGGAAGATTGGGCTGCGCGCCCTCCTGGAAGCGCGGCGTCGGCGTGCAGCCCAGATGGGTGCACACGGCAACGGCGACGAAAATGTTCTTGCGGTCGGTGCGGGAGCGGAATTCGTTGTTGCAGTACTCCGGCAACGGCATCGAAAACGGATTCTTGGTGTGGGGATCGGCTACTTCGTTATCGGCTTTCTGGACATCGGCGAGCATCTTGTCGGTGCGGTTGATGATCCAGACCGGCTTGCCGCGCCAGGCAACGGTCTTCATGTCGCCGGGCTTGAGATCGCTAATGTCGACGTCGACCGGGGCTCCTGCTGCCTTGGCCTTATCAGATGGTGCAAACGAACTAACAAAGGGTACGACAGTGGCAACGCCTCCAATGCCACCTGCTACGGTCGTCGCTATCAGCCAGGAACGGCGGCTGCCGTCGACGCGTTCATCTTCCTTGTCTCGCATCACACGCCCCACTTCTGAGTTGGATTTTTCCTTCACGTCGCTTCTACCGCCGCTAGTTTGCGCGAATGGAGTCGCCATTTACAAGGGCCGATTGCCAAAATCCGTGCGAAGCCCTTGATAACTCAGGGTTTCTCCGTACGGATCGCAAACTTTTTCGCGACTTCTTTTAAGCATTCCCTCCGTTATTCATGCCTTTTTCTTCGCTAATCCGACCGTGATATTCAGATGATTCAAACAGGATTAGGAATGTCGATAAAGAGGTGCTCGATATCGAATTGCTCCGACAAATGCTTGCCCACCGCCTGCACGCCGAAGCGCTCGGTTGCATGATGGCCGGCCGCGAGAAACGCGACGCCGCTTTCCGCCGCCGTGTGCATGACCGACTCCGAGACTTCGCCCGTCAGGTAGACGTCCGCGCCGGCGCTGATCGCCGAGTCGAACATGCCTTGCGCGGCGCCCGTGCACCACGCGACGCGGCGCAAATTGCGCTCCGGGTCGCCGAACACGAGCGGCGTGCGGCCGAGCGTCTGCTCGATCTCGGCGGTGAAATGCGCGAGCGTGATCGGCATGGGGAAGGTGGCGAGCCAGCCGAGATCGTTTTCGCCGAAGCGCGCGTCGCTGATCCAACCCATCTTCTCACCGATCTGCGCGTTGTTGCCGAATTCGGGGTGATCGTCGAGCGGCAGGTGATAGGCGAACAGGTTCAGGTCGTTGCCGATCAAAAGCTTCAGGCGCGCGTGTTTGCGGCCGGTGATCTGCGGCGCTTCGTTGCGCCAGAAGTAGCCGTGATGGACCAGCACGGCGTCCGCGCCCCAGTCGAGCGCGGCCTCCAGAAAGGCCACGGAAGCGGTCACGCCGGTTGCCAGTTTGTTGACCTTGCGGCGCCCTTCGACTTGCAGTCCGTTGGGGCAATAGTCCTTGAAGCGCGCAGTTTCAAGGAGATTGTTCAAGTACAATTCAAGTTCGATCCGATCCATATAAACCTCTAGTCTTCAGATGCTTAGACGCTTTTGGCTGTTCTTTGCCCAAGCGGTGACTGTGCTGTTGGCGCTGATGTTCATCATCGCGACCCTCAAACCGCAGTGGCTCCAGCGTCAAGGGCAATTCGGCAAGCAACTTGCCGAACCGATCGTCGCTCTGCGCGAGGTCGCCCCGGGCATCGGCAGCGGGCCGGCAACGGCGTCTTATGCAGATGCCGCGCAGAAGGCCATGCCTGCGGTCGTCAACGTGTTCTCCAGCAAAGATGGCTCACTGCCGCCGGACCCGCGCGCGAAAGACCCGCTGTTCCGCTACTTCTTTGGCGACAAGAACAACCGCAAGCAGCGCGAGCAACCGGCGGCCAATCTCGGGTCCGGGGTGATAGTGAGTTCGGAAGGTTACATTCTAACGAACCAGCACGTGGTCGACGGCGCCGATCAGATCGAAATCGCACTCGCCGACGGCCGCACGACCAATGCCAAGGTCATCGGCATCGACCCGGAAACGGATCTGGCCGTACTCAAGGTCAACATGACCAATCTGCCCACCATCACGCTCGGCCGCATGGACCAGACGCGCGTGGGCGACGTGGTGCTCGCGATCGGCAATCCGTTCGGCGTCGGGCAAACCGTGACCATGGGCATTGTCAGCGCGCTCGGCCGCAATCACCTCGGCATCAACACGTTCGAAAACTTCATCCAGACCGACGCGGCGATCAATCCCGGCAACTCGGGCGGCGCACTCGTCGACGTGAACGGCAATCTGCTCGGCATCAACACCGCCATCTACTCGCGCTCCGGCGGCTCGCTCGGTATTGGCTTCGCGATTCCGGTGTCGACGGCGCGCAGCGTGCTGGAGAGCATCATTACCACGGGTTCGGTCACGCGCGGCTGGATTGGCGTCGAGCCGCAAGATGTGACGCCGGAGATCGCAGAGTCGTTCGGGCTCGATCAGAAGTCGGGCGCGATTGTCGCGGGCGTGCTGAAGAACGGCCCCGCCGACCGCGCGGGCATTAAGCCCGGCGACATTCTGGTGAGTGTGAACGGCCAGGAAATCACCGACACCACCCGCTTGCTGAACGTGATCGCGCAAATCAAGCCGGGCACGGCGGCGAAGGTGCACCTGGTGCGCAAGAGCCATGAACTCGATCTGGACGTGATCATCGGCAAACGGCCGCCGCCGCCGAAACAGCCCGCCGACGACAGCGATCAGCCGGACGACGAAGGCGGTTGAGCGCAGTCGAAGTCGAAGCGGAGCCAAGGCGGCGCTGGGATACACACAGGCAAAATGCAAAAAGGGCAGTCCGTCACGGACTGCCCTTTTTCCTTGCGTCTTCAACCTGGCGACGTTGGCGCAGCATGCTCTGCGCCAGCCAGCCGGACATCAACCCGGCGGACTCGCGTCCTCGACGACAACCGGCTGCTTGCCCACGATCAACCGTGCCGCGATGATCCCCGCTTCGTAGAGCACGATCAGCGGGACCGCCAGAATGAGCTGCGAGAACACGTCCGGCGGCGTCACGACGGCCGAAATCACAAACGCGCCGACAATCACATACGGCCGGATTTCCTTGAGCTTCTTGAGCGTGACCACATTCATGCGAACCAGCAACACGACGACGATCGGTACTTCGAACGTCACGCCGAACGCAAGGAACATGGTGAGCACGAAGCTCAGGTAATTGTCGATATCGGTGGTCATCTCCGCGCCCAGCGGCGCGTTGTAGTGCGCCATCACGCGGAAGATGGTTGGGAACACCACGAAATAGGCGAACGCCATGCCGCACAGAAAAAGCGTGTAGCTGCTGCCCACGAGCGGCCCCACGAGTTTCTTTTCATGCTGATAAAGACCCGGCGCGACGAACGCCCAGATCTGATACAGCACGAACGGCAACGCGATCACGAAGGCGACCAGCATGGTCACCTTCATCGGCACGAAGAACGAGCCGGTGACATCGGTCACGATCATCTTGCCGTCTTTCGGCAGATTGTTCATGAGCGGGCGCGCCAGCAACCGGAAGATGTCCGGCGCCCAGTACACCAGCCCGATAAACACCACGATGACGGCAAGACCGGCGCGGATGATGCGGTCGCGCAATTCAACGAGGTGGGAAATGAAGGTCTCTTCAGTGCCTTCGTCCTGGCTTTGCTGGGGGTCGCTCACACCGGCCCTCGGTTAGGAATTGTCGTTCTGATCATCAGAAAAACCGCGTCGGACGGCGCATGCTGGCAGGCGTATGCCGCGCGACGCGCGCCGCGCCCGACTGCACGCGCGTGCGGCGCGTGGTGGCGCGCTTGTACCACGTGGGCATGGCCGTTTGCTTCACGCGCCAGTTCTTGCGCCTCGGCGCGAGCGGCGAGCTGCCTTGCCACGACGTGCTGCCGGCGTCTTCGAGCGCGCCGCCGGCAATGTCCGGCGACACCGACGAGCCACTATTCCAGGCTTCGTTCAGTTCCGTCTCGTGCTTGCGCAGATTGTCCTGCACAGCGGTCTGGACATTGCTGGCCGCCGTTTCGAACTCGGTCTTCATGCGACGCAATTCGTCAAGTTCGATTTCCCGCGTAACTTCCGCTTTGACGTCGTTGATATACCGCTGCGCGCGGCCGAACAGCGCGCCCGCCGTACGCGCGACGCGCGGCAGGCGTTCAGGGCCGAGCACGACCAGCGCGACGACGCCGATCAGCGCCATCTTGGTTAGACCGAGGTCCAGCATGGAGGGAAATATCCGTCAGTAACGCGGTGGGACCGCGGCTTAGCGGTAATCGCCCGAACGCGGCGTCTTTTCCTTTGCTTCCACATCCACGGCGCCGTTGCGCGGCAGTTCGCGCTGCTGACGCGCGTCGCCTGCCTCCGTTTCAGTTTCCTTCATGCCTTCCTTGAAGCCCTTTACCGCGCCCCCGAGATCCGTGCCGATGTTCCGCAACTTCTTGGTGCCGAACACGAGCGCGACGATCAACAACACAATCAACCAATGCCAAATACTCAACGAACCCATGACTACTCTCCTTAACCCCGACGCCGCACTCAATGCGGCAAAAACTCGTCTGCCTTGCGGCGTGAATTGAAGCGCGCGCGCTTCATGTGTACGTTACCGCGGCGTTGGATAAAACGGCGCCGATTCGCCCGGCCACTTTGTGTAGTGTGACCAGCCAATCGCGTCGCCGTAATTACAATGCAGCAAAAACAACGCCGGCGCGATGGGCCGCTGGCCGAAACTGCGGCTGTTGCCGGACTCAGCCCATGCGCTGCCACGGACGCGGCCCCGCGAGAATGTGCGCATGCAGGTGATATACCTCTTGTCCGCCGCCCGGGCCGGTATTAATGACCGTGCGGAAGCCGGTTTCGCCACCGGTGTACGCGACGCCCAATTGGTCGGCGAGACGTGCCGCCAAAACAAGCATTCTACCAAGCAGAGGCGCATCGCTTTCAGCGCAGTCAGTCAGCGTGGGAATGTGCTTGCGCGGGATGACGAGCACATGCGTTTCGGCCGCCGGACGGATGTCGCGGAAGGCGACAAATTCGTCGTCTTCATGGACTTTGGTCGACGGAATTTCGCCGGCGGCGATCTTGCAGAACAGGCAATTCGGGTCGTGGCTCATCATTTTCCTGACGCGGTATGGCTGGAGCGCGATGCCTGGCTCAGCGTGGCTGAGCCCGAGGCGGCCGGGTCCGTTCGAGACCCGGAACACCGGACCTGATCAGAACCATGCGCGCGGATTCGCGAACGGCTTGTTATCGTACAGGTACAGCCAGCCCTTGATAATACGGTACAACATCCAGATGCTCACTGCCCACAGCACCGGAATGCCGACCACCACGAACAACAGCAGCCCGCCTATCGCATAGCCGAGAAGGCCGATCCAGAAAGTGCGGATCTGCCACTCGAAATGCGGCTCGTATGGCGTGCCCGCCGCATCCGGCCGCTTCACATAGTCGATGATGATCGCTATCAGGATGGTCAGACCGCCCGTCAGCCAGTGAACCGCGTACAGGGCGTATAGCACATGCGTGAGGGTACGCAGGCTGCGTTCCCGCTCCGGCTCCATGGCGTGGCGATAAGCCGGCGTCGGATAACTTTCGTGCGACTGTTCCATGCTTGCGTCCTCCCGAGGATGCGGTTCCGATGCATTCAGTCCAATGTGGGCGCCGGCCTTCGCTAATTCAAGATAAGGCGTGAAATCACTAACAAGGTGACGGATCAGTCGCCGTTCTGCTCGCGCTCGCGGCTCTTGCGCAGCGCTTTTTCCTCGATACCCGACATGCCTTCGCGGCGTTCCAGTTCGGCGAGTACGTCGGCCGGGCTCAGATCGTAGTGCGACAGCATGACGAGACAATGGAACCACAGGTCCGCGACCTCGCCGACCAGCGCCTTCGACTCGCCGCCGTGACGCGTGTCCTTCGCGGCCAGCACGACTTCGGTGGCTTCTTCACCGATCTTCTTCAGCACGGCGTCGTCGCCCTTGTGGAACAGGCGCGACACATACGAGACGTTCGGATCGCCGCCCTTGCGGCTGTCGATGATCGCCGCGAGGCGCATCAGCGTGTCGTTCGTGGAAGGCGCGGCTTGGGTGGATTGCGTCATTTGTAAATGTGTTCGGGGTCTTTCAGCACGGGATCGACGGCAACCCAGTCGCCATCTTCCACCGCGCCTTCGAATTTCTGGAAAAAGCATGAGTGGCGGCCTGTGTGGCACGCAATGCCCGACACCTGCTCCACTTTCAGCAGCACGACGTCTTCGTCGCAGTCGAGCCGCACTTCATGCACCTGCTGCACGTGGCCGGATTCCTCGCCCTTGAACCACAGGCGCTGGCGCGAGCGCGAGAAGTACACCGCGCGGCCCAGTTCCACGGTTTTCGCCAGGGCCTCGCGGTTCATCCACGCGAACATGAGCACGTCGTTCGTCGACGCTTCCTGCGCGATCACCGGCACAAGGCCGTTCGCGTCCCATTTGACCTTGTCGAGCCAATTGACTGCTGTCGGATTCACCACGTCACAACCTCACCGAAATGCCCTGGTCTGCCATGAAGCGCTTGGCCTCGCCCACCGTGTGTTCGCCATAGTGGAAGATGCTCGCGGCGAGCACGGCATCCGCGTGGCCGCTCGTGATGCCGTCGGCGAGATGCTGCAGGTTGCCGACGCCGCCCGAGGCGATCACCGGAACCGGCACCGCGTCGGACACCGCACGCGTGAGCGCGAGGTCGAAGCCGCTTTTCGTGCCATCGCGGTCCATGCTCGTGAGCAGGATTTCGCCCGCGCCGAGCTGAGCCATCTTGCGCGCCCATTCGACGGCTTCGAGGCCGGTGGCCTTGCGCCCGCCGTGCGTGAACACTTCCCAGCGCGGCGGCTCGCCGTCGGCGGACACGCGCTTCGCGTCGATCGCGACGACGATGCACTGCGAGCCGTATTTGTCCGTGGCGTCTTTCACGAGCTGCGGATTCGCCACCGCCGACGAGTTCATGCTGATCTTGTCCGCGCCCGCGTTCAGCAGGCGCCGCACGTCTTCGACGGCGCGCACGCCGCCGCCGACCGTCAGCGGAATGAATACCTGCGAGGCAACCGCTTCGATGATCGGCAGGATCAGATCGCGCTGGTCCGAAGTCGCGGTGATGTCGAGGAACGTGAGTTCGTCCGCGCCCTGATCGTCGTAACGGCGCGCGATTTCGACCGGGTCGCCCGCGTCGCGCAGCTCGACGAAGTTGACGCCCTTGACCACGCGGCCGGCGGTCACGTCGAGACAGGGAATGATGCGTTTAGCTAGAGCCATGATCTTGCAAATCTGCCAATACCGCTGATGAAGCCGCCCGCGTCAGGTCGATGCGAGCGGCATGGTGCCGGGGCGGCGCAAAGCGCTATCCGAACGCGAGCGGAGCGAGCCCAGCCGAACGCGCCGCAATCGCCGCAACGCTTATGCGTCGTCCGATTCGCGCAGCCGGTCCGCGAGCGTTTGCGCAGCCGCGAAGTCGAGGTCGCCCGAGTAGATTGCCCGGCCGCAGATCACGCCTTCAACGCCTTCGTCTTCGACTTCGCAGAGCGACTCGATGTCGGTCAGATTCGACAGGCCGCCGCTTGCGATCACCGGAATCTTCACCGCGCGCGCGAGGCGCACCGTCGCTTCGATGTTGATGCCTTGCAGCATGCCGTCGCGGCCGATGTCGGTGTAAATGATCGACTCGCAGCCGTAGTCCTCGAACTTGCGCGCGAGATCGGCCACTTCGTGGCCGGTCAGCTTGCTCCAGCCGTCGGTGGCGACCTTGCCGTCTTTCGCGTCCAGACCGACGATGATATGTCCGCCAAACGCCGTGCAGGCGTCCTGCAAAAAGCCCGGATTCTTGACCGCCGCCGTGCCGATGATCACGTATTCGAGGCCGTCGTCGAGATAGCGCTCGATCGTGTTCAGGTCGCGGATGCCGCCGCCCAACTGCACGGGAATCTCGCCGCCCACTTCCTGGATGATCGCGCGGATCGCGTCTTCGTTCCTCGGCTTGCCGGCGAACGCGCCATTCAGGTCGACGAGGTGCAGACGGCGCGCGCCGCGGTCGACCCAATGTCGGGCCATCGCCGCCGGTTCCTCGGAAAATATCGTCGCCTGGTCCATATCGCCTTGTTTGAGGCGTACACACTGACCGTCTTTCAGGTCGATGGCGGGAATCAGCAGCATAGCAATCGGGTGTTGTCTGGGAATGGGTTGAAGGTCGGCGCGGGCCGCAGCGGCTGGTTGGCCAGCCTGCCAAAACGCCGTCTCGCTAGTTTAGTACAACTCTTTCGACGCCCTTGCGCCTTGGGAGCGCGCGTCAAATCTGGGGTATCGCGGCTGTGGCGCGCGGCAAACGCCCCGCTGGTGGCGGGACGGCGCGCGGCAACAGATTGAGGAAAGGCGCTCACGGGTTCCAGTGCACGAAGTTGCGATACACGCGCAAGCCCGCTTCGGCGCTCTTTTCCGGGTGAAATTGGGTGGCGAAGATGTTATCCCGCGCCACTGCCGAGGTAAAGGGCACGCCGTACACCGTCTCGCCGCAGGTGTGCACGGTATTGTCCGGCACCACGTAATAGCTGTGCACGAAGTAGAAGAACGCGTTGTCCGCCACGCCGTCCCACAGCGGATGCGGCTGCGCCTGGCGCACGCGGTTCCAGCCCATTTGCGGAACCTTGAAGCGCGAGCCGTCGTCCTGAATCTGGCCTTCCAGGTCAAAACGCAGCACCTTGCCCGGCAACAGTCCGAGGCCGCGCGTGTCGCCTTCGGCGCTCCAGTCGAACAGCATCTGTTCGCCGACGCAGACGCCCATCAACGGCTTGACTCGCGACGCTTCCACGACCGCTTCCTGCAAGCCGGACTCGGCGAGACTGCGCATGCAGTCGGGCATCGCGCCCTGGCCGGGCAGCACCACGCGGTCGGCCGCGCGGATCGCTTCCGGCTGGTCGACGATCGCCACGTCCGCTTCCGGCGCGGCCTTGCGCAATGCCTGCGCCACCGAGCGCAGGTTGCCCATTCCGTAATCAACAATCGCTATCGAAGTTTTCATTTCAAGTTAGGCAGCAAAGCCTTCAATCCATCGACGATGAATTCCACCGCCAGCGCCGATAACATCAAACCCATGAGACGCGTGCCGATATTGATACCCGTGCGACCGACCCAGCGGGCAATCGGCTCGGCAAGCCGCAGCGAAAAAAAGCAGATTGCGGCGAGCACCGCGCCGATCACAATCAGACCGATGCGGTCGTACCAGTGCGGCGAGCCGGCCGCGTAAATGATCGTGGTGCTGATCGCGCCCGGACCGGTCAGGAGCGGAATCGCCAGCGGCACGACCGCGATGTTGTCCTTCTGCTCCGCTTCATGGCGCTCTTCGGGCGTCGAGCGGCTGTTGCCGATCTGCGCGTTGAGCATGTTGATCGCCATCAGCAGCATGATGATTCCGCCGCCCACTTCGAGCGAACCGACCGAAATGCCGAAAAAGCTGATGATCTGCTGCCCGAGCAACGTGGTCACCGCAATCACGCAGAACACCGAAATGGCCGCGATCCGAATGGTTCTACGCCGTTCGGCGTCGCTCTGATTCGCCGTCAGGCTCATGAAGAACGGAATCGCGCCAACCGGATTGATCAGCGCGAGCAGCGAAATAAACGACTTCAGAATATCCATTGAACACCCGGCGCGCGCGCGGCGCGGTCGCGGTCCTGGTAAAAAAGTCGCTTAAAGGCTGCCCTTGGTCGACGGAATCTGCCCCGCCGCGCGTTCGTCCAGTTCGACGGCCATGCGCAGCGCGCGGCCGAAAGCCTTGAACACCGTTTCCATTTGATGATGGGCGTTCAGGCCGCGCAGGTTGTCGATATGCAGCGTGACGCCCGCGTGGTTCACGAAGCCGCGGAAAAACTCGATGGACAGATCGACGTCGAACGTGCCGATGCGCGCGCGCGTGAACGGCACGTGGAATTCGAGACCCGGACGGCCGGAAAAGTCGATCACGACGCGCGACAGCGCTTCGTCGAGCGGCACATAGGCATGACCGTAGCGCCG
The DNA here is from genome assembly GCF_036016995.1 of Paraburkholderia sp. MPAMCS5. Lineage (NCBI taxonomy): Bacteria > Pseudomonadati > Pseudomonadota > Betaproteobacteria > Burkholderiales > Burkholderiaceae > Paraburkholderia > Paraburkholderia sp. MPAMCS5. Next base: position 67,661 of record NZ_JAYXBK010000015.1, read on the forward strand.
AATGCCCTTGCGGTCGCCGATGGCCTTGGCGACAGCCTGGCCGAGCGTGATGCCGGTGTCTTCGACCGTGTGGTGGTCGTCGATATGCAGATCGCCATGCGCTTCAATGTCGAGATCGAACAGGCCATGCCGCGCAATCTGGTCGAGCATGTGGTCGAGAAACGGCACGCCGGTGGCCAGCTTCTGCTGACCGGTGCCGTCGAGGTTGATCTTGACACGGATCTGCGTTTCGCTAGTGTTGCGAACGACTTCCGCAAGGCGCATGGTAATTCCTCGAATCTAGCTGTGAAGCGATAGTAGTGTGGGTGGAAACGGCGAGCCGCCGCTTAATGCAATACGAGTTTCAAGGCGGCGAGCATCTGGGCGTTTTCGTCGGGAGAACCGACGGTCAATCGCACACAATTCGCCAGCAATGGATGCATTTTACTCACGTTTTTGATCAAAACCCGCGCTGCGAGCAGGGTTTCGAACAGAACGGAGGCGTCGGGCACCCGCACGAGCAGGAAGTTGCCGGCGCTCGGAAACACCTCGGCGCCTGGCAATTGCGCCACGGCCTCCGCGAGTTTGGCGCGCTCGTTGCGCAATTGGGCCGCCTGCGAGTCGAGCACGTCGACGTGATCCAGCAGGAAATCCGCGGCCGCCTGCGTCAGCACGTTCGTGTTGTACGGCGGGCGCACCTTGTCCAGTTCGGTCAGCCACGCGGGCTTGCCGACCAGATAGCCAAGACGGATGCCGGCGAGACCGAGCTTCGACACCGTGCGCATCACGACGACGTTGTCGAATGCGTCGGCGCGCGGCAGCCAGCTTCGCTGCGCGAACGGCTGGTAGGCCTCGTCGATCACCACGAGACTCTTCGTTGCCGCGGCGATGATGCGTTCCATGTCGGCGTCGTCGAACAGCGTGCCGGTCGGATTGTTCGGGTAGGCGAGATAGACGACTGCCGGCTCGTGGTCGGCGATGGCGGCGAGCATCGCTTCGGTATCGAGCGTGAAATCGGCCTTGAGCGGTACGCCGACGAACTCCAGATTCGCCAGCTTCGCCGACATCTGGTACATCACGAAACCCGGCACCGGCGCGAGCACCTTGGCGCCCGGCTTCGCGCACGCGATCGACACCATGCTGATGATTTCATCCGAACCATTGCCGAGCAGCACGTCGCAACCGGCCGGCACGCCCATCACGCGCTTGATCTTCTCGATCAGCGCCTCGGGGCGCGGCGCCGGATAACGGTTCAGCGCAACGCCGGCCAGATGCTCGCCGAGATGCGCGGCCAGCACGGGCGGCAGCGGAAACGGGTTTTCCATTGCGTCGAGCTTGATGTAGCCCGTGGCGTCCGGAACCGGATAGCTCGTCATCGCGAGCACGTCGCGGCGGATGATGTCTTGAGGTGTCGTCATAAGTCAGTGGGCCGGGCCGCGCGCCCGACGCGTCCGGCGCGGCCGCTTTTCGCGGCGGGCGCGGCGCGCCGGGTTGGTGCGCGGTGTCTTTTATTGGATGGTGAGGTCTTCGAACGGAAACGTAATAGCCATGGCGCGTGTCCTGGTGGCCGACTCGCCGCGCCTGGCGCCGTAACCGCTCACCCGCCCTGCCGCATCCGGTATTCGGCGCTGCGGGCGTGAGCCTGCAAGCCTTCGCCGTAAGCGAGTTCGGCGGCGATCTCGCCGAGCGTCTGCGCGCCTTCCGCGCTCACTTCGATCACGCTCGAACGCTTGAAGAAATCATAGACGCCCAGCGGCGAGGAGAACCGCGCGGTACGCGACGTCGGCAGAACGTGGTTCGGCCCGGCGCAGTAGTCGCCGAGACTCTCGCTCGTGTAGCGGCCAAGGAAGATCGCGCCCGCGTGGCGGATCAACTGGCTCCACTGATGCGGCTCCAGCGCGGAAATTTCGAGGTGTTCCGGCGCGATGTCGTTGGCGATCGCGCAGGCTTCCGCCATGTCGCGCACTTTCACCAGCGCGCCACGCCCTTCGAGCGACGCCTGGATCACGTCACGGCGCGGCATGGCGGGCAGCAGTTCGTCGATCGCGTCCTGCACGCGGGCGATGAACGCGTCGTCCGGGCACAGCAGAATGGACTGTGCAAGTTCGTCGTGCTCGGCTTGCGAGAACAGGTCCATCGCGACCCAGCGCGGGTCGGTCGTGCCGTCGCACAGCACGAGAATTTCCGACGGACCCGCAATCATGTCGATGCCGACCGTGCCGAACACGCGCCGCTTGGCCGACGCGACGTACGCGTTGCCGGGACCGCAGATCTTGTCGACAGCCGGCACGCTTTCCGTGCCGTAAGCAAGCGCGCCCACGGCCTGCGCACCGCCGATCGTGAACACGCGGTCCACGCCGCCGAGCAGCGCCGCCGCCAGCACCAGCGGATTTTTCACGCCGTCCGGCGTGGGCACGACCATCACGATTTCGCGCACGCCGGCGACGCGCGCCGGAATCGCGTTCATCAGCACCGAAGACGGATACGCCGCCTTGCCGCCCGGCACGTAAATGCCCGCGCGGTCGAGCGGCGTGACCTTCTGGCCGAGCACGGTGCCGTCGGCCTCCGTGTACTGCCAGCTATGGCTGCCGCATTCGATTTTCTGCTTCTCGTGGTAGCCGCGCACGCGCGCCGCCGCGGCTTCGAGCGCCGCCCGGCGCTTCGGCTCCAGGCCTTCCAGAGCCGCTTCCAGCTCGGACATGGGCAGTTCGAGCGCCGCGACGCTCTGCGCGCTCAGACGGTCGAAACGGTTCGTGTAGTCGAGCACCGCCGCGTCGCCGCGCGTCTTCACGTCGTTGAGAATCTGCGCGACCGAGCGCTCGATCGCTTCGTCTTCGCTCGCCTCGAACGCGAGCACCGCGTGCAGCGACTTCTGGAAGCCGAGAGCGGTGGAATCGAGTTTGCGAATCTTGATAGACATACGGGTATCCGTTTCGGTAGGGCGAGCTTTACAACGCCGTCAGACTGGTTCGATCAGCTGTCAGGCCGAGACAAGGCCGGCTTTCGTCGCGCGTTCGAACGCGTCGAGGATCGGCCGCAACGCAGCGCGCTTGAGCTTGAGCGCTGCCTGGTTCACCACGAGGCGCGACGAAATCTGCATGATCTCCTCCACCTCGACAAGATGATTGGCGCGTAAGGTGTTGCCCGAACTCACCAGATCAACGATCGCATCCGCGAGGCCGACAAGCGGCGCCAGTTCCATCGACCCGTACAGCTTGATCAGATCGACGTGCACGCCCTTGGCGGCAAAGTGCTCGCGCGCGGTCTCGACGTACTTGGTCGCGACGCGCAGGCGTGCGCCCTGGCGCACCGCGTTCGCGTAGTCGAAACCCGCGGCGACCGCGACCGACATCCGGCACCGCGCGATGTCCAGATCCACCGGCTGGTACAGGCCGCTGCCGCCGTGCTCCAGCAGCACGTCCTTGCCCGCGACGCCGAAGTCGGCCGCGCCGTATTCCACGTACGTTGGCACGTCGGTGGCGCGCACGATGATCACGCGCAGATTCGCGTCGGTGGTGGGCAGGATCAGCTTGCGCGAGCTTTCCGGATCTTCGGCCACTTCGATGCCGGCCGCGGCGAGGAGCGGCAGCGTCTCCTCAAAGATACGCCCCTTCGACAAAGCCAGCGTGAGCGGCGCGCAGACCGCCGGCGACGCCGATGTTTGCGGCATCGAACTCATGCCTCGCTCCCGGAAATGCGGCGCACCTTCGCGCCAATCGCATTCAGCTTGGTTTCCATCCGGTCGTAGCCGCGGTCCAGATGGTAAATACGGTCGATCAGCGTCTCGCCTTCCGCGCGCAACGCAGCAATCACGAGACTCGCCGACGCCCGCAGATCCGTTGCCATGACCTTCGCGCCGGAGAGTTTCTCGACGCCGCTCACGAGCGCGGTCTTGCCGTCGGTCGTAATGTTGGCGCCGAGGCGGTTCAGTTCCTGCACGTGCATGAAGCGGTTCTCGAAGATCGTCTCGACGACCTGCGAGCGGCCTTCCGCGACAGTGTTCAGCGCCATGAACTGCGCCTGCATGTCGGTCGGGAACGCCGGATATTCGGACGTGCGGAACGACACCGCGTTCGGGCGTTTGTCCATGCGCACGCGCATCCAGTCGTCGCCTTCTTCGATCGTGACGCCGGCTTCGCGCAGCTTCGCGGTCACCGCTTCAAGAATCTGCGGACGCACGTGACGCAACGTGACGTCGCCGCCCGCCGCGGCCACCGCGCACAGGAACGTGCCGGCTTCGATCCGGTCGGGAATCACCGTGTGCTTCGCGCCGTGCAGCTTGTCGACACCCTGGATCACGAGGCGGTCCGTGCCGATACCTTCGATCTTCGCGCCCATGGCCACCAGCAGATGCGCGAGATCGCCGACTTCGGGCTCGCGCGCCGCGTTTTCAATGACCGTTTCGCCTTCGGCCAGCACCGCCGCCATCAGCAGGTTTTCGGTGCCGGTCACGGTGATCATGTCGGTGATGATGCGCGCGCCCTTCAGCCGCTCGGCGCGCGCTTCGATGAAGCCGTGCTCGATCGTGATCTCGGCGCCCATCGCCTGCAGGCCCTTGATGTGCTGATCCACCGGACGCGCGCCGATCGCGCAGCCGCCCGGCAGCGACACGCGCGCGTGGCCGAAGCGCGCGACCAGCGGGCCGAGCACCAGGATCGACGCGCGCATGGTCTTCACCATTTCGTACGGCGCGACGAGGTTGTCGACCTTCGACGCGTCGAGCGACACGCGCCCTTCGCTGCTTTCGATGCGCACGCCCATTTGCCCGAGCAGCTTGAGCATTGTGCGGACGTCCTGCAAATCGGGCACGTTGTCCAGCCGAACCGGCTCGGCGCTCAGCAAACCGGCGCAGAGGATCGGCAACGCCGCGTTCTTCGCGCCCGAGACAACGACCTCACCCGACAGCGGGTAGCCACCTTCAATGACGAGTTTGTCCATGCCTGTCTGTTCCTGATCGGCCCGCACTTCAGCCGGGCCTGCTTTGATTGTGTTCGGCGCGCCGCTGCCAGCGTCGCGCCCTTCCTGAGTAATTCGCACTAAATTTCCAGATTACGCGTTCTGCCATTCGGCGGGCGTCAGCGTTTTCATGCTGAGCGCGTGGATTTCCTCGCGCATGCGGTCGCCGAGGGCCGCGTACACGAGTTGATGACGCTGGATCAGCCGCTTGCCCTCGAAGCTCGGCGAGACGATGGTCGCAAAGAAATGCTGACCGTCGCCTTCGACTTCGAGATGCTGGCAAGCGAGCCCAGCCGCGATGTATTGCTTGACCTGTTCGGGAGTCGGCAACATGAGAGAAGCTCCTCGTCAGTGGCGCAGCTTGTAGCCGGTGGCGAGCATGCGCATCGCCACCACGGCCAGCACCACGAAAAAACCGGCGACGATCGCGAGGCTCACGAGCGGATTGATATCCGACATCCCGAAAAAGCCGTAGCGAAAGCCGTCGATCATGTAGAAAAAGGGATTGAGCCGCGACACTTCGCGCCACACCGGCGGCAACGTATGCGTGGAGTAGAACACGCCCGACAAAAACGTGAGCGGCATGATCAGAAAGTTCTGGAACGCCGCGAGCTGGTCGAACTTTTCGGCCCAGATGCCCGCGATCAGACCGAGCGTGCCGAGAATCGCCGCACCGAACATGGCGAACAGAACGATGTACAGCGGCGCGCTGAAACTGACCGGCACGAACCAGATCGTCACGATGAACACGCCGAAACCGACCGCGAGCCCGCGCGCGACCGCCGCGAGCACATACGCGCCGAACATCTCGTAATGCGACAGCGGCGGCAACAGCACGAACACCAGATTGCCGGTGATTTTCGACTGGATCAGCGACGACGAACTGTTCGCGAACGCATTCTGCAACACGCTCATCATCACGAGACCCGGAATCAGGAAGCTCGTGTATTCGACGCCCGGATAAACCTGCACATGGTCGCGCAGCGCGTGACCGAAAATGGTCAGATACAGCAGCGCGGTGATGATCGGCGCGAGCACGGTCTGGAACGACACCTTCCAGAAGCGCAGGATTTCCTTATAGAACAACGTGCCGAAACCGCTATAGCCGGTCATGCGAGCCCCTCGATCACTTCTGGACCGTTCATCACCTGAACGAAAACATCTTCGAGATCGGCTTTGCGGACCTCGATTTCCTCGAATGTGCAGCCCGCCGCGCGGCATTGAGCCAGGATTTTCTCGACGTCGTCATAGCTCGTGAGGCGCAGCAGATGCTGGCGGCCGTGGCCGTTGCCCGCGCCGCCCTCGGCTTCGAGCGGCCGCAGTTCCGCCGGGAGCACGCCTTGGGCAAAGCGCACGAACAGTTGCATGCCTGCGAACCGTTGCAGCAGCGTGCTCGTGCGATCGAGCGCCACTACCTCGCCGCGACGCAGCATGGCGATGCGATCGCACAGCGATTCGGCTTCTTCCAGATAGTGCGTGGTCAGCACGATCGTGTGGCCTTCGCGATTCAGGCGCGAGATGAACTTCCACAGCGTTTGGCGCAGTTCCACGTCGACGCCCGCGGTCGGCTCGTCCAGCACGATCACGGGGGGCCGATGCACCAGCGCCTGCGCGACTAGCACGCGGCGCTTCATGCCGCCCGACAGCGCGCGCATATTGGCGTCGGCCTTCTCGGTGAGATCGAGGTTGGCCATGATCTCGTCGATCCACGCGTCGTTGTTGCGCAGTCCGTAATAGCCGGACTGGATGCGCAAGGTTTCGCGCACGGTGAAGAAGGGATCGAACACCAGTTCCTGCGGCACGACGCCCAACGCGCGGCGAGCCGAGCGGAAATCGCCGACAACATCGTGGCCGCGCACGGCGATGCTGCCTTCGTCCGCGCGCGCGAGGCCCGCGAGAATGCTGATGAGCGTTGTCTTGCCCGCGCCGTTCGGACCGAGCAGCCCGAAGAACTCGCCTTCTTCCACCGTGAGGCTGACGCCCTTGAGCGCCTGCAAGTCCTTGTAGCGCTTCTTGACGTTACGAATTTCTATGGCTGACATGACAGTGCGCCGCGTGCGTCGCGGCGCTCAAAGAAGCCCTGGGCGGGCGCACAAATGCTGGAAAGGACGGAATTGGGGTCGGCGAAATACCGAAACCGGGCCCCAAAAAACGTTTGATTATAGGGCAAAAACCATTGGCCCTATCTCAGTAGCAAGGGTGGGGGAGCGACGCGCGGGAAGCATTGGGCGAGCTTCGATGTCGCGCCGGGCAGCAAGCATGCTGCATGGAAGCGGACTCAGCGCGAACGCGCTAACTCCGGTGACCAATCAAGGCGCCCACGCCGTAAGCTTGCGCGAGACTGGCGAGGCCAGCCGGCAGATTGAAGATCTCGAACGAGGCGCCACGGGCCTGGGCGGCCCGCTGCCACGCGAGGAGGACGGCCAGCGCGGACGAATCGAACTGCGTGAGCGGCGCGCAATCCACACCGCCCGCGCCCGCCGCGATCCGCTCCAGACCCGCCACGAGCGCAGCTTTCGCGCTCGCGTGGGTCAGCGTCGTGCCGCTCGCGAAGCGATTGGCGACGGGGCTCAGCACTTCGCTCACGACTGCTTGCCCGCGGCGAGTTGCTGGTTGCGCTGCGTGAGGAACTGGATCAGCCCGTCCACGCCCTTCTGCTGGATCTGCTCGTTGAACTGCTGCTGATAAGCCTGGATCAGCCATGCGCCGAGCACGTTGATGTCATACACGCGCCAGCCTTGCTGCGTCTTGTACAGACGGTAGTCGAGCTCGATCGGCGAGCCGTTGTTCATCACGACCGAGCGCACCACCGTGTCGGTGTCGTCCGGGTTCATGCGGAACGGCTTGTACTGGATCTGCTGGTCGCGCACCTGGGCGAGCGCGCCCGAATACGTGCGGATCAGCAGCATCTTGAACTGCTCCACGACCTGAGCTTGCTGCTCGGGCGTGGCGGTGCGCCAGTTGCGGCCCATCGCCAGTTGCGTGGTGCGGCGGAAGTCCGTGTACGGCAGGATTTTCTGGTTGACGAGTTGCGTGATGTGCGAAATGTCGCCCTGCTGGATCGACTTGTCGGCGCGCACCGCGTCGATCACCTGCTGGGTGACCGTCTTGATGAGAACGTCTGGTGCGCTGGAGTCCACGCTTTGTGCCGATGCACCAGCACTTGCGAAAGAGAACAGCACGGCAAACAACGGAATCAGGAAGAATTTTTTCATATCGAGCCTTGCCTTAAAAATAGTGCAACCGTTTGAGGCGACATTAACACGCGAGTTCAGCGGCAATCCATGCGCAAACTGCGAGAGTCGTATCGATCTGTTACGGCCGTACCATCAACGCAATTTGAATGACGGAAAGTTGAACCGCGCCGGCGGCACCAATTGGCCAGCCGGAATCTGCGTGGTTTCCGGGCCGCCGTTCATGTCGATCGGCGGGGTTTCCGCGCTGCCGGAAGCCGCTTGCGGCGCCGCGGCGTTGCTCGCCGCTTCAGGTGCCGAAGCGGGCTGCGGCGGCGTCGCGACACTCGCACCGGGTGCGGCCGGAGTACCCGAAGCCTTGGCCGCTGCGCCACCCGTTGCCGCAGCACCCGCCGTTCCCGTCGCCGCGCCAGCCGGCGCACCGGCCGCCTCGCCCTCGACGTCTTCGTATTTCGGCGGCGGCGCTTCGTCGCCGTAATTCGGCAATGCCTGCGACTGCTTGCCGTCGGACAACAAATACTGACGGCGTTGCAGATACGCGTTACGCACAAAAGAGTATTTGTCGAGCGCGGCGCCTTCCAGCACGTCGCTCGCATTCAGCAGATTCGCGCGCGTGTTGACGATGTTCAGGCCGTACAACGCCCAGCTCAAGCCGGGCGGATCGACATAGCTGAGCGGGTTCACATAGTAATTGCCGAGCGAGCCGACCGCGTCGCGCACCGTGCTCGGGCCGAACAGCGGCAGCACCAGATACGGCCCCGCAGGCACGCCGTAGTGGCCGAGCGTCAGACCGAGGTCGTTGTCGTGCTTGGGCAGCTTCGCGAGCGTCGCCACGTCGAACAGACCGCCGACGCCGAAGACCGTGTTGATCACGATCCGCATGATGTCTTCAACGCCGTCGGTGATTTTCAGCTGCAGCAGGTTGTTGGCGGCGATGTAGACGTCACCGATATTCGAGAAGAAGTTCGTCACGCTGTCGCGCACCGGCTGCGGCGTGATGAACACGTAGCCCTTGGCGACGGGCTTCAGCGCGTACTGGTCGAGCTTGTCGTTGACCGTGAAGATCGTGCGGTTCAGGCCCTCGAGCGGATCGCCTTTGGTCGGCGTCTGCACCGTCGTGCAGCCGGCGAGCGCCGCCGCCGCGACGGCCAGTCTGGCGACCCGGAAGGCGCGCTCGCCTGCCGTGCGTGAGGTCTGCATTGTTGTTCTCCTTATTGACCGGCCGAGCCGGAAGCCGGCTGAGCCGCCGCCGGCGCCGGCGCAACCGCCGCAGGCGCGGGGGCAGGCGCAGGTGCAGCCGCCGCACCGCTGTCCGGCTTGGCCGCGCCCGAATCAGCTGCTTTGCTGTAGAGGAACTGCCCAATGAGGTTTTCCAGCACGATCGCCGATTGCGTCATGGAAATCGTGTCGCCAGCCTTGAGCATTTCCGAGTCGCCGCCCGGCTCCAGCCCAATATATTGCTCGCCGAGCAGACCCGAGGTCAGGATCTTTGCCGACGTGTCTTTCGGAAACTGATACTGCTTGTCGATATCGATCGTGACAACGGCTTGATATGCGTTGCTGTCGAAGCCGATCGAACCGACGCGGCCCACCGTCACGCCCGCGCTCTTCACGGGCGCGCGCGCCTTCAATCCGCCGATATTGTCGAATTTGAGTTTGACCGGATATGTTGCCTGGAACGACAGCGAACTCATGTTGCCCGCCTTGAGCGCGAGAAACAGCAACGCCACGAAACCCAACACCACGAACAGGCCGACCCAGAAGTCGAGAGCAGTCTTTTTCATCGTCATCCTAAAGTGAATCCGCCGCGCCGCCGTCATGCCGCCGCGCGCGGCCAGCGAGGCGCCGCTGCGGGCCACACGCAACGCGGTCCTAGCTGAACATCAGTGCGGTCAGCAGAAAATCGAGGCCGAGCACCGCGAGCGACGCATACACGACCGTTTTCGTCGTGGCGCGCGACACGCCTTCCGGCGTCGGCCGGGCTTCGTAGCCCTGAAACAGCGCCACGAACGTCACGGCAAGGCCGAACACCACGCTCTTGACGACGCCCGCGCCGACATCGCGCCAGACATCCACGCCGCCTTGCATTTGCGACCAGAACGCGCCGGCGTCGACGCCGATCAGCACCACGCCGACCACATAACCGCCCGCAATGCCGATCGCGCTGAAAATCGCGGCCAGAATCGGCATCGAAATGATGCCGGCCCACAGGCGCGGCGCGACGACGACCTTGACCGGGTCGACCGCCATCATTTCCATGGCGGTCAGCTGTTCGCCGGCTTTCATCAAGCCGATTTCGGCGGTGAGCGACGTGCCCGCGCGGCCCGCGAACAGCAACGCGGTAACCACCGGCCCCAGTTCGCGCACGAGCGAAAGCGCGACCAGGAGGCCGAGCGCCTGCTCCGAACCGTAGCGATTCAGCGTGTAATACCCTTGCAGGCCGAGCACGAAGCCGACGAACAGCCCCGACACGGCAATGATCACCAGCGAATAATTACCCACGAAGTGGATCTGCTTCGTGACAAGGCGCGGACGGCGCAGCAACGGGAAAAATTCGAACAGCAGGCGGAAGAAAAAGCGCGTGGCGTAGCCGGCGGTGCCGAGCCCGTCGAGCACCGAGCGGCCGACCGAGGTGATCAATGAGCCGATCATGACTGACCTCCGCCGATGCCGAAGTCCGCCGCCAGCGGCGTCTGGCTCGGATAGTGGAATTTGAACGGGCCGTCCGGCGCGCCGTCGATGAACTGCCGCACCGTCGGGTCCGTCGACGCGCGCAGCTGCGCGGGCGTGCCCTCGGCGTGGACGCCGCCGTTGGCGAGGAAATAGACGTAATCGGCGATGGCGAACGACTCCGGCACATCGTGCGTGACGAGAATCGACGTCGCGCCGAGCGCCTGGTTCAACGCACGGATCAGGTTTGCCGTGATGCCGAGCGAGATGGGATCGAGGCCGGCGAACGGCTCGTCGTACATCATCAGCTCGGGATCGAGCGCAATGGCGCGCGCAAGCGCCACGCGCCGCGCCATGCCGCCCGAAATCTCGGAGGGCAGCAGGTCGCGCGCGCCGCGCAGTCCGACCGCGTTGAGCTTCATCAGCACGAGATCGCGAATGAGTTCTTCGGGCAATTCCGTGTGCTCACGCAGCGCGAAGGCAACGTTTTCGAACACCGACATGTCGGTGAAAAGCGCGCCGAACTGGAACAGCATGCCCATTTTGCGGCGCAGCGCATAAAGACCTTCGCGCGTTTGCGCCCCGATATTTTCGCCGCCGAACAAAATCTCGCCGCGCTGAGCGCGCACGAGGCCGCCGATCAGCCGCAGCACCGTGGTTTTGCCGCAGCCCGAACCGCCCATGACCGCGACCACCTGGCCGCGCTTGAAGCGCAGGTTCAGGTTCGACAGGACGAGCCGGTCGCCGTAACCGAAGTCGACGTCGCGCAGCTCGAGTAAGGTCTCGGATGAGGAAGACACGGAACTGACAGTCCTTTTACACGGAAGGCCGAATTATAGGGCCATCATGCAAAAGTTGCCGTGAGGTGCCCTGTCCTTGACGATTCGTGACGATTATTGCGTAAACGCTTGTTGCAGCGCGGAAACGGCGGCAGCGGGGTCCGCCGCTTCCGTCACCGCGCGCACCACCGCCGCGCAACCCACGCCGGTCGCCAGCACGTCGGGCAACACCTGCAAATCAATTCCGCCGATCGCCACGAGCGGCACCACGCCGTCCAGCAGCCTGACGTAGCGGACGAGGCGCTTGAGACCCTGCGGCGCCGTGGGCATGACCTTGGTCGTGGTCGGAAACACCGCGCCCAGCGCGATGTAGCTCGGTCGAAAGTGCAGCGCCTTCAGAATCTCGTAGAAACCGTGCGTCGACAGGCCGAGCCGGATGCCCGCCGCGGCGAGCGCCGACAGATCCGCCGTGTGCACGTCTTCCTGCCCGAGATGCACGCCGTAGGCGCCCGCCACGAGCGCCGCCTGCCAGTGATCGTTGATGAAAACCTGCGCGTCGTGTTGCCGCCCGGCCGCCACGCAGCGGGCGATTTCGCGTTGCAGTTCATCGGCAGGATGGGCGGACTTGCGGCGCAGCTGCACCGTTTTCACGCCAAAGCCGACCACCCGCTCGACCCACTCCGCGCTCGGCAGCACCGGATACAGCCCGAGCCGCTCCGGGCAGCGCGGGAACGCCTGTGCGGGCGCTTGCGGCAAACCGGCTAGGCGCGGGAACGTCGCGAGATCGGACGGGAATGCGTCGCCGGCTGCGTTGGCGTCGCGGCGGGTTTCGTCGCCGTCGCGCCAGGCGAGCGCCAGCACGAGCGCGTCGTGCGGATCAAAGCCGCAGTCCAGAAACGCGGCCAGAGCGGGAATCCAGTCTTCGGCGAGATGCCCTTCCAGCCGATACGTTTCGCCGCCCAGATGCAGCGCGGCCTTGTTCTCGGCGGCTTCCACCACCGCCGCGCCCCGCACCAGCCAGCGCGCCGCCTGCTCGCCATGCCGGGCGGCGTCGGCTTCGGCGACGACGATCAGATCGCCGCCGTTCGGTTCATCGGGCGCGGTCAGGCAAATGCGCCACGGCGCGTGCGTGGGCGGCCAGTCGCCGAGGCTCGCGCGAATCCGCTCGGTCGCCTCGGTGAGTTCGTCGGCGGGCGGCCAGAACAGGTCGCGGTCTTTCAAAGTCAGAGTCTGCGTCATACGGCGCTCCCGTCTTGGTGCCAGAACGGCATGCCGACCACCGGCGTGCTCGCGTGCGCGCTTTCGCGCGCGGCCATCGGTCCCGCGAGGAACGCCTGACGGCCAGCCTCGACGCCGAGCGCGAACGCGCGCGCCATCGCCTCCGGATGCGTGGCCTGCGACACGGCGGTGTTCAGCAGCACGCCGTCGAAACCCCACTCCATGACCTGAGCGGCATGCGACGGCACGCCGAGCCCGGCATCGACGATCAACGGCACGTCCGGCAGCCGCTCGCGCAGCACGCGCAGCCCGTACGGATTGATCACGCCCTTGCCGGTGCCGATCGGCGCGCCCCACGGCATCAGCGCTTCGCAACCGGCATCCAGCAGACGGCGGCCAATCACGAGGTCTTCCGTGCAGTAGGGCAGTACCTTGAAGCCGTCCTTGACGAGCTTCGCGGCGGCTTCGATCAGGCCGACCGGATCGGGCTGCAACGTGTAGTCGTCGCCGATCAGTTCGAGCTTGATCCACTCCGTTTCGAAAATTTCGCGCGCCATGTGCGCGGTCGCCACCGCCTCGCCGACGGTCAGGCAGCCGGCCGTGTTCGGCAGCAGCGGCACGCCGTGGCGCTTGAGCAGATCGAAGAAGCCGGCTTCGGCGCCGCCTTCGTTCATCTGCCGGCGCAGCGCGACGGTCACCATGCCGGGCCGCGCCGCGTCGATCGAATCGGACAGCGACTGCAGCGACGGATAGCGCGACGTGCCGAGCAGCACGCGGCTCGCGAAAGATTGGCCGTAGAGCGTGAGCGCGTCGGCGGTTTGGGAGGAAGTCATTTGCATCATGGGTTCTCCGGCAAGGCGTGGCGCTTAGCCGCCGGCCACGGGTTGCACGACATCGAGCTTGTCGCCCGGCTGCAGCGCGCGCGCCGCATGCTGCGTGCGCGCGACGAAATCGCCGTTCAGCGCGACCGCGAACGGCGGACGCGCGCCGTACGCGGCGAGTGCATCGGCGACAGTCGCGCCGTCGGGCAGCGACAACGGCTTCTGATTGATATGAATGTCCATGGTGTTCGAATACGGTTCAATCGATGGCTAAAACGCGAGCGCCCAAGGCGCCGCTCCACGCCGCGGCGCTCATGCCGGCTCCCGCGCGCAGTCCTGCTGGAAAAGCTCGCTCCAGCGCGCGCCGCGCCGCCAGTCCGCGCACGCGTCGGCGTCGCCGATGCGCCCGTCGAGCAGCGCCGCGGCGAAGCGCACGGCTTCGTCGGCGACTTCGGGCACGATCATGTAGCCGTGCCGGTAAAGCCCGTTCACCCGCAGGGTTTGCGCGCCGTCCCACAGCAACGCGGGCCGGTGATCCGGCAACGTCGGGCGGCACTGCGAATTCAGTTCGAGGATGCGCGCCTCGCCAAAGCCGGGATGCACCGAAAACGCCGCGCTCAGCAACTCCAGCGCCGAGCGCACGCTGACGGGCGACATGTCCTCGCCTTCCACTTCGGTGGCGCCGATCACATAGAGGTCGTCCTGCTTCGGCGCGATATACAACGGGTAGCGCGGATGCAGAAGCCGCACCGGCCGCGTCAGCTCGATGCCCGGCGCGTGCACGCGGGCGACTTCGCCGCGAATGCCGCGCAGCGTGGACAGCACGGGCTTGGCGCCGAGACCCCGGCAGTCGATGGTGACGCGCGCCGACGGCAGCGCGCGGTCGTCGATAGGTGTATTCCAGTGCGTTTCCACGCCGCGCTGCGCGAGACCCGCCGCCAGCGCGCGAAGCACCTGGCGGTTGTCCAGCTGGCCTTCGCGCGGCAGCAGCCAGCCCTGGTTGAAGCGCCCCGCCAGCGCGGGCTCGGCGGCGCCGAGCTGCGCGCCGGCCAGCGTCACGAAGCCGCCGTCCAGCAACTCGGCCGGCGCATTGGAGCGCACGCGCCGCTCGAACAGCGGCGCCTCGGTGCGATCGGCGTGATGCCACACGACGAGCGTGCCATTGCGCTGAAAAAACACCGGTTCGGGCAACTCGGCCAGCACTTGCGGCCAGGTATCGAGCGACGTCGCGCCCAGCCGCGTGATCAGGAGTTCGGCACTGGCGGCCTCGGCGAGCGGCGCGAGCATGGCGGCGGCGACCCACGCGGCGGCCTGCGAACCGGCTGCGTCGCCGCGCTCATACAGCGCCACACGATGCCCGAGCCCCGCGAGCCGCCAGGCGACCAGACGTCCGCACAGGCCGCCGCCGAGCACGGCGAAATCGGGTTGCGCGGCACGGGTCATGGCGTGCGCTCCGAGCCCATGCGACCGGCAAAAGCAAAGCCGCGCGCGCCACGGGCGACGTGACAGGGAGAAAAACACATAACTGAAGAATAGGCGGTCATCGAGTCCTTTCCGTACGGCCAGCAAGAAGCGCGTACCCAGGACGAAACCGGCGGGTCAGGCCGGCCAGGCAATGTGCGTGCTTCTATGAAGTACGCCGCCCGGCGGGGAATGGAAGACTGCTGCTTCCGGAAACTTCCCGCGCCGGTATTACCCGGATCGGGTGCAAAGGGTCTCTCTCAGCCTCGCTGCCGCAGTGTGAAAATCACGCCGCTCAAGTGCGAAGCACCCCTGTTTCGTCGAAAGGTCATTAGACCATAAAAGGCGCGGCGCTCGCAAACGAGCGGCTCGCCGTGTCGCGCGGGTCTTGATCCGGCACCACCTTTTGTCCGATAGGGGCCGATGCGGCGCTCTGGCACAATGCCAGCAGAAGATGCCGCCAAAACGCGGCGTTTGGCGACATAAACCACGGCGCATGCGGCGATAATTAATTCTGGCTTAAGGGCTGCGCGCCAGAATCGGCGTTCGCCCGCCGGGTCTCGATTGCGTCGGATGTGTCGCGCGCCGCGCCCGCCCGCGCACGACCACCCCGCCGTGGACGCCTTCCCGAATGGGCCCGCCCCCGGACGGGTCGACATTTCTTCAGGACGCTCATGACAACGAACACTTCAGTCAGCCCCGCGCTGCCGCCCGACGAGAAAGTCTCCGCGTGGAGCCTGATCAAGCCCTACTGGGTCTCCGAAGAACGGAAAACAGCATGGGGGCTGCTCATCGCGATCATCGTGATGAATCTCATGGTGGTGTGGATCAACGTCCGCCTGAACCGCTGGAGCGCGGACTTCTACAACGCGCTGCAAACCAAGAACGTGCATGACTTCCCGCATCTCCTGATGATCTTTTCCGGGCTCGCGTTCGGTTTCATCATCCTCGCGGTGTATGGCCGATATTTGCGGCAGATGCTCGGCTTCCGCTGGCGCCAGTGGCTCACCACGCGCTATCTGAACGAATGGCTGCACGACAGCGCGTTCTACCGGATCGAACGCGACCGTCTCGCCGACAACCCCGACCAGCGGATCAGCGACGACCTGCAATCCTTCGCCACCAGCACGCTGTCCCTCACGCTCGATTTGCTGTCCACCGTCGTCACGCTGGTGTCGTTCATCACGATCCTGTGGTCGCTCGCCGGCGCGCTGACCATCACGCTCGGCGGCATGCCGCTGCACATTCCGGGCTACATGGTGTGGGCCGCCGCGCTGTACGCGGTGGTCGGATCGCTCGTGATCCAGAAAGTCGGCCATCCGCTCGTGCCGATCAATTATCAGGCGCAGAAAGTCGAGGCGGATTTCCGTTTCGGCCTGATTCGTCTGCGTGAGAACGCCGAGCAGATCGCGTTCTACAACGGCATGGACACGGAGAAGCACAACGCGCACACGCTGTTCGGCCGCATCCGCGACAACTGGTGGCAGGTCATGAAGTACACCAAGCGGCTCACATTCGTGCTGAGCTTCTATGGCCAGATTGCGATCATCTTCCCGCTCGTGGTCGCCGCGCCGCGCTACTTCGCCGGCGCCTTCACGTTCGGCGTGCTGATGCAGATTTCCAGCGCGTTCGGCACCGTCAGCGATTCGTTTTCGTGGTTCATCAACAGTTACTCCACGCTTGTCGAGTGGCGCGCCACCGTCAACCGGTTGCGCGAATTCAAGCGCGTCGTGCATGCGCCGCGTCTGAAGGAATCGGTCTCGCCGGCCACCGAGCACGGCGGCATCAACCTGCATTTCGTCGATGCCGACAAGCTTTCCACCGACGGCCTCCAGCTCGCGCTGCCGAACGGCAGCCCGCTGTCGCGCATCCGCGATATCGTGATTCATCCCGGCTCGCGCTGGCTCGTGCGCGGCGTGTCGGGCTCGGGAAAGAGCACGCTGATGCGCGCGCTCGCCGGCTTGTGGCCATTCGGCGACGGCTCCATCGACGCGCCCGTCAACGCCCGCATGATGTTCATTCCGCAAGTCAGCTACATGCCGATCGGCACGCTGAAGGCGGCGCTTGCCTATCCGTCCGCAGCCGACACCTACACCGACGACGAATACCGCGAAGCGCTCGTCATCTGTCATCTGTCGGAATATGCGGATCGTCTGCAAGAATCCGGACACTGGACGCGCATGCTGTCGCCCGGCGAGCAGCAACGACTCGCCGCCGCGCGCGTGCTGCTGCACAAGCCGGACTATCTGTTCCTCGACGAAGCCACCAGCGCACTCGACGCCGAAAACGAAGCGCGTCTCTATCGCCTCTTCACCGAGCGCCTGCCGAAGGCGGCGATTGTCAGCGTCGCGCATCGCGAGTCGCTCGCGGCGTTCCATGACGAAACACTCGACGTCGAGCGTGCCGGCGAGGCCGTCGCGGCATGACTACCGAAAGCGACGTGGACAACGCCAGCAGCGAGGCTTTCGAGCGCGTGGTGCTGATCACGGGCGCGGGCTCCGGCATCGGCGCGGCGCTCGCCCGGCGCATCGCCGCGCCGCGCACTGCGCTGATGCTGCACGCGCGCGGCGCGGATCAGGCGTCGCGCGAGCGCCTCACGCAAGTCGCCGCCGATTGCAGCGCGAACGGCGCGACCTGCGCGACTGTGTTCGGCGACTTCGCCGAGCGCGGCGCCGCCGAACACGTCGTGCATCAAACGCTCGCGAACTTCGGCGCGCTCGATCAACTCGTCGCCAACGCGGGCCACGCGCAGCGTCAAACGTTCCAGGCGCTGGACCCGGATGCGTTGAACGACTCGTTCTCGGCCATGCCCGCCGCCTTCGCGGCGCTCGTCAAACGCGCGACACCCGCATTGGAAACGTCGAGACGCGGCCGCGTGGTTGCGCTCAGTTCGTTCGTCGCGCACCGCTATCGCGCGGACACGCCGTTTGCCGCGACTGCGGCGGCGAAAGCAGCGCTCGAATCGCTCGCAAAAACGGCGGCCGCGGAACTCGCGCGGCATGGCGTGACCGTGAATTGCGTGGCGCCCGGCTATACGCGCAAGGATCGCGGCCCGAGCGCTGAGAACGCCGCAGTGTGGACGCGCGCCGCGGAATCGACGCCGCTCGGCCACGTCGCCGAGCCCGCGGATATTGCCGCGCTGATCGCGTTTCTGCTGTCCGACGACGCGCGCCATATCACCGGTCAGGTGATTCACGTCGACGGCGGATTGACGTTGGGTTAGGCAGCGCGCCGAAGGTCCGCAAGGTCAGCAACGTCAGCAACATCCGGAAATGCGCGTGAACAGTTAGAAAGCATTTGCGAAGCGGGCAAGCTTTTCCGCCCTTTGAAAAGAGTCTGCAACAGCGACGATAGTCGTGCGGCGCCGTTTCCCTGCGGCCTGCACGCCATCCACTGCTAACGGACTCTCGCACATGTCACTCGATCGCCGCTCTCATCCTCTGATTCACCGCCTCGTGCTCGGTCTCGGCGCAGCCTTGCTCGTCACGAGCGCCGCGCACGCCGCGCAAGCCACGCCGCCGAACGAGCCGGCGGACGTGTGCCCTGCACTGAAGCACATCGTCGAAGCGTCCGACTTTAAACAGTTGCACACGCGGTCCGCCGCTCAACTGCCGGGCCAGGCCGGCGCGGAAGACTGCCGCGCGAACGCGCATGCGTACGATTGCCACTGGCGCGCGCACTGGCAAGCCGACGGCGTCGTCAACGATCCGCTCGAAGAAATCGGCGCGGACATCGCGGCCTGCTTCCCGAACGTCGTGCACGACGTGAATACGCCGACGCGCCAGCACTTCATCGTGACGACGGCCGAACGTCGCGTGAACGTCACCGCCAGCGTTCAAGGACAAAACGAATTGCGTCTGCGCGTCACGCGCTAAGCGCGAGGACGATGCGCGTTCCCTTGCATTCCGTTGCTTCCTCACCGGCACCCGGCTCTGCTTCATGACCTTCATGACCTTCACGCCCTTCGTGCCTCGCTCGCGCGCTAACGCTTTCACGCGAGCCCCACGGGCGGCGTGGGTCATGTCGCGGCGGCCGCGCGCCCGGCTCATGGCCTGCGCGACGCTCGTCTTCGGCCTGAACGGTTGCGCGTGGACACTGATCCAGGCCGCCGACGCCACCGGCTCCGTGATCCAGGCCGGCTATGCGATCGCGGCGAACTATTCGTCGCCGACCTTCGTGAACGGCCGTCCCGCAGACGTGCGTCATGTGTGCATCGAAGTGAATCAGACGGTATCGGTCGGCGATTTCGTGCCGGCCTTGCAACTCGCGCTCGGGCACCGCGGCATTCGTTCGGATGTCTACAATCCCGGCACCTCGCCCGCCGGTTGCGAGGCGCGTCTCGTGTACAACGCCGCGATCGACTATGGCCGGCGCTCGTTCAGTGACGAGCCGGTCCAGTACCTGTCGATCATCGACTTGACGCTCGTGCAGGATGGCCGAATTCTCGTCACCGCGCGCTACCAGACGGGCGGCTTGAACACTGACCGCTTCTCGTCGGCATCGACCAAGCTCAACGGACTGATCGACAAAATGGTGGTCGATCAAACCGACTTCAGCCGCCCGACGTTGCAGACCATTCAGACCTCGCAAGCGGATTAGCGGCGCGTCTCATTGCTTTCTCTTACCTGGGAAAGGATTGGAAAGCGTTAGCCGCTTTGCCTCGCCCGCACGGATCACTAAGATGGCCCGAATGAACCAATCCATTCTGGTCGTCGACGACGACCCCGTCGTCCGTCAACTTGTCAGCCAATATCTCGAAGGGCGCGGCTTCAAGGTCGCCACCCTCGAACATGGCATGGGGCTTCAACGCAAGTTGCAGGACGAGCGTCCCGCGCTGGTCGTGCTCGACATCATGATGCCGGAGCTTGACGGCATCAGCGCGCTGCGCGCGTTGCGCGTGGCGGGCGACGATATTCCCGTCATTCTGCTCACCGCGCGCGCGGACCCGATCGACCGCGTGATCGGCCTCGAACTCGGCGCCGACGACTATCTCGGCAAGCCGTTCGAGCCGAGCGAACTGGTCGCGCGCATTCGCACGGTGCTGCGGCGTCGCGGCTCGATTGCGCCGAGCGCGCCGGAACAGCGCGCGCCGTATCGCTTCGGCCGCTTCGAAGTCAATTTTCCAGCGCGCGAATTGCGCCGCGACGGCGAGCGCATCGCACTGCGTTCGAGCGAATTCGCGATGCTGAAGGTCTTCGTCACGCATGCCATGACAGTGCTCACGCGCGCGCAACTGCTGGAAAAACTGCACGGCAATAGCGAGGCGCATCGCAATCGCAGTCTCGATGTATCGATCTGGCGCTTGCGCAGGCTGATCGAAGTCGATCCGTCGGAACCGCGCTATGTGCAAACCGTCTGGGGACGCGGCTACGTGTTCGTGCCGGACGGCGAAATCGGCGCGGCCGAGCGCGGCCCAGGCGCGCTCGCGCAATAAGCGCTCGGGCGCCGCAAAGCCGGCGCGTCAGAAAGTCAGCACGCTCAGAAACATTCTTTGCAGCCAGCCCATGGTCGTGGCGTCGGACACCATGCCGACGCCGGCCTGCTCGATGCGCGCATTCGCCACCTTGCTCGACGCGACGTAATTGCCTGCTTCGATATCCTTAGGATTCACGACGCCCGACAGCCGCAGACGGTCGCGGTTGCCGCTCATGGAAATCACCTTTTCGCCCGACACCACGAGATTGCCGGTGGGCATCGTGCCGATCACGGTGACGGCGAGTGTGCCGGTCATGCCGCTGATGTCGGTGAGGCTGCCCTGTCCTTTGTATTCCGTGCTCGCCGAGCCGACGTTGAAGAGTCTCGCGAGCCGCGCGGCCGCGCCGCTCGAGTGATCGGCGGCGTCGGCGGTAATGCTGCTCGCGCGGCTCGCAGCCGCCGTCGAACTGTTGTTGCCGCTGTACGACTCCGACAGGCGGATCGTCAGCACGTCGCCGATATGCTGCGCGCGCGGCGTCTCGTACAGCACCATCAAAGTGCCCGCCTGATAGATCGCGCCCTGCGTGTTGACGTTCAGCGGAGCGGCCACGAGCGGCGGCGCCATCGGCGTTTCGACGATCGATTTCTGCCCGCTGACGCAACCGGAAAGACAAACCGACAGACAGGCCGCCGCGCCCAGTGCGGCGGAAAAACGTAGCGTAGCCATTGTTCGACTCCATGGCCGGATCGGCCTCATCTTCACGCGCCCCACGCGCATCTCAACCGGCGTCGGCATCGCTTGCCTGCCATTGCCGCACGACGGATCTGGCCCAGGCGTCCGAGCCCTTCAGCAGATAGGTCAGCGTGCCGTTGTGCGTGCCCGCCAGGAAACACAGCGTGATCGAGCTAACCGCGTTTTCCCACACGTAAACCGGCACCGCGCCCGGCGACGCCACGTTCTGTGTCGCGTGACGCGGCGGCCCATAGCGGTCCGCGAGCGCGTCGCGCAGATCTTCGGCGGTGACTTCGTCGATCACGAAAGAAATCTCGTAGAGGCGCAGCGGGCTTTGTCCTTCGCCGTGCCCCTGCATGCGGGCAAAGCGCAGCACGTGCTCGGCGGCGGGCGTGCCGTCCACCACCGCCTGCGACAGCGCCCAACCGCGGTCGTCGCGATGAGCCCAGCGGCACGCGAGGGTCAGGCTCTCGTGCGACTTCAGCCGCATGCCGAGCGCGCCCGCCTGCACGTCCGTCTCGCACACGGGCACGCTGCCGGGCGGCGTCGCGCGCACCTTCGAGCCGGCGCGGAATTCGTCGAGCGTGATGCCGAGCGCGATGCCGCGAAACGCAAACGGCGTGTCCTGCGCGCGCCGGCGCGCGTCGGCGAAAACGTCTTTCGATGCGGTCCCGGCATTCGCCGCGCTCGCTTCGCGCGCCACCGGCTGCGCCGGCACGCCCGGCGAGAACGTGCCGCACAGCAGCGCCAACGCGCAGGCAATCCGTGTGGGTGTCATGATTCAGTCGATCGCGGATGAACACATGTCGAACGGCGTGGCCGCGGCATGGCCGACGACCGGAATGATTTTCAGCGTCGCCGACGTCAGCCGGCACGGCAGCGCGACCACGGCGCAGCCGCCGAACGGCAGGAGCGCCGCGCCGAGCGCGAGCCACGCAGCGGCGCGGGTGAAGCGTTTAAGGATTCTCTGAGTCAACACACGGGCCTCGATACTTCAAGCCGTCGTGTTGACGTGATGACCGACGAGCCCCGCGGGAATCGAAGGCTGCTGCGGCGTCGCCGAGCCTTTGGTTTGCACGGCGCCGCCCGCATTCGCGGTGCTGGTCGAGGCGGGCGGTTTCTCCGCCGCTTTGGCGGAGGCGATCGAAGAAAATCGGGTGGGATTGAGGTTGCTTGGAACGGTCATGATGAGCCTCGCATGGCGCCGGGTACGGCTGATTTCGTTCTCGCGCCGCCACGGCCAGGCCCTGCGTGTCAGGCTCTGCCGCATGCGGCGCAACGTATTGCAGGACGAATCATCCCGCCGCCGAGGTCTCTGCAATGCACGAAGAAAAGCGCGCTTTTCGCCGGTTCTTACGACTGCTTTCGAGTGATTTCCAGCGCTTGCCATCGCGCGCCATATCTTTCCGGAAAGCGGCGCGATCGACGCGAATCCAGTTCGACGCCGTGCTCCGCGTGCCAGATATGGCAGCGCTGAAATATGCGGTGAGCCTTGGGTGACGGGCCTTACGCGGACTTGCGCCGAATTCTCGCGGCGCCGGGTAAGCATTGGTAAGAAAACAGTCGGCCGTGCGTCGCGCGAGCCAGTCTAGAATTTCGCCATGAATCCACAGGTCCTTATCGTCGACGACGATCCGGTCGTACGCGATCTGCTTTGCAAGTTCTTGCAGTCGAACGGCTTCGATGCGTCAGTGCTGCATGACGGCACCCACCTCCAGCGGCGGCTCGAACGCGAACGGCCATCGGTCGTCGTGCTCGACATCATGATGCCGAACACCGACGGCCTGCGCGCGCTCACCGCGCTGCGTGCCGCCGGCGACGACATTCCGGTGATCTTCGTGACCGCGCGCGGTACGGTGGCCGACCGCATCGTCGGGCTCTCGCTCGGCGCGGACGACTATCTGACCAAACCCTTCGATCCGCGCGAGCTGCTCGCGCGCATCCACACGGTGCTGAGGCGCCGCGGCCCGTCCACCACGAGCGCCCCCGAGGCCCGCAAGCCGTATAAGTTCGGCCCGTTCGAGCTGGACTTCGCAACGCGGTCGCTGTCGCGCGCCGAGACGAAGCTGCCGTTGCGCGACAGTGAGTTCGCGCTCCTGAAGATCTTCGTCAACAATCCTTATAAGGTGCTGTCGCGCGTGCTGATTCACGATCTCGTGCATCGCGACAATCTCGCCTTCCGCGACCGCAGCCTCGACGTGCCGATCTGGCGTCTGCGCCGCGTGATCGAAGACGATCCCTCCAATCCGTGCTACGTGCAAACGGTGCGCGGCAAGGGCTATGTCTTCGTGCCCGACGCGGACGGCACGCCCTTCTCCGACGAGGCCGCCTCGAGCGCATGAGAAACCCGCTGAACACGCTATTCGGCCGAATGGCGTTGCTCTCGACGGCGGTGCTATTGGCGATTCAGGCCGGTTGGTTCGTCCTCGTGGTGATGCAGCCGCCGCGTCATGAAATCGACGGCTATGCGCGCGGCGTCGTGCTGGTCCTGCAAGCCGTGAACGGCGAGCCGATCAAGGGCGCGGCGCTTGCGCCCGCCATGCGCGTGCATCTCGTGCCGACCTGGAACATGCCGCCGAGCGTCCATCTGCACGAACCGACGGACCATCTCGTCGTCGAGTTGGCGCGGCATCTGCGCGACACGCTGCCGCCCGGCACTCAGATCGCCGTGGACAACCTGCGTCCGCCGCAGTTGTGGGTGCTGTTTCCCGGCAAATCCAACTGGGTGGTGCTGCCGGTCGATCTGCCGCCGCCGCCGCGCTTTCTGATCGAATCCGTTTCGATGCTGGCCGCCGCGCTGATTCTGTCGCTGTTCGCCGTCTGGCAGATGCAGCGTCCGCTCTCGCGTGTCGCCGACGCCGCGCGCGCGTTCGGTTCGGGCGGCCGGCCCGAGCCTGTCACGGTGCAAGGTCCGCGCGAACTGCGCGATCTGATCGGTTCGTTCAACGACATGATGCGTCGCCTGAATGAAGCCGGCGACGATCAGGCCGTGATGCTCGCCGGCGTCGCGCACGATCTGAAGGCGCCGCTCACGCGCCTGAAGCTGCGTGCGAGCGTGCTGGTCGCGCAAAGCGAGCGCGCGGGCCTGATTCGCGATGTGGATTCGCTGACCAACATCGTCCAGCAGTTTCTCGAATTCGCCGGCCAATCCGCCGACGCCGGTCCGCCGGTCAAAGTCGACGAATTTCTGCGCGAGCAATTTTCCGCCACCGACAGCGCGGACGACATTGCCACCGGCATTGCCAGCGACAACGCCACCGACAACGCCACCGACAACGCCGGCGAAGCGTCGCTCGAAACACCGCTATTCGCGCTCGATCTGCGCGCTGGCGCCCAATTTACGCTGCCGCGCACGCTGCTCGACCGGCTCGTGACGAACCTCGTCGACAACGCTTTGGAACATGGCGCGCCGCCCGTCGATATTTCCACATCGCGCAGCAACGGACATTGGCTCATCAGCGTGCGCGATCATGGCGCGGGCATTCCCGACGAGCGCATCGCGGCGGCCATGAAGCCGTTCGTGCGGCTCGACGCGGCGCGCGGCGGCGAAGGCCATTGCGGGCTGGGGCTCGCGATCGTCGCGCGGCTCGCGCACGATCGCGGCGGACGTTGTCACGTGCGCAATCATGCGCAAGGCGGACTGGAAGTGTGTATCGAGTTGCCGGTCACGTCGGCGTCGGCATCGGCGTCGGCGTGAAACGCGGGTTGCAGCCGCGAACGAACGACGCGGCCAATGCGCTTACCCGGCCTTACTGAATCGGCTTTTGCGTGGCGCGCGGTTTTATAGTGAGCCCGGCAACCTCGATGCCGCCCTTTCTCGTCCGCCCGCATATTCGGGGCGGATTTTTTTGGACCGCGCTCAGATCACAAGCTGGCTGCGCAAACTGTCGATGGTCGATTCGGAAACGCCAAGCCCTTGCGTCAGGTAGCGCGTCATCGTGCCGTAGCTCGCCTGCACCTGATCGAAGCCCGCTTGCAGAAAACCTTCCTGAACGCCGAGCATCGGCTCCTGAATCGCGGCCAGCGCGTCGCCGTCCTGCGCGCGCAACGTCGCCTTCTGCGAGCGGATTGTCTGCGCGAGATAGACGTTGCTCAGCAGATAGTCCTGCATGATGACGTCGAGCGGCACATTCGCAATGCTTTGCAACAGCGCCGCGACCCAGCCGGCGCGATCCTTCCCCGCGCTCGAATGGAAAAGCTGCACGCCCGCGCCATCGGCGATCTGGCGCAGCAACGCGCCGAAGCTCGCGCGCTGCGCGCCGCCCGTCACGTAATCGCGTGCCTGCGACGCCATGAACGCGACGGCGGCCGCGGCCGAATCGAATGCCGGCGCAACGAAGTCGCGCACGCCCAGAACATTCAGCGTCTGCGAAACCGCGCCGCGCGGCAGGATGTCGCCCGTGCGCGCAATCTCGCCAGGCGTGCGCAGATCGTAGACGCTCGCCACGCCGAGTTTTTCCAGGGCGGTCTGATCCGCCACGCTGAGCGTTAGCACGTTCGCGCGAAAGAACACGCCGCGACGCATCTGCTTGCCGTCGACGGTCGGATAGCCGGCGGCCGCGCCGCCCACATCGCGAAAATTTTCGACGGATGCGAGGCGCGGCGTCTCGCCCTGCTCGCTGTCGAGATTGCCGCCGCCACACGCGGTGAGCAACGGACTGCTCACGCCCGAGACCAGCAAAACGCTGGCGGAGCGCTTCAAAAACGTCCGCCGCGACGGGCATGCCGCGAACTGGCTCGCCAGGACGGACGTGCATGCAAGGTGGCGGGAAGGTGCCGGGCAGGTTTTCGCGGTGACGGGCATGGGTCGATTGAGCGATTGGACGTGGCAGGCACAAATGTGCGTAAAAAACGTGCAGCCTATGCGCTGCGCGCGCAGTTTAACGGTGTTCAATATTTTTGGGGTTACGGGGTAGTAGTTGGTAAGAAACGGCTTTCGCCCACTTTCCCGCTGCCGCGCGGCTTTAGCGCGCGAGCCGTGATCGGCGGACAGTCGAATCCCTTTCTTCGGGATTTCTTCTGCTAGCGGCTGCTTACCGTTTCCTGCCAATTTTGACCACGAGTGGCCGCACGAAGCCTCGTCCCCGTAGAATAGAAAAACCCTGCACAAGCCAGCCGGCACGCAAAAAAGCCAGGAGAACACAAGAAAACATGCCCTCGCTCCAATGGTTCACCGAACTGACGCAGCGGGAACGCCGCACGCTTTACGCCGGTTTCGGCGGTTACGCGGTCGACGCGTTCGACTTCATGATCTACTCGTTCCTCATTCCGACGCTGATCGCGACGTGGGGCATGACCAAAAGCGAAGCGGGCATGATCGCCACCAGTTCGCTGATCTCGTCGGCGCTGGGCGGCTGGCTCGCCGGCATTCTGGCCGATCGCTACGGCCGCATCCGCGTGCTGCAGTGGACGATCGCCACCTTCGCGCTGTTCACTTTCCTGTCGGGCTTCACGCATTCGTTCTGGCAACTGCTCGCCACGCGCACGCTGCAAGGCATTGGCTTCGGCGGCGAATGGTCGGTCGTGACGATCATGATGGCGGAGACGATCCGCTCGCCGCAGCATCGCGCGAAAGCCGTGGGCACCGTGCAGAGTAGCTGGTCGTTCGGCTGGGCGGCGGCGGCCATCGTCTATTGGGCGTTTTTCGCGCTGCTGCCGGAGCAGTACGCGTGGCGCGCGTGTTTCTGGATCGGCCTGCTGCCGGCGGCGTGGATCATTTATATCCGCCGCAATGTCAGCGACCCGGAGATCTATCTGGAGACGCGCCGCGCGCGCGAGCGCGGCTTCGAAACCGCGCACTTCCTGCAGATTTTCTCGGGAGCGCATCTGCGCACCACCCTGCTCGGCAGCGTGCTGTGCACCGGCATGCTCGGCGGCTATTACGCGATCACCACATGGCTGCCCACGTATCTGAAGACCGTGCGGCATCTGTCGGTATTCAACACGAGCGGGTATCTGATCGTGTTGATCGTCGGCTCGTTCACCGGCTATATCGTCGGCGCGATTCTGTGCGACAGGATTGGCCGGCGCGCGTCGTTCGTGCTGTTCGCGATCGGCTCGTTCGTGCTCGGCATGGTCTACACCATGCTGCCGATCACCGACGGCATGATGCTCGCGCTCGGCTTTCCACTGGGCATCGTCGTGCAAGGCATTTTCGCGGGCGTGGGCGCTTATCTGTCGGAGCTTTATCCGAACGCGATTCGCGGCTCGGGCCAAGGCTTCTGCTACAACCTCGGGCGCGGCTTCGGCTCGTTCTTTCCGATTCTGGTCGGCACGCTTGCGCAGGGCATGTCGCTCGTGAAGGCCATGGGCATTGTCGCCGGATCGGGTTATCTGCTCGTGATCGTCGCCGCGCTGTGCCTGCCCGAAACGAAGGGCAAGGTGCTCGGCACGGCCCGCACCACCGCCTGACCTTGCCGCTGTTTTGCCGTCCTATAAGCACATGAAAACGATTGTTCTGGGGGGTGGCGTCATTGGCGTCGCCACCGCTTTCTATCTGCGCCAGCAAGGCTGCGAGGTCACGCTGGTCGAGCGCGAGCCGGACGTCGCGCTCGCCACCAGCTTCGGCAACGCCGGCGTGATCGCGCCCGGCTATGTGACGCCGTGGGCCGCGCCCGGCATGCCCGCGAAGATTCTCAAATACCTGTTCAAGCCGGCGTCGCCGCTGATTTTCCGTCCCACGCTCGATCCGGCTCAATGGCGCTGGATCGCGCGTTGGCTGCGCGAATGCGACCTCGAACGATTTCGCGTCAACAAGCAGCGGATGCAGCGCATTGCCTATTACAGCCGCGCGTGCCTGCACGAATTCCGCAACCGTCATCCGTTCGATTACGGGCGCAGCCAAGGCTATCTGCAACTCTTTCGCAGCGAGTTCGACGTCGAGCTGGCGCAGCCCGCGCTGGCCGTGCTGCGCGACGCGGGCATCGTCCACCGCGAAGTAAGCGCCGCGCAGTGCGCCGAAATCGAACCCGGCTTGCGCTGGGCGCGCGCGGCGCCGGTGTCCGGCCTCTATCTTCCCGACGATGAAGCCGGCGATTGCGCGCACTTCACTCGCGAACTCCGCGCGATCTGCCAGCGCAACGACGTGCAGTTTCGCTTCGACACGCGCGTGACCTCGCTCGATGTGCAAGGCGGCGCCGTGCGCGCGGTGCGCGTCGAAAGCGAGCGCGGCCGCGAGAGCTTGCCGGCGGATTGCGTGGTGGTGGCGCTGGGCGTCGACAGCGCGGCGCTGCTTGCGCCGCTCGGCGTGAAGGTGCCGCTGTATCCGGTCAAGGGATATTCGGCGACGCTGCCCGTCATCGACGATGAAAAAGCGCCGCGCGCCGCGCTGATGGACGAGTCGCTGAAGACCGCGATCACGCGCTTCGGCAACAACCTGCGCGTGGCCGGCACGGCGGAGTTGGGCAGCCGGCACACCACCCTGCGCGAGCAGGCTTTGCAGACGCTGATGAAGGTATTGAGCGACTGGTTTCCGCAAGCCGCGAGTCCGGCGTCCGCGCATTTCTGGGTGGGCCGCCGTCCGATGACGCCCGACGGCGCGCCGTTGCTCGGGCCGTCGGGCATCGGCAACTTGTGGCTGAATCTGGGACACGGTTCGACCGGCTGGGCGATGTCGATGGGTTCGGGGCGCGTGGTCGCGGATCTGATCACGCAGCGCAAACTGGAGATCGATCTCGACGGGCTGACGCTGGCGCGTTACGGGAAGTGAAACGCGGCGTCAAAAAGGCGGACATTAAAAAGCCGGGTCACCTTCTCAGGTGCCCGGCTTTGTTCTGACTGCTTTGATACCGCTCGATGCGCCCGCTTGATGCATCACTTGCCGGGCACAGCGTCGTCTCCACCTTGTCCTGCAAGCATTGGCCGGTTTCCGCCTTGAAAGACGAAAACCGGCCGTAGATAAATAGCTTAACGCGGCAGTTCCGAATGCCCCATCAGGAAAGCGTCGACGGAACGCGCGCACTGACGGCCTTCGCGAATCGCCCACACCACCAGCGACTGGCCACGGCGCATGTCGCCCGCCGTGAACACCTTGTCCACCGACGTGTAGTACGCCTTGTCGCCTTCCGTCGTGGCGCGCACGTTGCCGCGCGCGTCCTTGTCGACGCCGAACGCTTCGAGCACTGGCGAGACCGGCTGCGTGAAGCCCATGGCGAGCAGCACGAGGTCGGCCTTCATTTCGAATTCCGAGCCCGGCACTTCCTGCATCTTGCCGTCCTTCCATTCGACGCGCGCCGCGATCAGCTTCTCGACCTTGCCGTTTTTGCCTTCGAGGCGCTTGGTCGCAACCGCCCAATCGCGCGAGCAGCCTTCGTCATGCGACGACGACGTGCGCAGCTTGATCGGCCAGTACGGCCACACGAGCGGCTTGTTCTCTTCTTCCGGCGGTTGCGGCAGCAGTTCGAATTGCGTGACGCTCTTCGCGCCATGACGGTTCGACGTGCCCACGCAGTCCGAGCCGGTATCGCCGCCACCAATCACGACCACATGCTTGCCTTTCGCGAGCAACTGGTTCGGCACCTTGTCGCCGGCGTTGACCTTGTTCTGCTGCGGCAGGAATTCCATCGCGTAATAGATGCCCTCCAGCTCGCGGCCCGGCACCGGCAGATCGCGCGGCGTTTCCGAACCACCGGCGACGACCACCGCGTCGAAGTCTTCCTTCAACTGGTCCGGCGTGATGGTTTCCTTCGCCGTGTTGCCGATCCAGGACGGCAGCGAACCTTCCTTGCCGACGAACACATTCGCGCGGAACGT
Source organism: Paraburkholderia sp. MPAMCS5 (assembly GCF_036016995.1). NCBI lineage: Bacteria > Pseudomonadati > Pseudomonadota > Betaproteobacteria > Burkholderiales > Burkholderiaceae > Paraburkholderia > Paraburkholderia sp. MPAMCS5. Next base: position 97,638 of record NZ_JAYXBK010000015.1, read on the forward strand.
CACGCCTTCGGCTTCCATCTGGCGCATGCGACGGTCGATCAGCCACTTCTCCAGCTTGAAGTCGGGAATGCCATAACGCAGCAGACCGCCGATGCGGTCGTTCTTTTCGAACACCGTCACGTCATGGCCCGCGCGCGCGAGTTGCTGCGCGACGGCGAGACCCGCCGGACCCGAGCCGACCACGGCAACCTTCTTGCCGGTCTTGTGCTTCGGCGGCTGCGGCGCGACCCAGCCTTCGGCCCAGGCTTTGTCGATGATCGCGTGCTCGATCGACTTGATGCCGACCGGATCGTTGTTGATGCCGAGCGTGCAGGCCGCTTCGCACGGCGCCGGGCAGATGCGGCCCGTGAACTCCGGGAAGTTGTTCGTGGAGTGCAGCACTTCGATCGCGTTCTTCCAGTCCTGATGGAACACCAGGTCGTTGAAGTCCGGGATGATGTTGTTCACCGGGCAGCCGTTGTTGCAGAACGGAATGCCGCAGTCCATGCAACGCGCGCCTTGAATTTTCGCTTCGTCGTCGGTGAGTGCCGCGACGAATTCCTTGTAGTGCTTCACACGCGTGAGCGGAGCTTCGTACGCCTCGTGGCGGCGCTCGAACTCGAGAAAACCGGTTGCCTTGCCCATGTGGTTCTCTTCTCTATCTGTATCTAGGGGTAATCTGGACCCGCCGCCCTTCGGAACACGGAGCGGCGGCGGGTACGGCTAAAGGTGACGTCTACTGACGAAAAACGGCGCGATTTACGCGGCGAGCACTTCCTTGTTCGCCTTCTTCGCGGCGAGTTCGCCCAGCGCGCGCTTGTATTCGGTCGGGAACACCTTCACGAATTGACGGCGCGACGCGTCCCAGTTTTCGAGCAGCGCTTTCGCACGCGGCGAACCGGTGAACTGGAAGTGACGCTCGATGAGGCCCTTGAGCAGCGCTTCGTCGGTGGTATCGCGGTGCCACAGGCCCTTGTCGACCGTGCGTTCCTGTTCGGCTTGTTGCAAGACCGGATCGAGCGCGACCATCGACTTGTTGCACTTGCCCGCGAACGTGCTCTCCGGATCGAACACATACGCGACGCCGCCCGACATGCCGGCCGCGAAGTTACGGCCCGTTTCGCCGAGCACGACCACCGTGCCGCCCGTCATGTATTCGCACCCGTGGTCGCCCGTGCCTTCGACAACGGCCATCGCGCCCGAGTTACGCACGCAGAAACGCTCGCCCGCCACGCCGCGGAAGAACGACTCGCCTTCGATCGCGCCGTACATCACCGTGTTGCCGCAGATGATGTTTTCTTCCGATTTGCCGCGGAAATCGTTGGTCGGCCGGATGATGATGCGGCCGCCGGACAGGCCCTTGCCCACGTAGTCGTTGCCGTCGCCGACCAGATCCAGCGTGATGCCTTTCGCGAGGAACGCGCCGAAGCTCTGGCCCGCCGTGCCCTTCAACTGGATGTGGATCGCGTCGTCGGGCAGGCCGTCGTGGCCGTACTTGCTCGCGATCGTGCCGGACAGCATGGCGCCGACCGTGCGGTTCACGTTGCGCACCGGCTGGATGAACGACACGTGCTCGCCTTTCTCGATCGCCGCCTTCGCCTTCTCGATCAGCGTGTGGTCGAGTGCGCGGTCGAGACCGTGGTCCTGCACGTCGACATGCTTGCGCGCGACTTCAGCCGGCACTTGCGGCTGATAGAACACGCGCGAGAAGTCGAGACCCTTTGCCTTCCAGTGCTCGATGCCCTTCTTCGTGTCGAGCAGTTCGGCGCGGCCAATCAGATCGTCGAACTTGCGGATGCCGAGTTGCGCCATGATTTCGCGCGCTTCTTCCGCAACGAAGAAGAAGAAGTTCACGACGTGTTCCGGCTGGCCCTGGAACTTCGCGCGCAGCACCGGATCTTGCGTCGCGACGCCGACCGGGCACGTGTTCAGATGGCACTTGCGCATCATGATGCAGCCTTCGACGACGAGCGGCGCCGTCGCGAAACCGAATTCGTCCGCGCCGAGCAGCGCGCCGATCACGACGTCGCGGCCGGTCTTCATCTGACCGTCGGCCTGCACGCGGATACGGCCGCGCAACTGGTTCAGCACCAGCGTTTGCTGCGTTTCCGCGAGACCCAGTTCCCACGGCGTGCCGGCATGCTTCACCGACGACAGCGGCGACGCGCCCGTGCCGCCGTCATGGCCCGCGATCACGACGTGATCGGCCTTCGCCTTCGCGACGCCTGCGGCCACCGTGCCGACGCCCGACTCCGACACGAGCTTCACCGAGACGCTGGAGGCCGGATTGACGTTCTTCAGGTCGTGAATGAGCTGCGCCAGATCTTCGATCGAATAGATGTCGTGGTGCGGCGGCGGCGAAATCAGGCCGACGCCCGGCACCGAGTAACGCAGTTTGCCGATGTAGTCCGACACCTTGTGGCCCGGCAATTGACCGCCTTCGCCCGGCTTCGCGCCCTGCGCCATCTTGATCTGGATCTGATCGGCCGACGCGAGATACTCCGCCGTCACGCCGAAACGGCCCGACGCGACCTGCTTGATGCGCGAGCGCAGCGAATCGCCGTCTTTCAGCGGAATGTCGACGATCACTTCCTCGCCGATCACGGACTTCATCGTGTCGCCGTTTTTGATCGGAATGCCGCGCAGTTCGTTGCGGTAACGGTTCGCGTCCTCGCCGCCTTCGCCGGTGTTCGACTTGCCGCCGATGCGGTTCATCGCGACAGCCAGCGTGGCGTGCGCTTCAGTGCTGATCGAGCCCATCGACATCGCGCCGGTCGCGAAACGCTTGACGATGTCCTTCGCCGATTCCACTTCGTCGAGCGGAATGGCCTTGGTCGGATCGAACTTGAATTCGAACAGGCCGCGGAACGTCATGTGACGCCTGGTCTGATCGTTGATCAGATGCGCGTATTCCTTATACGTCTGATACGAGTTGCTGCGCGCCGAGTGTTGCAGCTTGGCGATCGCATCCGGCGTCCACATGTGTTCTTCGCCGCGCACGCGGTACGCGTATTCGCCGCCCGCGTCGAGCATGTTCGCGAGGATCGGGTTGTCGCCGAACGCGTCGCGGTGCAGGCGGATCGCTTCTTCCGCGACGTCAAAGAGACCAATGCCGCCGACCTTCGACGACGTGCCCTTGAAGTACTTCTGCACGAGTTCTTCGGCAAGGCCGACCGCTTCGAAAATCTGCGCGCCGGTGTACGACATGTAGGTCGAAATGCCCATCTTGGACATGACCTTCTGCAAGCCCTTGCCGACTGCCTTGGTGAAGTTGTAGACCGCCTTGTCCGCCGACAGATCGCCCTTCAGGCCGGCTGCGAGCTGGCCGAGCGTTTCCATCGCGAGGTACGGGTGCACGGCTTCCGCGCCGTAGCCCGCGAGCAGCGCGAAGTGGTGCGTTTCACGCGCCGAGCCGGTTTCGACGACCAGACCCGTGCTCGTGCGCAGGCCTTGCTGCACGAGGTGCGTGTGAATCGCGGCCGTGGCCAGCAGCGCCGGAATCGCGACGTTGTCGCGGTCGGTCTTGCGGTCCGACACGATCAGCATGTTGTAGCCGGACTTGACTGCATCGACGGCTTCCGCGCACAGCGACGCGAGACGCGCTTCGATACCTTCCTTGCCCCAGCTGACCGGATAGCAGATGTTCAGTTCGTACGAGCTGAACTTGCCGCCCGTGTACTGATCGATCGCGCGGATCTTCGCGATGTCCTTGAAGTCGAGCACGGGCTGCGACACTTCCAGACGCATCGGCGGGTTGATGTTGTTCGTGTCGAGCAGGTTCGGCTTCGGGCCGATGAACGACACGAGCGACATCACCATGTTTTCGCGGATCGGGTCGATCGGCGGGTTCGTGACCTGCGCGAACAGCTGCTTGAAGTAGTGATACAGCGTCTTGTTCTTGTTGGACATGACCGCGAGCGGCGAGTCGTTGCCCATCGAGCCGACGGCTTCCTCGCCGGCTTGCGCCATCGGCGCCATCAGGAACTTGAGGTCTTCCTGCGTGTAGCCGAACGCCTGCTGACGATCCAGCAAGGCAGCGGCTTCGCGGCGTTCCGTGGCGACGTCTTCGGCGTTCGGCTCGATTTCGTCGAGCTTGATGCGCACGGCGTCGATCCAGCTCTTGTACGGCTTGGCGTTCGCGAGGTTGTCCTTCAGTTCCTTGTCGTCGATGATGCGGCCGTGTTCCATGTCGATCAGGAACATCTTGCCCGGCTGCAGACGCCACTTCTTGACGATCTTCGACTCGGGAATCGGCAACGTGCCCGCTTCCGACGCCATGATGACGAGGTCGTCGTCCGTGACGATGTAGCGCGCCGGACGCAGACCGTTACGGTCGAGCGTCGCGCCGATCTGACGGCCGTCGGTGAAGGCGATCGCGGCGGGGCCGTCCCACGGCTCCATCATCGCGGCGTGATATTCGTAGAACGCGCGGCGGTTGTCGTCCATCAGCGTGTGCTGTTCCCAGGCTTCCGGGATCATCATCATCATTGCGTGGACGAGCGGGTAGCCGGCCATCACCAGCAGTTCGAGACAGTTGTCGAACGAGGCCGTGTCGGATTGGCCCGGATAGATGAGCGGCCACAGCTTCGGCAGGTCGTCGCCGAGCACGTGCGACGCGATTGCGCCGGTACGGGCGTTCAGCCAGTTGACGTTGCCCTTCACCGTGTTGATTTCGCCGTTGTGGGCGATCATGCGGTACGGGTGAGCCAGTTCCCAAGCCGGGAACGTGTTGGTCGAGAAGCGCTGGTGCACGAGCGCGAGCGCCGACACAGTGCGCTCGTCCTGCAGGTCGCGGTAATACACGCCGACCTGGCCGGCCAGCAGCAGCCCCTTGTAGACGACCGTGCGCGCCGAGCACGACGGCACGAAATATTCCTTGCCGTGCTTGAGCTTGAGCGCCTGGATGCGGTGGCTCGCGGTCTTGCGGATGATGTACAGCTTCCGTTCGAGCGCGTCGGTCACCATGATGTCCTTGCCGCGGCCGATAAAGATCTGGCGGATCAGCGGCTCGCTCGCCTTGACGGTGGGCGAAATCGGCATGGTGTGGTCGACCGGCACATCGCGCCAGCCGAGCACGACCTGGCCTTCGGCCTTGACCGTACGCTCCAGTTCCTGTTCGCAGGCGAGGCGCGATGCGTGTTCCTTCGGCAGAAACACCATGCCGACGCCGTATTCGCCGTACGGCGGCAACGTCACGCCCTGCCGGGCCATTTCCTCGCGATAGAACCCGTCGGGAATCTGGATCAGGATGCCCGCGCCGTCGCCCATGAGCGGATCGGCGCCGACCGCGCCCCGGTGGTCGAGGTTCTCGAGAATCTTCAGGCCTTGCTGAATGATCTCGTGGCTTTTCTTGCCCTTGATGTGGGCAACGAAGCCGACGCCGCAGGCGTCATGTTCGTTTTGCGGGTCGTACAACCCTTGCGCGGCGGGAACCGGGTGAATCGGTTGCTGGTGGTCGTTCATGGGGACACCGTCTGTGAGGGGCCGGACAGGCCGTTAAACCGTTTTTCTATTGCCGCACGTGCACACTTGCAACGGCGAAGGCGCTTCGGATGCGGACTGCCGTGCATATCGAAAACGCCGGAATTCGGAATATACGCGACGAATCAATGGAATAGCAAATAAAACGTCATGATAGAACCCCAATTATCAAATTGGTGCATTGCGGTCCATTTTAATTGGTGCCATATCATTAACGGGCAAAATAAAACGGCATACGTGGATGCCGTTTCAAGTGTAAATATCTGATTCGATTCGCTTATTGCGTTTGCGGCGTCTCGCGCACCTTGCGCGGCCGTCCGCGCGGCAGCGGCGAAACGCGCCGGTTCGCCGCGCGCGCCGCCCATTCGCGATAGGTCTCGCTGCCCAACACCCAGCCCTTTAGCGTGGCCTGCTGAAGCTGACTTGCCTCGCGTTCGTCGAGCGGCTGCTCGCACAGTTCTCGGTACGCTCTCTGTCGCTCGAACGGCGTATTGCCGAGCGACCAGTAGAGCGGATGGTCGGTGATCAGACTGTCGAGCGTGAGACCGATGTGATGCCGGTAGCTCGACCAGCGGTAATCTTCAGGCGCGCTCGCGAGCTGCGCGCGCACCGGGCACATTTCGACGACGCGGCTCGCCAGCAGGAAATACCGCTCGCCCTCGATCACCGTAGCGCGGTAGCGCCCTTCCCACAGCGTGCCGCGGCGCGCGTAACGGCGGTTGAAGTGCGCCACGTAACGGCGCCCCACCGCCTGCATCGCCTTGGGGAGGCTCGATTCCTCGGTGGGTGTGACGAGCAGTTGAACCGCGCCCGGCATCAACGCATAGGCGTGGATGGACAAGTGATGATCGCGCGAAGCCGCTTTCAAACAGTCGATGAAGAGTTCATAGTCCTGGTCGTCGACGAACGCGGGCTGCTGATCGAGTCCGCGGAGGATGACGTGCTGCGGCTGGTCAGGAACATAAAGACGTGCAAGCCGTGCCATGCTGGAATATCCGATAGTCGCGTTGGTACATACCCGAAGGTCCGAGAAGCCGCATGCACCGGAGATTCGGCGCGGCGCGGCCAGGCCAGAAAGCGCGCGCGGCTTAGGGAGAAAGCTCTAACCGCCGCGTATGGTGAGTTTCAAACGTTCTGGTCATAATGAGCGGGCCTTTTTTGGAGGAGCACATATGAAATTAAAACAGGCCGTAACGGGGATCGCGGTGCTGGCCAGCATGACAACGGCAGCACACGCGCAATCGGCCGGTAGCTTTTTTGTCTCAACAGGCTGGTTGCATCTTGCGCCTCAATCGAGTAGCGAACCCTTGCGCGTAACAAGCATCGGCGGCGCCCCGACCAACACCACGGAAACCGATACCGGAGCCTCGCTCAGTTCGGCCGACACCCTTGGCCTCACCGCGGGCTACTTCGTCACCGATCACATTGCGACCGAATTCGTGATTGGCTACCCGCCGACGTTCGACCTGAACGGCACAGGCAAGCTCGAACAATTCGGCAAGCTGGGCCAGGCGAAACAGTGGAGCCCAACTCTGCTATTCAAGTACTACTTCAATGCGCCGACTGCGACCTTCCGGCCGTACCTCGGTGTCGGCGTGAGCCGCATCTGGTTCACCGACGAGAAGATCACCAACGGCGCATTTGAATCGAACGTCTTGCATGGTCCGACCAGCGTCACTACGGATAGTTCGTGGGAGCCGGTGTTTAATGCAGGTTTCACGTACGCGTTCGACCAACACTGGTTCGCGGGCTTCTCGATCTCGTACCTGCCGCTCAGCACGACCGCCAAACTGAACACGCAGGCCCAGACTCCGGTCGGTACGCTCACAGTGCAATCGCAGACCAAGATCAAGCTGAACCCGATCGTCACTTACGTCAACATCGGTTACCGTTTCTAACGTACGTCGAGCGAAGCTGTTGGACTAGGGTAGTCGAATTCGCGTGGCTTGCAACGCCGTCATCTCGTCAAATGGCGGCGTTTTTCATTACGCGCCCTGAAAACAAGCGCGCCTCTTGCCCATGCCGCGCCGCGCGGTTCGGGCGTTTGTAAATTTGACCCGCGCCCGGGGGCGTTTGTGCAATATGTGCTGACGAAACGCCCGCGCGCGCCCCGCTCTGCCGGGTCGTCCCGTTTGGCACCGAAGTTGCGTTCGGCTGGTGTTTCCCATGTTGCGCGTGGTTTGAGCGTAGCCGTGAACGTGGGCATTTTTTCACCTCATCGACGGAGCGACCATGACAGCACTTCCGAATACGCGAGACGCCCTCGGCGAATCCTGGACCAGCACGAGCCGCCGTGCGCGGCGCATCGCGCGCCACGGCCGGCATGCGGCCGAAGATATTGCAAGTGAACTGCGCACGCTAATGTCGGAACTGGAATCGACGCTGGCGGACGGCACTCAGGCCGACGCCGTAGCGCTGCGCGGCAAGCTGAGCAAGCAGCTTGACGCCGCGCGTAGCCGCTTGAACGATACCCGCGACGCCATGCGCGACCGCGCCGGCGTCGCGTTCGCCGGCGCCGACGACTACGTGCACGAAAATCCGTGGCAGACGCTTGCGATCGTCGGCGGCGTGGCGCTGATTGCGGGCGCGTTGTTCGCCTCGCGCTTGCGCTGAAAATCGCGTTGCCAGGAATGCTGTAGAACGCACGCGACTCCGCGCCGGCTGTGCGCGGAGTCGCGCTGAATTCGCGTGATACGGGGTAGCCGGAAGCCACCGGCGAGTTCCGGCGCGCGTCCGGTTATGCGAGCAGTAATACGCGCGATGACGCGCGTCGTTTCGCGCTCAGTTATCGTCGATCACGAAGAGCCGCTGATACTCCTTTAGCGCGTACCGGTCCGTCATCCCCGCGATGTAATGCGCGATCAGGCGCGGTTGCAGCGCGGCATCGGTGGAATGGTAGCTGGGCGGCAGGAGACGCGGATCGTCGGTGAACGCGTCGAACAAACCGACGACGACGCGCCGCGCCTTGTTGGCCATGCGCATCACGCGGTAATGCCGATACAGGTTCTTGAACAGAAAGCGCTTCAATGTCGCCGCCTGCACGGCAATCGCCTCGCTATGCGCGACGAGCGGCGGCGAGGCGCGCACGGCGTCGAGCGAATCCGGCGCATGACGGACGAGATTCAGCTTGGTCGTGTCGATCAGATCGACGATCAACGTGTTGATGATGCGCCGCACCGTCTCGTGGATCAGCCTGCGGCCCTCGATGTGCGGATAGTCGCGCCGCGCGGCTTCGTAGTGCGTTTGCCATAGCTCGACTTCGGCGAGTTGCCCGATGGTGAGCAGGCCCGAGCGCAAGCCGTCGTCGACATCGTGATTGTTGTAGGCGATTTCGTCGGCCACGTTCGCGATCTGCGCTTCGATGGACGGCTGACGTCCCTCCAGAAAACGCTCGCCCAGCGCGCCCAGTCGCCGCGCGTTCTCGCGCGAGCAATGCTTGAGAATGCCTTCGCGCGTTTCGAAACAGAGGTTCAGGCCGTTGAACCCGCCGTAGTGTTCTTCGAGATCGTCCACGACTGCGAGACTTTGCAGATTGTGCTCGAAGCCGCCGTGCTCGCGCATGCATTCGTTCAACGCATCTTGGCCGGCATGGCCGAACGGCGTATGACCGAGATCGTGCGCAAGCGAAATGGCTTCGACGAGGTCTTCGTTGACGCGCAGATTGCGCGCCACGGAACGCGCGATCTGCGCCACTTCGAGGCTATGCGTGAGACGCGTGCGGAACAGGTCGCCCTCGTGATTCACGAAGACCTGCGTCTTGTATTCGAGCCGGCGAAACGACGTCGAATGAACAATGCGGTCGCGGTCGCGCTGGAATTCGGTGCGCGCGCTCGGCGGCGCTTCGGGATAGCGGCGCCCGCGCGATTGCGCCGAATGCGCGGCGTAGGGCGCGAGATGCGCTTCGAGCGCTTCCTGAGTAGGCGCGCTGAGCGCCGCCGTGTCCGCCGCGGGTTGCTGCTTTACATCGTCGCTGCGCCTGTCTGTCACCGGGTTCTCCGAAACATGGGCGGCGCCGCTCGACGCGGGTGCGCGATGCTGGGTAAAACGCCTTGCCTTGTCAGACTGAGGCGGCCAGCGTGGCCTGCACCTCGGCGTCGGGCGCCTGAGTGATGAGCGTCTCACCGAAACGCTTCAGCAGAATGAATTTGATCGCGCCGGCTTCCGCTTTCTTGTCGACCTGCATCAGTTCGACATAGCGCGATTCGCCGAGCGCCGGCGCGCGGGTTGGCAACTTCGCGGCCACGATCACGTCGACGAGCCGCTTGCGCGACGCTTCGTCGAGGTAGTTCAGGCGCACGGACAGATCCGCCGCCATGACCATTCCGCAGCCGACTGCCTCGCCGTGCAGCCACTCGCCGTAGCCGAGCCCGGCTTCGATCGCGTGGCCGAACGTGTGGCCGAAGTTGAGAATGGCGCGCAGCCCGCCTTCGCGCTCGTCTTGCGCCACCACCGACGCCTTGATCTCACACGAACGCTTCACGGCCTCGGCGAGCGCTTCGGGTTCGCAGCGATTCAACGCTTCGACGTTCGCTTCGATCCAGCGAAAAAAACCGGCGTCCGCAATCGCGCCGGTCTTGATGACTTCGGCGATGCCCGCCGCCAGTTCGCGCGCGGGCAGCGTGCGCAGCGCGCCAATATCGGCGATCACGGCTTGCGGCTGATAAAACGCGCCGATCATGTTCTTGCCGAGCGGATGATTAATGCCGGTCTTGCCGCCCACCGACGAATCCACCTGCGAAAGCAGCGTGGTCGGCACCTGAATGAACGGCACGCCGCGCATGTAGCAGGCCGCCGCGAAACCCGTCATGTCGCCGATCACGCCGCCGCCCAACGCGATCAGCGTGGTCTTGCGGTCGGCGCGCGAGCCGAGCAGCGCGTCGAATATCAGATTCAGGGTGTCGAGATTCTTGTACGCCTCGCCGTCGGGCAACACGACGGTGGACACCTGCTTGCCGAGCGGCGCGAGCGCGGCGCGCAGCGCGTCGCCGTAGAGCGGATCGACCGTGGTGTTCGTGACGATGGTGACCGAGTTGCCCGCGATATGCGGCGCGAACAGCGCAGTCTGGCCGATCAGATCGGCACCGATATGAATGGGGTAGGCGCGGTCGCCCAGTTCGACGTTGACGGTAATCATACGGTCCATTATGACGCAGGATGTTTGGCGACGCCGGCCATCTCGAGCTGCATCAGAACCATATTGACGAGACCATTGACTGAAGGCCGGCCGGTTTCGATGACGAAATGCGCACATTCGCGGTACAGCGGATCGCGTATTTCGTAGAGCGCTTCGAGGCGCGCCTTGGGGTCTTCGGTCTGCAAAAGCGGGCGATTCTTGTCGCGCCGCGTGCGCAGCCAGAGATCGTGCGGATTGGCGCGCAGGTAGATCACGATGCCGCGGCTTTGCAGCGCCCCGCGATTTTCCGGCCGCAACACCGCGCCGCCGCCGGTCGCGAGCACGATATTGTCGCGCTCGGTGAGTTCGGCAATGACTTGCGCCTCGCGCTCGCGGAAGCCCGCTTCGCCCTCCAGCTCGAAGATCACAGGAATGCGCGCGCCCGTGCGCGCTTCGATTTCGTGATCGGAATCGAAGAACGGACGATCGAGACGGCGCGCAATGGCCCGGCCCACGGTGGTCTTGCCTGCCCCCATGAGCCCTACAAAAAATACATTGGCGTGTGCGTCCCGCGCTTGCAACGGTGTCCTCTGGCTAATCCGGTATGGTTCGTGCCGCAGCTTACTGGCAAAGCGGCTGCCTTGTCGAGCCTGCGCGCCGCCGGGGTCCGGCGGCGGCAGCATGCCCCTAATTCGTCTGAACGACGCGCGGCGTGATGAAAACAGCCAGTTCGCTGCGCTGGTCGCGATGAGCCCGATGACGAAAAAGAGCGCCTAAAAGCGGTATTTTGCCCAAGACCGGCACGCGAGTCACATCGTCCCGGCCGTCGGTCGCGTAAATTCCGCCGATCGACACCGTACCACCATCCTCGACCTCGACCCGCGTTTGCACGTGTTTGGTGTTGATCGCGGGGCCGGCGTCGGTCTGTTCTCCGACGCTGTCCTTGGCGACGTCCAGATCCAGCACGACGCGGCCGTCGGGCATGATTTGCGGCTCGACTTCGAGCTTCAGCGTGGCCCGGCGGAATTGCACGCCCGACACGCCCTGCCCGACTTTCGCCTGATACGGCAGCTCGGTGCCCTGTTCGACCACGGCCTTCATCCGGTCTGCCGTGACGACACGCGGGCTGGAGACGATTTCGCCGCGCCCCTCGGCCTCCAACGCGCTCAATTCGACGTTCAGAAGCCGCGTGGCGCCCGCCGCGAAAAGCGTGAGGCCTGCCGTCGCGGCGTCGAAGCCTGCAATCGGCCGCGCCGACAGATCGTAGACGAGTCCGTCCTTGCCGCCGCTCACGCCTCTCGTCGTGCCGTCGGCGCTCGTGCCTGCCATCGAAAGCCGCACGCCGAGGTTGCGCGAAAAACCATGCTCGCCCTCGACGATGCGCGCCTCGATCAGCACCTGCCGCGTCGGCCGGTCGACGGAAGCGAGCAGCGCGGCGATCTGCGCGAGGCGGCCTTCGAGGTCGGTGACGAACAGCAGATTGGTGCGCGGATCGGCGGTCACGGCGCCGCGTTTGGACAGCACGCGCTGGTTGCCCGAACCGGTCAGCACGCGCCGCACGTCCTCGGCGCGCGCGTAGTGCAGCTCGAACGTGCGGCTCGCGAGCGGCTCCAGATCGGCGGCCCGCGCGTGAGCCTCGAAGCGCTGCCGCTCGCGCGCCGCCAGATCCGCGATCGGCGCGACCCACACGACGTTGCCGTGGCGCTCCATCACGAGACCGTTGACCTCGAGCAAGGTGTCGAACGCGACGCGCCACGGCACCTTGTCGAGCCGCAGCGACACGGCGCCTCGCACTTTCTCGCTGGCGACGATGTTCAGCCCGGTGAACTGCGCAAACGCATTCAGCACGACGCCAAGTTCGGCGCGCTGGAAGTTCAGCGAGATCGGTTTGTCGTCTGCGGCGAGCGAGGCGTCGGCAGCGGTCCTGGGCGCTGCGCTCAGGCGCGCGAGCGGCGGCAACGGCACGGGCGGACCTTCGAGCGCCGAGGTCGTCGCGGCGGTCTCGTGCGCTGCGGCCGCCGCCGACGGTTTGCCCAGAGGCACGGAGCCGTCCGCGTCGTCTGGCGCGTCGTCAGCGCGGCTTTCGGCGGCCGGCGTGGCAATGCGCGAGCCGGTGGCGTCGTCCGCGGAATCGTTGCGGAATGGATTGGGCGTTTGCGCACCGACGCCACTCGGTAAAGGCGGTGTGTTGTACGGCGCTTCGGATGCCGCAGCCGTTTCGTCGGGCGACATGTAGGCAGGCAACGGCGGCAGCGCCGGAAGCGCGGCATGCGCGACGCCTGCGTGAAGCGCCGCGCCCACGCTCAGACTGATCGACAGGCAGACACCTGCACACGCGCGCATGTTCGACAACGCGGCATCGCCGGTAGAGGTTCGTGCGTCCATGCGCAACAGCTTCGCAACGATCATCAGGAAGCCTCCGGAAGCGCGAGCGAGCGCGTTGCATCGCCATTGGCAAGCGTGATGCCGAACGTGTCGAACTGCGTGACGCGCTCGTCGCCGATCTGCTGCCCGGACTCGACAATGGTCGCGCCGTCCGGCGTGTCGAACAACGCGAGACCGCGCGCGCGATCGTGCAGCAAGCCGACCAGGCGCAGTGACGAGAGCCCCGGCTCGCCGCTTGCCGCCTGCATTTGCGCGGCCGAGAACGGGTCGAAGAACACGACATCTTTTTCGTTATCCGAATCAAGACTAGCGTCGGCGAGTTCCTGCACGGAGAGCGTCGAGGGCGGCGGGCGCAAGCCGCTGTACACGCGCAGCGTCGCGCTTACCGCAAGCGAGGTTGCTTCCCGCTTGATGATGACGTCGACGGGAATCATCAACACCGGCAGGTCCGATAGGCCGCGAAGAAGCGACATCAGATGGACGAAGTCGGTGCGCGCAGAGAGCCGCAGCGGACGCTCGCTCTGCGCCCCTGCGCCGGTCGCGATTCCGGGTTCGACAGCGAGCAGCACGACGTCGTTTTGCGCGGCGAGTTCGGAGACGGCGCGCACGTCGTCGGCTGAAGTCCAGGACGTCGGCGTCGGCGAAGACGAACGCGAAGCCTCCGCCGCTGCGCCTTCGCGCCGCAACAAGGGCAATTGCGCGAGCGCACGCTTTGCATCCGCGAGATGGGCCGCGCTTGCCCGAAGCGCAGCGCGGCTCGCGTCCAGACGGCCGAGATCGGCCACGATCCAGCCATGTGCGCCGAGGCCAAACACCACGAGCGCAATCAGCAGAGCGACCGTCCAGCGGCGACGCGCACTCCATGTATGAAGTGGCGCACGCAGATGTTTGAGCCAATGCGACAGCGACAGCCGCGCGCTTTCCACCCCGCCGAAGTCCGCAAAAGTCATATTCATTTCGAACCTCCAATGCGGTCGGCCCTGGCATTCGGCAATGCCACGAGGCTCACGCCCCTGGCCGTATTTTTCGTGGTGTCGTCCCAATGCAGACGAGCGCCGAACTCTGTTGCGCCGGTCGGGCTCACACCTGGATTCGCATTGGCGTTTCCATGCGGCGACGCGCGATGCGACTCGCTCATCTCCGCGCCCGTCACGCCGCGAATCGCACCGAGATGCTTGAGCCACCTCGCCGAATCGATATGCGCTCGCGAGGTGGCGACCAGTTCCGTCTCGTGATCGCGCTGGCGAAGCTGCTGCAACAACACGCCGTCACCGGGCTCGAAACTCAGCGCATCCAGCAGATCGCGCAAATAGGTGAGCGGGCCAGAAAGGCCCTTTGCGCGCGCGGCTTCACTGCGTTGCTCATTTCGGGCGCGCAGTAGTCGCGTGTGCTCGGCGAGCGGCCCCGCGAGCCGCGCAAGCGATTGCTCGTTCGACACGCGCTCAGCATCGAGGCGCGCCTTCTCCAGCGCCTGATATCCGGCCAGCGCGGAAACCGCCGCACAGCCCGTCAGCGCGGCGGCGGCCCATGCAATCAGACATCGCCGACGCGCGAGCCGCGCGTTGCGTTGCCTGTATGGCAACAGATTGAAGCCGCCGGACCATGGTTTCAATGCGCGGACATCGCGCGCCCCATGCGATTGCGCCGCTACGTCTAGCCGCCCTGCATCCCGCACCGCGGCGCTCATTCGGCCACCCCGCGCAGCGCAAGTCCGAATGCGACCGCGCCGGCCGGCTCATACACCAACGGATCGTTCTGTCGACGCGCGGGACCGGCGAGCGCTCCGCATTCGAACGGCAGCACGGTGCAGCCCAGGACGTCCGCCATATCGGCCATCGAAAAGCCGACGCCCTCGAGTAAATCCACTTCGCCGCTCACCAATGCGCAATCGAGTTCGGGGCCGTGCACGAGGTCGCGCAACGCGTCGGCGAAATCGGCATGCTCAGGCGCGGGATAACGCATTTCACGTGCAATGCGGTCGTCGACGAGGCGCCAGCCATGCACGCCGTCCGTGCCGATCCACAACGCGACATACGGCTCGTGCGGATCGAGTTCGTAACTCGCCGCATAGCGCATGGCGCGCAGAGCGGCGTGCGGCTCGCCGTCGATGGCGGTAAGCGAAATGCCCGCAGCCGCCGCGCATTCGATTCGCGCTTCGAGATGCTGCCTCGCGGTCGCGGCAATGGTCACTGAGCGAACCGGCGAAGGGTTGTCTTCGACAAACCAGTCGACGGCCAGCGCGTGCCGCTCGAGCCCCGCGATACGTTCCACTTCGCTCATGACCGCCGGTTCGAGTTCGGCGAGTTCATGGCCGCCGTCGTCCGAGCAACCGCTTTGCGCGACGAGCCGCGCGAGCGGCACTGTGGTCGTCAATGTGGCCGACGCGGGCACTGCCATCGCGCATCGCAAAGACTGCGTCGCGCACGACTGCGGCAATCCCGCGAATGCGTCGCGCAACGCGCGCGCGACCGCATGCCGGTCGGCGATCTCGGCACCGGCCATGGCATTCGCGGCAAGCGGCACCGTGCACACATATTCGATCTGCAACGAAGCGCAAGCGCGCGCACGCTGACTCACCACGACGAGCCGCACATTTTGCGAACCGACATCGATACCGGCAGCGAAACGCTGCACACCTGCCTGCACGGCTTCGAGCCATGAATTTCTTAACGTCATTACGCCCTCCCTGAGACTCACGCGGCGAACCATTCGAACGCGAGTAGCGAGGAAGAATTGTGCGTAAGCGCCCGTCCTAGCGACACTCAGCCGAATGGCCAACGTTGGACAGCAGACGCCCTGGCGAGCATCAAAGCGGCTACAGTAAGAGCCATCCCGCGCGGCACAAGGACTTGTGAAGAACTGTCAGTAAGCATGCCGAAAGCTGAAAAGCGAGGCGGCTATAATCGCGGGACTGTTTTTTGGTGCCTATATGCAATCCACGTCTCCCACGTCTCCGCCGCCCGCGCCGCAGAAGCGCAAACGCCCTTTGTGGCTGAAGCTCATGCTCGGTTTTTTCGGGTTGATCGTTGCGGGCATCGTGTGCGTGCTGCTGGTGCTCGGTTATGCGCTTGTCGTCGCCACGCCTAACCTGCCGTCGCTCGACGCACTCACCGACTACCGGCCGAAGGTGCCGCTGCGCATCTATACGGCCGACCATGTGCTGATCGGCGAGTTTGGCGAAGAGCGGCGCGACATCGTGCGTATTCAGGACGTGCCCGACAATCTGAAAAAGGCGGTGCTCGCCATCGAAGACGCGCGTTTCTACGACCACGGCGGCGTCGATCTGACCGGCATCGCGCGGGCCGGCATCGTGGCGCTCACCAACGGCCATGCCACACAAGGCGCGAGCACGATCACGATGCAGGTGGCGCGCAATTTCTTTCTGTCGAGCGAGAAGACCTACACGCGCAAGATCTACGAGATGCTGCTCGCGTACAAGATCGAGTCGAGGCTTTCGAAAGATCAGATTCTCGAGGTGTACATGAATCAGATCTATCTCGGTCAGCGCGCGTACGGTTTTGCGAGCGCGGCGCGCGTGTACTTCGGCAAGGATCTGAAGGATTTGACGCTGGCGGAGTGCGCCATGCTGGCCGGCTTGCCGAAGGCGCCGTCCGCGTATAACCCGGTGGTGAATCCGAAGCGCGCGAAGGTGCGTCAGGAGTACATCCTGCAACGCATGTACGAACTGCATTACATCAATCAGCAGCAATACGACGAAGCAAGCCGTCAACCGCTGGTCGTGAAGGGCGCCGGCAAGGAATTCAGCGTGCACGCCGAGTACATCGCGGAAATGGTGCGGCAGATGATGTACGCGCAATACCGCGAAGAAGCGTACACGCGCGGCCTCAATGTCGTGACCACGATCGACTCCGCCGACCAGGACGTCGCTTACCACGCGCTGCGCAAAGGGCTGATGGACTACGAACGGCGTCACGGCTATCGCGGCCCGGAAGCGTTCATTGACCTGCCGTCCGACGCGGACGACCGCGAGCAGGCTATCGACGACGCTCTGCTCGAACATCCGGACAACGGCGAGATCATTGCCGCCGTCGTGACCGCCGCGAGTCCGAAGCAGGTGCAGGCCACGTTTATCGACGGCAATGTCGCGACCATTCAGGGCGACGGCCTGCGCTTTGCACAATTTGCACTGAGCGCGCGCGCCCAGCCGAATCAGCGCGTGCGGCCCGGCGCGATCATCCGGCTGGTCAAGAACGACGAAGGCCAATGGGCGATCACGCAATTGCCACAAGTGGAAGGCGCGTTTATTTCGGTCGTGCCGCAGGACGGCGCGATTCGCGCGCTCGTCGGCGGATTCGATTTCAACAAGAACAAGTTCAATCACGTGACGCAGGCGTGGCGTCAACCGGGTTCGAGCTTCAAGCCGTTCATCTATTCAGCTTCGCTCGAAAAAGGGCTGGGACCGGCAACCGTGATCAACGACGCGCCGCTCTTTTTCAGCGCCGCCGAGACCGGCGGCCAGGCTTGGGAGCCGAAAAACTACGGCGGCGGTTTCGACGGCCCGATGACCATGCGCACCGCGTTGCAGAAGTCGAAAAACCTGGTGTCGATTCGTATCCTCAACCACATCGGCACGAAGTACGCGCAGCAGTACATCACGCGCTTCGGCTTCGACGCGGACCGTCATCCCGCTTATCTGCCGATGGCGCTCGGCGCGGGTCTCGTCACGCCGTTGCAGATGGCGGGCGCGTTCTCCGTGTTCGCAAACGGCGGCTATCGGGTCAATCCGTATCTGATTGCCGAAGTCACGGATACACGTGGTGTCGTGGTCGCGCATGCGCAGCCGCTCGTCGCGGAACAGAGCGCGCCGCACGCCATCGAGCCGCGCAACGCGTATGTGATGAACAGCCTGTTGCAAAGCGTCGCGCAACGCGGCACGGGCGCCAAGTCCAACATCCTCAAACGCACGGACCTCGGCGGCAAGACCGGCACGACGAACGATTCGCGCGACGCCTGGTTCGCCGGCTATCAGCACACGCTCACCGCGATTGCGTGGATCGGCTACGACAACCCGCGCACGCTCGGCGACAAGGAAACCGGCGGCGGCCTCGCATTGCCGGTGTGGATCGAGTACATGGGACGCGCCCTCAAAGGCGTGCCCGAATACAAGATGCCGATGCCCGACGGCGTGACCGAGATCGGCTCGGAACTATATTTCGACGACTTCACGCCGGGCAACGGCTTCGTCCCGACGGTCGGCATCAGTCAGGCGGCACTCGACGCGCAAACGAGCGGCGCGTCCGGCGCCGCGCCCGCGCAGGTCGGCGAGCAGGAGAAGCAGGACATCATGAATCTGTTCCGCGGCCACTGACGCAACGGCCCGCGTGCAGAAAAAAAGCCGCCGCGCTTCATTTGCGCGGCGGCTTTTTTTATCGCCCTATGCAAGCACGGTTAGGCCGTGCACCGGAACTCCGCGCTCAGGCTTCGAAGTGAACCGGCTCGCCAGCCTGTTGCGTGGCGTATTCGGACAGCGCCGCGAAAAACTCGTTTCCGTTACGCGTATCGCGCCACTCGCCATCGACGAAACGGAAGTGAAAACCGCCCGCTTTCGCGGCGATCCAGATTTCGCTCATCGGCGGCTGAAGGTTGACGATGATCTTCGTGCGGTTCGCGAATTCGAGAGTCAGCACATTGCCGCTGCGCTCGAGTTCGATGTCGGCCTCAGTGTCGTCCAGATCGCGTTCGATGGCGGCTAGCGCGGCTTCCGCGCGGGTCAGGTAATCACTATCGGACATGCTAAACTCCGTCGATTATTCATTCAGGGACAGTCATGCGAGTCGTATCTCGGATGCGCGCGGCGGCGCCCGGCCGCGCGATTGTAGCGGGTTTAGCCATTCTCGCAGGTTGCGCGCTCGGCGGTTCGCTCGCCGGTTGCGGGCAACGCGGTTCGCTCTATTTGCCCAGCGTGCCGCCATTGCCGGCCAAACCGATCGACCGCACGCAACCGCCTTCGCCTGACGAAGTGAAACCCGGCGCCGAATCCGCGTCCGACAACAGTTCCATTCCCGACACCTCGGGCACGCCGCTTTCGCTTTCGCCGGCCACGGAACTGTCGGCGTCGTCGGCATCCGCCGCTTCGGCTGCGTCAGCTACACAGTCGGACTCGCTGCCGGCTTCCGCCGCCACTCCCGCTCAATAAGACTTTCGCATGACTTCATCCGCATTTGACTATGTGAACGGCGTGCTTCACGCCGAAGGCGTGTCCGCCGTTTCACTCGCCGAAGAGTTCGGCACGCCGCTTTACGTCTATTCGCGCGCCGCTCTCACCAACGCGTGGAACGCATATGCGGGCGCGTGCGCCGGCCGCCGCGCGAGCGTGCACGTGGCCGTCAAGGCCAACAGCAATCTCGCGGTGCTGAACGTGTTCGCGCGTCTCGGCGCGGGCTTCGACATCGTGTCGGGCGGCGAACTGGCGCGTGTGCTGGCAGCCGGCGGTAAAGCGGAAAACACCGTGTTTTCCGGCGTCGGCAAGCATGCGAACGAAATGCGCGAGGCGCTCGCGGCCGGCGTCAAATGCTTTAACGTCGAATCGATTCCGGAACTCGATCGCCTGAACGCAGTGGCCGCGGAAACGGGCAAGAAGGCGCCGGTCTCGCTGCGCGTGAATCCCGACGTCGACGCAAAGACGCATCCGTACATTTCCACGGGGCTGAAGTCGAACAAGTTCGGCGTCGCGTTCGAAGAAGCACGCGCCACCTATCGCGCCGCCGCAGCCATGGCGAATCTGGACGTGGTCGGCATCGACTGCCATATCGGCTCGCAGATTACCGAAGTCGCGCCGTATCTCGACGCCGTGGACAAAGTCCTGGAGCTGGTCGAACAGATCGAGCAGGACGGCATCACGATTCGTCACATCGACGTGGGCGGCGGTCTCGGCATTACCTACGACGACGAAACGCCGCCGGACATCGGCGATTTCGTGCGCACGGTGCTCGACCGGATCGAGGCGCGCGGTCACGGTCATCGTGAAGTGTATTTCGAGCCGGGCCGTTCGCTGGTGGGCAATGCAGGCGTGCTGCTGACGCGCGTCGAGTTCCTGAAGCCCGGCGCTGAAAAGAACTTCGCGATCGTCGACGCAGCCATGACCGAGCTTGCACGCCCGGCAATGTACGAGGCGTATCACGCCATCGACGCCGTCGTTAAGCGCGAAGTGCCGGCGCATGTGTACGACGTCGTCGGACCGGTTTGCGAAAGCGGCGACTGGCTCGGGCGTGAGCGGTTGCTGTCCGTCGAACCCGGCGATCTGCTCGCTATCCGTTCGGCAGGCGCCTACGGCTTCGTGATGAGTTCCAACTACAACACGCGACCGCGCGCGGCGGAAGTGATGGTTGATGGTACACAAGCACACGTGGTCCGCGCACGCGAGGAAGTCCAGCAACTCTTTGCGGGCGAAACGATCTTGCCGGCGTAACCAGCTGCAGAACGCTTGCCAAAGCGGCTGCACATAAAAAAGGCGATGCCAACGCGGCATCGCCTTTTTTATGTGCGGGCGCGGTTATCGCGCTTTTAGCTTGCGGTCACGCATCTGCTCACGCAGCCACACGATCAGACGCCAACCGAGCAGCGCCACCATGATCGCGCCGTAGATTTTCGGCAGGATCAGGTCGTGCTTGCCTGCTTTCATCCACCAGAAATGCAGGATGGCCAGCGCGCCGATTGCATAGATCGCGCGATGCAGCGTCTGCCAGCGGCGGCCGAGCTTACGCACCATCGCGCGCGGCGACGTCGCGGCCAGAGCGATCAGCAGCACGAACGCCGCAAAACCGACGGTGATGAACGGCCGCTTGCCGATGTCCTTGACGATTTCCGCGACGTCGAACCACTTGTCGAACCAGAGATACGTCGTGAAATGCAGCGCCGCGTAAAAGAACGCATACAGCCCGAGCATGCGGCGAAAACGCACGAACGCCGCGATGCCCGTGAGCCGGCGCAACGGCGTCACGGCCAGGGTGATGCACAGAAACACCAGCGTCCAAAGCCCCGTGGAGCGCGTGATGAACTCGATCGGGTTCGCGCCCAGCCGGTCGGTCATGCCGAATAGCACGATGCGTGCGAGCGGATACCACGCCGCGATAAACACGACGATCTTGGCGGGCACGACCCAGCGCGAGCCCGCCGCCGGCCGTCTTGCCGCCGAGGGCGCGCGCGCGTGCGATGCCGCGCGCGGCGCGACGCGTTCGGTGCGGGTGACAGGTTGCGTATCGGAAGTCATCGTCGTCGCGCGGCTCAAAAGTTTTTCTTCAGATCCATGCCTTGATACAGCGACGCGACCTGATCGCCATAACCGTTGAACAACAAGGTCTTGCGCTTGGGCGTGAAAAAGCCGTCTTCGCCGATACGCCGCTCGGTCGCCTGACTCCAGCGCGGGTGATCCACATTCGGATTCACGTTCGAATAAAAGCCATATTCGTTCGACGCATACGTGTTCCAGCTAGTCGGCGGCTGCTTCTCGACAAAGCGGATTTTCACGAGCGACTTCGCGCTCTTGAAGCCGTACTTCCACGGCACGATCACGCGAACCGGCGCGCCGTTCTGATTGGGCAGCACCTGGCCGTACACGCCCATGGTGAGCAACGTGAGCGGGTTCATCGCCTCGTCCATGCGCAGACCTTCGGAGTACGGCCAGTCGAGGATCGGCGTCGACAGTCCGGGCATTTGCGACGGATCGGCCAGCGTGATGAACTGCACGTATTTCGCGTTGCCGGTCGGCTGCACGCGCTTGATCAACTCGGACAAGGGCACGCCGATCCATGGAATCACCATCGACCACCCTTCGACGCAGCGCAGCCGGTACACGCGTTCCTCAAGCGGCGCGAGCTTGAGCAACTCGTCGATGTCGTACACCTTCGGGTTTTTGATCTCGCCCTCGACACTCACCTTCCACGGACGCGCACGCAATGTGCCCGCGTGTTGCGCCGGATCGGACTTGTCGGTGCCGAACTCGTAGTAGTTGTTGTAAGTGGTGATGTCCTTGAACGGCGTGATCTTGTCGAGCGCCACGAACTTCGTGTTGGTTTTCGCCGCCAGTTTCTGCGCCTTCGGATCGGCCGACGAATACGCGGCCAGCGCCTCCCCGTTCACGCCGATCAGGCCGCCGAGCGCCATTGCGCCGGCCGCCTGCAACACGCGCCGCCGATTCAGGAAAATGTGCTCCGGCGTGATTTCGCTGCGCGCGATGTCATCGCCGATGAGTTGAATGCTGTCGCTTCGCTTGATCCACATCGTGCTGCTCCTTGCCGGCCTCGCGGTTCAGACATCTACCGGGGCCAAAGTGATACTCGCGGTCGGGCCATCCCTGCGTGCTCTCTTGACGAACACCTTCCTCATGCAAATATTCCGCCAGTCATAAAAAAACCGCCGGTGCGAAACACGCGGCGGTTTTTTGTCGGATGAAAGACGGCGCGTATTACAGCTTGCCGTAACTATGCAGGCCCGAGAGGAACATGTTCACGCCAAGGAAGGCGAAGGTCGTCACCAGCAAGCCCGTCAGCGCCCACCATGCCGCGACCGCGCCGCGCAGGCCTTTCATCAGGCGCATGTGCAGCCACGCCGCGTAGTTCAGCCAGACAATCAGCGCCCACGTTTCCTTCGGGTCCCAGCTCCAGTAGCCGCCCCACGCTTCCGCCGCCCACAGCGCGCCGAGAATCGTCGCAATCGTGAAGAACGCGAAGCCGACCGCGATCGACTTGTACATGACGTCGTCGAGCACTTCGAGCGCCGGCAGGCGGTCCGCCAGCACGCCGCGCTGCTTCGCCAGATATGCGACGGCGACCATGGCCGACAGCGCGAAGCTGCCGTAGCCGATGAAGTTCGCCGGCACGTGAATCTTCATCCACCAGCTTTGCAGGGCCGGAACGAGCGGCTGGATCTGCTGCGCGTCGCGAGCGACCGAATACCACATCAGGAAGCCGACGGCGGCGCTGATCACCAGCAGCACGAAGGCGCCGAGCGCGCGCGTGTTGTAGTGCTGCTCGTAATACAAATAGAAAAGCGCGGTGATGAGGCTGAACAGCACGAACACTTCGTACAGGTTCGAGATGGGAATATGGCCGACGTCAGCGCCGATCAGGTATGACTCGTACCAGCGCACCATCAGACCGACGAAGCCCATCAGCACCGCAGCCCAGGTCATTTTCGAGCCGATCGCGGCGCCCGTGGGCGAGCGCGACAGCAAGCCGATCCAGTAGAAAACGGTGGCGAACACGAAGAGCGCGCTCATCCACAGAATCGCGGATTGGCTCGACAGAAAGTATTTCAGGAAGAACGCGTTGTCGGCGCGGCTCAGATCGCCGTGATAGATCTGGATAGCGAGCAGCGACAGCGCCGCGATGCCCGCCATCAGCGGACGCACCGGTTTCCAGCGCCAGCCCAGCACGACGAACACCGGCACGGCGCACACCAGCACCAGCTTGTCGTAGTAATTCATGAACGGGTGATAGCGCGACAGCGCGAATCCGGCGCCGGCGACCATGGCGAGCGCAAACAGCCAGTCGACGATGCCGAGCCGTTTCAGGAATGGCCGCTCGTCGAAATAGGCGAAGTTGTGCGCTTCCTCCGCAGCCACCTTGGCAGGCCGCGCGGATGAAGGAGAAGATGAGGAAACCTGAGTCAAGTCCATGCTATTACCGGGTCGAATCTTGTGAGCTTGCAAACGGCGCGCCAGCGTTGCCAGACGATGCGTCGATGGTCTTGGCGCCCAGCGCGGCGCCGACCGCGTCGCGCGTCTGAACGAACTCTTTCTCGAAGTCGAGCGTTTTGCGGGCGCTCGACATTGCCATCACGACGTGGGTGCCGTGCTCAGTGTCCTTGAGCCAGAACCAGAGGCGCCGTTCGCGCACGTAGAACATCGAAAAGATGCCCAACACGAGGAGCAGGCTGCCAAGATACACGACTTTTTTACCCGGCGCGCGCGTCAACTGAAATACCGAAGCTTGCACCTGCTTGAAGGAGTCAAGCTGCAAATAGACCGGCGATCCATACAAAAAGCTGTCGGATATCGCGTTGATCGAGCTTTGGACGAAGCGGCTGGCGTCTGCATTGGCCTGCGTTTCGGGCTCGCCGAGCTGCTGGCGCGACAGTTGCCACAAGTCCCACATCGAGCCTTCCAGCATGCGCAGCAACAAGCCGGCGGCCTTTTCCTGCTCGGCTTTCGGCACCGAATGATCGATAAAGCCGGCGATAGCCTGGAAGCCGCCCACCGTCTGACCGCTCGGCATCTTGATGCTGTTGTCCGCGCCTGCAAAAAGGGTCAGCACGCGCAGCGCGCTTTCTTCGAGATGCTGCTGCAATTCCGCGTTGGCTTGCGGCACCGAACGCAGTGCGAAACGATGCGCGGCTTGTGCGCGCGCCGTCGGATTTTCCAGCGTGGCGCGCAGATTCATCCAGTCCTTGACGGTGCCGCCACTGTCGGCGGGAATCCGCAGGTAGCGGAACGGGTCGTCCGGATTCACACGCATGCCTGCGAGGAACATTTTTTCGCCGGCCACCTCGACCGGCAACATGTAGTTGTTGTACTCGCGGGCCTGGCCGTCCTTGTCGCGCACCTTGTATTGCACCGAAGGGCCCACGTTGTGCAGATCGAGCGGCTTGGAAGTCTTCGCGCCGGAGCCGAGCCGCTCGTCGAACGCTTCCTTCAGCGAGCGATGCGCGGCGACGCCGCGCGCGTCCGTCTGGCCGCTGCCGTTCGAGATGTTTTCAACGTTGATCGCGCGGAAATCGGTGAATTCCACAGTTTGCCCGTCGGCCAGCGACGTGGCCGAACTCAACGGCGCATTGCCGCCGATCGTGCCGCCGAACGGCGCGGTTTGCGCGCTTGCGCCGGTCATCGGATAGGCCGTCATCTGCATTTGCGAGCCGCCGTCCTGGAAACTCGACTGGTAGATCGACACGCCGTCATATTCGAACGGCTTGTTCACTTCGACACGAGCCGGCACGCGCGCGCCGGTCTTGTGATCGACCACGACGATGTCGCTCGCGAACAGCTTTGGCATGCCAGTCGAGTAATAGTCGACGATGAACTTCTGCAGTTCGATCGAAAACGGCAGGTCCTGGATCAGCGAACCGTCGGGCTGGTTCAGGATCGCGGTGGACACGTGCTGCCCCTCCGGCACCCACGCGTAGCCGCGGAAAGTGGGGTTCGACTGCGACAGGCGGTGTTCCGGCGGAATCTCGTTAATAACCGTGTTGGCGCGGATTGGCGACTTGTCGAACAGCCACATTTGTAGCTTGATCGGCAGATTGCTGTCGAGCAGACCGCCGAGGCAGATCACGACGATCGCGAGGTGCGCGGAGATGTAGCCGAACTTGGTCAGCGCGCCGCGCTTGGCGGCGATCAGCATCGCGCCCTCAGATTCGCGCGTAACGAATTTGTAGCCGAGCTTGCCCGAGAGCTTGGAGAGAAGCGCCGCGGTCTGCGCGCGCGTGCCGTGCACGGCGAACTCGCCCTTGTGGTGGAACGCGCGAAGACTGGCTTCGCGGACTTTGTCTTTCCAGCTTTTCGCGTCGGCGATCATTTTCGGCGCGTTGCGGATCACGCACAGCGACACCGACACCATCAGAAAGCCGAGGATCAGCATGAACCACCACGAGCTGTACACCGTGTAGAGGCTCAGCGCGCGGAAAATGTCCGCCCAGAACGGGCCGAACTGATTGACGTAGTTGGGGTAAGGGTCGTCCTGCGTGAGGACGGTGCCGATGATGCTGGCGATCGACAGAATCACGAGCAGCGCGATCGCAAAACGCATCGAACTCAATACTTCGACGACGCTGCGCACGATGCGATTGCGCGACTTCGACTGCATACCCGACGTGGTGACGCTCATTCATACTCCGACTGAACAGCAAAAAAGGGTGAAGGGCGGCCGTAGACACGACGCCCCCACCCTTTTCTTGTTTTTTACCGGCCTCGTCGGACCGGTTGCACTTGCGCGCGGACTTCTTAATGCAAGCCCTCGATGTAATCGGCTACAGCCTTGATCTCACTGTCCGACAGACGCGATGCCACCGCATGCATCGCCTCGTTGTTGTTGCGCGCGCCCGGACCTTGCGTGAACGAGTTCAACTGCGCCACCGTGTACTCAGACCATTGCCCGGACAGACGCGGATATTGCGACGGAATGCCTTGACCCGTCGGTCCGTGACAGCTCGCGCATGCCGGCACGCCCTTATCCGCTATGCCACCGCGATAAATCTTCTGGCCGAGCGGCACGGTGTCCTTGTTATGCGCGTAGCCGGGCTTCGGAGCCTGCGTCGCGAAATACGCGGCGACGTTGGCCATATCCTGATCGGACAACGCCGCAGCCATGCCCGCCATGATCGCATTGTTGCGCGCAGGCTGCTTGGCGCCGGCCTGCGGCTTGAAATCCTTTAGCTGTTTGACGAGATAGTCCGGATGCTGACCCGCCAGCTTCGGGTATGCACCGCCGGCGCTGTTGCCGTCTGCGCCGTGACACGACGCGCAAACCTGCATTGCGATTGCTTGCCCCCGATTGATGTCCGGCTTTGCCGGATCTGCCGCTCGTGCCTGAATAGCCAAACCTGAAAGACCTGCTGTCACCTGAAACACCATCAGAGCCTTGCACAGTCGATTCATTCGCACACCCTGTCTCGTCTTGTGGGATTTTAGAGGTTTTGCACAATACGACGGCGACCCAAGTGACCGCCAGGAGCCGCCGAGGCACGCGGGCTGGCCCCCTCAGGTTTTCAGTAAACCATCGTATTGTACAATAACTCGCTAATCGCTAAGACGCCAGTCGGGCTTGACCCG
The DNA here is from genome assembly GCF_036016995.1 of Paraburkholderia sp. MPAMCS5. Lineage (NCBI taxonomy): Bacteria > Pseudomonadati > Pseudomonadota > Betaproteobacteria > Burkholderiales > Burkholderiaceae > Paraburkholderia > Paraburkholderia sp. MPAMCS5. The sequence goes on from NZ_JAYXBK010000015.1 coordinate 124,379, forward strand.
TCCCCACTCCGGGTTCCCCGGCGTCTCGAAATCTGGCCTGATCATGTCCTTCCTGCTCCACCAATCCCGCTTTTTCACGACCGTCAATCATCTGCGTGATCTGCCGGCCACCGCTCAACCCGAGATCGCTTTTGCGGGACGCTCGAATGCGGGCAAGTCGACGGCCATCAACATTCTGTGCAACCAGAAGCGACTCGCGTTCGCCAGCAAGACACCGGGACGCACCCAGCACATCAATTATTTTTCCGTGGGCAAGGCGGACGAACCCACCGCGCATCTGGTCGATTTGCCGGGCTACGGTTACGCCGAAGTGCCGGGCGCTGCCAAGGCTCACTGGGAAGCGCTGCTTTCCACGTATCTGCAATCGCGCTCGCAATTGCGCGGCATGATTCTGATGATGGACTCGCGCCGCCCGCTGACGGAACTGGATCGGCGAATGATCGAGTGGTTCGCGCCGACGGGAAAGCCAATTCACGCGCTCCTCACCAAATGCGACAAATTGACGCGCCAGGAAAGCGTCAATGCGTTGCGCACCACGCAGAAAGGGCTCGCCGAATATCGCGCCGCAGGTTATCAGGGCGAACTGACGGCGCAGCTTTTCTCTGCGCTTAAGCGTGTCGGTATCGACGAAGCGCACGAGTTGATCGAAAGCTGGCTCATCCCCGCCGCGAAGGGCGAAACGGACGCCGCGCAGTAAGACGCATTGCGCGTCTTCGGACTGCCTCGACGCGCTGTTTGCGCCGCGCATAAAAAAACCCGCCGCTTGAACGGCGGGTCAAACAGCCTAATCGAAAAACGACAGGCACCCGCTCAGGGAGGAGAAGCGGGGAGGTCAGCGCTAAGCGCCTTGCTCGATCGGTATGATATACCATTGTCTTGAAAAGTTTCCGTGAGCGGGCGCAGGCATAATCGGCGCCGCTCGCGTCGCCGCCCCCTTCAAGATTTCTACGGTTTTCAATTCCACATGGGCTTCTTTCCGCACCACCGTCCCCGTCGTATGCGCCGCGACGACTTCTCGCGTCGCCTGATGCGCGAAAACGTTCTCACCACCAACGATCTGATCTACCCCGTCTTCGTGGTCGAAGGCACCAACGTGCGGCAAGCCGTGCCGTCGATGCCGGGCGTCGAGCGCGTGTCGGTGGATCTGCTGATGAAGGTCGCCGAGCAATGCGTCGAACTGGGCGTGCCGGTCCTGTCGCTGTTTCCGGCGATCGAGCCGTCGCTGAAAACGCCCGACGGACGTGAAGCGGCCAACCCCGCCGGTTTGATCCCGCGCGCCGTTCGCGAACTGAAGAAGAATTTCCCCGAACTGGGCGTGTTGACCGACGTCGCGCTGGACCCGTACACGAGTCATGGCCAGGACGGCGTGCTCGACGAAACCGGCTATGTGATCAACGATGAAACCGTCGAGATCCTGATTGAACAGGCGCGCGCGCAAACCGAAGCCGGTGTCGACATTGTTGCGCCCTCCGACATGATGGACGGCCGCATCGGCGCGATCCGCGAAATGCTGGAAAGCGAGGACCATGTCCACACGCGCATCATGGCTTACGCGGCGAAGTTCGCGTCGGCGTTCTACGGCCCGTTCCGCGACGCCGTCGGCTCCGCGACGAACCTCGGCAAGAGCAACAAGATGACGTACCAGATCGATCCGGCCAATTCGAACGAGGCGCTGCGCGAGGTGCAAGCGGACATCAACGAAGGCGCGGATATGGTGATGGTCAAGCCCGGCATGCCGTATCTGGATATCGTGCGTCGCGTGAAGGACGAATTCCTGTTCCCGACTTACGTCTATCAGGTCAGCGGCGAGTACGCGATGCTCAAGGCGGCGGCTCAGAACGGCTGGCTGGATCACGACAAGGCGATGATGGAATCGCTGCTCGCCTTCAAGCGCGCCGGCGCCGACGGCGTCTTGACCTATTTCGCGTTGGATGCAGCGCGAATTCTACGCGCGCAGAAGTGATTTGATCTCTCGGCGGCTAAGACGCTGAAAATTAAACGGAGGCGGACTTTTCAGTCACGCCTCCGTTTTTTTATGCTTTCACGAGCAAGCCGCCCACGGTCATTCGGCTACGCGCCGGGCGCGCTGGCGCGGTCGAGCGTCCGCAAGAACTTGTCGGCGGATTCGTAACCGACGACGCGCAGCACTTCCTTGCCGCCGTGGTCGAAAAAGATGATTCCCGGCGGTCCGAAAAGGCCGAAGCGCTTCAAAAGGGTCTGGTCGTCGGCGTTGTTGGCGGTCACGTCAGCGCGCAGGAGGTTCATTTGCTTCAATTTCGCCTGGATACGCGGGTCGCTGAAGGTGAGTTTCTCCATCTCTTTGCAGCTCACGCACCAGTCGGCGTAAAAATCGAGCATGGCAGGCTGCGCGGCGGCTTTGACGGCCTGATCCAGTTCGACCGATGAGCGCACACGCTCGAACTTGAGATCGCCGTCAGACGACGCCTGCGGCGTGCTGGAGGCGCTGTCCGCCGACGGCGGACCACTCCGCGACGCCAGCACCGCCAGCGGACGCAGCGGATCGGACGAGCCCGCAGCCAGTCCGACCAGCAACACGGCCGCCCAGATGGCCAACGCCGCCCCCATACCGCGGCCGAGCCGCCGCCAAACGGTCGCTCCGGCGATTGGTGCCGAAAACAAACCCAGCGATGCCGCAGCGATGAGCAACCACAACGCGCTCAGGATCATGGTGGCCGCCGCGCCCAGCACCGGCCAGACAATCCACAGCGCCGCGGCGAGCAGCACGACGCCGAACAACACCTTGACGCCGTCCATCCATGTGCCGGCGCGTGGCAGCAAAGTCCCGGCCCCAAGACCGATAATCAGCAGCGGCACGCCGAGTCCCATTCCCATGGAGAACAGCGCGGCGCCGCCGAGCACGGCATTCCCGGTATGCGCAATAAACGCCAGCACGGCGAAAAGCGGTGCGGTCATGCAAGCCCCGACGACCAGCGCGGACAGCGCCCCCATCACGGCGACGGCTGCGAATTTGCCGCCCGAACGTCCCGTCGATGCATGCGAAACGCCGTCCTGCCACCGCTGCGGCAATGCGATGTCGAATCCCGCGATCAACGTCAGCGCAAAAATAGTCAGCAGCACGCCGAAAGCGCCGAGCACCCACGGGTTTTGCAACCACGCCCCGAGGCTCTGCCCGACGAGCGCGGCAGCAATGCCAAGCGCCGTGTAGACAAGCGCCATCCCGATTACATAAGCCAGCGAGAGTGCAAAACCCCGTGCGCGCGTGACCCGCGCCCCCTCGCCGATGATGATGGCGGAGAGAATAGGAATCATCGGGTATGAGCAGGGAAGCAGGCTCAGCACGACGCCGGCGACGAAGTAAAGGCCGATGATTGCGAAAAATCCCCCGCCTTGCAGCAGCGACTGGGCGTAGTCGGCGCTGACAGCGCGCTCGTACCATGGCGTATCGCCGGTCGCCGACTGCTGGGCGGCAGCGCTGTCCGCCGACTGCAGCGCTGCGCCGCTGACGCGATAGACGCGCTCCATTGGCGGGTAACAGATGCCGGCGTCCGCACAGCCTTGCGACGTCACGGCCAATTCAAAGGCCCCGGCAGCCTGCTTGACCGGTATGCGGATCGTCAGCTCGTTGCGGTATGTCTCGACGTTCTTGTTGAACGTCTGGTCGAATTTGACATGGCCCGCCGGCAATTGCGGCTCGCCGAGCGTCGCACTGGCGTTGCGAGTCGCAAACGCAAAGCGCTCGCGATACATGTAGTAGCCGTCCGCAATTTTGTACGTGACGTCGACTTCGCCCGGTTTTTCGGCCGCGCTGAACTTGAACGCGACGGCAGGATCGAGGAAGTCGTCCGCCGCGCGAGCAACTGTGCCGAACTGCGCGAGAAGCAGGCAGCCGAGCAGGAAGAATGTGGCGCGCAGCAGGTGACGCGCGCTCCGGTCTGGACCGTTAAACATGAAGAGAGCGATGGGTTTCGGCATTGATCCACTGGCCATAGGCGGCCGATGCCGTAGCTTGCCAGGACAGGATTTCCGGGATGTCGTATGGATGATGGGCGTGTAAATACTGCTCGAGTTCCAGTGCGCGCGCCGCGCTTGTTTTGAACAGCAACTGGATTTCCTGCGCCGTTTCGAGCTGGCCTTGCCAATGGTAGCTCGATTGCACCGCGCCGAGTCGCGTAACGCAGGCGCACAGGCGCGCGGCCAGCGCGTCCGCCGCGAGCTTCTGGGCAACGGCTTCGTCGGACACCGTCGTCAGAATCAAAGTCACATTCACGCTCACAGAAAGCTCCGGCTACACGCGATTCGAGTGCCAATATCGTATCACCTGGCCTCGAGGTACCGCAGGGAGCCCGGCTACGGCATGTGGCATTGGACCGGTTGCCGCGCTCTTGCTTGTTTGCCTCGCTCCTGCGCCCAGAAACAAAAAAGCCAGGCTTGGAGCCCGGCTTCTTATGAGCGCTTAAAAGCTTATTCAGCTTCTTGCACTTCAACTTCTTCCACTTCCGGGCGGTCGAGCAGTTCAACCAAAGCCATCGGTGCGTTGTCGCCGACGCGGAAGCCGAACTTCAGCACGCGCAGGTAGCCGCCCGGACGGGTGGCGTAACGCGGGCCGAGGACTTCGAACAGCTTCGTGACCGAATCACGATCGCGCAGGCGGTTGAACGCCAGACGACGATTTGCCAGCGACGGCTTCTTGCCGAGCGTGATCAGCGGCTCAACAACTTTACGGAGTTCTTTTGCTTTCGGCAGCGTGGTCTTGATGACTTCGTGCTCGATCAGCGAGTTGGACATATTACGGAGCATTGCCAGACGGTGGCTGCTCGTGCGGTTCAGTTTCCGCAAACCATGACGGTGACGCATGTTAATTCCTTTGATTCAAAGTTTTGGTCCAGCTCTTCTATCGCACTCGAACTACGCAAAAGTAGCGAGTGCACGGGCCGGTAGTGAAAAAGACAAGACGCGGATTTTAAAGGAAAATCCGCGTCTTTGCCAGCGGAGCGGCGGTTCTGCCCCGAATGACTTGCCGGCTTACTTGTCCAGCCCTGCGGGCGGCCAGTTTTCCAGCTTCATGCCGAGCGTCAAACCACGCGACGCGAGTACTTCCTTGATTTCGTTCAGCGACTTGCGGCCCAGGTTCGGCGTCTTGAGCAACTCGTTTTCCGTGCGCTGGATGAGATCGCCGATGTAGTAGATGTTCTCGGCCTTCAGGCAGTTCGCCGAACGAACCGTCAGTTCGAGATCATCGACCGGACGCAGCAGGATCGGATCGATCTGCGGCGCGCGCGACGGCGCTTCGGCCGTTGCTTCGGTACCTTCCAGTGCAGCGAACACCGACAGTTGATCAACCAGAATACGAGCCGATTGACGGATCGCTTCTTCCGGCGAGATCACACCGTTGGTTTCGATGTTCATCACGAGCTTGTCGAGGTCCGTACGCTGTTCGACACGAGCGCTCTCAACGGCGTAGCTCACGCGACGAACCGGCGAGAACGACGCGTCCAGCACGATACGGCCGATGATCTTGGCCGATTCTTCGCCGTAACGACGCACGTTGCCCGGCACGTAGCCGCGTCCCTTCTCAACCTTGATCTGAACGTCGAGTTTGCCGCCCTTCGACAGATGCGCAATCACGTGATCCGGGTTGATCACTTCGCAATCGTGCGCGAGTTCGATGTCGCCGGCGGTAACAACGCCTTCGCCTTCCTTGCGCAGCGTAACCGTCACTTCATCTCGGTTATGCAGCTTGAACACCACGCCCTTCAGGTTCAACAACAGGTTGACCACGTCCTCTTGCACACCATCGAGCGTCGAATACTCATGTACGACGCCTGCGATCGTCACTTCGGTCGGCGCATAGCCGATCATGGACGACAGCAGCACACGCCGGAGCGCGTTACCCAAGGTGTGGCCGTAACCGCGTTCAAACGGTTCCATGACCACTTTCGCGTGGCTTTCGCCCAGCGATTCAACTGCGATGATCTTGGGCTTCAACAAACTGGTTTGCATAGGTTTTCCTTTCCAATACCCTCGGCTCGTTACACCGATAAGGCTGACCGGTAACAACCTGAAAATAAACAGCCGAGACGCCCCCTTGCGCAACGCAACGGGGTGCCCCGGCAGTTAATCCGATTACCGCGAATACAATTCGACGATCAGGCTTTCGTTGATATCGCCAGCGATGTCGCTGCGTTCCGGCTTCTGCTTGAACGTGCCTTCGAACTTCTTCGAATCGACAGCGACCCAGCTCGGCATGCCGCCTTGCTCAGCCAGCGACAGCGCTTCGAGAATACGCGCCTGCTTCTTCGATTGTTCGCGAACTGCGACAACGTCGCCTGCCTTCACTTGCATCGACGGGATGTTCGACACAACGCCGTTCACGATGATCGCCTTGTGGCTCACGAGCTGACGCGCTTCAGCGCGCGTCGAACCGAAGCCCATGCGATACACCACGTTGTCCAGACGCGACTCGAGCAATTGCAGCAGGTTTTCACCCGTGTTGCCCTTCAGACGGTCAGCTTCAGCGAAATAACGGCGGAATTGACGCTCGAGAACACCGTAAATGCGCTTCACTTTTTGCTTTTCGCGCAGCTGCGTGCCGTAATCGGACGTGCGTGCACCCGAGGTGCGGCCATGCTGGCCAGGCTTGCTGTCAAGCTTGCACTTGTCAGCGAGCGAACGACGGGCGCTCTTCAGGAAGAGGTCAGTGCCTTCACGGCGGGACAGCTTGGCCTTCGGGCCGATATAACGTGCCACGTTGATTCCTTCGTTGATTGATCACGCGAATGCGTGCATTCGCGCTAGTCCGAACCCTTTGGGTCGAACGGTGGGCTTAGTCAATTCAATAGCGCAAGCAGCCTGCCGCCGCGCTACGCGGCAACAGGCGCTAGCAAAACCAGCGTCTTAGATACGACGACGCTTCGGCGGACGGCAGCCGTTGTGCGGGACCGGCGTCACATCGGAGATCGCGGTAATCTTGATGCCAAGACCATGCAACGCGCGCACCGCCGACTCACGGCCAGGGCCGGGACCCTTGATCCGCACTTCGAGGTTCTTCACGCCGTATTCCATCGCCACGCGGCCAGCCGATTCAGCTGCGACCTGAGCTGCAAACGGAGTCGATTTACGCGAACCCTTGAAGCCCTGACCACCCGACGTTGCCCAAGCAAGTGCATTGCCTTGACGATCGGTGATCGTGATGATGGTGTTGTTGAACGACGCGTGAACGTGAACCACGCCCTCGGCGACGTTCTTCTTGACCTTCTTGCGAACGCGTTGCGCCGCGGAGTTGTTCGAAGCCTTAGCCATTACGTTTTCCTGTAACTGTCAGTTCCGCTTACTTCTTCAGCGATTGCGCTGCACGACGCGGACCCTTGCGCGTACGGGCATTCGTACGCGTACGTTGGCCGCGCAGGGGCAAGCCCTTACGATGCCGCACGCCACGATAGCAGCCGAGATCCATCAGGCGCTTGATGTTCATCGTCGTTTCACGGCGCAGATCGCCTTCAACGATGAACTTGCCGACTTCTTCACGCAGCTTTTCGAGGTCTGCGTCGTTCAGGTCTTTGACCTTCTTCGAAAATGCCACACCAGCAGCGACGCAAATGTCGCGCGAGCGCGTGCGGCCGATACCGTAAATAGCCGTCAGGCCGATTTCAGTATGCTGGTGATTCGGGATGTTAACCCCTGCGATACGAGCCATTGTTTTTCCTCAAACAAAAAGCGCAAGCAAAAAGCGCGGCGTTCAGCCTTGACGCTGTTTGTGGCGCGGATCAGAGCTGCAAATCACGCGCACAACGCCTTTGCGCTTGATGATCTTGCAATTGCGGCAAATGCGCTTAACCGATGCCATCACTTTCATGATATTACCCTTTTTTCAAATCACTTCGCCCGGAACACGATCCGCGCACGCGACAGATCGTAAGGCGTCAATTCAACCGTCACCTTGTCGCCCGGCAGAATTCGGATGTAGTGCATCCGCATCTTGCCGGATATGTGTCCCAATACGACATGGCCGTTTTCCAGCTTCACCCTAAAGGTAGCGTTAGGCAGGTTTTCGATGACTTCACCCTGCATCTGGATAACATCGTCTTTGGCCATAAGTCCTTTCAGCGCATCGGGACGCCGCCGCCTTTGAAATTAGCCTTCTTCAGCAGCGATTCATACTGTTGCGACATAACGTACGACTGCACCTGCGCCATGAAATCCATTGTGACGACGACAATGATCAGCAGCGACGTTCCACCAAAATAAAACGGCACGTTCCAGCGCAGGACCAAAAACTCGGGCAGCAGACAAACGAACACGATGTAGATCGCACCGGCCAGCGTCAGACGCGTGAGGATGCGGTCGATATATCGCGCCGTTTGATCGCCCGGGCGGATGCCTGGAACGAAAGCGCCACTCTTTTTCAGGTTGTCGGCCGTCTCCCTGCTGTTGAACACCAGTGCGGTGTAGAAGAAGCAGAAGAAAACGATCGCCAACGCGTACAGCAACACGTACACCGGTTGACCGGGCTTAAGGGCTTCGGCCACATTGTGCAGCGTGTCTGCGAACCAGCCGGTACGCGACCCCGAACTGAACCAGTTCAGGATGGTTGCCGGGAAGAGAATGATCGACGATGCGAAGATCGGCGGAATCACGCCCGACATGTTCAACTTCAGCGGCAAATGCGAAGATTGACCGCCGTAAATCTTGTTACCGACTTGCCGCTTTGCGTAATTCACAAGAATCTTGCGCTGGCCGCGTTCGATGAACACCACCAGATACGTCACAGCGGCGATCAGCGCGACGACGATAATCGCCGAGATGATGCTCATCGAGCCAGTTCGCACCAGTTCGAAAAGACCACCGATTGCGTTCGGGAAACCCGCCGCAATACCGCCGAAAATGATGATCGAGATACCGTTGCCGAGCCCGCGCTCCGTGATCTGCTCACCCAGCCACATCAGGAACATCGTGCCGGTCACCAGCGTCACGACCGTCGTCAACCGAAACACCATCCCCGGATCGATCACCAGGCCCGGCTGATTTTCCAATGCCACGGCAATGCCGAATGCCTGGAACGTTGCCAGTAGGACTGTGAAGATACGCGTGTACTGCGTGATCTTCCGCTGCCCCGCCTGCCCTTCTTTTTTCAGCGCTTCCAGCTGCGGCGAGACAATCGCCAGCAACTGCATGATGATCGAAGCCGAAATGTACGGCATGATCCCGAGCGCGAAAATCGTGAACCGCGAAAGTGCGCCACCCGAGAACATGTTGAACATGCCAAGGATGCCGCCCGACTGGCTCTGGAACAACTTCGCCAGCTGGTCCGGGTCAATACCCGGCACCGGAATGTGCGCGCCGATACGATAGACGATCAACGCCAGCAGCAGAAACACTGCTCGCCGACGCAGATCGCCGAACTTCGCCGCGCTGCGACCGGGTTTTGCGAGACTCGGGCTGTTAGCCAAGTACCTTCTCCGATGCAAATGCTAGTGACGGCAAATAGCTTGCGCGTTACTCGGCAAAAGAGCCGCCGGCTGCTTCAATAGCAGCGCGCGCACCCTTCGTCGCACCCAGACCCTTCACAACGATCTTGCGTTTGAGCTCGCCCGTCGCGATGATCTTGGCGCTCTTGATCAGCTCGCCAACCAGGCCGGCTTGTTTCAGAGCCAGCAGATCGACTTCGTCGACCGGCAGCTTTTCCAGATCCGAAAGACGCACTTCACCGACAAATTCCTTCGTCAGCGAGGTGAAGCCACGCTTCGGCAGGCGACGTTGCAGCGGCATTTGGCCGCCTTCGAAGCCAACCTTGTGAAAGCCGCCCGAACGCGACTTCTGACCCTTGTGACCACGGCCAGCGGTCTTGCCGAGGCCAGAGCCAATACCGCGACCAACGCGACGCTTTGCGTGCTTCGCGCCTTCAGCCGGCTTCAGGTTATTCAATTCCATTATCAACTCCTTGAGTCCTGGTCAGCCGCTCAGCTGATGACCTTAACGAGGTACGAAACCTTGTTGATCATGCCGCGCACGGCCGGCGTGTCCTGCAACTCGCTAACCGAGTTGAGTCGGCGCAGGCCCAAGCCACGCACCGTTGCGCGGTGCGTTTCGCGGGTGCCGATCAGGCTCTTGACGAGCTGGACCTTGACAGTTTTATCAGACATGGTGTCCACCTTAGCCCAGAATATCTTCGACGGACTTGCCGCGCTTCGCCGCGATGTCGCCCGGCGTGGACTGCTTGCGCAGACCGTCGAGCGTTGCACGAACGAGGTTGTACGGGTTCGTCGAGCCGTGGCTCTTGGCCACAACGTTCTGCACGCCCATCACGTCGAACACTGCGCGCATCGGGCCGCCAGCGATCACACCGGTACCATCCTTCGCCGGAGCGAGGAGGACCATCGATGCGCCATGCTTGCCGTGCACTTCGTGTTGCAGGGTACCGTTCTTCAGCGGCACCTTGAACATGTTGCGGCGGGCTTGTTCCATCGCCTTCTGGACAGCGACCGGCACTTCCTTCGCCTTGCCCTTGCCCATACCGACGCGGCCATCACCGTCGCCAACCACGGTCAGTGCGGCGAAGCCGAGAATACGGCCACCCTTCACGACCTTGGTCACGCGGTTGACCGAAATCATCTTTTCGCGCAGGCCGTCGTCGCGTTCGTCAGCCTGAACTTTCGCTTGCATCTTTGCCATGACGAATTCTTCCCTTAGAACTTGAGTCCGGCTTCGCGCGCCGCATCAGCCAGCGCTTTCACGCGGCCGTGGTAACGGAAACCCGAACGGTCGAAGGCGACGGATTCGATGCCGGCAGCCTTAGCCTTTTCCGCAATGCGCTTACCGATCAGCGTAGCAGCAGCGACGTTGCCGCCCTTGCCCGTTTGATCAGCGAGTTGCGCACGCACTTCGGCCTCGAGCGTCGACGCGCTGGCGAGCACCTTGGTGCCGCACGGCGAGAACACTTGCGCATAGATGTGCGTGTTCGTGCGATGCACGGCGAGACGCGCGACCTGCAGCTCAGCGATCTTGATACGCGTCTGACGAGCGCGGCGCAGGCGAGATTGAGTCTTATCCATGATTGCGCACCCTTACTTCTTCTTCGTTTCTTTGAGGATCACGACCTCGTTGGCGTAGCGCACACCCTTGCCCTTGTAGGGCTCCGGCGGGCGATAGCCGCGCACTTCTGCAGCGACCTGGCCAACTTTCTGCTTGTCGATCCCCTTGATCACGATTTCGGTTTGCGACGGGGTTTCAGCCTTCACGCCTTCCGGCATCTGGTGCACCACGGGGTGCGAGAAACCCAGCGACAGGTTCAGCTTGTCGCCTTGCGCCTGTGCGCGATAACCGACGCCAACCAGCGTCAGCTTGCGCTCGAAACCCTTCGTCACGCCTTGCACCATGTTCGCAACCAGTGCGCGCATCGTGCCCGACATCGCATTCGCTTCGCGGCTCTCGCCAACCGGCTCCAGCTTCAGAACGCCGTTGTCGTTCACCACTTTAACGAGGCGGTTAGCCGCCTGCGTAATCGTACCCAGCGGACCCTTGACGGTGATGCGTTCGTCGCTCAGGGCCACTTCTGCGCCTTGCAGCGCGATCGGGCTCTTACCTACTCGAGACATGTTTCTCTCCTTTCGGCCTTAAGCGACGTAGCAGATGACTTCGCCGCCAACGCCCGTTGCACGCGCCTTGCGGTCCGTCATCACGCCCTTCGGCGTCGACACGATTGCCACGCCGAGGCCATTCATGACCACGGGGATGTCGTTACGGCCGCGGTACACACGCAGACCAGGCTTCGAGACGCGCTCGATGCGCTCGATGACCGGGCGGCCAGCGTAGTACTTCAACACGATATTCAATTCAGATTTCGCACCTTCGGACTTCACTGCGAAATCATCGATATAGCCTTCGTCCTTCAGGACCTGCGCAATCGCAACCTTGACTTTCGACGAGGGCATAGTCACCGAGACTTTCTCAACCATCTGCGCGTTGCGGATGCGAGTCAGCATATCGGCGATAGGATCACTCATGCTCATTTATGTTTCTCCTATTACCAGCTCGCCTTGGTCAGGCCAGGGATCTCGCCGCGGAACGCGATTTCGCGAATCTTGTTACGCGCCAGCCCGAATTTACGGAACGTGCCACGCGGACGACCGGTAATGGCGCAACGGTTGCGCTTACGGGTCGGGTTAGAGTTGCGCGGCAATTGTTGCAGTTCCAGACGTGCTGCGTAATGCTCTTCGTCCGACTTGCTCATATCGCCAATGATCGCCTTCAACTCTGCACGCTTGGGAGCGTACTTAGCAGCGAGGCGAGCACGCTTCTTTTCACGTTCGATCAGTGCCAGTTTAGCCACGGTAACCTCAGTTTCTGAACGGGAACTTGAAGCTGGCGAGCAGAGCCTTTGCTTCGTCGTCGGTCTTCGCAGTCGTCGTGATGCTGATATTCAGCCCACGCAGTGCGTCGATCTTGTCGTAGTCGATTTCGGGGAAAATGATCTGCTCTTTCACACCGATGTTGTAGTTGCCGCGACCGTCGAACGCACGACCCGACACGCCACGGAAGTCACGCACACGCGGGAGCGCAACCGTCACGAAACGGTCCAGAAATTCGTACATCGCCTGACCACGCAACGTGACCATTGCACCGATCGGGTAGCCCTGACGGATTTTGAAGCCAGCGATTGCCTTGCGCGCCTTCGTGATCACCGGCTTCTGGCCCGCGATCTTCGTCAGGTCGCCAACGGCGTTCTCGATGATCTTCTTGTCAGCAACCGCTTCGCCCAAGCCCATGTTCAGGGTGATCTTGGTGATGCGCGGCACTTCCATCACAGACTTGTAACCGAACTTCTCGATGAGGCCGGGTACAACCTTTTCTTTGTAAAACTCTTGCAAACGAGCCATTTTTTAACTCCGCAGCGTCAAGCGCTCAGCTCGGCACCGGTCGTCTTGAGGAAACGGACCTTCTTGTCTCCTTCGACCTTGATGCCTACACGCGATGCCTTGCCATTCGCGTCGACCAATGCGACGTTCGAAATTTGCAGAGGCATCGTCTTGGCTTCCACACCGCCCGTCGTACCCTTCATCGGGTTCGGCTTGACGTGTTTCTTAACGAGGTTGATACCCTCGACAGTAACCTTGCCTTCGCCAACGGACAGCACGACGCCGCGCTTGCCTTTATCTTTGCCGGTGATGACGATAACTTCGTCACCTTTGCGAATCTTGTTCATCGCGACTCCTTACAGCACTTCAGGTGCCAGCGAAACGATCTTCATGAATCGTTCGCTACGCAACTCGCGCGTGACAGGCCCGAAAATACGGGTGCCAATAGGTTCGAGCTTGGCATTCAACAACACTGCGGCATTGCCATCGAACTTGATCAGCGAGCCGTCCTGACGGCGCACGCCTTTGGCGGTACGAACCACCACGGCGTTATAAATTTCGCCTTTCTTCACGCGCCCGCGCGGCGTTGCTTCTTTGACGGTCACCTTGATGATGTCGCCAATGCTGGCATAACGACGCTTCGAGCCGCCGAGCACCTTGATGCACATGACTTCACGCGCACCCGTGTTGTCGGCCACTTCAAGCCGAGTTTCGGTCTGGATCATGGTTTATCTTTCCCAACTTAATCCGGTCACACCACCATGGCGTACCCGGTCAGTCTTGGTCCCGTCAGCCAATCGGCTGCTTGGGTTAGAACAGCAGCGACGGCAAACGAAACCCGCCATCGCAATCCGGTGAATCCTTCGGAACAGACTGGCGCCTGAACCGCTCCCCCCACCAACTTCGCCCGCGACGGGGCTCCCATAACGAGGGAAGACCGAGAGTATAACAAATAATCTCGGTCTTGCAAGCGAAATCTACTGCGATTTCAACAACTTCTACTACTTAGCGGCATCAGATGACGCGAGCAGCCTCGACCAGGCGAGCCACAACCCAGGCTTTCGTCTTGGAAATCGGACGAGTTTCCTGGATTTCAACAAGGTCGCCCTCGTTGTACGTGTTCGCGTCGTCGTGTGCGTGGTACTTCTTCGAGCGCACAACGTACTTGCCGTAGATCGGGTGCTTCACGCGATGCTCGACCAGCACGGTGACCGTCTTGTCCATCTTGTTGCTGACGACCTTGCCGACCAGCGTCCGCTTGAGCGAGGTTTTTACGCTATCGTTCATTTCTGGTTCGCCTTCTCAGTCAGGACGGTCCGCACACGTGCGATGTCGCGACGAACCTTCTTCAGCTGGCTCGTGTTCGTGAGCTGCTGGGTCGCGAGTTGCATGCGCAGGCCGAATTGCGCCTTCAACAGGTCCGACAGCTCCTTGTTGAGCGCGGCCTGATCTTTCTGGTGAAGTTCGGAAGCCTTCATCATTTACTCCTTAGGCGCCGAGCTGACGCACGATGAAGGTCGTCTTCAGCGGCAGCTTAGCTGCAGCCAGACGGAACGCTTCGCGTGCCAGCTCTTCGGTTACGCCATCCATTTCGTACAGCATCTTGCCCGGTTGAATCTCTGCGACGTAGTACTCCGGGTTACCTTTACCGTTACCCATACGTACTTCAGCCGGCTTGTGCGAGATCGGCTTGTCCGGGAAGATGCGGATCCAGATGCGGCCACCACGCTTGATGTGACGCGTCATTGCACGACGCGCCGCTTCAATTTGGCGCGCGGTCAAGCGACCACGACCGATAGCCTTCAGGCCGAATTCACCGAACGACACCGCGTTGCCACGGGTAGCGACGCCGGTGTTACGACCCTTCTGCTCTTTGCGATACTTTCTGCGTTTCGGTTGCAGCATCGTTATTCTCCAGTCTTCCCGTCGCCGCCGGCACCGCCAGCACGACGAGGAGCGCCACGGCGTGCACCTGCCGGGCCACCACCTTCACCATCGCGACGCGGACGGCGATCGCCACCCGGACGTGCGTTGCGGCGCGGACGCTTTTCTTCGGCGACTTCTTCAACCACCGGTGCGTCGTTACGGCCGAGCGTATCGCCCTTGTAGACCCAAACCTTCACGCCGATGATGCCGTACGTCGTCTTCGCTTCAGAAGTCGCGTAGTCGATATCCGCACGCAGGGTATGAAGCGGCACGCGACCTTCGCGATACCATTCCGTACGAGCGATTTCAATGCCGTTCAGACGGCCAGCGCTCATGATCTTGATGCCTTGAGCACCCAGACGCATTGCGTTTTGCATCGCACGCTTCATCGCGCGGCGGAACATAATCCGACGCTCGAGCTGTTGCGTGATCGAATCCGCGATCAGTTGCGCGTCGGTTTCCGGCTTGCGAATTTCTTCGATGTTGACGTGAACCGGAACGCCCATGCGCTTTTGCAGCTCGGACTTCAGCAGTTCAATGTCTTCACCCTTCTTGCCGATCACGACACCCGGACGCGAGCTGAAAATCGTGATGCGTGCGTTCTTTGCAGGACGCTCGATCACAACGCGGCCGACGGACGCGTTCTTCAGCTTCTTCTTCAGGTATTCACGAACACCGATGTCTTCCTGCAACATCGCCGCGAAATTGTTGTTGTTCGCGTACCAACGCGACGCCCAATTGCGGCTGACGGCCAAACGGAAGCCAGTCGGATGAATTTTCTGTCCCATCGTATGGCTCCTTAATTCCCGACCGTCACAGTGATGTGACAGGATTGCTTCTCGATGCGGTTACCACGGCCTTTCGCGCGCGCGGTGAAACGCTTGAGCGACGCAGCCTTGTCGATGTAGATGCTCGTGATCTTGAGCTCATCGATATCGGCGCCTTCGTTATGCTCCGCATTCGCGATCGCCGACAGCACGACCTTTTTCACGATTCCCGCAGCCTTCTTCGGCGAGAACGTCAGAACGTTCAGCGCCTTGTCGACCGGCAAACCGCGGATCTGGTCAGCCACAAGGCGCGTTTTCTGCGCCGAGATGCGGGCACCGCGATGAATTGCTTTCACTTCCATCTTGAGCCCCTTATTTCTTAGCCTTCTTGTCGGCTGCATGACCCTTGAACGTACGGGTCAGTGCGAACTCGCCAAGCTTGTGGCCGACCATGTTTTCCGAGATGTACACCGGAACGTGTTGACGGCCGTTGTGAACGGCGATCGTCAGACCGATGAAATCCGGGAGGATCGTCGAGCGACGCGACCAGGTTTTGATCGGCTTCTTATCCCGCGAAGCTGCTGCCGCCTCAACTTTCTTCAGCAAATGGGCGTCGCAGAACGGACCTTTTTTTACAGAACGTGCCATTGCCTACTCCTTAACGCTTGTGACGGCGCTGGACGATCATGCTCGTCGTGCGCTTGTTGCTGCGGGTGCGATAACCCTTAGCAGGCGTGCCCCACGGGCTCACCGGATCGCGACCTGCAGCCGTCTTGCCTTCACCACCACCGTGCGGGTGATCGACCGGGTTCATTGCAACGCCGCGCACCGTCGGGCGGATACCGCGCCAGCGGTTCGCGCCAGCCTTACCGATTTGACGGAGGCTATGCTCTTCGTTGCCAACTTCACCAATCGTCGCGCGGCACTCAACGTGAACGCGGCGGATTTCACCCGAGCGCAGGCGGACCTGTGCGTAGATGCCTTCACGAGCCAGCAGCATCGCCGACGTACCAGCCGAACGCGCCATTTGCGCGCCCTTGCCCGGCAGCATTTCGATGCAGTGAATCGTCGTACCGACCGGGATGTTGCGGATCGGCAGCGTGTTGCCTGCGCGGATCGGCGCTTCCGAACCCGACATCAGTTGCTGACCGACGGTGAGACCCTTCGGAGCAATGATGTAACGACGCTCGCCGTCTGCGTACAGAACCAGCGCGATGTTCGCGCTACGGTTCGGATCGTACTCAAGACGTTCGACCTTCGCTGCGATACCGTCCTTGTTGCGGCGGAAATCGACAACACGATAGTGATGCTTGTGACCACCACCCTTATGACGCGTGGTGATGTGGCCGTTGTTGTTACGGCCGGCGGTCGAGGATTGCGAATCGAGCAGCGCTGCGAACGGCTTGCCCTTATGCAGATCCTTGTTGACCACCTTGACCATCGCACGGCGACCCGGCGAAGTCGGCTTAACTTTAACGATTGCCATGATTACTTGGCCTCCGCTTCAAAGTTGATTTCCTGGCCGGGCTTCAGGCAGACGTACGCCTTCTTCACGTCCTTACGCTTGCCCATGAAGCGGCCAAAGCGCTTGGCTTTACCCTTCTGGACCAGCACGTTGACGGAATTGACTTCCACCTTGAACAGCAGCTCGACTGCAGCTTTCACTTCCTGCTTCGTGGCATCGGGCGCGACTTCGAACACAACTTGCTCGTTCTTGTCGGCCACCAGCGTCGCCTTTTCGGAGATCACCGGCGCGAGCAGGACCTGCATCAAACGATGATCGTTCTTGCGAATCTCGCTCATGACAGCAACTCCTCGATCTGGGCGACCGCAGCCTTCGTGATCAGGATCTTCTTGAAGTAGATCAGCGACAGCGGGTCGGCGTAGCGCGGCTCGACAACTGCCACATGGGCGAGGTTGCGCGACGCGAGGTACAGGTTTTCGTCAACTGTGTCGGTAATCACCAGCACGGAGTCGAGACCCATCGCCTTGAATTTTTCGGCCAGCAGCTTGGTCTTCGGCGCTTCGAGCGTCAGCTCGTCGACCACCGAGATACGGCCTTCGCGGGCCAGCTGCGAGAAGATCGAGCAGAGGCCTGCGCGATGCATCTTCTTGTTGACCTTGTGCGAAAAGTTTTCTTCCGGCGAATTCGGGAAAATCCGGCCGCCGCCACGCCACAACGGGCTCGACGACATACCGGCACGGGCACGGCCCGTACCCTTCTGGCGCCACGGCTTCTTGGTCGTGTGCTTGACTTGCTCACGGTCCTTCTGCGCGCGGTTGCCGCTGCGGGCATTCGCTTGATACGCAACAACCACCTGGTGAATCAGGGCTTCGTTGTAATCGCGACCGAACACGACGTCCGACGCGCTAACGCCTGCACCTTCCTGACCATTGGCATTCAGGAGCTTAAGTTCCATTATTTCGCTCCTTTCACGGCACGCGTTTTCACGGCCGGCGTAACGAATACCTTGCCACCCTTCGCACCCGGAACGGCGCCCTTGACCAGCAACAGCTTGCGGTCAGCGTCGATACGAGCGATTTCGAGGTTTTGCACCGTTACCGT
The DNA here is from genome assembly GCF_036016995.1 of Paraburkholderia sp. MPAMCS5. Lineage (NCBI taxonomy): Bacteria > Pseudomonadati > Pseudomonadota > Betaproteobacteria > Burkholderiales > Burkholderiaceae > Paraburkholderia > Paraburkholderia sp. MPAMCS5. The sequence goes on from NZ_JAYXBK010000015.1 coordinate 142,471, forward strand.
TTCGTCACCCATGTGACCGGTCATGCGCTTACCCGGGAAGACACGACCCGGATCCTGCGCCATACCGATCGAACCCGGCACGTTGTGCGAGCGCGAGTTACCGTGCGATGCACGGCCGGATGCGAAGTTGTAACGCTTGATGGTACCGGCGTAGCCCTTACCGATCGACACGCCTTGCACGTCGACCTTCTGGCCCACTTCGAACAGATCGGGACCGACCACGGCGCCGCTCGACAACTCGGCAGCCTTGGCGGCGTCGATCTGGAATTCTTTGAGGATTTCACCGGCTTGAACACCGGCTTTGGCGAGATGACCGGCCAACGGCTTCGTCACGCGCGATGCACGGCGCGTACCGAATGCAACCTGCACGGCGGTGTAGCCGTCGGTTTCAACAGTCTTGATCTGCGTCACGCGGTTGTCGGACACGTCCAGCACGGTAACGGGAATCGAATCCCCTTCTGCCGTGAAGATACGGGTCATGCCAACCTTGCGACCTACGAGTCCAAGGCTCATCGTTTTCTCCATTCCCGACTGCGATTGGTCGGGGCTAATTTACAAATGCCGGTGCCGTTTCGGGCATGAATTCATGCTGCAGCACACCGACTTTTTTGCGCAAATGCGCGAAAAGCCTTGCATTATAGCGAGGCTTTTCGTTTTCTGCAAGCAATCAAAGACTTAGCGTTGCCCGGACTACTGGACAACCTCTGGAAGCCTTACTGCAGCTTGATTTCAACGTCCACGCCAGCCGGCAGATCAAGCTTCATCAGTGCGTCGACGGTCTTGTCCGTCGGATCGACGATGTCCATCAGGCGCTGGTGCGTGCGGATTTCGAGCTGATCGCGCGACGTCTTGTTGACGTGCGGCGAACGCAGGATGTCGAAACGTTGAATGCGGGTCGGCAGCGGCACCGGACCACGAACGATTGCGCCAGTCCGCTTTGCCGTGTCGACGATTTCAGCAGCCGATTGGTCGATCAGACGATAGTCGAAAGCCTTCAGGCGAATGCGGATTTTCTGGTTCTGCATGACAATTCCTTGGAAAGAGCGAGGCGGTATTGCGCCGCCAGATAGTAAAAGAACGTAGAGCCGGGTGCCCACTTGGGACGGGCGCCCGGCTCCGGGCACCACTTACTGCAAAGTCAATCCGCGATTTTACTCGAGAATCTTGGCAACCACACCGGCGCCGACCGTACGGCCGCCTTCGCGAATGGCGAAGCGCAGACCTTCTTCCATGGCGATCGGGTTGATCAGCTTCACCGTGATCGACACGTTGTCGCCCGGCATGACCATTTCCTTGTCCTTCGGCAGCTCGATCGAGCCCGTCACGTCCGTCGTACGGAAGTAGAACTGCGGACGGTAGTTGTTGAAGAACGGCGTGTGACGGCCGCCTTCGTCCTTGCTCAGCACGTACACTTCAGCCGTGAAGTGCGTGTGCGGGTTGATCGAACCCGGCTTGGCCAGCACCTGGCCACGCTCCACGTCTTCACGCTTCGTGCCGCGCAGCAGGATACCGACGTTGTCGCCTGCCTGACCCTGGTCGAGCAGCTTGCGGAACATTTCCACGCCCGTGCAGGTCGTCTTCACCGTCGGCTTGATACCGACAATTTCGATTTCCTCGCCGACCTTGACGATGCCGCGCTCAACGCGACCCGTCACCACCGTGCCACGACCCGAGATCGAGAACACGTCTTCCACCGGCATCAGGAACGAACCGTCCACCGCGCGCTCCGGCGTCGGGATGTACGTGTCCAGCGCGTCGGCCAGGTTCATGATCGCCACTTCGCCCAGCTCGCCCTTGTCGCCTTCCAGCGCCAGCTTGGCCGAACCCTTGATGATCGGCGTGTCGTCACCCGGGAAGTCGTACTTCGACAGAAGCTCGCGCACTTCCATCTCGACCAGCTCCAGCAGCTCAGCGTCGTCCACCATGTCGCACTTGTTCAGGAACACGATGATGTACGGAACGCCAACCTGACGCGCCAGCAGGATGTGCTCACGCGTTTGCGGCATCGGGCCGTCAGCGGCCGAACACACCAGGATCGCGCCGTCCATCTGCGCGGCGCCCGTGATCATGTTCTTCACATAGTCAGCGTGGCCCGGGCAGTCGACGTGTGCGTAGTGGCGGTTAGCCGTTTCGTACTCGACGTGTGCCGTGTTGATCGTGATACCACGTGCCTTTTCTTCCGGCGCCGCGTCGATCTGGTCGTATGCCTTCGCTTCGCCGCCGAACTTCTGCGTCAGAACCGTCGTGATCGCTGCCGTCAGCGTGGTCTTGCCGTGGTCAACGTGACCAATCGTGCCGACGTTCACGTGCGGCTTGGTCCGTTCGAATTTACCTTTAGCCATGTTTCTCTTCTTTCAAAAAGTTGATCGTTGAATGACTTGCCGCGCGATTACTTCGACTTGGCGTTGATGATCGCTTCCGACACATTACGCGGTGCTTCAGCGTAGTGCTTGAACTCCATCGTGTACGTTGCACGACCTTGGGTCAGCGAACGCAGCGACGTCGAGTAGCCGAACATTTCCGACAGCGGCACTTCTGCGCGAACGATCTTGCCACCGCCAACCATGTCGTCCATGCCCTGCACGATGCCGCGACGACCCGACAGGTCGCCCATCACGTTGCCCATGTAATCTTCAGGCGTTTCGACTTCCACAGCCATCATCGGTTCGAGGATGACCGGTTGAGCCTTGCGCATTGCTTCCTTGAACGCCATCGAGCCGGCCATGCGGAACGCATTTTCGTTCGAGTCAACGTCGTGGTACGAACCGAACGTCAGGTGAACCTTCACGTCAACGACCGGGAAGCCTGCCAGCACGCCGGCCTTCAGCGTTTCCTGGATACCCTTGTCGACTGCCGGAATGTATTCGCGCGGAATCACACCGCCCTTGATTTCGTCCAGGAACTCGTAGCCCTTGCCTTGCTCGTTCGGCTCGAGCGTGATGACCGCGTGACCATACTGGCCGCGACCACCCGACTGCTTGACGAACTTGCCGTCAACGTCTTCCGCCTTACCGCGAATCGTTTCGCGGTAAGCAACCTGCGGCTTGCCAACCGTCGCTTCCACGCCGAATTCGCGCTTCATACGGTCAACCAGAATTTCGAGGTGCAGTTCGCCCATGCCCGAAATAATGGTTTGGCCCGATTCTTCGTCCGTTTGAACGCGGAACGACGGATCTTCCTGAGCCAGACGGTTCAGTGCCAGACCCATCTTTTCCTGGTCGGGCTTCGTCTTCGGCTCGACAGCCTGCGAGATCACCGGTTCCGGGAAAATCATGCGCTCGAGAACGATCGGGTTTTGCGGATCGCACAGCGTGTCGCCCGTCGTCGCTTCCTTCAAGCCAACTGCTGCCGCGATGTCGCCTGCGCGCACTTCCTTGATTTCTTCGCGCTGGTTCGCGTGCATCTGCAGAATACGGCCCAGACGTTCTTTCTTGTCCTTGGTCGCGTTCAGCACCGTGTCACCCGAATTCACCACACCCGAGTAGACGCGGAAGAAGATCAGCTGGCCGACGAACGGGTCGGTCATGATCTTGAATGCCAGCGACGAGAACTTTTCGTCGTCCGACGCACGGCGCTCGCCCTTCTCGCCGTTTTCCAGTTCGCCCGTAACCGGCGGAATGTCGATCGGCGACGGCAGGAAGTCCAGAACAGCGTCCAGCATGCGCTGCACGCCCTTGTTCTTGAACGCGGTGCCGCACAGCATCGGCTGGATTTCGCAAGCGATCGTACGGTCGCGCAGGCCCTTGATGATTTCCGCTTCAGAGAGCTCGCCCTCTTCCAGGTACTTGTTCATCAGTTCTTCGCTCGACTCGGCAGCCGCTTCGATCATTTTTTCGCGCCACTCGTTGCACGAATCGACCAGCTCAGCCGGGATGTCTTCGTACGAGAACTTGGTACCTTGGGACGCGTCGTCCCAAATGATCGCCTTCATCTTCATCAGATCGACGACGCCCGTGAAGTTCTCTTCCGCGCCGATAGGCACCACGACCGGAACCGGGTTTGCCTTCAGACGCAGCTTCAGCTGGTCGTAAACCTTGAAGAAGTTCGCGCCGGTACGGTCCATCTTGTTGATGAACGCGAGACGGGGAACCTTGTACTTGTTAGCCTGACGCCACACGGTTTCCGACTGGGGCTGCACGCCGCCCACTGCGCAATAAACCATGCACGCGCCGTCGAGCACGCGCATCGAGCGCTCAACTTCAATCGTGAAGTCGACGTGGCCCGGAGTGTCGATGATGTTGATGCGGTGCTCGGCGCGGTCGCCGGCCATGCCTTTCCAGAATGCCGTCGTCGCAGCCGACGTGATCGTGATGCCGCGCTCCTGCTCCTGCTCCATCCAGTCCATGGTGGCAGCGCCGTCGTGAACTTCACCAATCTTGTGGTTCACGCCGGTGTAGAACAGGATGCGCTCGGTCGTCGTCGTTTTGCCGGCGTCGATGTGAGCGCTAATACCGATGTTACGGTAGCGCTCGATAGGTGTCTTGCGAGCCACTTTGATCCTCTATGGGGATGGCGCGATGCGAGAAAATACCCATCGCGCTGTAACACAAACGGGCGAGGCGCTTTGTAAGCGCACCCGCCCGGAATTTCTTTCCGTTTTCTCGGCTAAACCCGGTTTCGGGAAGCTTAGAAACGGAAATGCGAGAACGCCTTGTTGGCTTCTGCCATCCGGTGAACTTCGTCGCGCTTCTTCATTGCGCCGCCACGGCCTTCGGCCGCTTCGGAGAGTTCACCTGCCAGACGCAGGGCCATCGACTTCTCGCTGCGCTTCTTCGCGGCTTCACGCAGCCAACGCATCGCCAATGCCATACGACGCGACGGGCGCACTTCGACCGGAACCTGATAGTTCGCACCACCAACGCGGCGGCTCTTGACTTCGACCACCGGCTTGACGTTGTTGAGCGCTACCGTGAACACTTCCAGCGGGTCCTTGCCACCCTTGGTCTGGATCTGTTCGAAAGCGCCGTACACGATACGCTCCGCAACCGACTTCTTGCCGGAGAGCATCAGCACGTTCATGAACTTAGCTACATCAACGTTACCGAACTTCGGGTCCGGCAACACTTCCCGCTTGGGAACTTCGCGACGACGCGGCATGTTTCTTCCTTTAACTTTTCAGTTGGAGCTGTTTTAGCCCCGCGGCCACCAACTAACCCGATTCATCTTCAAGACTTACCAGCCTGGTCGGGTGACCACTTACTCGACAGCACCGGCGATTCCGGCACCCTCGCTATTACCGCCTTCGCAGGCGACCTGACACTACTGACTGGCTAATTACTTGCCGGCCTTGGCACGCTTCGCACCGTACTTCGAGCGAGCCTGCTTACGATCCTTGACGCCTTGGGTGTCCAGCGAGCCGCGAACCATGTGGTAGCGCACACCCGGCAAGTCCTTCACACGACCGCCGCGAATCAGCACGACCGAGTGTTCCTGCAGGTTGTGGCCTTCACCACCGATGTACGAAATGACTTCGAAGCCGTTCGTGAGGCGCACCTTCGCGACCTTACGGAGTGCCGAGTTCGGCTTCTTCGGCGTCGTGGTGTACACACGGGTGCACACGCCGCGACGCTGGGGGCAGTCCTGCAAAGCCGGGCTCTTGCTCTTGGTCGTTTCCGACTCGCGGCCTTTGCGAACCAGTTGATTGATGGTTGGCATTGTTTATTCCTGAAATTGAACAAAATCGACGCATATGTTTCTGGGCAAAGCAGAAACGACTGCGCATCGAACTTCCAGCCTGGATTACAGACACGTGGACGGAGTCCGCGCGCAAGCATTCCAAGAACCGGAACCTAACATAATATTCCGAAAACACTAAGTGAGTCAACAGGTTGCAATCTTTCGCAGACCTCTCGACCTCGCCCACGCGCCGAGCCGCGCACTCAGTCCGCGGCGACGACTTCCAGCAGTTCGTCGCCGAAACGGTCGAGCTTGCGTGCGCCCATGCCTGGAATGCCGCGCAAGTCCTCAATGGAATCCGGGCCATTGCGGGCAATTTCCGCAAGCGTTGCGTCGTGGAAAATCACGTAAGCGGGCACGCCGTCGCTCTTCGCCGTTTCCGTCCGCCACGCCCGCAGGCGCTCCCAGCGGGCGCGTTCGAGCGGCCCCATGCCGATTGTCGGGTCCGCGCGCTCGCTGGTTCTTCCGGAAGACTGGCGGGTGCGCGTCGGCTTGACATAGCGGCGCATCGTGACGTGCTGCTCGCCTTTCAGCACAGGCTTGCTCGCCTCGGTGAGCACCAGCGAGCCGTAGCCTTCGTGATCGACGGTCAGGTAGCCGAACGCGACAAGCTGGCGGAATACCGCGCGCCACTCCGGCTCGCCGAGCGCCGCGCCAATGCCGAACGTGGTCAGCTTTTCGTGACCGCGCTGCAGAATTTTCTCGCTGCGATTTCCTCGCAAAATGTCAATCAGATGGCCGGCGCCAAAGTTAAAGCCGCTCGCCCGCTGCGCGCGAAACACGCACGACAGCGCCATTTGCGCCTCGCGCGTCGCGTCCCACGTGGCAGGCGGCTCGAGACAGTTATCACAGTTGCCGCAAGGCTGGCTCGATTCGCCGAAGTAGGCGAGCAGCCGCACGCGCCGGCACGTCGCGGCTTCGCACAGGCCGAGCAGCGCATCGAGCTTGCCGGTCTGGACGCGCTTGTGCGCGTCGTCCGCGTCGGATTCGTCGATCATCTTGCGCTGCTGCACGACGTCGCCGAGACCATAGGCCATCCACGCATTGGACGGCATGCCGTCGCGCCCCGCCCGCCCCGTCTCCTGGTAATACCCTTCGACGCTCTTCGGCAAATCCAGGTGAGCGACGAAACGCACGTCGGGTTTGTCGATGCCCATGCCAAACGCAATCGTCGCGCACATGACGATGCCTTCCTCGCGCTGGAACATCTCCTGATGCTTTTGCCGGATCTCGAACTCCATGCCCGCGTGATACGGCAGTGCGCGCATGCCTTTTTCTTTGAGCCAGTCCGCCGTTTCCTCGACTTTGCGCCGCGACAGACAATAAACGACGCCGGCGTCGGTCGTGCCGTCCGCACGCGTGTGCTCGGCGCGGATGAAGTCGAGCAGTTGGGTGCGCGCGTTGTCCTTTTCGACGATTCGATAGCGAATGTTCGGCCGGTCGAAGCTGGAAACAAAAATGCGCGCGTCGTCCAGTGCGAGACGGTGAATGATTTCGTCGCGCGTGATCGCGTCCGCGGTCGCCGTCAGCGCAATGCGCGGCACATTCGGAAAACGCTCGTGCAATACCGAAAGCTGGATATATTCGGGCCGGAAATCGTGCCCCCATTGCGAGACGCAATGCGCTTCGTCAATCGCGAACAGGCCGATGCGCGTGCGCTCCAGCAATTCCTGGAAGCGCGGCGTCATCAAACGCTCCGGCGCCACGTACAACAGATCGATGTCGCCGTCGCGCAATGCGCGCTCGGTGGCCATGGCTTCGGCGCTCGATAGCGTGGAGTTCAGATAAGCGGCCCGCACGCCGACTTCGGTCAGGGCGGCGACCTGATCCTGCATCAGGGCGATCAGCGGAGACACGACGATGCCCGCGCCGAAGCCGCCTTCGCGCCGAACCAGCGACGGAATCTGATAGCACAGCGATTTGCCGCCGCCTGTTGGCATCAGCACGAGACAATCACCGCCGCCGGCGACGTGCTCGACAATTTCGCCTTGCTGTCCTCTGAACGCAGGGTAACCGAAGACTTCGTTGAGGATTTCTAGCGGACGGGACATGAATTTGAGAGAAGCGGCGTGATGCGGGTGACACGAATTTTACCAACGCATTCGCGCTGCGCCGTTCCTTTGCGACAACGTTAGCCATCCGGCCAACCCATTGACAAAAAAGGCGCATAAAAAAAAGCCGCTCAGTCGAAACTGAGCGGCTTCGCTGGCCGGTGAGCCCGAGCGGCTTGCGCCGCCTGGACTGACTGAGCTGAGCTTACTCGCCGGTGTGGTGCTGTTCGGCGGCCGGAGTTTCCGGCGTACCGAATTCGAACGACTCTTCCGCTGCGATCTGATCGAAACGCTCGCGGTCGGACAGTTCCTTGCTCTTGCGTGCCTTGTGGAACGCGAGACCCGTACCGGCCGGAATCAGACGGCCGACGATCACGTTTTCCTTCAGACCACGCAGGTCGTCGCGCTTGCCCATGATCGCCGCTTCGGTCAGCACGCGAGTCGTTTCCTGGAACGACGCCGCGGAGATGAACGAATCGGTCGACAGCGACGCCTTCGTGATACCGAGCAACACGTTTTCGTACGTTGCCGGACGCTTGTCTTCCGCGATCATACGGTCGTTCTCGTCGAGCATGTCCGAACGCTCGACCTGTTCGCCCGGGATGAAACGCGTATCGCCGTTGTCGGTGATCTGCACGCGGCGCAGCATCTGACGAACAATCACTTCAATGTGCTTGTCGTTGATCTTCACGCCTTGCAGACGGTACACGTCCTGCACTTCGTCCACGATGTAACGCGACAGCGCTTCGACGCCCTGCAAACGCAAGATGTCGTGCGGATCGGCCGGCCCGTCGACAATCATTTCGCCCTTGTTGACGACCTGACCATCGTGCACCAGAACCTGCTTTTCCTTCGCGATCAGGAACTCGTGCTGGTTACCCTCGAGGTCCGTGATAACGAGACGCTGCTTGCCCTTCGTGTCCTTACCGAACGACGTCGTACCCGTGACTTCCGCCAGGATACCTGCGTCCTTCGGCGAACGTGCTTCGAACAGTTCCGCCACCCGCGGCAGACCGCCGGTAATGTCACGCGTTTTCTGCGATTCGGTCGGGATACGTGCGAGCACTTCACCGACTTGCACTTGCTGACCGTCCTTCACGGTGATCAGAGCGCCGACCTGGAAGCCGATCTGCACCGAGTGCTCGGTGTTCGGAATCTTGACTTCTTCGCCGTTCGCATCGAGCAGCTTGACCTGCGGACGCACCGTCTTCGACGCCTGCGAACCACGACGCTTCACGTCGATCACGACCAGCGTGGACAGACCCGTCACATCGTCGATCTGCTTCGCAACGGTCACGCCTTCTTCGACGTTTTCGAACTTCACCGTACCACCGTACTCGGTGATGATCGGACGCGTCATCGGGTCCCACGTCGCCAGTTGCGTGCCGGCCTTGATCTGCGCGCCGTCCAGTTGCAACAGCGTCGCGCCGTACGGCACCTTGTGACGTTCGCGCTCGCGACCGTGGTCGTCGGTGATCATCGCTTCGCCCGAACGCGAGATGACGATCTGTTCGCCCTTCGCGTTGGTGACGTAACGCATCGTTGCCGTGAAGCGCACCGTGCCGTTCGACTTCGCTTCAACCGACGAAGCCACTGCCGCACGCGATGCCGCACCACCGATGTGGAACGTACGCATGGTCAGCTGCGTGCCCGGTTCACCGATCGACTGAGCAGCGATCACACCCACTGCCTCGCCGACGTTGACCGACGAGCCGCGGCCCAGGTCGCGGCCATAGCAGGCTGCGCACAGACCGTAACGCGTTTCGCAAGTCAGCGGCGTGCGCACGCGCACTTCGTCGATGCCGAGTCGTTCGATTTCTTCGACCGCATCTTCGTCGAGCAACGTGCCCGATTCGTACAGCGTTTCCTGCGATTCCGGATTGACGACGTCAGCCACGGCCACGCGACCGAGAATACGGTCACGCAGTGCTTCGACGACTTCACCGCCTTCGACCAACGCCTTCATCGCGACGCCGTTGGACGTACCGCAATCGTCCTCGACCACCACGAGATCCTGCGTGACGTCGACGAGACGACGCGTCAGGTAACCCGAGTTCGCCGTCTTCAGTGCCGTATCAGCCAGACCCTTACGTGCGCCGTGAGTCGAGATGAAGTACTGCAACACGTTCAGGCCTTCGCGGAAGTTCGCCGTAATCGGCGTCTCGATAATCGAGCCGTCCGGCTTTGCCATCAGGCCACGCATACCGGCCAGCTGACGAATCTGAACCGCGGAACCACGAGCGCCCGAGTCCGCCATCATGTAAATCGAGTTGAACGATTCCTGACGCGTTTCGTTGCCGTCGCGATCCGTAACCGGTTCCGTCGAGAGCTGCTCCATCATCGCCTTGCCGACCGCTTCCGACGTTGCCGACCAGATGTCGACCACGTTGTTGTAGCGCTCTTGCGACGTGACGAGACCCGACATGTACTGACGGTCGTATTCCTTCACCTTCTTCGCGGCGTCGCCGACGATGGTTTCCTTCTGCGGCGGCACGAGCATGTCGTCGACGCAGATCGAGATACCAGCGCGCGTTGCCAGACGGAAACCCGACTGCATCAACTGATCGGCGAAAATCACCGTTTCACGCAGACCGCACTTGCGGAATGCGGTGTTGATGAGGCGCGAAATTTCCTTCTTCTTCAACGGCTTGTTCAGCACCGAGAACGGCAGGCCCGGCGGCAGAATTTCCGACAGGATCGAACGGCCAACGGTCGTTGCGTACAGCGTGATCTTCGGCACGAATGCCGGAGCGCCTTCCGACTTGTCTTCGTTGTGGACCATTTCGGTGATCCGCACGTTGACGCGCGAGGCCAGCTCGACTTCCTTGTTCTCGTATGCACGCAGCACTTCCGAGACGCCCGTGAACGACAGGCCTTCACCCTTGCCGTTCACTGCTTCGCGGGTCGCGTAGTACAGACCGAGCACGATATCCTGCGACGGCACGATCGACGGATCGCCGTTGGCCGGGAACAGGACGTTGTTCGACGCCAGCATCAGCGTGCGCGCTTCCATCTGCGCTTCGAGCGACAGCGGCACGTGAACAGCCATCTGGTCACCGTCGAAGTCGGCGTTGAACGCCGCGCAAACGAGCGGGTGCAGCTGGATTGCCTTACCTTCGATCAGCACCGGCTCGAAAGCCTGAATGCCAAGACGGTGCAGCGTCGGCGCACGGTTGAGCATGACCGGATGTTCGCGGATCACCTCTTCCAGAATGTCCCACACCACCGGCGTCTGATTCTCGACTTCCTTCTTCGCAGCCTTGATGGTGGTAGCGACACCCATCACTTCGAGCTTGTTGAAGATGAACGGCTTGAACAGTTCGAGCGCCATCAGCTTCGGCAGACCGCACTGATGCAGCTTGAGCGTCGGGCCGACCACGATCACCGAACGGCCCGAATAGTCAACGCGCTTACCGAGCAGGTTCTGACGGAAACGGCCGCCCTTACCCTTGATCATGTCAGCGAGCGACTTCAGCGGACGCTTGTTCGCGCCAGTCATCGCCTTACCGCGACGACCGTTGTCGAGCAGCGAGTCGACAGCTTCCTGCAGCATCCGCTTTTCGTTGCGGACGATGATTTCAGGCGCCTTCAGTTCGAGCAGACGCTTCAACCGGTTGTTACGGTTGATCACGCGGCGATACAGGTCGTTCAGGTCCGACGTCGCGAAACGGCCGCCGTCCAGCGGCACCAGCGGACGCAGTTCCGGCGGCAGCACCGGCAGCACTTCGAGCACCATCCAGTCAGGCTTGATGCCCGAACGCTGGAAAGCCTCGAGCACCTTCAGGCGCTTCGCGTACTTCTTGATCTTCGCTTCCGAACCCGTGTTCTTGAGTTCGGTGCGGAGCATTTCGACCTGTTCGTCGATGTTGATCGCGCGCAGCAGTTCGCGAACGCCTTCCGCGCCCATCTCGGCACGGAATTCGTCACCGTACTCTTCGACCTTGTTGTAGTAATCCTCTTCGGTCATGATCTGCCGCGCTTTCAGCGGCGTCATGCCCGGATCGATCACCACGTACGCTTCGAAGTACAGCACGCGTTCGATGTCGCGCAGCGTCATGTCGAGCACCATGCCCAGACGCGACGGCAGCGACTTCAGGAACCAGATGTGCGCAACCGGCGAGGCCAGTTCAATGTGGCCCATCCGTTCGCGACGCACCTTCGCCAGCGTCACTTCAACGCCGCACTTCTCGCAGATCACGCCACGATGCTTCAGGCGCTTGTACTTGCCGCAAAGGCATTCGTAGTCTTTGATCGGGCCGAAAATCTTCGCGCAGAACAGACCATCGCGTTCCGGCTTGAACGTCCGGTAGTTGATGGTTTCCGGCTTCTTCACTTCACCGAACGACCACGAACGGATCTTGTCCGGCGAGGCCAGACCGATCTTGATCGCGTCAAAAACTTCAGGTTGTTGGACTTGCTTGAATAGATCGAGCAAAGCTTTCATCGCTTCTCTCCAGTAGTCCGATTAGTTGCGGTCGAGGTCGATATCGATACCCAGCGAGCGGATTTCCTTCACCAGCACGTTGAAGGATTCCGGCATGCCTGCATCGATCACGTGATCGCCCTTGACCAGGTTCTCGTACACCTTGGTCCGGCCCGTCACGTCATCCGACTTCACCGTCAGCATTTCTTGCAGCACGTACGATGCGCCGTACGCTTCGAGCGCCCACACTTCCATCTCACCGAAACGCTGGCCACCGAATTGCGCCTTACCGCCCAACGGCTGCTGCGTCACGAGCGAGTACGGGCCCGTGGAACGCGCGTGCATCTTGTCGTCGACCAGGTGGTGCAGCTTCAGGTAGTGCATGTAGCCGACCGTCACCGTACGTTCGAACATTTCGCCCGTGCGGCCGTCGTACAGACGCACCTGATTCTTCGACGGCGTCATGCCGAGGTTCTTCGCGATGTCGTCCGGGAATGCCAGATCCAGCGCGCGCGACATTTCTTCTTCCGTCGCACCGTCGAACACTGGCGTGGCGAACGGCACGCCTTCGCGCAGGTTCTTCGCCAGTTCGACGATTTCGTCGTCGGTGAAGCTGTCCAGCTCTTCGGCACGGCCCGACTCGTTGTAGATCTTGGTCAGGAATTCGCGCAGTTCTTCAATCTTCGCCTGACGTTGCAGCATTTCGCCGATACGCCAGCCGAGACCCTTCGCGGCCCAACCCAGATGCACTTCGAGAACCTGACCCACGTTCATCCGCGACGGCACGCCGAGCGGGTTCAGAACGACGTCAGCCGGACGGCCGTCGGCCATGTACGGCATGTCTTCAATCGGAACGATCTTCGACACGACACCCTTGTTACCGTGACGGCCTGCCATCTTGTCGCCAGGCTGCAGACGGCGCTTGACTGCCAGATACACCTTGACCATCTTCAGCACGCCCGGCGGCAGTTCGTCGCCTTGCGTGAGCTTCTTGCGCTTTTCTTCGAACGCGAGGTCGAACTGGTGACGCTTCTCTTCGATCGAGTTCTTGATCGCTTCGAGCTGCGCAGCCGCTTCTTCGTCCGCGAGGCGGATGTCGAACCAGTGGTAGTGATCCAGATCTTCCAGGTAAGCCTGTTCGATCTTCGTACCCTTCGCCAGCTTCTTCGGACCGCCGTTCGCGACCTTGCCGGTCAGCATGCGCGCGAGACGCTGGAACGCGTCGCCTTCCACGATACGCAGCTGGTCGTTCAGGTCGAGGCGGTAGCGCTTCAGTTCATCGTCGATGATCTGTTGCGCGCGCTTGTCGCGCTGAATGCCTTCACGCGTGAACACCTGCACGTCGATGACCGTTCCGCTCATGCCCGACGGCACGCGCAGCGACGTGTCCTTCACGTCGGAAGCCTTTTCGCCAAAGATCGCGCGCAGCAGCTTTTCTTCCGGCGTCAGCTGGGTTTCGCCCTTCGGCGTGACCTTGCCGACCAGCACGTCGCCTGCTTCGACTTCAGCGCCGATATACACGATGCCCGACTCGTCGAGACGGCCGAGTTGCACTTCAGCGAGATTCGAGATGTCGCGCGTGATTTCTTCAGGTCCGAGCTTCGTGTCGCGAGCCACGACATTCAGTTCTTCGATGTGGATCGACGTGTAACGGTCGTCCGCAACCACCTTCTCCGAGATCAGGATCGAGTCTTCGAAGTTGTAGCCGTTCCACGGCATGAACGCGATCAGCATGTTCTGGCCGAGCGCAAGCTCGCCCAGATCGGTCGATGCGCCGTCAGCCAGCACGTCGCCGCGCGCAACCTTGTCGCCCATCTTCACGATCGGACGCTGGTTGATGTTCGTGTTCTGGTTCGAACGCGTGTACTTGATCAGGTTGTAGATATCGACACCGACATCACCCGCGACCGCTTCGTCGTCGTTCACGCGAATCACGATACGGCCTGCGTCGACGTAGTCGACCACGCCACCGCGGAATGCCTGAACCGTCGTACCCGAGTCGACCGCCACCGTGCGCTCGATGCCCGTACCGACCACGGCCTTTTCAGGACGCAGACACGGCACAGCCTGACGCTGCATGTTCGAACCCATCAACGCGCGGTTCGCGTCGTCGTGCTCGAGGAACGGAATCAGCGATGCAGCCACCGAGACGATCTGCGACGGCGCCACATCCATGTACTGGATACGGTCCGGCGTGACCATCATCGTTTCGCCGGCTTCGCGCGACGACACGAGTTCGTCGGTCAGCGAGCCGTCTTCAGCCACGGCCGCGTTCGCCTGAGCGATCACGTAACGGCCTTCTTCGATTGCCGACAGGTAATCGATCTGGTCCGTCACCTTGCCGTCCGTCACCTTGCGGTACGGCGTTTCGAGGAAGCCGTATTCGTTCAGGTGCGCGTACAGAGCGAGCGAGTTGATCAGGCCGATGTTCGGACCTTCCGGCGTTTCAATCGGGCACACGCGACCGTAGTGAGTCGGGTGCACGTCGCGAACTTCAAAGCCGGCGCGCTCGCGCGTCAGACCGCCCGGGCCCAGTGCCGAAACACGGCGCTTGTGCGTGATTTCCGACAGCGGGTTCGTTTGGTCCATGAACTGCGACAGCTGCGACGAACCGAAGAACTCGCGAATGGCCGACGAAATCGGCTTCGAGTTGATCAGATCGTGCGGCATCAGGTTTTCGCTTTCGGCTTGACCGAGGCGTTCCTTCACAGCACGTTCGACACGCACGAGACCTGCGCGGAACTGGTTTTCCGCCAGTTCGCCGACGCAACGCACACGACGATTGCCCAAGTGGTCGATGTCGTCCACTTCGCCCTTGCCGTTACGCAGCTCGACCAGGATCTTGATCGTTGCGAGGATGTCGTCGTCTTGCAGCGTCATCGGACCGACGATTTCGTCGCGGCCCACGCGACGATTGAACTTCATACGACCCACCTTGGACAGGTCGTATGCGTCTTCACTGTAGAACAGACGATTGAACAGCGCCTCGACCGCTTCTTCGGTCGGCGGTTCGCCCGGACGCATCATGCGGTAGATCGCGATGCGAGCGGCCATCTTGTCCGCGGTTTCGTCGATACGCAGCGTAGACGAGATGTACGGACCCTGATCCAGATCGTTCGTGTAGAGCGTCTGAATCTCTTTGATCTTCGACTCGCGCAGCTTCTCGAGGACCGTCTCGGTGATTTCGTCGTTCGCGTTGGCGATGACTTCACCCGTGTCGCCGTCGACGACGTTCTTCGCCAGCACGCGGCCGAGCAGATAGTCTTCCGGAACCGAAATGAACTTGGTCTTCGCGTTGTCCAGATCGCGAATGTGCTTCGCGTTGATCCGCTTGTCCTTCTGGACGATCACGTTGCCATCACGATCCGTGATGTCGAAACGCGCGACTTCACCACGCAGACGCTCCGGCACGAATTCCATCTGCGCGCCTTCCGGCATCAGCGTGAAATTGTCGAACACGAAGAAGTTGGCGAGGATCTGTTCCGGCGTGAGGCCGATTGCCTTCAGCAGGATCGTGACCGGCATCTTGCGGCGACGGTCGACGCGGAAATACAGCACGTCCTTCGGGTCGAACTCGAAATCGAGCCACGAGCCGCGATAAGGAATGATACGTGCCGAGAACAGGAGCTTGCCCGAGCTGTGCGTCTTGCCCTTGTCGTGTTCGAAGAACACGCCCGGCGAACGGTGCAGCTGCGAAACGATCACACGTTCCGTGCCGTTGATGACGAACGAACCGGTCGGCGTCATGAGCGGAATTTCGCCCATGTACACTTCCTGTTCCTTCACTTCCTTGACGACCGGCTTGCTCGGCGATTCTTTATCGAGCAGCACCAGACGCACTTTCGCGCGCAGCGCCGAGCAGTACGTCAAACCGCGCTGCTGACATTCCTTGATGTTGAATGCCGGCGGCGACAGCATGTAGCTGACGAACTCAAGACGTGCGAATCCGTTGTGCGAAACGATGGGGAAAACGGATGTGAACGCAGCTTGCAGGCCTTCCGGCTTGCGTTGCGTAGACGACGTGTCTGCTTGCAGAAACGTGCTGAATGATTCAAGCTGGGTAGCCAGCAGGAAAGGTACTTGGTGAACGATGGGGCGCTTCGCAAAACTCTTGCGAATACGCTTCTTCTCGGTGAAGGAATATTGCATACGATCTCCGAATCACGGCGGGCATTGTTGTCGAGGCAGGATACCTTGATGAGACAACCCGAGTGTTCACCGACTGAGACCCGATGGCCGTCCGATGGCTTGAACGAGCCTAGAAGCTTGGTGGTTGGCCGCTACCAACCGCTGGCTGACGGCAGCGGATGCCTGTGTTGCCCGCTACCCGACCAAACTTGCCTTCTGCAGTCGCTTCAGAAGACAAAGAGAAGCGCCAGTCAATGTTGCCGATAGGCGATCTTCTTTGGCTTCTGGGAGCCGCATTCTTGCCCGACTAGCGATGCAAAAACGCGTCCCCCACAAAGCACAAAAAGGCCGGCGGTGAAAAACCGCCAGCCTTCGCACAGCGCGCTGAAACTTACTTGATTTCAGCCTTCGCGCCGGCTTCTTCCAGCTTCTTCTTGGCTTCTTCAGCAGCAGCCTTCGGTACCGCTTCCTTAACAGGCTTCGGTGCGCCGTCGACCAAGTCCTTCGCTTCCTTCAGGCCGAGACCCGTCAGTTCACGAACAGCCTTAATGACGGAAACCTTGTTCGCGCCGACGTCGACCAGGTTGACCGTGAATTCGGTCTGCTCTTCAGCTGCAGCAGCGCCGCCGCCTGCACCTGCCGGGCCTGCCACTGCAACAGCAGCTGCCGACACGCCAAACTTTTCTTCGAACGCCTTAACCAGCTCGTTCAGTTCCAGAACCGACATCGAGCCTACAGCTTCGAGGATGTCTTCTTTTGCGATTGCCATTTGAAATACTCCTAAATTGAATTCGGATACAGCCAGCGATCAATCACGCTCGACTGAAGTGCATTACGCAGCGGTTTCTTCGCCTTGTTTCTTTTCTGCCAGCGCGGCCAGAGCGCGCGCAAAGCCAGAAACAGGTGCCTGCATAACGTACAACAGCTTGGAGAGCAGTTCTTCGCGGCTCGGGATGTTTGCCAGCGCTTGCACGCCAGCCTTGTCCATCACCTTGCCTTCGTAGGAACCAGCCTTGATGACCAACTTGTCATTGCTCTTGCTGAAGTCATTGACGACCTTAGCAGCAGCAATTGCATCTTCCGAGATGCCGTAGATCAGGGGGCCGGTCATCTGCTCTGCCAGCGGAGCAAACGGGGTTCCTTCGACAGCGCGACGCGCCAGCGTGTTCTTCAACACGCGAAGGTAAACCTGTTGCTCACGCGCTTTCGCGCGCAGCTTGGTCAGATCGCCAACCGCGATTCCACGATACTCAGCCAGAACCACGGTCTGAGCTTTCGCGACTTGCGCGGCAACCTCAGCGACGACGGCCTGCTTGCTTTCTTTGTTGAGTGGCACGGTTAACCTCCAGATTCGATACACGCAGCGTGCGCCTTGTGCACCGCGTTCAATAACGGCGTCCGACCAGTCAGGAGTATTTCGACCGCCGACACCCGCATTGCTGCGGACGGCCAGCGGCTTCATCACTACAAAACCTTTTCGGGTTCGCCATCTGCGTTGGCTTTACATTAAGGGCTCGCCTACCTGCTGCGTGCCCGCCAACGGTCTTTGACAACCGGTTGCGCGATGCAACTGCAATCGCACAACCGCCCAAAGCCCATAAACCACCTCGACTTTCATCGAGATGGTGAATTATTTACTGTGCCGCGAGCGATGCCTGGTCGACGCGAACGCCAACACCCATCGTGCTCGACAACGCGACCTTGCGCAGGTAAACGCCCTTGCTCGTGGCCGGCTTAGCCTTTTGCAGCGCTTCGATCAGCGCGCTCAAGTTGCTACGCAGAGCGGTCGGCTCGAACGAAGCACGGCCAATGGTCGCGTGAATGATACCGGCCTTGTCGACGCGGAATTGCACTTGACCAGCCTTTGCGTTCTTCACTGCCGTTGCGACGTCCGGCGTGACCGTGCCAACCTTCGGGTTCGGCATCAGGCCGCGCGGGCCGAGGATTTGACCGAGCGTACCGACAACGCGCATCGTGTCCGGCGAAGCAATCACGATGTCGAAGTTCAGATTGCCGGCCTTGACCTGTTCAGCCAGATCTTCCATACCGACCACTTCAGCACCCGCTGCCCGAGCCTGTTCTGCCTTTTCGCCTTGTGCGAACACTGCCACGCGCACCGACTTACCGGTACCAGCCGGCAGCACGACCGAGCCGCGAACCACTTGGTCCGACTTCTTCGCATCGATGCCGAGCTGCACTGCCACGTCGATCGACTCATCAAACTTCGCGCTTGCGCATTCCTTCACCAGCGACAGAGCGTCGTCGACCGGATAGAGCTTCTGACGATCAACCTTGGCTGCAAATCCTTGCAGACGCTTCGAAAGCTTAGCCATTTACACGCCCTCCACGGTGATGCCCATCGAACGGGCGCTACCAGCGATCGTACGAACCGCTGCGTCCAGATCTGCTGCCGTCAGGTCAGGCATCTTGGTCTTGGCGATGTCTTCAGCTTGAGCGCGGGTGATCTTGCCGACCTTGTCGGTATGCGGCTTGCTCGAACCCTTGTCGACCTTCGCTGCCTTCTTGATCAGAACCGTTGCCGGCGGCGTCTTGAGGACAAACGTGAAGCTCTTGTCAGCAAACGCGGTGATCACGACCGGAATCGGCAGACCCGGTTCCAGTGCTTGAGTCTGCGCGTTGAACGCCTTGCAGAACTCCATGATGTTCAAGCCGCGTTGGCCCAGTGCCGGACCGACCGGCGGCGACGGGTTGGCTTTACCTGCAGGGATCTGCAGCTTGATAAAGCCAATGATTTTCTTTGCCATGTTGAAAACCTCTTTGGAACGTCACATTGCATGTGAACGTTCAGTGAGTAGTAGCGCGCGTTCACCAAAAATCGGCTAATTACGCTCCTCAATGGTCATTACGCGGACCATAAGCGCGATATACGCAGCGCGCCGACTGGCGCGCTGCGTAGAATTCGAAATTACAGCTTCTCGACCTGGCCGAATTCCAGCTCGACCGGCGTTGCGCGGCCAAAAATGGTAACGGAAACCCGGACGCGCGATTTTTCGTAGTTGACTTCTTCGACGCTGCCGTTGAAATCGGTGAAGGGGCCGTCCTTCACCCTCACCATCTCACCAACCTCGAACAGGGTCTTCGGACGCGGCTTTTCCACGCCTTCCTGCATCTGCGACATGATCTTCTCGACTTCCCGCGGGGAAATCGGACTTGGGCGATTACGCGCGCCACCGACGAAGCCCGTGACTTTCGCCGTATTTTTCACGAGGTGCCACGTTTCGTCCGTCATTTCCATTTCCACCAGCACATAGCCGGGAAAGAAACGACGTTCAGTCACCGATTTGTGGCCACCCTTCACCTCGACGACTTCTTCAGTCGGAACGAGGATTTGACCAAACTGGTCTTGCATGCCTGCGCGTTCAATGCGCTCCTGAAGCGCACGTTGCACGCTCTTCTCCATACCGGAGTAGGCGTGCACGACATACCAACGCTTGCCGCTCGGAGATGCCGGAGTATCGCTCATATCATTTCCAACCCAGAATCACCGAGAAAATCGCCCATTCTATGGATTTATCACTTACCCAAAGAAAGATCGCCATTACGAATACGAAGCCGAAGACTACCAGTGTCGTCTGGGTGGCCTCTTTGCGAGTCGGCCAGACAACTTTACGGACTTCCTTGTACGAGTCTTTGGCGAAAGCGATGAAACCCTTGCCGGGCGCTGAGAGAAGACCGACTGCAACGCCTGCGATTGCTCCTACAGTCAAGGCAGCTCCGCGGACGTACCATTCCTGGCCGCTGAGCCAGAAGAACCCCACGAACCCGGCCAAGACCAGCAATACGCCCGCGACGAGCATCAGCTTGTCGCCGGATGTATTTACAGTTTCGACGGAAGGATTCGCCATAACACCTTAACAAAGCGCCACATTTGACGCGAGAGTTGGCAGGGGCAGAGGGAATCGAACCCCCAACCTTCGGTTTTGGAGACCGACGCTCTGCCAGTTGAGCTATACCCCTAAACCATTTGGGGTTGACGACACCGCCAACCCCGAAGCTACAGATTAACGAGAACTATCTGGCGTTACTCGAGAATCTTGGCAACCACACCGGCGCCGACCGTACGGCCGCCTTCGCGAATGGCGAAGCGCAGACCTTCTTCCATGGCGATCGGGTTGATCAGCTTCACCGTGATCGACACGTTGTCGCCCGGCATGACCATTTCCTTGTCCTTCGGCAGCTCGATCGAGCCCGTCACGTCCGTCGTACGGAAGTAGAACTGCGGACGGTAGTTGTTGAAGAACGGCGTGTGACGGCCGCCTTCGTCCTTGCTCAGCACGTACACTTCAGCCGTGAAGTGCGTGTGCGGGTTGATCGAACCCGGCTTGGCCAGCACCTGGCCACGCTCCACGTCTTCACGCTTCGTGCCGCGCAGCAGGATACCGACGTTGTCGCCTGCCTGACCCTGGTCGAGCAGCTTGCGGAACATTTCCACGCCCGTGCAGGTCGTCTTCACCGTCGGCTTGATACCGACAATTTCGATTTCCTCGCCGACCTTGACGATGCCGCGCTCAACGCGACCCGTCACCACCGTGCCACGACCCGAGATCGAGAACACGTCTTCCACCGGCATCAGGAACGAACCGTCCACCGCGCGCTCCGGCGTCGGGATGTACGTGTCCAGCGCGTCGGCCAGGTTCATGATCGCCACTTCGCCCAGCTCGCCCTTGTCGCCTTCCAGCGCCAGCTTGGCCGAACCCTTGATGATCGGCGTGTCGTCACCCGGGAAGTCGTACTTCGACAGAAGCTCGCGCACTTCCATCTCGACCAGCTCCAGCAGCTCAGCGTCGTCCACCATGTCGCACTTGTTCAGGAACACGATGATGTACGGAACGCCAACCTGACGCGCCAGCAGGATGTGCTCACGCGTTTGCGGCATCGGGCCGTCAGCGGCCGAACACACCAGGATCGCGCCGTCCATCTGCGCGGCGCCCGTGATCATGTTCTTCACATAGTCAGCGTGGCCCGGGCAGTCGACGTGTGCGTAGTGGCGGTTAGCCGTTTCGTACTCGACGTGTGCCGTGTTGATCGTGATACCACGTGCCTTTTCTTCCGGCGCCGCGTCGATCTGGTCGTATGCCTTCGCTTCGCCGCCGAACTTCTGCGTCAGAACCGTCGTGATCGCTGCCGTCAGCGTGGTCTTGCCGTGGTCAACGTGACCAATCGTGCCGACGTTCACGTGCGGCTTGGTCCGCTCAAACTTACCCTTGGCCATTTTCGACTCCTAAGAGGATTTTTCCGTACGTTGCGCCGGGCGCAAACAATCACTGAGTATTTCTGGTGCCCATGGGCAGGATCGAACTGCCGACCTCTCCCTTACCAAGGGAGTGCTCTACCACTGAGCCACATGGGCACTGCTTTCGCATTACTGGAGCGGGTGAAGGGAATCGAACCCTCGTCGTAAGCTTGGAAGGCTTCTGCTCTACCATTGAGCTACACCCGCAAGGATCATGGATTCCCAACAACTGCTACAACTTGCATTCTGGTGGAGGAGGTTGGATTCGAACCAACGTAGGCGTAAGCCAACAGATTTACAGTCTGCCCCCTTTAGCCACTCGGGCACCCCTCCGCAGAGAACTGATGATTATGGGGGAACAACTGCAGGTTGTCAAGGCTTTGCTTGACTATTCCGACCCAAGGCTCTCACTTATATGGCGTTTTTCGCCGCCGTAAACGCAGAAACCCCACCTTGAAGGGGTGGGGTTTCTGATGCTGCTGGGGAGCCTGACGATTACCTACTTTCACACGGGCAATCCGCACTATCATCGGCGTGGAGTCG